>NZ_JBNAFZ010000008.1:0-276128 GCF_049800935.1 Microbulbifer sp. S227A | reverse complement strand
ACTTTCCAGTCAAGCGCTGCCAGACGCAACAGGCTTTCGACGAACCCTGTCGTCTGCCGAAGGGGCATGCTGAACAGCACCTTCATCGTCAGACACGTCTGGATCGCCGCGTCGCTGAAGCTCGGCTGTCGGCCGCGTTTGCCGGTCGGTGGCGCTCGCCATGTCATTTCTGGATCAAACCAGATCGTCAGCGATCCGCGCCGCTTCAAGCTTTCATTGTAAGCCGATCAGTTCGTGGTCTTGTACTTCGTAGGGGCCCAACTGCTCATGCCATCCAGCCATCATGCTGGATTCACGCAGTGAATCCCTCACCCGATTTGTGCAACAAGGCCTCTTAAGGTTTCAAAACTCTAGGCCGCCACCAATTGCCCGCGTTCGGAAGACTGACATCGGTCTGATATACTTATGCGAAGGTCCAAAATCCGCACCCGGCTCTTTTTGCAATGTCACAAAAAAGCTAGCGATACGCAGCGAGCACTGCAGGTCCGACGCCGAGAAATGGCAACTCGACGTCAATAAATGTCACCTTATGTGTCGTTCCACAAGGACTTAGCTCATGACTATTGACATTTGGAATAACCGCAACTGGCGCAGGTCATGCAGCCTTCGACCATCCGCATGTCGTATTGGCCACAGCTGGGACACGCCTTGCCGCGAGGTGTGTCGGTGTTCACGACCTGCGCCTGCGGGTCTGATTTCAGGCCCATTCCCTCGCCTTCCAGGAATCCGATCGCGATCATGTGCCGTTCGATGACACCTCCGATCGCGGCCAGGATCGAGGGGATGTACTTGCCCTGCACCCAAGCGCCGCCGCGCGGGTCGAAGACGGCCTTGAGTTCCTCGACCACAAAGCTCACGTCGCCGCCGCGGCGGAACACTGCGCTGATCATCCGGGTCAGGGCCACGGTCCAGGCGAAATGCTCCATGTTCTTGGAGTTTATGAACACTTCGAAAGGACGGCGATGGCCATTGATGACGATGTCGTTGATGGTAATGTAGAGCGCGTGTTCGCTGTCGGGCCATTTCACCTTGTAGGTGTTGCCCTCAAGCTCGCTGGGCCGGTCCAGCGGTTCGGACATGTAGATCACATCACCATGCGGGGTTTGGGGTTCTGCGTCGTTGCGCGCGACAACTTCGGCCGTCTTGTTGCTGTCTTCGGCGACACTCAACACACTCCCCGTCACATCATTCGGACGATAGGTGGTGCAGCCCTTGCAGCCGGAATCCCAAGCCTGCATGTATACGTCTTTGAAGGCATCGAAACTGATGTCTTCGGGGCAGTTGATGGTTTTGGAAATCGAGGAATCCACCCATTTCTGCGCGGCGGCCTGCATGCGCACGTGGTCGGCAGGCGACAGGGTCTGAGCGTTGACGAAATAGTCGGGCAAGGCGGCGTCGCCAAACTTGTCACGCCACATCTGCACCGCGTAATCGACCACTTCTTCCTCGGTGCGGCTACCGTCCTTCTGCAGGACCTTGCGCTTGTAGGCATAGGCAAAGACCGGCTCGATCCCGGACGAGACGTTGCCGGCATAAAGGCTGATGGTGCCGGTGGGGGCGATGCTGGTCAACAGGGCGTTGCGAATGCCATGTTCACGAATGGCGGCGCGCACGTCCTCGTCCATCTGCTGCATGGTACCGCTGGCAAGGTATTTCTCGGCGTCAAACAGCGGAAAGGCCCCTTTCTCCTTCGCCAAATCCACCGAGGCCAGATACGCGGCGCGGGCGATCGCGTGCAGCCAGCGCTCGGTCTGACGCGCCGCCTCCTCCGATCCATAGCGCAGGCCCAGCATCAGGAGCGCATCCGCCAGCCCGGTCACGCCCAGCCCGATCCGGCGCTTGTTGCGGGCTTCCTCGGCCTGTTCGGGCAAAGGGAACTTGGACACGTCCACCACGTTGTCCATCATCCGCACCGCCGTTGCCACCAGCTCGGACAGCGCCGCCTCGTCGAGCTGTGCCGCCTCGGCGAACGGATCGGTGACCAGCCGCGCGAGGTTGATCGAGCCCAGAAGGCAGGCCCCGTAGGGCGGCAGGGGTTGCTCGCCGCAGGGGTTAGTCGCGGCAATGGTCTCGCAATAGGCCAGGTTGTTGGCGGCGTTGATCCGGTCGATGAAAATCACCCCCGGTTCGGCAAAATCATAGGTCGCGCGCATCATCTTGTTCCACAGGTCGCGCGCCTGCACCGTATGATAGACTTTGCCGTCAAATTGCAGGTCCCACGGCCCGTCCGCCTTGACCGCCCGCATGAAATCATCGGTCACCAGCACCGACAGGTTGAACATGCGCAACCGGGCCGAGTCGGATTTGGCCGAGATGAACTGTTCCACGTCCGGGTGATCGCAACGCATGGTCGCCATCATCGCGCCGCGCCGGCTGCCGGCGGACATGATGGTGCGGCACATGGCGTCCCACACATCCATGAAAGACAGCGGCCCGCTGGCATCGGCGGCGACCCCCTTCACATCCGCACCCTTGGGGCGGATGGTGCTGAAATCATACCCGATCCCGCCACCTTGCTGCATGGTCAGGGCCGCCTCTTTCAGCATCTCGAAAATGCCGCCCATGCTGTCGGGTACCGTGCCCATCACGAAACAGTTGAACAGCGTCACCTGCCGCGCCGTCCCCGCCCCGGCGGTGATGCGCCCCGCCGGCAGGTATTTGAAATCCTCCAACGCCTCAAAGAACCGGTCTTCCCAGGCTTCGGGGGTCTGTTCATGACTGGCCAGATCGCGCGCGATTCGGCGCCACGTGTCCTCGATACTCTTGTCGATCGGGCTTCCGTCGGCGTCCTTGAACCGGTACTTCATGTCCCAGATCTGTTCAGCGATGGGGGCGGCAAATCGGCTCATGATCCGAATCCTTCTTTGGCAGGCAACCACAATAGCTTGAAGCCTGACCAATATCCACTACCATATACACCCTCAGCCGGGGAAGACTCTGTGGATAAGACCGTCAATCTGATCAAACTCTCCGTTGGCACCGAAGGTGTCGAGGACCTGCTGCAATGGCAACAGACCCGCCAGGCGCAATCCGAGGACGGGTTGCCCCGCCACGTCACGCGGATGTGGCCCAAGCGCGAGGCCGAGATTCTGAATGGCGGCTCGATCTACTGGGTGATCAAGGGGCTGGTCCAATGCCGGCAAAAGGTGCTGCGCCTTGACGAGGTGACAGGCAGCGACGGCATCCGGCGCTGTGCCATTGTTCTGGACCGGCAATTGCACCGCACCCAGTCGGTGCTGCGCCGACCGTTTCAGGGCTGGCGTTATCTGCCGCCCGAGGACACCCCGCCCGACCTGCCCGAGGGGCGCGAAACGGATGATGCATTGCCACTCGAACTCAATCGCGCGCTGGCCGAGATCGGCGTGATCTGACCCCGCCCCAACATATCCCTGTTGCAGGCCGGGGATATCGTTTAAACATGCCCCAACTCCAACACCAAAGCCGCGCGACAAGACGGCATCGAGCAGGAGAACAAAAATGTACAGAATCCTGGTGGCCCTGCTGGCAGCGGCCGTCCTTGCCAGTTGTGGCGGGCGCGTCGAGCGCACGGCCCCCGTGGTGCCCGCCAAGCTGGACCCTGAGACCAACCTTCTGGTCTATCCGCGCTATGGCGATTCCAAACCGCATCCGTGGAAAGGCCGCGACCCCTATTCCTATCCGATCCACGGCATCGATGTGGCCCGCTATCAGGGGGATATCGACTGGTCCCGCGTGAAATCCGCCGGCATCAACTTTGCCTTCATCAAGGCCACCGAGGGCGGCGACTACATCGACCCGATGTTCCAGGATCACTGGACCGGTGCCCGCCGTGCCGGCGTGCGGCACGGGGCCTATCATTTCTATTACTTCTGCCGCCCGGCCCATGAACAGGCCGCGTGGTTCATCCGGAATGTCCCGCGCAGCAGTTCGGATCTGCCGCATGTGCTCGACATGGAATGGAACCACCAATCGCGCACCTGCCGCCTGCGCCCGGACGGGGACACTATTCGCGCCGAGGCCGAGATTTTCCTCGACATGCTCCAAGCGCATTACGGTCGTCGCCCGGTGGTCTATACCACGGTCGATTTCTATGCCGAGACCGGCATTGGCCGGCTGCGCAACACGGAATTCTGGCTGCGCTCGGTCGCGGGCCATCCGCGCACAGTCTATCCCGGCGCGTTCTGGACCTTCTGGCAATATACCGGCACCGGCATCCTGCCCGGCGTCGAAGGGCCGGTCGACCTGAATGTCTACCATGGCTCGCCCGAAAGCTGGCTGCGCTGGTCTGGCGGGGGCTCGGCCCCCTAACCCACCTGCCTGATCAGCGCCTTCAGCGTCTTGCGGTCCGCGTCGCTTACCGGCGCGGACCGGCTGCGCCACAGGGTCGCCTGGCTGCGCAGGATCAGGCCTTCGCCCAGGATCTTCAGGTGATTGGCCCGCAACGTATCCCCGGTCGAGGTGATATCGGCGATCATCTCGGCGGTTTCGTTCATCACCGTACCCTCGGTCGCGCCCTGGCTGTCGACCAGCTGATAATCCGCGACGCCGGTATCACGCAGGAATCCGTGCACCAGCCGGTGATACTTGGTCGCGATCCGCAAGCGATGCCCGTGCCGCGCCCGAAACGCCGCCGCCACCGCATCGAGATCATCCAGCGTATCCACATCCACCCAGCATTTCGGCACCGCCAGCACAAGGTCGGCATGGCCAAAGCCCAGCGGGCTGACCTCTTCTGTCTGCTGCTCCCAAAGCGGCAGCTTTTCACGAACCAGATCGGTGCCGGTCACGCCCAGGTGAATCCGCCCCGCCGCCAGTTCGCGCGGGATCTCTCCCGCCGAAAGCAACACCAGGTCGACACCGTCGATCCCGGTCACCATGCCGGCATATTCCCGTTCTGAACCGGTGCGGGTCAGGGTGATGCCCCGCTTGGCAAACCAGCCAAAGGTCTTTTCCATCAGCCGCCCCTTGGACGGCACACCCAGCTTGACACTCATGCCATGCCCTCCCGGAGTTCAAGCATCAGCCCCGGACGCAACACACCGCCCACCGCCGGGATCTCGCTGCCCCCGCCCAGTTGCCGGGTCAGCGCATCATACCGCCCGCCGGTGGCGATCGGCGGCAAATCCGGACGGCGCTCGGCATAGAACCCAAAGACGAACCCGTCGTAATACTCCATCGAGGTGCGCCCATAGCTGGCCTCGAAATCGAGGTTTTCAACATCGATCCCACAGGCATCCAGCGCGCCCAACCGGGCTTCGAGCACATAAAGCGATGGCGTGATCGACGGCAGATCGACGGCAATGTCGCGCAGGTGGGCCAATGCAAAGGGCGCGGTCTCACGCACCGACAGCAGGTTGTCCAGCGCCGAGAGCTCGGTCGCACAGATCGGCGGTGCCTCGGCATCCGCGCGCAGGGCCTCGATCCGCTCGGCCAGCTCGGCCTGCCCGCGTTTGCCGATCCAGGGCGCATCGATCGACAGCGGATCCTCCTGCGCCAGCAAATCCGCACGTGTCGGGGGCACCGGCACACGCCGCGAATACCGGTCGAGCAAGGCCCGGAACCGCCGGGGCCGCCAGATATGCCGCATCAGCGCCGCCTTGCGCCGCCCGGTGGTGTTCAACCCGCGCACCGCCGCCATCAGAATACCGATGTCACCGGTCGCCGCGCGCAGGTTCAGCCCGGCAACCGCCTCGGCAATACGCGCAAAAACCTCGGCATCGGCCGCCGCCGCGTTGGTGCGGTCAAACAGCTCATAGCCGACCTGCACATATTCGCTTGCCCGTTCGGGATGTTCGTCCTGGTGCCGGAAAACCTCGCCCGAATAGGTATAGCGCGCCGGTTCCGCACCGAATTCCATGTGCATCTGCACCACCGGCACCGTGAAATCCGGGCGCAGCATCTGTTCGCCGTTCAGCGCATCGCTGGTCACATAGGCCCGCGCGCGGATGTCTTCGCCATACAGGTCCAACAGGGTTTCCGACGGTTGCAGGATCGGCGTTTCGATCGGCAAGGCGCCCGCGGCCTGAAACAACGCGCGCAAACGCGCCGCTTCGGTCAGTGTTTCGGCTCGTGTCGGCATCAGTTCGCCCCGGTTCCGTGCAGCGCGAGGATCTCGCGCACCTTGGCCAGCATCTGATCACGCGGCACTTCGAACTGGCTGGGGCGTTCTTTCCATTCTTCCAGCGTGGCGTTCTCGGCGATCTGCGCGCCCAGGATCAGGTCCTTGATCTGCACCACGCCGCGATCCTTTTCGTCGCCGCCCTCGATGATCGCCACCGGGCTGTTGCGCCGGTCGGCATATTTCAACTGGTTGCCAAAATTCTTGGGGTTGCCCAGATACACCTCGGCGCGAATGCCCGCATTGCGCAGTTCGGCCACCATCGCCTGGTAATCCGCCATCCGGTCGCGATCCATCACGGTGACCACAACAGGCCCCTGCGCCACCGAGGTGATCCGCCCCTTTTCCCGCAACGCCGCCAACAGCCGATCCACGCCGATCGAAACTCCAGTGGCCGGCACCGCCTGCCCGGTAAAGCGTTTGACAAGGTCGTCATAACGCCCGCCCCCGGCAACCGATCCGAATTGCCGCTTGCGGCCTTTCTCGTCAAGAATCTCGAAGGTCAGTTCCGCCTCATAGACCGGGCCCGTGTAATACCCAAGGCCGCGCACCACCGAGGGGTCGATGATGATCCGATCCGGGCCATAGCCTTGCGCAGCCAACAGGTCGGCGATCTCCTGCAACTCGGCAACGCCATCTTCCCCCATGGCCGACCCCTGCACCAATTCGCGCAGCCGGGCCACCGTTTCCGCGCCTGTATCGCGACGGGCCTGCATAAATCCCATGACGATTTCAGCCTGCGCATCGCCCAGCCCCGCGCCTGCGGTGAAGTCGCCGCTCTCGTCCTTGCGCCCGTCGCCCAGCAAGGCCCGCACCCCGCCCGGCCCAAGCCGGTCCAGCTTGTCGATCGCGCGCAACACGATCCCGCGTTCTTGGGCGAAGTTTTCCGGTTCGGACGGGTCCAGCACTCCGGCCACCTCCATCACCCCATTCAGAACCTTGCGGTTGTTGATGCGGATCACGTAATCCCCTCGCGCGATGCCCACGGCCTCGAGCGTATCGGACAACATCGCGCAAATCTCGGCATCGGCAGCCATGCTCGCGGTGCCAACCGTATCCGCGTCGCATTGGTAAAATTGCCGGAACCGCCCCGGCCCCGGCTTTTCATTGCGCCAGACCGGCCCCATGGCATAACGCCGATAGGGCATGGGCAGGTCATTGCGATGCTGCGCATAGACCCGCGCCAACGGTGCGGTCAGATCATAGCGCAACGCCAGCCAGTCGCCCCGGTCGCGCTCGTCAAACTCCTGCCAGGCGAAAACCCCTTCGTTGGGGCGGTCCACATCGGGCAGGAACTTGCCCAGGGCCTGCACCGTCTCAACCGCCGAGGATTCCAGCGCATCAAACCCGTACCGATGATAAACCGCCGCAATCGCCTGCAACATCGCGCTGCGCTGCGTGACCTCCGCACCGAAATAGTCGCGGAACCCCTTGGGCGTTTCGGCCTTGGGGCGGGGCTGTTTCTTGGTCTTGGCCATATCGGGCGTCCTTGGGCAGTCCGGTTGCCGCGGGGTCTAGCCCAAGGGCACCACCGGGGCAAGGCGGCGCAAGTCCCGCCGTTGGAAAAGACACGCAACCACGGTAAAGGCCAAATGAAACAATGAGGGCCGATCATGCAACACCTGGAAGAAAAACTTGCCCACCTGCTACGCACCGTGGATGAACTCAGCGACGTGGTCGCGCGCCAGCAAAGAGAAATCGACACGCTGACCCGGCGTGTCCATATGCTCATGCAGCGAGAGGGCGAGCGCGAGGCGGAAAGGGGCGGAGGCGTAATCATCGCTGACGAGCGCCCCCCGCACTACTGACCCGGAAAAGGATGAGGGGCGCTGCCCCTCAAACTCCCCGGAGTATTGTGACAAAGATGAAGAAGGCAAATCCCGTATTTCATCTTTGGTCAAATACTCCGGGGGAGACGCCCGCAGGGCGGCGGGGGCAGAGCCCCCAAACCGGCGTCAGAGATCCTCGACCGACAGCACGCCTTGCAGGCTCTTGATCGCGCCCTTGATCTGGGGGTTTATGGCGAATTCCTGTCCCAGCTCCATGTCGACCTCGCCAGGCAGTGCCGGATCCACCAGGCACACCTGAATCGGTCCCCTTGCGGCATTGCGCGCCGCGGTCTGGGCGTCGTCGAGAACCCGAGCCACCGTTTCGACCGCATCGACATCCTCGATGAACACGCGCAGACCCGCCGCTTCAAGCTCACCGATCGCGGCATCGATCTGTACCACCGATCGGGCCAGCAGCTTGAGCTGATCGCTTTCCACGTTGGCTTCGACCGTGATCACCACTTTGGAGCCCGCATCAAGGAAAGCGCGTGATTTTTCCAACGTCTCGGAAAACAGCGTCACCTCGTAGGCTCCGGTCGCGTCGGACAGTTGAGCAAATGCAAATCGGTTGCCGCGCGCGGATTTTCGTTCCTGACGCCCTGCGACCACCCCGGCCAACTTGGCCACATGCGGGGCCGATTGAGCCTTTTGCTGCACTTCTTCCAGCGTCATCACGCCCTTGCGCCTGAGAAACGCCGCGTAGTCATCCAGCGGATGCCCGGACAGGTAGAATCCCACGGCCTTGAATTCCTCGGCAAGCCGTTCGGCGGGCAACCAGTCATTGACCGTTGACAGGCGCGGTTCGGGGAGGTCTTCGCCCGCTTCGCCAAAGAGCGAGACCTGGTTGGAATTCTTCTGCTCATGCACCGCCGCCGAATAGGCGACCAGCGCATCCAGGCTGTCAAAGACGCGGCGGCGGTTCGTGTCGAGCGCGTCGAACGCACCCGCGCGGGCCAGCATCTCCATCGGGCGCTTGCCCACACGCTTGAGATCGACGCGCCGCGCCAGGTCGAACAGGGTGGCAAACGGCTTGTCGATGCCGTCCTGCCCGCGCCCGTCTGTCACCAGGCGCATGGCCTCGGTTCCCACGTTCTTGAGCGCGCCAAGCGCATAGACCAGCGCCCCGTCGACCACCTTGAACGTCGCATCAGAGCGGTTCACGCAGGGCGGCACCCATGGCAGGTCCAGCGCTTTTTTCACCTCTTCGAAATAGACCGCCAGCTTGTCCGTCAGGTGGATATCGCAATTCATCACCCCGGCCATGAATTCCACCGGGTGGTTCGCCTTGAGCCAGGCGGTCTGGTAGCTGACCACCGCATAGGCCGCCGCGTGGGATTTGTTGAACCCGTAATTGGCGAATTTTTCCAAGAGGTCGAAAACCTCGGTCGCCTTTTTCCTGTCGACCCCGTTTTCCCCGGCACCCTTTTCGAATTTCGGGCGTTCGGCGTCCATCGCCTCCTTGATCTTCTTGCCCATGGCACGGCGCAGCAGGTCGGCGCCGCCAAGCGAATAGCCGGCCATGACCTGAGCGATCTGCATCACCTGCTCCTGGTAGACGATGATGCCCTGGGTTTCTTCAAGGATATGATCGATGAGCGGATGCACCGAGGTGATCTCGCGCTGGCCGTTCTTGACCTCGCAATAGGTCGGGATGTTTTCCATCGGGCCCGGCCGATAGAGCGCGACGAGTGCGACGATGTCTTCGATACAGGTGGGTTTCATGCGCTTGAGCGCATCCATCATGCCCGAGCTTTCCACCTGAAACACCGCCACGGTCTTGGCCGCGGCGTAGAGCCTGTAGGTCTTTTCGTCATCCAGGGGGATCAGGTTCATCTGGTTCTCGGCCCCCTCGGCGGGCTCGTAGAGCCGGGTGCCGTCCGCGGCCACGTGCAGCGGTCTGCCCGAGGCAAGGATCTGATCCAGCGCGTTCTGGATGACCGTCAGGGTTTTCAGCCCGAGAAAGTCGAACTTGACCAGCCCCGCCTGCTCGACCCATTTCATGTTGAATTGGGTGGCGGGCATGTCGGAACGCGGGTCCTGGTAGAGCGGCACCAGCGCATCCAGGGGCCGGTCGCCGATCACCACCCCGGCGGCATGGGTCGAGGCGTTGCGCAACAGCCCTTCGACCTGCTGGCCATAGGTCAGCAACCGCTCGACCACCTCTTCGTTCCTGGCCTCTTCGCGCAGGCGCGGCTCGTCGATCAGCGCCTTTTCGATGCTGACCGGCTTGACGCCTTCGACCGGGATCATCTTGGACAGGCGGTCCACCTGGCCATAGGGCATTTGCAAAACGCGGCCGATATCGCGCACGGCCGCCTTGGACAAAAGCGCACCGAACGTGATGATCTGGCCCACCTTGTCGCGGCCATATTTCTCTTGCACATAACGGATCACCTCTTCGCGGCGGTCCATGCAGAAATCGATGTCAAAGTCGGGCATCGACACCCGCTCGGGGTTGAGAAACCGTTCGAACAGCAGCGAATAGCGCAGCGGATCAAGGTCGGTGATGGTCAGCGCATAGGCCACGAGGCTGCCCGCGCCCGACCCCCGGCCGGGTCCGACCGGAATATCATTATCCTTGGACCATTGGATAAAATCGGCCACGATCAGGAAATAGCCGGGAAACCCCATGCCCTCGATGATCCCCAGTTCGAAATCGAGCCGTTTCTGGTATTCCTCGACACTGACCGCGTGCGGGATCACCGCCAGACGGGCCTGCAAACCCTGGTTTGCCATGCGGCGCAGCTCGGCGACCTCGTCATCGGCGAATTTCGGCAGGATCGGGTCGCGGCGATAGGCCATGAACGCGCAGCGGCGCGCGATCTCGACAGTGTTCTCGACCGCTTCGGGCAGGTCGGCGAACAGCGTCACCATTTCCTGCTGGCTCTTGAAATAATGCTGTGCGGTCAGCCTGCGGCGCGGTTCCTGCTGGTCGACATAGGCACCTTCCCTGATACAGATCAGGGCGTCATGGGCCTCGTACATCTTGGTTTCGGGGAAATAGACATCATTCGTCGCCACCAGCGGCAGGTTCATCGCATAGGCCATTTCCACGTGGCCCTGTTCGGTCAGCCGCTCGGCCTCGGGTTGCCCGCCCTCGCCAGGGTGGCGCTGAAGTTCCACATAGAGGCGGTCGGGAAAGGCCCGTGCCATCCGCCCGAGCAGCTCTTGCGCGGCGGGTCGCTGCCCCGCCTGCAACAACATCCCCAGCGGCCCGTTGGGACCGCCCGTCAGACAGATCAGCCCGTCGGCGTGTTGCTCCAGTTCCCCGGGCGTGACCTGCGGAAGCTGCCCGCCCTTGTCCACGTACAGGCAGGAATTCAGCTTCATCAGGTTTTCATATCCAGCCTCGGACTGCGCCAGCAGCACCAGCGGCGCGGGTGCGCGGGGTTTTTCGCCCGGCTGGACCGTCACATAGGCCAGATCGACCTGGCAGCCGATGATCGGCTGGATGCCGGCACCGCTTGCCGCGACCGAGAATTCCAGCGCGGAAAACATGTTGTTGCTGTCGGTGACCGCCACGGCGGGCATGTCGTTGGCCTTGCACATGCCCGGCAGTTTCTTGAGCCGAACCGCGCCTTCCAGCAGCGAATATTCGGTATGCACACGCAGGTGAATGAATCGGGGATCGGAGGTCATGCCGCAAGCTACCCCGATCCGGCGCGGACGCGAAAGCGGCTTTTTGCGTCCCTCGCGACAATGGTGGGCACCGCGCGCTATTGTTCGGGAAAATTTGAAGGTGCTTTCACGTATCGCCCGGCGCGGACCGGGCCAAATCCATGATTCAATGTGATTAAACCACAGGCAAACCGGGCGAAGGCGGGCGGTTTCGCAGGGTCATGTTGCGGTGCAGCACATGTTTTCCTTGCCAGATCGCATTTCGCCTTTCTAACCTGAATCCAATAAATGGCCCGCAGGTGTTCTACGTCGCATCGAAAACCTGCAAGACTGGTCACAACAGGGTACTGCGACGGGTTTCAGACATGGACATCACGTTTCTTCTGAACGGAGAGACCGTAGCGTTGTCAGGTGTTTCACCGACGATGACGCTGCTCGACTGGCTGCGTGAGGACCGGCACCTGACCGGCACCAAGGAGGGCTGCAACGAGGGCGATTGCGGGGCCTGCACGGTGATGGTGACCGATGGTGGCGGGGCGCGGGCGCTGAATGCCTGTATCCTGTTCCTGCCGCAATTGCAGGGCAAGGCGGTGCGCACGGTCGAAGGCGTAAGCGGCCCCGACGGCGCGCTGCATCCGGTGCAAGAGGCGATGATCACCCATCACGGCAGCCAATGCGGATTCTGCACGCCGGGCTTTGTCATGTCGATGACCGCCGCGCATCTGAACGGGGCGCGCGATCACGATGACCAGCTGGCGGGCAACCTGTGCCGCTGTACCGGCTATGCCCCGATCATCCGCGCCGCAGAGGCCGCCGCGACGCAGCCGGTGCCGCAATGGGTGCGCGATGATGCACCCATTGCGCCGCCGGCCACGCCCTTGCTGCCCGAAAGCGCCGACGCGCTTGCCGAGATCTATGCCCGTCACCCGGATGCGACGCTGGTTGCCGGCGCGACCGATGTGGGGCTCTGGGTAACCAAACAATTGCGCGACCTTGATCCGGTGATCTTTCTCAACCGGTGTGACGATCTGCGCCGCATCGAGATCAACGCTTCCGAGATCCGCATTGGCGCGATGGCCGACATGAACGCGTTGGGCGCGGCGATGGCCGATCTGCACCCGTCTTATGCCGAGATGATCCGCCGTTATGCCAGCGTGCAGGTGCGCAATGCCGCGACCGTCGGTGGCAATATCGCCAATGGTTCACCGATTGGCGACAACCCGCCCGCGTTGATCGCGCTTGGGGCGACTCTGCATCTGCGCAAGGGCGACTTGCGCCGCAGCCTGCCGCTGGAAGCCTTCTTTGTCGCCTATGGCAAGCAAGACCGCGCACCCGGCGAATTTGTCGAAGCCGTCAGCTTTCCGCGCCAACCGGACCGGCTCGGGTGCTACAAGCTGTCCAAGCGGTTCGATCAGGATATTTCCGCCGTCTGTGGCTGTTTCAATATCACGGTGGAAAACGGCACGGTACGCGCGGCGCGGATTGCCTTTGGCGGCATGGCGGCGACCCCGAAACGCGCCGAAACCGTCGAAGCCGCGCTGATCGGGCAGCCCTGGACCGCCGCAACAATCCGGGCGGCGCAATCCGGTTTTGACGCCGATTTCTCTCCGATGAGCGATATGCGCGCTTCGTCCCGTTACCGGCTCGAAATCGCGCGGGCGATGCTGGCGCGGTATTTCGCCGAAGATAACGGCCAGACGGTTTCGGTTCTGGAGGTCAGCGCATGAGTGTCACATCTCCCCTGCCCCATGACGCCGCGCCCCTGCATGTGACGGGCGGCGCGCGCTATATCGATGACATCCCGACACCGGTTGGCACCCTGCACCTCGCCTTTGGGCTCAGCGGGATTGCCCGGGGCCGGATCACAGCGATGGACCTCGCCGCGGTGCGCGCCGCCGAAGGTGTCGTCGCGGTGCTGACCGCCGGTGATCTGCCCTTTGCCAACGATGTCTCGCCTTCTGCGCATGACGAGCCGTTGCTGTCGGATGGCACGGTGCATCACGTGGGCCAGGCGATTTTTCTGGTCATCGCACAGAGCCACCTGGCCGCCCGCAAGGCGGCGCGGCTTGGCCGGATGACATACGAGGAAGATACCCCCCTGCTCTCGGTTGATGCGGCGATGGAGGCCGACAGCCGTTTTGAAGAGGGACCGCGCATCTACACCAAGGGCGACGCCGCCGCAGCCATCGCGGACGCACCCCGTGTGGTCGAGGGCAGCATCGAGATCGGCGGCCAGGAACATTTCTATCTCGAAGGACAGGCCGCGCTTGCGGTGCCGGGCGAAGGCGGCGACATGCTGGTCCATTCCAGCACCCAGCATCCCACCGAGATCCAGCACAAGGTGGCCGAGGCGATCGGCGTGCCGATGCATGGCGTCCGGGTGGAGACCCGGCGCATGGGCGGTGGGTTTGGCGGCAAGGAGAGCCAGGGCAACGCGCTGGCCTGTGCCTGTGCGGTGGCGGCGCGGCTGACCGGCAAGGCCTGCAAGATGCGCTATGACCGCGATGACGACATGGTCATCACCGGCAAGCGGCATGATTTTCGCATCACCTATCGCGCCGGGTTCGACGACAGCGGCCGCATCCGCGGGGTGGAGTTCATCCATCAAACGCGCGGCGGCTGGGCGCAGGACCTGACCCTGCCGGTCGCGGACCGGGCGATGCTGCACGCGGACAACGCCTATCTGCTGCCCAATGCGCGGATCGAGAGCCACCGGCTCAGAACCAACACACAGAGCGCCACCGCCTATCGCGGGTTTGGCGGGCCGCAGGGCGTGGTGGGGATCGAACGGGTCATCGACCATATCGCCCATGATCTGGGGCTGGATCCGGTCGAGGTGCGCAAGCGCAACTACTATGCCGAGGCCCCCGACGCGAATGCCGCGAATACCACCCCCTATGGCCAGGTGGTCGAGGATTTCGAGCTGCACCGCATGACCGAAACCCTGCTCCGGAGCAGCGACTATGCCGCCCGCCGCGCCGCGATTGCCGAATGGAATAGCCACAACGACATCATCAAGAAGGGCATCGCCTTTTCGCCGGTCAAGTTCGGCATTTCCTTTACCCTCACCCACCTCAACCAGGCGGGGGCGCTGGTGCATGTCTATCAGGACGGATCGGTTCACCTGAACCATGGCGGCACCGAGATGGGCCAGGGCCTGTTCCAGAAGGTGGCGCAGGTTGCCGCCAGCCGCTTTGGCATCCCGCTTGAGATGGTCAGGATCACCGCCACCGACACCGCCAAGGTGCCCAACACCTCGGCCACCGCGGCCTCGTCCGGCAGCGACCTGAACGGCATGGCGGTCAAGGCGGCCTGCGACACCATCCGCGACCGCATCGCCGCTTTCCTGGCCGAGCGTCACCAGGCGCAAGCCGGGGCCGTGCGGTTCATCGACGGGCAGGTGCAGGTCGCCGACGCGACCTATTCCTTTGCCGAGGCTGCGGGTCTGGCCTATGCCGGGCGCGTCAGCCTGAGCGCCACCGGGTTCTACAAGACGCCCAAGCTCGAATGGGACCGGATCAAGGGGCACGGGCGGCCGTTTTTCTATTTTGCCCATGGCGCGGCGGTGACCGAGGTTGCCATCGACACGCTGACCGGCGAAAACCGCATCCTGCGCGCCGACATCCTGCATGACGCGGGCGCGTCCCTGAACCCGGCGCTGGATATCGGACAGGTCGAGGGCGGGTATGTGCAGGGCGCGGGATGGCTGACTACCGAGGAACTGGTCTGGGATGACACGGGACGGCTGCGCACCCATGCGCCCAGCACCTACAAGATCCCCGCCTGTTCCGACCGGCCTGACATATTCAACGTGGCACTCTGGGACGGTGAGAACCGCGAAGATACCATCTATCGCTCCAAGGCGGTGGGCGAGCCGCCCTTCATGCTGGGCATCTCGGCCTTTCTCGCCCTCAGCGATGCGGTGGCGGCCTGTGGCGATGCCTATCCGGCACTGGACGCACCGGCGACCGCCGAACAGGTCTGGACCGCGATCCAGCGGGTGCGCCATGGGGTTTGATCTGGGGGAACTGCGCGCCGCCGTGGCCGAACATGGCCGGGTGACGCGGGTGGTGATTGCCGCCATACGAGGATCATCCCCGCGCGAAGTCGGGGCCGCGATGCTGGTTTGGGAGACCGGGCAATCGGGCACGATCGGTGGTGGAACGCTTGAGTTTCAGGCCGCGCAAGCCGCCCGCAACGCGCCGCGCGCGGGGCTGAGCCAACATGCGCTTGGCCCCGACCTTGGCCAATGCTGTGGCGGGGTGGTGACGCTCCTGACCGAGATCCATGATGAGGCCAGCCTCACAACCCTCGGGGCCGATGTGGTCGCGCGTCCCGCCGATTGCAGCACGGATATGCCGATGTCCGTGCGCCGGGTGCTGGCCAAGGCGCGCGCGCAGGGGATCGCCCCCGCCCCGCAGCTGATCGAGGGCTGGATGATCGAGCCTGTCCACCGGCCCGCGCGCCCGGTCTGGGTCTGGGGCGCCGGGCATGTGGGGCGGGCGCTGGTGGATGTGCTGGCGCCGCTGCCGGATCTTGCGATCACCTGGGTCGACACCGACGCGAACCGGTTCCCCGCGACCGTCCCGCCCGGCGTCACCACCATACCCGCCGCCCACCCGGCAGCACTTGTCCCGCACGCGCCCGCCAATGCAGAACACCTGATCCTGACCTATTCGCACACGCTCGACCTCGAGCTGTGTCACCGGCTGCTGGATCATGCCTTCACCTTTGCCGGGCTGATCGGGTCGAAAACCAAATGGGCGCGGTTCCGGTCGCGGCTGGCCGCCCTTGGCCACGCCCCCGGACGCATCGCGGACATCACCTGTCCGATCGGCGATCCGGCACTGGGCAAGCACCCGCGGATGATCGCCATCGGCGTCGCGGCGGCGCTGATGCGGCCCGCCCAATCAACACATGCCAAAAAGGATCTGAGCGCGTGACAGTTCCCCTTCTGAGCCTTCAGGGCCTGACCAAGGCCTATCCCGGCGTGATCGCCAACAACACTGTGTCCTTTGACATCGGCGTCGGACAGGTCCATGCGCTGCTGGGCGAAAACGGCGCCGGGAAATCGACGCTGGTCAAGATGATCTACGGGTTGGTCAAACCCGACAGCGGCACCATGCTGCTGAATGGCCAGACCTATGCCCCGCCGGAACCCCGCGCCGCGCGGGCGGATGGCATCGCCATGGTATTTCAGCATTTCTCGCTGTTTGATGCCCTGAACGTGGCCGAGAACATCGCGCTTGGCATGGAGAACCCGCCCGCCATGCGCGACCTGGCGGCGCGTATCCGCGACGTGTCGGAAACCTATGGGTTGCCGCTCGATCCCTTCCGCACGGTGGGCGACCTTTCGGCCGGGGAGCGCCAGCGGGTCGAGATCATCCGCTGCCTGTTGCAGGACCCCAAGCTCCTGATCATGGACGAGCCCACCAGCGTGCTGACCCCGCAAGAGGTCGACATCCTGTTTGAAACCCTGCGCAAGCTGAAATCCGAGGGCACCGCGATCCTCTATATCAGCCACAAGCTCGAAGAAATCCGCACGCTGTGCGATCACGCCACGGTGCTGCGGCTGGGCGAAAATGTCGGCGAATGCATCCCCGCCGAGACCAGCGCGCGCGACATGGCCGAACTGATGGTGGGCAGCGCGCTGCAACCGCCCGAACGCTCGGGGCGCGCGCTTGGCGAGATTGCGCTGGACATCAGCGGGCTGTCGGTGCCGTCGCCCTCGGATTTCGGCACCGCGCTCAGGAATATCCACCTGACCGTCCGTCAGGGCGAGGTTCTGGGCATCGGCGGCGTCGCTGGCAACGGGCAGGATGAATTGCTGTCGGTGCTGTCCGGCGAAGTCACCACGGCATCGGACGCAGTCAAGCTCAACGGCAAGCCAGTGGGCGATCTTGGCCCGACCGCGCGGCGGCGGCTGGGCCTGCTGACCGCGCCCGAAGAACGCCTTGGCCATGCCGCCGCCCCGGATATGAGCCTGACGGAAAACGCCATGCTGACCGGATCGGTGCGCGAGAACCTGGAACGCAACGGTTTCCTGAAATGGCGCGATGCCGAGACCTTCGCCAAACGCATCATCGCCGATTTCGACGTGCGCACACCGGGGCCGGAAAACGCCGCGCGTTCGCTGTCGGGGGGGAACCTGCAGAAATTCGTGATTGGCCGCGAGGTGCTGCAACGCCCCGGCGTGCTGGTGGTGAACCAGCCCACATGGGGTGTGGACGCAAGCGCCGCCGCCGCGATCCGGCAATCGATCCTCGATCTTGCCGCAAATGGCGCGGCGGTGATCTGCATCAGCCAGGACCTGGATGAACTCATGGAAATCAGC
This sequence comes from Microbulbifer sp. S227A, assembly GCF_049800935.1. Taxonomy (NCBI): domain Bacteria; kingdom Pseudomonadati; phylum Pseudomonadota; class Gammaproteobacteria; order Cellvibrionales; family Microbulbiferaceae; genus Microbulbifer; species Microbulbifer sp. S227A. The sequence goes on along the minus strand of NZ_JBNAFZ010000008.1, from coordinate 258,250 downwards.
GACCGCTTTGCCGCGTTGAACGAAGGCCGGCTGAGCACGCCGCGCGACACGACCGGCCTGACCATCGACGAAATCGGCCTGATGATGGGTGGCGCGCACGGGATGGAGGTGGCCCATGTCTGAGCCGGGACAACCTGCAAAGCAGGAGACAAGAACATGATAATGCTGGAAAAACGCCCGCAACCGTCACGCAACTGGTCGCTGGCAACGCCGCTGGTTGCGGTGCTGGCCACGATGGTCTTTGGCGGGCTGCTGTTCGCCGTGCTGGGCAAGAACCCGGTGGAAGCCATCCGCACGATTTTCTGGGATCCGCTGTTTGGCGAATTCGCGTTCTACTACCGTCCGCAATTGCTGGTCAAAGGGGCGCCGCTCGTGCTGATCGCGATCGGCCTGTCGCTCGGGTTTCGCGCCGGTATCTGGAATATCGGGGCCGAGGGGCAATATATCATGGGCGCAATTGCCGGTGCCGGTGTCGGCCTTGCCTTTTACCCGATGGACTCGGTCATCGTGTTTCCGCTGATGATCCTTGGCGGCGCGCTTGGTGGCTGGGCCTGGGCGATGATCCCGGCCCTGCTCAAGGTGCGGTTCGGCACCAACGAGATCCTGGTGTCGCTTATGCTGGTCTATGTGGCCGAACAGATGCTGGCCTCGATGTCGCTGGGCCTGTTGAAGAACCCCGAGGGCTTTGGCTTTCCCGGCAGCCGCAACCTGAACGAATATGCCAGCGCGACAAGCTGGCTCAACCAGGATGTCGGCATGCATTGGGGCGTGGCCTTTGCGTTCATCGCGGTGATCTTTGCCTATGTGCTGCTGAACCGTCACATGCTGGGCTTTCACATTCGCCTGACAGGAGAAGCGCCGCGCGCCGCGCGGTTTGCCGGGGTCAAACCCGCCCGCCTGATCCTGTTCTGCCTTGGCGCGTCCGGTGCGCTGGCCGGGCTTGCCGGGCTGTTCGAGGTGGCCGGGCCCGCCGGGCAGATCACCATCGATTTCAACATCGGCTACGGTTTTACCGCGATCATCGTGGCGTTTCTCGGCCGCCTTCATCCGCTTGGCATCCTGCTGGCCGGGGGGTTGATGGCGCTGACCTATATCGGCGGAGAAATCGCGCAATCGCAACTGGGCCTGCCCGCCGCCGCCATCCAGGTGTTCCAGGGAATGCTGCTGTTCTTCCTGCTGGCGCTGGACATCCTGACCAATTACCGCATCCGACTGCGCAAGAGCGAGGTGGCCTGATATGGACCTGTCTGCAATCAACCCGGTTTTGCTGATCGCCTCGCTGATGGTGGCGGCCACCCCGATCCTGCTGGCCGGCATTGGCGAGCTGGTCGCCGAAAAGGCCGGGGTCCTGAACCTTGGTGTCGAAGGCATGATGATCGTCGGCGCGATCAGCGGCTTTGCCGTGGCCGTGGAAACCGGTTCGCCCTTCCTCGGCTTTGTTGCCGCCGCCATCGGCGGGGCTGCGCTGTCGCTGCTGTTCGTGCTGCTGACGCAGGTGGCGCTGGCCAACCAGGTCGCCTCGGGCCTGGCGCTCACCCTGTTCGGGCTGGGTCTCAGCGCGCTGATGGGGCAGAACTATGTGGGGATCAAACCGCCCCCTACCGGCCGGCTCGACATCCCATTGCTCAGCGATATTCCGGTCATCGGCCCGATCCTCTTTGGCCACGACCTGGTGCTCTATCTCGGCATCGCGCTGGTGGCGGGGGTCTGGGCGGCGCTGAAATTCACCCGTGCCGGGCTGATCCTGCGCGCGGTTGGCGAAAGCCACGATGCCGCCCATGCGCTTGGCTACAAGGTGGTGCGCATCCGCATCCTCGCGATCCTGTTCGGCGGAGCCTGTGCCGGACTGGGCGGGGCCTATATCAGCCTCGTGCGCGTGCCCCAGTGGACCGAGGGCATGACCGCCGGTGTCGGCTGGATCGCGCTGGCGCTGGTGGTGTTCGCCAGCTGGAAACCCTGGCGCGTCCTGCTGGGTGCCTATCTATTTGGCGGAATTACCGTTCTTCAACTCAACCTACAGGCGGCAGGCGTTGCCATCCCGGTCGAGTATCTGGCAATGTCGCCCTATCTCATCACAATTCTTGTGCTGGTGATCCTGTCAAAAGACAAAAGCAACGCACCGGCATCGCTGGGCAGAACTTTCCACGCCTCTCACTGAGCGGCCAACAAAACCAACTTGGGGGAACCTGATGAAACTCACCACATTTCTTGCCAGCGCCGCGATGGTGCTGGGGCTGGCATCCGGCGCGATGGCGCAGGACAAGACCAAGATCGGCTTTGTCTATGTCGGACCTGTCGGCGACGGCGGCTGGACCTATGAACATGACAAGGGTCGCCAGGCGGTCGTGGCCGAATTCGGCGACAAGGTGGAAACAACCTATGTCGAATCCGTGCCCGAAGGCCCCGATGCCGAGCGCGTGATGACCCAGATGGCGCTGAACGGTGCGGACCTGATCTTTACCACCTCGTTTGGCTACATGGACCAGACAATCAACGTGGCCAAGAAATTCCCCAACGTGAAATTCGAACATGCCACCGGCTACAAGACCGCGCCCAATGTCTCGGTCTATTCCGCCCGCTTTTACGAGGGCCGTGCGGTGCAGGGCCATATCGCGGGCAGCATGACCCAATCCAACATCGTGGGCTATATCGGCTCCTATCCGATCCCCGAGGTGATCCGGGGCATCAACTCGGCCTATATTCACGCCAAGAAGGTCAATCCGGATGTCGAGTTCAAGATCGTCTGGGCCTACACCTGGTTCGATCCCGCCAAAGAGGCCGACGCCGCCAAGGTGCTGATCGAACAGGGCGCCGACGTGATCCTGCAACACACCGACTCGACCGCGCCGCAGGCCGCCGCCAAGGCCGCCGGCAACGTGATCACCTTTGGCCAGGCCTCGGACATGAGCGAATATGCCCCGTCGCCGCGGGTCAGCTCGATCATCGACAACTGGGCCCCCTATTACATCGCGCGCACCAAGGCCGTGATGGATGGCACATGGGAAACCGTGAACACATGGGACGGAATCGCCCAAGGCATGGTCGGCATCGGCGAGATCACCGATGCCGTGCCCGCCGAGGTCAAGGCCGAGGCGCTCGCGCTCAAGGATGCGATAGCGTCTGGCGAGTATCACCCCTTCACCGGCCCCCTGAACAAACAGGATGGCAGCGCCTGGCTCGCCGAGGGTGACACCGCCGATGACGGTACACTTGCCGGGATGAATTTCTATGTCGAAGGCATCGAAGGCGACATCCCGCAATAAATCCGGTCTTCACGCCAAACGATCAAAGGCCCCGCACCCGCGGGGTCTTTTTTGTATCCGCGACCCATACGGCGGTCCTGGGCCACCGCAAACCCGCTTCCGGTTAAAGCGCTGTTAACCAAGCTTGCCGATGCTGGCGCATGGAGGGTGCGCGATGCGGTTCGCGATTGCTGCTTTGCTGGTTTGCGTGGTTTGCGTACCTCCGGTTCACGCCGGGGCCTGGCTGCGCGAGCACAAGACCTCGTTCCTGTCCTTTGGCTCCACCGTGCGCGGTAACAAGGTTTCGCTCCCTGATTACGAAACCAAGATCTACGCGGAATACGGGCTGTTTCCCGGCATGACCCTCGGCGTCGATGTGAACGACGTGCGCGCCAAATCGGCCCATGCGCTGCTCTTTGCGCGCTTTCCCATCGGCAAGGCCGACAACCGCACGCGCTATGCGGTGGAAATCGGCGTCGGCAAGCACCGTCAACAGATGCAGTGGTTTCCCATGTACAAGGCCGCCCTCGCCGTGGGGCGCGGTTTCGAAAGCCGTTGGGGAAACGGATGGATGGGCGCAGAGCTGGCCTATGAGGTGCGCAGCGCCCTGCCCGACCCTGCCCTCAAGCTCGACCTGGTGGCCGGCCTGTCTTCGGGGCCGCGCATCCGGCCCCTGCTGAAACTCGAAACCGCCTATGTGCCGAACCAACCCTTCAGCTGGTCGTTCACCCCGGGCATCATGTTCGATGTCGGTGAAAGCATCTGGGTGCTCGGCCTCGAAGGACGCTCGGCAACACAGAGAACCATCGGGCTCACCTTCAACATCTGGCGAAGCTTCTGACCCGCGACAAAGCCTTTATCCCCGCGGCCTTTCCCCATATGCTGAGCGCATGAGCAGCCCGATCCGCCCGACCGATGACGACGCCCGCGCACTTGCCCTGTCGCTGCTTGGTTCGGCGCGAATTGCGGCGCTGGCGGTGCTGACCCCGGATGGTGGCCCATTGGTCACCCGCGTCGGATTTGGCTGCGCGCCCGACGGGGTGCCGATGACGCTGATTTCCGATCTCGCCGCACATAGCCAGGCCCTGCGATCCGACCCGCGCTGTTCGTTGCTGATCGGAGAAGCCGTGGGCAAGGGCGACCCGCTGAACCAACCCCGCCTGTCACTGCAAGCCACCGCGGGTTTTCTGGACAGAACCTCGTCGGAACACGAAAAAATGGCCGCGCATTACCTGCGCGACCACCCCAAGGCCCGGCTCTATGTCGGCTTTGCCGATTTTGCCTTTGCCATTTTCACCGTGACGCGCGGGCACCTGAACGCGGGCTTTGGCAAGGCCTTTGCGCTGACGCCCGCCGATCTCGGTCTTGCCCCGATCCCCGCCGGAGCCCGGCGCGAAACGCCTATCGATCCATCCGCGCAATCACGCTGACTTCACCGCGCACCGCCGAAGGCCAAATCAGCGTCGCCTGATCGCCATTCGCACCCTGTTGCGCCCTGGCATAGGGGGTAACATAGGTCACGCCACCGCCGGAATTGAGGATCGGCCCCTGCGCCATGACGGAATCAACCGACAGGATCCGTCCGCCAAATGGCAGATTTCCGTCGACGCCGATGGTCCAGGCCTGCGAAACGCCAACCGCCTCATGCTGAACCCGGATGGGGTTGGCGGCCTGCATGTCGATGCCGTGAAACGCATTTGCATCGAATGTCAGCTTCTTGGTCCGGGTAAAGTCCAGGCCCGAGAAACTGGTATCCACCCGCTCGACCCGGTCGATATTGCCATTGATGCTGTGGAACCGATTGCCGCTGATGGTGACGCCGTTCAGGAAATGCCCACTGCCATGCGGCTTGACCACGATAAAGGTGAACCACGGCGCCACGTTGCTGCACAGCATGATGTTGTCGGTGATACACATCGCGGCAAAGGAAAAACCGCTGATGAAATCAGGCTCGGGATCGCGTTCGTTGGTCCATTCGATCGTGCAGTTGTCGACATAATTGCCCGTGATGGTGGCGTTGCAATAATTGTCCGCGATCACCAGCCCCGCGGTGCGCACGCCCAGCGTTGTGCCGTCACCCTGGAAAAAGTGATTGCCGATCACCACGCTGTTCGATCCCCCGAGCAGGGCAAAATGCTTGAACCGCGTGGCCCGGTTGTTGCGCAGCTTGGCGTCATTGGCATTGACGTTCAGCGCGATCGACGTGCGGTCGGGGACATCCTCGGCATCCTCCGCTGACAGGAACTGGCACCGGTCCACCAGCAAACCCTGGCATCCGGTCCCGATCGAGGTCACGCCACGATCCTTGGGGCGGGTGATGAAACAGTCGCGCAGATGGAACGCCTTGCCGGTCGGAGACAGCCGGACCCCGCTGGCATGGCCGCCACACTGGAACTCGATGTCGCTCAGAACGAACTTGCTCAGCCCTGCAAAACCGCTGAAGTCCATCAGGTACTTGAAGTCCGAAAAAGTATAGTTCTGGGTGCCTTGCGCATCATACAGCGGCGCGCTCAAGGTCAGTTCTCCGGCCTCGACATTCTTGGAGCGCACATAGATCTCGCGCCCGACACCATTGCCCTGCACCAGGGCCCCCACCGCGATATTGGCGATGTTGGCAACCTCGGTCAGAGTGGTTGCGCTATTCGCCGAATAACTGGCCTCCGATGTGACAACCTCGGTATTCCAGACCGATCCGCCGACGGCGTCGAACTGGCCGTTGCGGATCACCCGCCGGGTCGCATAGCTGGCCTTGTTGGGCACCGCCGCCTGCATGTCCAGCGGCCGGGTCACGCTGATCTTGCGTCCACACATATCCAGCGACTCGTGGTCGGCATTGTTCAAGAGCGCCTGGAACGCCTTGCCAAAAGCCAGTTCCTCGTCGTCAAACGCGTCGATATAGGTCGGCAGATCAAAGCTCTTGGTCAAGAGCAGCATCTTGTCCACCGGCATCGTGACCGTACCTTCGAACGCCACCGGTGCGTTCAGAGTCACGTCCTCCCCAAGGAAATACACCCCGCCCGGAACCAGGATCTTGCGCCCCGCCGCCGCGGCATCGGCGGCGGTAAAGGCCGCGGAATCATCGCTCACGCCGTCGCCGATGGCCCCGTAGTCGCGCACGTCGACAACGCTGATCATGTCGCGCAGGAAAAACCGCGTGACATCCTCGATCTCGATATCGTCGATCCGCACCACGCCGCCATTGGGTCCGGTCAGGTCCAGCCCGAAATGCCCGTAGATCGCATCGGATCCCCAGGCCATATCGACGCCGCCCCGCGCCCCCGGCCCGACGATGGCGGCCACCTCGACCACGTCTCCATAGGTGGCCAGTTCCACCGTCGGGCCCACTTCGATCCTGCCATTGATATGCGTGCCGCCCGCACCTCCGGCCCAACCGGCAATCCGGACCGAGGGCAATGCGCCCGCAATCGCCTTGATGCGGGCCCTGATCTGCAAATAGCAGCCCGGCAGCAAAGGGGTCTCGCCCTTGTACCGCAGCTTCTGCACCGAATTGACTTTCTGCAATTCCAGGCATCCGCCAAAATCCTGGTCCGCGACGACCAGCGCGGCGTTCGTGGCACCCTCATAGCTATCCGAGCCGGGCGTGCCATTGCCGTTGGACCACATGTCCAGACCGTTGCCGAACGCTGGCGGCATAAGCAGGACACCGTCGGTAATTGCCTTGTTCATCCAATTCCCTTTCCCATTGACCGCCACGCGACACACCCGGTCACGCGGCAAAATCCATCAGGTCCGGAATGTCCCCGGACGCGCAGCAAAGGCTCTATTGAAGAACGGTAAAGACCGGCTCACAGCACCGTCACGGTGCCCGCGCCGCCACGCATCGTCAGACGCTGTCAACCGGCGGCTCAAGCAGCAGAACAGCATTGATTTTCCATCGGTTTTCCACGTTTACCATCTGGTAATCCAGCAAGTGCGCCCGCCCCGACGCATCGATGATACGCACCTTTTGCCACAGGCTCCCAGCCTTCTGCCGCAGTTCAAGGTACTGAATGTCGGACGGCTCCAGAACCATTGGATAGCCCCGGCGCACCATCTCGCCAAAGTTCTCGGCATTGCGAAACACCCGGCGAAGCGCCGGACTTGCATGTGAAAAGGCAAGCCCGAGATCATCCGAGCGAAACGCCTCGATCTGGGCATCGATCGTCGCCGCGATCTCATCCTGTTGCGCCAGCGGCGCACCTGCCAGCAAGGTGAACACCACAAGACACAACGACCGCAGCCAACTGGCGCAGGCGTTCTGACATCTCGTGCCAACAGGCCCGCACCCTGCGAGGGCCGCGTCACGCCGCGGCCCCGTGCTCCAAATGCGGCCCCGCCGGATCAGGCCAGTTCCCCAGCCAGCGCCTGATCAATCAGCGCCACGGTTTCATCCACGCCATAAAGCGCTATAAAGCCGCCGAACCGCGGCCCCTGGCTCGCCCCCAGAAGCACTTCGTAAAGTGCCGTGAACCAGCCGCGCAGCGGATCGAACCGGTCGCGTCCCACCGCGTAGACGATGGACTGCAGCGCCTCATCCTCGACAGGGCCGTCATAGGCCGCCAATTGCGCGCGCAATTCAACCAGCGCCTCGCGCTCAGCGTCGGTCGGTGCGCGGAACGCGCGCGTCGGTTTGACGAAGTCGTTGAAATACTTGACCGCAAACCCCGCCGCCGCGTCGAGATCCGGATGGCTTTCGGCGCTGGCATCGGGCGCATAGCGGCGAATGAACCCCCAGAGCTGGTCCTTGTCCTCGGCACCGGACACCGAGGCCAGGTTCAGCAACATGGAAAACGGCACGATCAGCGTGCTCTCGGGCACATCGCCCCCGTGGATATGCCAGACAGGGTTGTTCACCTGCGCCTTGGCATCCTGCGTCGGGAACGCGCGCAACTGTTGGTGATACTCGTCCACCGCCTTGGGAATCACGTCGAAATACATCCGCTTGGCAGTCTTGGGCTTCTGATACATGAAATAGGCCAGGCTCTCGGTGCTGGCATAGGTCAGCCACTCATCGATGCTGACCCCGTTGCCCGAAGACTTGGAAATCTTCTGCCCGTTTTCGTCCAGGAACAGCTCATAGGTGAAATGCTCGGGCGGGCGCACGCCCAGCACCTTGCAGATCCCGTCATAGATCGGCGTATTCGTGGAATGGTCCTTGCCATACATTTCGAAATCGACTTCCAACGCCGCCCAGCGGGCACCGAAATCGGGTTTCCACTGCAATTTCACGTTGCCGCCCGTCACCGGCAGCGTCCATTCCTTGCCGTCCTCGTCATCAAAAGTGATGGTGCCCTCGGCGGCATTCACTTCTTTCATCGGCACGTACAGCACCCGCCCGGTTTCCGGGTGAATCGGCAAAAAGATCGAATAGGTCTGCTGACGCTCTTCGCGCAGGGATTTCAGCATGATCTTCATGATGTCGTCATAGCGCTCGGCGGCGCGCAGCAGGATCGCGTCGAACTGCCCGGAATTGTAGAACTCGGTGGCGCTGATGAATTCATATTCGAAACCGAACGTATCGAGGAACCGCCGCAGCATCGCGTTGTTATGCGCGCCAAAGCTCTCGAATTCGCCAAACGGGTCCGGCACGCGGGTCAACGGCTCTTGCAGATGCTCCTTGAGCATCTCCTGGTTGGGCACGTTGCCGGGCACCTTGCGCATCCCGTCCAGATCGTCGGAAAAACAGATCAGCCGCGTGGGAATGTCGCTGATGGTTTCAAACGCCTTGCGGATCATCGTCGTGCGCGCGACCTCGCCAAAGGTGCCGATATGCGGCAGCCCAGACGGACCATAGCCGGTTTCAAACAGCACATAGCCCTTCTCCGGCGAAGCCTTCTGATAGCGTTTCACCAGCTTGCGGGCCTCTTCAAAAGGCCAGGCCTTGGACGCCAGTGCAGCTTCGCGCAATTCAGACATGTGACACTCCGAAAACAGGGGGCCGCGCACCCCGCGCGGCAGTGGGGCATTCCCTATTGCGCCGCCGTGGCCCCGTCAACATGGCGCACACCAATCCGGCATGGCATCGGGGGCGGCAAATGATCGCCGCTTGCTATTGTACTGGCACAGCGCCGCCAATATCCTCATGCCAGACCAAGCCAACCAGAAGGAACCCGCGCAGTGCAAGATTCGTCGTCCAGCCAGCTCAGCCCACAAGACTGCCTTGTCGCGCTGATGATCGCGGTTTCCGCATCCGACGAGGATCTTCGCACCTCCGAACTGGTCAAGATCCAGTCGTCGATCAACATGCTTCCGGTCTTTGCCGAATATGACATCGACCGGCTCAAGCAAACCTCGCAGGTGGTGTTTGACCTCTTCGAACAGGAAGACGGGCTGGACGCGCTCTTTGGGCTCATTCGCGACAACCTGCCGGAACGACTGTTTGAAACCGCCTATGCCCTGGCCTGCGATGTGGCGGCGGCGGATGGCACGCTGCACGAACCCGAGCTGCGCCTGCTCGAAGAAATTCGGTATGAATTGAACATCGACCGGCTGCATGCCGCCGCGATCGAGCGTGGATCGCGGGCCCGCCACCTGACCTGATCCCCGGCATCGCACCGGCTTCAGGTCCCGTAGAGCGCACCCCAGCGTTCGATCAATTGCTGTTGCAAAGTCTTGGCTCGCCGGTTCCAGCTGCGCGCACCCTTGGGCCGTTCACGGTCGGCACGGGGAATGCGGCTGCGGGCATCGGTATCGGCGGCAAAAATGGCAAAGGCCAGCTCGGTGCCGTCGGTGGCCGTCATATAACCGCCAAGCCCCGATACAAAATTCAGCGTCCCGGTCTTGGCATTCACCGTGATCGGGTGCGCCTTGTTGGACCGGCCCTGGGCGTCGCGCAGGACAAAGGGTTTCAAAAGAGGCCGCAAGACATCGTCCCGGCGCGCGTTCACCAATGCGGCAACCAGGTCCTGCGGCGTCATCCGCGACTCTTCGCCCAGCCCCGAATGATCGACCAGGCGGGTTCCCGACATCCCGAACCGCTCGGCGGCCCAGCGGCTCATCGCGTCGGCGGATGAGCGTAAACTGTCCGGGTGCCCGCCACGCGCGACGCTGGCGCTCATGCCGACCATTTCGGCGGTCAGGTTGGTCGAGTATTTCAGCATCGCCTTGACGATCGCGACCAGCCGGGCACTCTCATGGGTCGCCAGCACTTCACTCCCTTGCGGCAGCCCCCCGGTGATCTGCGCGGCGGGCAACACGATGCCCTGCGCCCGCGCCATGGTCCGGAACACGTCACCGGCATACAGCCCCGGCCGGCGTACCGGCAACCATCGGGCACCGCCCCCGCCCAATGCCCCGCGCGCGACCGTCCATTGATCGACACTGCCCGCATCCTCGTAGGTATAGACCGGCAGGCTGCGCGACACGACTTTCATCTGGGCCATCGCCACTTCGGGGCGATAGCGTTCGGTGCGGGCGTCCATTGCCACCCGATAGCTCTTGCCAGAGGCGCGCCACTCGAAATGCACCCGGTTGAAATTCAGCGCGATGCCGCTCACCGCCGGGCTGTATCCCACGTGATCCGGCTGGCCGGGATCGATCGTGTTCACGAAAGGCAACGCCCCCTCATAAACCTTGAACGCACCGCGCAGCTCGCGAATTCCCGCGCTCTTCAGGGCGCTGGCCAGCGTGGCCAGGTCATCGGTGGTCAGGATCGGATCGCCGCCGCCCGCCAGGATCAGGTCTCCCTCCAGGATGCCGTTGCGGATCGGACCCGCCGCCAGCAGCCGCGTCCGGAAACGGTAGTCAGGGCCGAGCGTTTCCAGCGCATAGAGCGCGGTCAGCGCCTTGGCGACGCTGGCGGGCGGCAATCCGGTCGTTCCGTTTGCCGCCTCCAGTTCGAGCCCGGTCTCGACATCCGCCACCGCACAGACGACATCCCCGCTCAGCCCGAAACGGGCGATCAACGCATCGACACCGCCCCCGGCCATGCGCGCGAACTCGGCCGTGCGGGCTCGCGGGCGCAAAGAGGTCTGCGGCGGTGCCGCCTGCCCCACCCCCGGAAGCACAAGCGCCCCGAGCCCGGCCATGACAAAGCGCCGGGTTCTGTTTGTTTTCAAGGTCATGTCACGTTGTCTTGCCTGATCATGTCATGTTCCACGCCCGCATTCAGCGTCGGGCGAACAACCCTACGCCTAGGACAGTAGCCGCCGTTCAACCAAAAACACAAGCGCCATCCCGCGCCCCCCGGATCAGTTCACATTGCCCCAGACAGGCCCGTATACCGACGGGCAATAACAAGGGGCCCCGATGCACAATGGCTGGTAGAGCTGGCAGGTGCCATAGAAGGTCACGCAATAATACCCGGTGCCATAGGGGCACATGTTATACTGGACCGGCTGCAACAAGCTGTCGAGCGCCGGTTCGACATCACAGGAATTGCGCGTGTCCTGCGCATCGATCGCGGGCATGGCGCGGCATTGCAAGGCCCCCTCCGCCCCCGCCCCGTCGGCGCCAAGGGCAAACGCCACAAGCAGGCCCAATAGCAACCTAGCGCCCATGGCCAACCTCCTGAATGGGGTCAAGCGACAGAACTACCTTTTCATAGGGATGCCGCAGGGTTTCGCTGCTACCATCGCTGAACACGGCAGCGATCGAAAACACGATCTCCTTGTAGGGGTTGCCATTGATCATGTCGGGCAAACCGTTTTCCAGATAGCTCTTGATGATCTCGCCCTCGCGCCGCAGCTGGTTTTGCCCGTCCTTGACGATGTGGTACTTTTCCGGGTGCGAATTGAAATCCGCGATGACCTGCCCCAGCATCATCTGATGCATGCTCGAACATTGCCACAGCAACATGGTCAGATCGACGATGTTCGACGTCATCGAACCGGTGACCTGCAACGGGTATCGCGGGCTGCGCGGCGGCGGCGGCAAGGCCCCGGCACCGCCCGATGTTGCCACCATGTAGACCGGTATCGTCATCTCGTAGCGGTAATTGGCGAACATCTTGTCCCTCAGCGCCTGCAATTGCACCGCCACCGAGTTGAACAGCAGCAGCGAGGCAAGGGCCGGGTCCCTCGGAATACAGGAATGGCTCACATCGAATTTCGCCGGATCGGGCGCATTGGCCCAGCGGCGTTCGAACATGAATTGCGGCAGGTACACGTCATCCTTGCCCGGTTGCCTTACCCGCAAGAACCCGCTCTGCTTGCCGAGCAATTCCGGCACGCTGAGAAAACTGTACATCTCTTCAAAGGCTTCCAGCGCGTGTACGATTTCATCCTTGCGCGCGATATAGTCGAGCATCGCCTCGTGATGGTCGCCCAGAACCCGGTTCTGCTTGTCCACCGCAACGCCAAAGGTCCATAATGGTCCCTCCAGCATCGGCGAAGGGATCAGGCGGCTGACCGCGTTTTTCTCTTCCCAGTCGCGCAGGATCGTCATGCCGACGACACGCCCGTTCTCGAGTACCACGGGGCCGCCGCTGAACCCGTGCTCCACCGCCTCGGACAGCTCGATCAGCCCCAGCTCATCCTCGGCCCGGCGCACGCCGGTCTTGAACGCGTTGAAACCGCGCAGCGGGCAATGAAACCCGTTTCCCTGCCCGGCCCATCTCGGCGCGTCTTTGGTCCAGTCGGCACATTTCGCCGGGAAACCGATGGGGAAATGCGGGGCGCTGTAATAGGGGTAGTCCAGCTGCGAGGCATCCACCGTCGGGTCCAGGTGCCAATCGATCTCCACCGGCCTGACCCCGTTTAGACAATGGCCGTCCTCATCGCGCTTGGCCCAAGTATGCGGCCGGATACGCAGCGCCGCGATATCGCGGAACACGCTGGCCCCGATCAGGTCCGCCAGAACCCGGCATTCCCTGCCCGCCCCCGAGAAATTGACCTGGTAAATGCTTTTGACAAAAGAGATTTTTCCATTTGGCACACGCCTTTGATTGATCGATTCAAGCACATGCCAGGCGGTGACGATATGGCCCTGGTTGCTGACCAGGAACCCGGTGCCCGAGCTGCGCGCATCCCCAAGGCGCACCACGGAATGCTTGATGACCTCGGCCACCTTGGGCGGGTAGGAATCGGGGTTCAGCTCTTGCGCCCAAGCCGCCGTCCCCCCGACCGCCAGCCCGAGCCAAAGACCCGGGAGCAGCCCCCGCAGTGCCGCTAGCATCCGCCGTCAACCGACGGGCCAAGGTTCAGCACGACCTCGTGCTGATCCTGCGATCCCGTACCGGCCTCCCCGGTCACGATGACTTCCAATTTGCCTGATTGCGCGCGCTCGATCTGAAACCCGGTCTGGATGACAATTTCCTGAACCATGAGCGCATCGTCATTGCCTGCCGTTTCCTCGATCTGTTCCTTGGTCTGCCGGATCAGGTCGCCAAATCCCAGCACCACCTGTGCGCTGCCCCCGACCTGTTCCATGCCTCCTGCCTCGCGCGGCACAAGCGTCAGCTTGATACGGCTGGTGTGTCTGTTGTTCTCGGAGGACTCGGCGCTGCCGCCCAGCTTGATCCCGAAAACCTCGAACTTGCCGTTCACCCCCGACTTGGTCTGAACATGCGTCTGGGCGAGAAAGCTGAAATCCACCGACGTGATGGCAAAGCTGCAACGGAACCCGGTTTCACCCTGCACATTGCGGATCTCTGCCTTGAACGCGTCGATCACGTCCGAGATCGGCAGAACGGTTTCCTGTCCCGTCGCCCATGCCGGAGCCGCGGCAATAATCGCGGCAAAAGTAGCGGTACGAAATACCATGCGAACCTCCCAAGAGGCGAGCTTGTTCAAAAATAACAACCTACCTTAGCGGAATCCTTGTAAAAAATAAAGTATGCACAACCTGCATTGCCTCAGCGCCGAACCGGGGCCTGCCCATTGAAACGCTGCGCCCGAATCGCGGTCGAGCTCAGGTTGACCATCGGCACATTCACGAAACACCAGGCAGGAGCCACAGCATGTTTCAGGGTCTGGCTGGCCTGCCCGCTGATCCGATAGCGTCGATAGATGCGCGCCGCTGGTGACATGCGGGCCGAAATGCGGTCTCCGGGGCGCGCCAGAACCCCCAGGGGCACCGATCGCATGATGTCATGCCAGTCTCTCCAGCGGTGAAACTGCGCAAGGTTGTCCGCCCCCATCAACCAGACAAAGCGCACTCCGGGATAGAGCAGGCGCAGATGCCTGAGCGTATCCGCCGTCGCCCGAGTCCCCAGACGCGCCTCGATATCGGTGACCTGTACGCGGGGATGCTCCATCATGTGACGCGCCGCGCGGATCCGGCTCGCCATCGGTGCGGGGCCACGCGCCTTGAGCAAATTGCCCGGAGAGATCAGCCACCAGACACGATCCAGCCCGAACCGTTTCAATGCCTCGCGGGTGACATGCACATGCCCCGCATGGGGCGGGTCAAAGGACCCGCCAAACAGACCTATGCTTTGACCCGGCCGGGCCTGGGGAAAATCACAACGCATCGGCGCAGTGATGGTCGCAAAACAACGCGCGTGTCAAACAGAACCCGAAGCGGAACCATCGGCGTGTTGCGTCACCGGGCGCAGGCGATTGCGCTTGCGCCGCCGACTGTCTAAGTAGGCCCAACCCTATTTGCGACGCGGAGTGCGATCATGGCTGCCTATCAATTCGTCTATCACATGCAAGGGGTCTCCAAGACCTATCCCGGCGGCAAGAAATGCTTTGAAAACATCCACCTGAATTTCCTGCCCGGCGTGAAAATCGGTGTTGTCGGCGTCAACGGCGCGGGTAAATCCACCCTGATGAAAATCATGGCCGGGCTCGACAAGGATTTCACCGGCGAGGCCTGGGCCGCCGAGGGCGCCAAGGTCGGCTATCTGCCGCAGGAGCCCAAGCTGGATGAGAGCCTCTCGGTGCGCGAAAACGTCATGCTGGGCGTTGCCCCCAAAAAGGCGATCCTTGACCGCTACAACGAACTGGCGATGAACTACAGCGACGAAACCGCCGATGAGATGGCCGAGCTGCAAGACAAGATCGATGCCGAAAACCTCTGGGATCTCGACAGCCAGATCGACGTGTCGATGGAGGCCCTGCGCTGCCCGCCGGACGATGCGGAAATCGCCAACCTCTCGGGCGGTGAAAAGCGTCGCGTCGCGCTTTGCAAACTGCTGCTCGAAGCGCCCGACATGCTGCTGCTTGACGAACCGACCAACCACCTGGATGCGGAAACCATCGCGTGGCTGCAACAGCACCTGATCGACTACAAGGGCACGATCCTGATCGTCACCCACGACCGGTATTTCCTTGATGACATCACCGGTTGGATTCTCGAACTCGACCGAGGCCGCGGCATCCCGTACGAGGGCAACTATTCCGCATGGCTCGAACAAAAGGCCAAACGGCTCGAGCAGGAAGCCCGCGAAGACAAGTCCAGGCAGAAAACGCTGGAACGCGAACTGGAATGGATGCGTCAGGGTGCCAAGGCCCGCCAGGCAAAATCCAAGGCCCGGATCAACGCCTATAACGACCTTGCCGAACAGTCCGAGCGCGAGAAACTGACCCGCGCCCAGATCGTCATTCCCAACGGTCCGCGCCTTGGCTCCAAGGTGATCGAAGTCACCGGCCTGTCCAAACACATGGGCGACAAGCAATTGATCGAAGGGCTGGATTTCTCCCTGCCCCCCGGCGGCATTGTCGGCGTGATCGGCCCCAACGGTGCCGGTAAATCGACCCTGTTCAAAATGCTGACCGGTCAGGAAAAACCCGATGCGGGCACCGTTGAATACGGCGACACGGTCGATCTGTCCTATGTCGATCAGTCCCGCGATGACCTCAACGCCAACGACACCGTGTGGGAGGCGATCACCGGCGGAGCCGAGATCATCGAACTTGGTGATGCACAGGTCAATTCCCGCGCCTATTGTTCGTCTTTCAACTTCAAGGGCGGCGATCAGCAGAAAAAGGTCGGCCTGCTCTCGGGCGGTGAACGCAACCGCGTGCACATGGCCCGCCTTTTGAAAGAAGGCGGCAACGTGCTGCTGCTGGATGAACCGACCAACGACCTTGACGTCGAAACCCTCCGCGCTTTGGAAGACGCGCTGGTCGACTTCGCCGGCTGCGCCGTGGTCATCTCGCACGACCGGTTCTTCCTCGACCGCATCTGCACCCACATCCTCGCCTTCGAAGGCGACGCCCACGTGGAATGGTTCGAAGGCAACTTCGAGGACTACGAAGAAGACAAGAAACGTCGTCTGGGCGACGTCGAACCCACACGGATGAAGTTCAAGAAGTTCACGCGCTGACAGAATGGCGACAAGCCATCGGGCCGGAATGTTCCAATCGCGCGCCTAGCTGCGAATTCAGAACCGTTCGAGCAGGGCCTGCCCTTGCCCGAACGGCGACGGAACGCCCCTTCCCTTGTGCGATCAGGAGCTTGAAAAGGTGTCGTCGTCACCCCGCAAAACCCGGCGACTACGCTATCGTTCAGGCCACTGCCCCTGACTAAGGCCTGAGCGCGGGTCAGCCCGCGGCAAACCCGGGGGCCGGCCTCAACAGCAGTCAACCGCCTATTCCCCGAAAACCTCGTCAAAGCTGCGCCGGAGCGCAACGTCGACATCGTTCATCGTGACAGGATGCCCGAGATCGACCAAGCTGGTGACACCGTGTTCAGTGATCCCACAGGGGACGATCCCGGTGAAATGATCAAGCTCCGGTTCGACATTGATCGAGATGCCGTGAAAGCTGATCCATTTGCGCAGGCGGATTCCGATGGCGGCGATCTTGTCCTCGGGATTGGACCCGCTGGCCGTCAGTGGCTTGTCATCGCGGACAACCCAGACGCCGACACGCCCATCGCGGATGTGTCCGGTGACATTGAACTCGGCAAGCGCCGCGATCACCCAGGTTTCAAGCTGCTGCACAAACCGGCGCACATCGCGGCCCCGCTTGCCCACGTCGAGCATCACGTAGACCACGCGCTGACCCGGGCCGTGATAAGTATATTGCCCGCCGCGTTTGGTGGGATAGACCGGAAAGCGGTCGGGGTCGGTCAGGTCCTGTGGCCGGGCGCTGGTCCCGGCGGTGTAGAGCGGTGGGTGCTCGAGCAGCCAAACGCATTCATCGGCCGTCCCCGCAGAAATGCCAGCGGCGCGTTGCTCCATGAAGTCGACGGCCTGATCATAATCGACAAGCCCGTCCGATGTAATCCATTCCACCATGCCGCCGCTTTAACGCGGTGCCGCCGACGAGGGAAGGGGAACATGGATCGACAATCGATCAGAAAGTATGAAATAGCCTCTTCACAAGGTGTTGCGCTTGGTCTATAGCCCGCTCCACCAGCCCTGACGTGCGGTCGTGGCGGAATTGGTAGACGCGCAGCGTTGAGGTCGCTGTGGGGTAACACCCGTGGAAGTTCGAGTCTTCTCGACCGCACCATATCAGACCTGAAAGTCTGTTTCTCTCCTAAAACATTGAATGCAAACGTATATTCGACGACTCAGGCACGCCCGTTCCGGAAGCGGTTTTCGCGGTTCGTAGAGACCGTCACCAACTGTCGCGCATGGCTATTCAACACATGCGGATTGCCTTGGCGCCTGGGATTGCAAGGCACAAGATGTGGCGTGCGGCTGATGGGATCAGGGCCTACCTGCTCGCGATTGCAACTGTCCCTCTCGCGGGACCCTACGAGGCCGGATCCGCCAGCCGCTGGCGGACCTCGGCTGTGAAATCCTCGCCGCGCTGTTCGAAATTGTCATATTGATCGAAACTCGCCGCCGCCGGCGCCAGCAGCACCGTGTCTCCCGGCTCGGCCTCCGCCATGGCGCGTTCCACCGCCTGGGCCATGGTGGTGCAGATCTCGGTTTCCACCTCCAGCTGCATCGCGAAATTCGCCGCCTCGCGCCCGATCACATAGGCCTTGACCACGGCACCGCTTGCCGCGTTCAGTTCGGCCAGACCGCCCTGTTTTTCAAGACCGCCACAGATCCAGCGAATCCGCGCGAATGCGCTCAGCGCCTTGGCCGCGCTGTCCACGTTGGTGGCCTTGCTGTCATTCACATAGGTCACCCCGCCCGCCTCTGCGATGATCTGGCTGCGATGCGGCAGGCCGGGATAGCTGTGCAATGCCTGTTCGATCACCCGCGGGGCCAACCCGAGGGCGCGGCAGGCGGCATAGGCGGCACAGGCATTCTGATGGTTATGCGCCCCCGGCAGGCCCGCGATCTGGCGCAGGTCGATCGAGCCCGCCTGCCGTCCCTTGCGAAACTCCGACAGGAACCCCTTGCGGGCCGCGACCTGCCAGCCCGGACCGGTCGGCTTGCGCGTCACCGACACTCGGATCACCCGGTCATCGGCGGGCCCTTCGGACAATTGCCCGGCCAGGAACTCGCCCTCGGGCTCATCCACGCCCACCACGGCGCGATCCGGCCCGCCCTCGGCAAACAGCCTGCGCTTGGCGGCGAAATACCCCCCATGCCCCGCATGGCGATCCAGGTGATCCGGCGACAGGTTGGTAAAGACCGCGATATCCGGCGTCAGTGCCCGCGCCAGATCGGTCTGGTAACTGCTCAGCTCCAGCACCACGATCTCGCCATCCCCCGGCGGATCGATGTCCAGCACCCCGCGCCCGATATTCCCGGCCAGCTGCGCGCTGCGGCCGCTTTCGGTCAGGATATGATGGATCAGCGCGGCGGTGGTCGATTTCCCGTTTGACCCGGTAACGGCCACTACGCGCGGCGGGCTGTCGAACTTGTCCCATTCCCGCGTCGCAAAGGAGCGAAAGAACAACCCGATATCGTTGTCCACCGGCACACCCGCCCGCAATGCGGCGGCGACCACCGGGTTCGGCGCGGGATAGAGATGCGGAATGCCGGGGCTGACAATCAGCGTGGCAATGTCGTCAAAGGCATCGTTGCGCGACAGGTCGCGACAGGTGAACCCCTCGGCCTCGGCCCTGGCGCGCGCTGCCGGGTTATCATCCCAACAGATCGCAGTCGCGCCACCCGCCCGGAGCGCCCGCGCCGCGCTCAGCCCGGATCGCCCGAGCCCCAGAACCGCAACCTGCCGCTCGGCCATACCCGTGACTGGGATCATCGCGGACCTCTCCTGTGCTTGTTCCACCATCGCAGCGCCAGCACCATCGCCAGCAGCCCGGTCAGGAAAATCGCCGCAGCGAGCCCGAGGTGCAAGTGCAATTCCACATGCCCGAACACCGTGCGTATGGTGCCCCCGACACCAAAGCCCAACCCGCACAGCACCAGCGCCCAGATCAGCGTGGCCAGCAGGTCCAGCAACGCAAAGCGCGGCCAGGGCACCGGCGTCATCCCGATCAGGATCGCGCCGACCGTCTTCATCCCATAGATGAACCGAAATCCCAGCACCGCGGTCACCGGGTACCGTTTGATCCGGGTGCGCAGGGCCGAGACCGGGCCGCGCGCGAGTTGCTTTTGCACAAAGGCCCGGTGCCCGGCATGTCGCCCGAGCAGGAACATCGCATTGTCGATCAGCCACCCGCCAAGCGCCGCCGCGAGCACGACACCGGCAAAGGGCAAGAGGCCGCGATGTGCCAGAACGCCGCCGAGAAAGGCCACGGTGTCGCCTTCGGCCACGGTGCCGACAACGATCCCGGGCAAGCCGAACTCCTGCACCAGCGTCTCAAGCGACACGCATTTCTCCCCGAACAACCACCTGTGTCATTGCACGCCCGTCACGCCTCCGGACGGCACCGCCGATCAGCGCACCTTGAGCGTGGCAAGGCCGATCATCGCAAGGATCAGCGAGATGATCCAGAACCGGATGACGATGGTGGGCTCCGCCCATCCCTTCTTTTCGTAATGGTGGTGGATCGGCGCCATCAGGAACACGCGCTTGCCGGTTTTCTTGAAGTACAGCACCTGGATGATGACGCTGAGCGCTTCGACCACGAACAGCCCGCCGACCACCGCCAGCACCAGCTCGTGCTTGGTGGCAACCGCGATGGCCCCGAGCGCGCCGCCAAGCGCGAGCGAGCCGGTATCGCCCATGAACACGGCTGCGGGCGGCGCATTGTACCACAGGAAGCCAAGCCCGCCGCCGAACAGGGCCGAGCTGAAGATCAGGATCTCGCCGGTGCCGGGCACATAGTGAACGTCAAGATATTCGGTAAAATCGACCCGCCCGACCGCATAGGCAATCACCCCCAGCGTCGAGGCCGCGATCATCACCGGCATGATCGCCAGACCGTCCAGCCCGTCGGTCAGGTTGACCGCATTGGCCGCCCCGACAATCACGATGACCCCGAAGGGCACATAGAAATATCCGAGATTGATCAGCGTATCCTTGAACACCGGCAGGGCCAGCTGTCCTTGCAGGTTCTCGGGATGGTATTGTGCCGCCCACCACGAGGCGATCACCGCGATCAGGATTCCGAGCAGCAGCCGCAATTTGCCGGGCACGCCCGAGGTGTTCTGTTTGCTGACCTTGGCATAATCATCGGCAAAGCCAATGGCCGCAAAGCTCATCGTCACGAACAGGACCAGCCAGACAAACGGATTGTCCAGCCGCGCCCAAAGCAGCGTGGCGGTGATCAGCGCGCCGACAATCAGCAACCCGCCCATCGTGGGGGTCCCGGCCTTGACAAAGTGACCTTCGGGGCCGTCATCGCGGATCGGCTGGCCTTTGCCCTGCCGTTTGCGCAGCACCGCGATCAACGGCTTGCCAAACAGGAAGCCAAAGATCAGCGCGGTCAGGAAAGCCCCCCCGGCGCGAAAGGTGATGTAACGGAAAAGGTTGAAAAAATCTCCCCCGTCGGACAAGGCCGTCAACCAATAGAGCATCTCAACGCCCCCTACTCATTATCTTGTGTCGCGAATTCCGGCTCGCCATGACTCATTTTGCGGATGGCGTCAACGATCTCGCCCAGCTTCATGCTGAGAGACCCCTTGACCAGCACCACATCGCCCCCATGCACCACTTTTCGCAACACCGCGAGCAGCGCGGCGGCGGTGTCTTCGTGCCGCCCGCGTTTGGCGGCGGGCAGCGCCGCGTGCAGACTGCCCATCAGCGGCCCGACGCAATGCACCGTGTCGATCCGCGCCATTGCCGGCAAATCGGCCAGCGCCGCATGCATTTCCGCCCCCTGCGGGCCCAGTTCCTTCATGTCGCCCAGGATCGCGATGCGCCGCCCCCGCCCGGTTTCGGTCGCCGCCAGCACGTCAAGCGCCGCCGCCACCGATGTCGGGTTGGCGTTATAGGCATCGTCCAGCAGGACCAGGTCGTGATCCGGCTCGACCGGGTCCATGCTGATAATTTCGCGCACGCCGCGCCCCTGGTAGGGGCTCCAGCGCCCGAGGCTGAGCACCGCCAGCGCCGCATCCGCGCCAAGCGCAGTGGTCGCGGCCAGCGCCCCCAGCCCGTTCATGGCAAAATGCCGTCCCGCGGTGGCGATCTTGAACAGCACCGGTTCGCCCTGAACCGTCGCGCGGGCGATGGTCCTGTCACCCGACACCGAGACATCAAGCAGCCGGTACTGGCCCGCAGCGGTTCCAAAATCGACAATCGCGGCCCCCACCTGTTCGGCCTTGGCGCGCAAAATACCGGCGGTGTCGATATCGGCATTCAGGATCGCGGTGCCTCCCGGCTCAAGCCCGTCAAGGATCGCCGCCTTTTCCGCGGCAATTGCCGCCACGTCGGCAAAGGCTTCGAGATGCACCGCGGCCACCGTGGTGATCATCGCCACATGCGGACGGGCCATGCGGGCCAGAGGTTCGATCTCGCCGGGGTGGTTCATGCCGATCTCGATCACCGCGAATTCGGTGTCACGCGGCATCCGCGCCAATGTCAGCGGCACACCCCAATGATTGTTGTAGCTGGCGACACTGGCATGGGTCCGCCCCTGATCGCCCAGCATCCGGGCCAGCATTTCCTTGGTCGAGGTCTTGCCGACGCTGCCGGTCACCGCAACCACGTGGGCCCGGGTTCGGGCACGTGCCGCGCGGCCCAGCCCCTCCAACGCATCCTGTACATCTTCCACGACGAGCAGCGGCGCATCCGCCGCGACCCCATCGGGCCTGTGTGTGACCAGCGCCGCCGCCGCGCCCCCGGCAAGCGCCTGTGCGACAAAATCATGCCCGTCGCGCGCGGCCTTGAGCGCCACGAACAGGTCGCCGGGTTGCAGGCTGCGCGTATCGATCGACACGCCACCGGCGGTCCAATCCCCCTGTGCGCGTCCCCCGGTGGCCTCTGCGGCCTCTTGCGCGGTCCAGAGCGTCATGCCATCCCCCCGTCCAGTGCCGCCACCGCAACGCTGGCCTGTTCCACATCGTCAAAGGGCAACACGTCATCCCCGACGACCTGCCCGGTTTCATGTCCCTTGCCCGCGATCAGGAGGGCGTCGCCCGGCCCCAGCTCGTCAATGGCGCGCAGGATCGCCTCGGCACGGTCGCCCACTTCGGTTGCGTCCGGTGCGCCCTCCAGCACCGCCTTGCGGATCAGGGCCGGGTCTTCGCTGCGCGGGTTGTCATCGGTCACAATGACAAGATCGGCGTTCTCGGACGCCGCGCGGCCCATCAACGGGCGCTTGGTCGCGTCGCGATCCCCGCCCGCCCCGACAATGGCGATCAATCGCCCGAGAACATGGGGACGCAGCGCCGCCAGCGCGGTCGCCACCGCATCGGGCGTATGCGCATAGTCCACGAATACCGTGGCCCCGTTCGAACGGGTCGCGGCCAGCTGCATCCGGCCCCGCACCGTGGTCAGGCGCGGCAGCGTGTCAAACACATCCCCCGGCGCGTCGCCACAGGCAATCGCAAGGCCACAGGCCAAAAGCACGTTCTGCGCCTGAAAGCCCCCCATCAGGTTCAAGCGCAGCTGATACGGTTTGTCGCGATGGGTAAAGCGAATGTCCTGCCCGGTGGAATCAAACCGCTGCGACAGCAGGTTGATATCCCCCAGCCCCCGGCCCGTGGTCACGATCTGCTGTCCGCGCGCGGCGGCGATGGCACGCATTTCCGGCCCCCGGTCATCGTCAAGGTTGATGACGGCGGCACCTTCCGCCGGCAGCACGCGGCGGAACAACCCGGCCTTGGCGGCGAAATAGGCTTCGAACGTGTCGTGATAGTCCAGGTGATCCTGGGTGAAATTGGTGAAACCCGCCGCCGCCAGGTGCACCCCATCCAGGCGGCGCTGCGCCAACCCGTGGCTTGACGCCTCCATCGCCGCATGGGTGATGTCATTGGTCGCCGCATCCGCCAGGGCGCGGTGCAGGGTGATCGGTTCCGGCGTGGTATGGGCCAGCGGCGCGGTCCATGCCCCTTCCACCCCGGTGGTGCCGAGGTTGATCGCCGCGTGGCCCAGCTCGGTCCAGATTTGCCGCAGGAACGTGGCGACCGAGGTCTTGCCGTTGGTGCCGGTCACCGCGACGACGGTGCTGGGTTGTGCCGCGAACCAGAGCGCGGCGGTAAAGGCAAGCGTCTGGCGCGGATCCTCGACCACCACCAGCGCCGCGTCGGACGCCGCCAGTTCGATCTCGGCCAGCGCCGCCCCTTCGGCATCGGTCAGGATCGCCGCCGCCCCCATGCGCAGCGCGTATTTGATGAAATCGCCCCCATGCACGCGGGTTCCGGGCAAGGCCGCGAACAGGAACCCGTCCCTGACCTCGCGGCTGTCCACGGCGAGGCCGGTGATCTGCGGATCACGCCCGCCGCGCGCGGTCAGCGCCAGTTGGCTCAGCGACTTGACCGGCGGTGTTTCGGCTGTACTCATATGCCCGGCCCCCAAGGCTAGTTTGAAGTCAGCCTTATACCAGCGGATTGCCCCGGTTCAACGTCAGGACGCACCCCCAGAAGCGGTGCGATGCGACCGATCATCTCGGCCGCGACAGGCACCGCAGTCCAGCCGGCGGTGCGCCGGGGCTTGCTGCCGGAATTCTCGGACGGTTCATCAAGCGTGACGATCAGTACGTATTTCGGATCCTGCACCGGGAACAGGGTGGCAAAGGTCGCGATGACCTTGTCTTCGTAATACCCGCCGCGCGGCTTGGGCTTGTCGGCGGTCCCGGTCTTGCCGGCCACGCCGTATCCGGGCACCTCGCCAAAGCTCGCGGTGCCTTCGGTCACCACCCGGCGCAGCATGTAGCGCGACGCCGCCGCTGCCCGGTCGGACATCACCCGCGGCCCGTATTGCGGCCCGTCCTGGCGCAGGATCGTGGGCTTTACGTAAAAGCCGCCATTGGCAATCGCCGCATAGCCCGCCGCCAGATGCATCGGGCTGACCGAGAGGCCATGGCCATAAGAGATCGTCATCGCACTGAGTTCGGACCAGTTTTTCGGCAGCAACGGATCCGCGCCGCTGGCCTCGACCACCTCGAACGGCGTCGCCGACAACATGCCAAGCGCACCCATGAACTGTTTCTGGCGCGCAGCGCCGATCTGCTGCGCCAGCCGCGCGGTGCCGATATTCGAGGACTTTTCGATGATCTTGGTCACCGACAATTCCTTGCCGTAGTAGTGGAAATCCGAAATCCGGAACTTGCCCCACCGCAGCGGCCCGCGAATGTCGATCATGGTTTCCGGACCAACCAGGTTCAGGTCCATCGCCTGGGCGGTGGCAAAGATCTTGAAGGTCGAGCCAAGCTCGTACACGCCCTGAACCGCACGGTTGAACAGCGGGCTCACCGAGGGGTCAAATCCCGAGGTGGGCGGGCGCGGGCGCTCGTTGGGGTCGAAATCGGGCAGCGACACGACCGAGATCACTTCGCCCGTATGCACATCCATCAGGATCGAGGTGGCCCCGCGCGCATTCATCAGCTTCATGCCGCCATAAAGCACCCGTTCGGCCGCCGCCTGCACCGTCAGGTCCAGCGACAATTGCAACGGTTTCGTCCCGTTGGACGGATCGCGCAGGTAATCGTCGAACTGCTTTTCGACCCCGGCAACGCCGATCACCTCGGCGGCATTCACGCCCTCCTTGCCAAAGCTCGCCCCGCCCAGCACATGCGCCGCAAGCGTGCCGTTGGGATACAGCCGCATCTCGCGCGGGCCGAACAACAGCCCCGGATCGCCCAGGTCATGCACCGCCTGTTTCTGCTCGGGGCTGATCTTTTTCTTGATCCAGACAAACTTGCGCTTGCCGGTGAAATCCCTGAGCAACCGGTCCGATTCGAGATCGGGGAAAATCCGCGCCAGCCCCTCGGCGGCAGCCACCGGATCGATCAGGTTGGGCGGCTGTGCATAGAGCGAATGGGTCTCGAAATTGGTGGCCAGGATTCGGCCCTTGCGATCGACGATATCCGCACGCTGGGTGGCAATGGTGGTATCGCCGCCGCTTGCAACCGGCTCCTTGGCCTCGGACGTGGCAAGGAACCCCATGCGCAGGCCAACCACGCCGAAAGCGCAGAAAAAGAAAAAGCCCAGAACCAGCAATCGACCCTCGGCGCGGGCGCGGGTACGGTCGCGCATTTCCTCGTGGCGGCGGCGGATGTTCTCGCGCTCGATGACGTCGGGGTTTTCCCCCTTGGCCCGCGCCGACAGGATGCGGGCCAGCGGCCGCAGCGGCGTGCGGATCATAGCGGCTCCTCCACGGCCAGCGTGGAAATGTCGATCGGGTTCATCAGCGGCAGCATGTCTACCGACGGATAGCTCACCTCGTCGACCCGGCCGAACTGGTCCGGGCGCAGCGGCAAAAGGCCCAGCCGGTCGAAATTGATATTCGCCAGTTCGCGCAGCCGGTTGGGCCGGTTCAGATAGGCCCATTCCGCGCGCAGCACGCTGAGCCGCGTCTGGGCCGTTCCGATTTCACGCTGCAACTGCCGGGTTTCACCCAGAACCCGCTGGGTGGCATAGTTTTCCCGATAGGCCCAGAAGGCCAGTCCAAACACCGCCAGGGCGGCCAGAACATATGCGATGCTGCGCATCAGCGTCCTCCTTTCAGCTGTGGTGTTCCGATGGCCTGTGCATCGACATCGCCGGCGGGGGCCTCGGTGCGGATCGCAACCCGCAGCTTGGCCGACCGCGCGCGCGGGTTCTCGGCAAGTTCGACCTCGTCCGGCCCGATGGCCTTGCGCGACTTGAGCGTGAATTGCGGCGGGGCCTGTTCGGCTTCGGGCGCATAGCGGTTGGCCCGCCCCCCCTGTCCGGCACGCGCGGCGAGGAACCGTTTGACCATGCGATCCTCGATGGAATGGAAACTCACCACCGCGAGCTGCCCACCGGGGCGGAGCGCCCGCTCGGCAGCCATGAGGCCGCGATAGAGCTCGTCATATTCCTCGTTGACCGCAATGCGCAGCGCCTGGAAGCTGCGGGTGGCCGGGTGCGATTGGCCGGGCTTGGCGCGCGGCAGGCAGGCTTCGATGACCTCGGCCAGTTGCAGTGTGCGGGTGATCGGCGCGTCGCTGCGTGCCCGGATGATCGCCCGCGCGATCCGCCGGCTGGCGCGTTCCTCGCCATAGTGGAACAGGATGTCCGCCAGCACGCTTTCGCCCGCCTCGTTCACCAGATCCGCCGCCGATGCCCCGGTTTGCGACATGCGCATGTCCAGCGGCCCGTCTTTCATGAAGGAAAACCCGCGTTCGGCCAGGTCCAGCTGCATTGACGACACGCCTAAATCGAGCACCACGCCATCCAGGTCGCTGGCATAATCGTCCATCCGCGAGAACACACCCTGCTGCATGCGCAGCCGGTCGCCATATTGCCCGGCCCAGCCCTGCGCCATGTCAAAGGCCAGCGGATCGCGATCGACGGCCACAACCCGCGCCGCCCCCGCGTCGAGCAGCCCGCGTGTATAGCCGCCCGCGCCAAAGGTCCCGTCAAGCCAGACACCGCCTACCGGCGCAACCGCGGCCAGCAGCGGGCGCAGCAGCACCGGGATATGCGCATCAGACCTCTCCGGATTGGCCTCGCCCGACATCCGTTCAAGCCCCGGCATCGCTGGGCGGTGCGGCACCGTCCAGGAAGACAAGGGGATCGAAATCGTCGGGAAGATCGTCCAGCCAGGCCTCGGTCTTGGCCAATTCCTCGGTATCATAGGTCTCGGGCTTCCATATCTGGAACGTGTCGCCGGCAGCGATGAAAAACGCCTCACCCTCCAACCCGATCTTGTTGCGCAGCTTGGCGGGCAGAACCAGGCGCCCGGTCTCGTCAACATTGGTCGGAAAGGATTGACCGTGGAACAGGCGCTGCAACATCTTGCGCTCCATCGAACCACGCGGCATCGCGTCGATCTTGGCATCGACCTCGTCGATGGCCTCCATCGTGTAGCATTCCAGGTAGTTTCGCCGGTGATCGCCATAGACGATCACGAGCTCGGGATTGTCGCCGGGCTGAAAATTGGGATCGCCGGATTCCAGAACGCGGCGAAAGGAGGCCGGGATCGTCACCCTGCCCTTGGTGTCCACCTTGTGGTGGCCTTCGCCTCTGAACCTGCGGCCCAAGTTCCCTGCCTTTCCTTGCGTGTCCCGACGCCCGTCCGTTCGCCCCCCTGAATGAGAAACGGCGGGTTGATCCGCTGCCACCGATCAACCCGCCGCCATCGTCCCGCTGAGCGGGTGTCCAGTCGCGCGCGCCACCTGGGGGGATGTCTGCTCGCTTGCGCGCCGGATCTCTTGGTCTGATGAAGTCGAAGCCTGTATGAAACCTGCTTATCGTTGGTCCGGGGTCGTTCGCTGCCCCTGCTGTCTTCTTCATCCGATGACCAAGGGATCGCACGGGAATTCATGGGACGCAATAGTTTTTTATGGGAAAGCGCTAAGCAGCCAACGCCCGATTGATCAAGATAACCCCCGAAATTCACATAATCTGTGGAATTTTTGTCACAAATTGAGCACCATTAGGGAGCAACCACAACATGTAGTAAAATCGAACCACTTGAAAAATTTCCCACGATTTCCCGAAATATTTCCCACATGTGGCATTCCCGACTCGGATGTTCATGTTAAGTTCTGATTTCCACTGGAAAATCCACAGCGGCACATGGGAAATGTCCCGCTTGATTCGAGTCATTTCGCCCGCATTGCCAGGGCGTCCCATGATTTCCCAGACCGGAGTACCCCGGCCGAATTGCGCGCGCGGGCACAGGCAGCGCCGGACTATACATATGTCACACTATATATATAGACAGTGGAATATGGGCGCGCCCAATCGGCACCGTTCCGGGCAGACGCAATGCGGGTTGGCTCAGGCCATGCCGCCATCAACAAGACGCCGCGCCATCCGGGCATAGGCATCCGCCGCCGGACCTTCACCCGCCGCGACGGGCGTGCCCGCATCCCCCGCGAGACGGGTTTCAAGGTCGATGGGCAACGCCCCCAACAACGGAACACCCAGCTTCTCCGCTTCGGTGGCCACCCCGCCACGACCGAATATCCGGTGTTCAGAGCCGCAATCCGGGCAGACAAAGCCCGACATGTTCTCGATCATCCCCAGCACCGGCGTCTTGAGCGTGGCAAACATGTCCAGCGCCTTGCGCGCATCCAGCAATGCCACGTCCTGCGGTGTGCTGACCACGATGGCCCCGGTCAATTGCGACTTGGTGCAAAGCGTAAGCTGTACATCCCCGGTGCCCGGTGGCAGATCGACAATCAGCACATCGAGCGCGCCCCATTCCACCTGGCCCAGCATCTGTTGCAGTGCCCCCATCAACATCGGCCCGCGCCAGACAACTGCTTTGCCCTCCTCGACCATGAACCCGATCGACATCAGCGTGACCCCATGGGCCCGCAACGGGATGATGGTCTTGCCATCAGGCGAGGCGGGCCTGCCCGAGGCCCCCATCATGCGCGGCTGGCTGGGACCGTATATATCGGCATCGAGCAGCCCGACCCGACGCCCCGCCCGCGCCAGCGCCACGGCGAGATTCGAGGAAACGGTGGATTTGCCCACGCCGCCCTTGCCCGACGCGATTGCGATGATCCGGTCCACCCCGCCAGGTCGGATTGGACCGTCCTGCGGCTTGGGATGCCCCCCGATCTTGAGACTTGGTGCGGCGGGTGCGGGCGCCGCGTGGGCGGTCAAGGCCACCGACACGCTCTCGACGCCTTCCACCGCCAGCACGGCGGCCTCGGCGGCCCGGCGCAGCGGCTCCATCTGCTGCGCGATCGCTGGCGACGGGGCCTCGATCACGAAACGCACCGCGCCGCCCTCGATCGAGATCGCCCGCACCATGTCGCGACTCACGAGATCACCGCCATCTGGCAGAATCAGAGTGGAAAGTGCTTCTTTTACATGACCTTGCGTCAACTTCATAAGGTGACTCCCCGACTATTGTTTACGCTGACAGAACGATCGCCACCCAAGACGGCAAATTCGCCCGCATTCTGGGCAAATTCGGCGCAAGTGCCCGTAAAACATACATTTACCCCATGCAATTGCTGCATAGCAGCATTGTTCAGACTTCTATTGTGCATCTGCAGCATTCGCCTATCTTGGTGTCAAGTTGAAGCGCTAACAAACGCTGGCGCATCTGAGGTAAAGAACAATGAGCACACTTGCACTGAAGAAATCAAACAGCGCCCCGGTTGCAGCTGACTGGCTGCAGGGACTCAAGACACGCTTTCAGAACTATCGCGTCTACCGCGAGACCCTGAACGAACTGTCGGCCCTCTCCGATCGCGAACTCGCGGATCTGGGTCTGCACCGCTCGATGCTCCGGCGCGTCGCGCACCAGGCGGCCTACGAGGCACGCTGACCGCAGGGTCAAACCAGTTAACCGGATTCAGACCCTCCTCTCCTCCTCCCTGGAGAGTCTGTTTCTAGCGGCGGCACCCCTCCTCCTCCCTGGTGTCGTCGCATCTTTCTACCGGTCCTACGGACCGGACCCCATACACCGGGCGCTCTCCTCCTCCCTGCGCCTTGGTGTTGCAAGAGTGCGGCGGCACCTCTCCTCCTCCCTGGTGTCGCCGCGCCTCTCATACCGGTCCTACAGACCGGACCCCATACACCGGGCGCTCTCCTCCTCCCTGCGCCCTGGTGTTGCAAGAGTGCGGCGGCACCTCTCCTCCTCCCTGGTGTCGCCGCATCTTCTCTCCCTCGCGTAACATCCCGAACCGCAATCAGGCCAAGGCACCCGTTGCCAATCTGCAGCAAATCATTTCTGCTGGCGATGAACCGCACCCCTGTCCTGACGAAGAGACCGCTTCGATGCTTGCCCTGTGGCTCCATGTCCTGATCGTCGTCTCGTTCAGCATCCGTATCCTGCTGCGCGAGGATCTCGCCGCGACTACGCGCCTGGCCTGGTTCATGGTGATCAGCGTCCTGCCGGCCTTTGGCTCGGTGCTCTATTTCCTGTTCGGCGAGGTCGATCTGGGACATACCGCCAGCAAACGGATTGCCGCGGTCAGCAAGAAAATTCACGCCGCCGGGCGTGATCTGCAACCCGGCGAACACGATCCCAGCGATCAGATTCCCGATCGCTTTGTTCCCGCCTTTTCCTATAGCCATTCGATCAACGGCTTTGCGCCGGTCTCGGGTAACGCGGTCGAGCTCATGCCCGACGCCCAAACCGCGCGGGACCGGCTGATCGAAGATATCGACGCGGCCCGGCACCAGGTGCATGTGCTGTATTACATCTGGCTTGATGACGAGACCGGCACCAATACCGCCCATGCGCTGATCCGCGCGGCGCGGCGCGGCGTGACCTGCCGGGCGATGGCCGATGGTCTGGGCTCGCGGGTTCTGGTGAAATCCGCGCTCTGGGCGGAAATGCGCGCCGCCGGTGTCGAAGTCTCGGTGGCGCTGCCGATCAACAACCCGATCGCGACGATTCTCAAGAGCCGGCTCGACCTGCGCAATCATCGCAAGATCACGGTGATTGACGGAAAGATCACCTATTGCGGCAGCCAGAATTGCGCCGACCCCGAATTCCGGGTCAAGGCGCGCTATGCCCCGTGGGTCGACATCATGCTGCGCATCGAAGGCCCGGTCGTGGCACAGAACCAACTGCTCTTTGCCGCAGACTGGATCGCCCATTCCGGTGGATCACTTGCCGATTTCCGGCTGTCTCCGGAGCGGCACGATCCCGGTTGCATCGCGCAGATCATGGGTGACGGTCCCACCGAACGCAGGCGGGCCACGCCGCACCTGTTCTCGGCATTGATGAACGGCGCTCGGAGGCGTGTCACCATTTCGACCCCCTATTTCGTGCCCAACGCCATCGTCCTCGAAGCAATCTGCGCCGCTGCCTTTCGCGGGGTGGCCGTAACGATGATCTTTCCGAAACAGAACGACTCGTGGATCGTCGCCGCCGCCAGCCATTCCAGCTATCGCAACCTGCTCGAAGCCGGGGTGGTGGTTCACGAATTCCGGGCCGGGCTGCTGCATGCCAAGACCCTGACCATCGATGACGAGGTCAGCCTGATCGGATCGTCCAATCTCGACCTGCGCAGCTTTGATCTGAATTTCGAGAACAACCTGCTGCTGTGTGATCGCGCGATGACCGCCGATATCACCGCGCGGCAGGTCGACTATATCGCCGACTCCGATCTTGTGACCCTTGCAGATGTCGATGGCTGGAGCCGTCCGCGGCGCATCTGGAACAACGCGGTGGCCACCGTCGGCCCGATCCTGTGAGCGGGTACCGCCTCAGAACGGGATATCGTCGCTGGCGCTGACAAAGCGGGCCACCACCTTTTTCGGCCCCGCCTTTTCGAACTCGATCTCAAGCTTGTCGCCTTCGATTCCGGTCACCGCGCCATAGCCGAATTTCTGGTGAAAAACCCGCTCGCCGATGGTGAAACTGCTCACCGCGTTCAGGTCGATCACCGTGTTGCGGCTTTCCTTTGGCTGCGACAACCCGCGCTCGCCCGAGCGCGCCTGCAAGCGCTTCCAGCCCGGCGAGTTATAGCCATCCGCCCTGGCCACCCGCTCCGAGATGTCAGATTGCCCCATGCCCGCCGCGCCATAGCCGCCGCCATACAGCCCCGGCGGGGTCAGCACCTCGACATGTTCCTCGGGCAGCTCGTCGATGAAGCGCGACGGCATCTGTGACTGCCATTGCCCGAACACGCGCCGGTTGCCGGCAAAGGAGATCGTGCACAGTTCCTCGGCGCGGGTGATGCCCACATAGGCCAGCCTGCGCTCTTCCTCGAGCCCCTTCAAACCACTTTCATCCATGCTGCGCTGTGACGGGAACAGCCCGTCTTCCCAACCGGGCAGGAACACGGCGGGAAACTCCAGCCCCTTGGCCGCGTGCAGGGTCATGATGCTGACCTTTTCGCCGGCATCGTCCTTTTCATTGTCCATGATCAGGCTGACATGTTCCAGAAACCCTTGAAGATTTTCAAACCCTTCCAGTGCCTTGACCAGCTCCTTGAGGTTTTCCAGCCGTCCCGGTGCCTCGGGTGTCTTGTCGTTCTGCCAATGGGCGGTATAGCCGCTTTCATCCAGGATGATCTCGGCCAGTTCCATATGGGTCATCCCCGCGTCACCCGCCATACGGCCCCAGCGTGCGATGCCGTCGACCAGCGCCGCCAGAGCCGCGCCCCCCTTGCCCTTGATCAGCCCGCCCTGCACCGCCAGCCGCGCACCTTCGACAAGCGGCACGCCATTGGCCCGCGCGGTGGTCTGGATGGTCTGCTGCGCCTTGTCACCGAGGCCACGCTTGGGCGTGTTGACGATCCGCTCGAACGCCAGATCGTCTTCGGGGCTGACCACAACGCGGAAATAGGCCATGGCATCGCGGATCTCCATCCGCTCGTAGAATCGCGGCCCACCGATCACCCGATAGGGCAGACCGATGGTCAGGAAGCGGTCTTCAAAGGCGCGCATCTGGTGGCTGGCGCGCACCAGAATTGCCATTTCGTCCAGCCCGAAAGGTCGCATTCCGCGGGCGCCACGCTGCATCGCCTCGATTTCCTCGCCGATCCAGCGAGCCTCTTCCTCGCCATCCCAATGACCGATCAGCCGGACCTTTTCGCCATCGTCGGCCTCGGTCCACAATTCCTTGCCCAGCCGCCCCTCGTTGCCGCGGATGACGCCCGAGGCCGCCGCGAGGATATGCGGGGTCGAACGATAGTTCTGCTCGAGCCGCACCACATGCGCACCGGGAAAATCCTTTTCGAACCGCAGGATATTGCCCACCTCGGCGCCGCGCCAACCATAGATCGACTGGTCGTCATCCCCGACACAGCAGATGTTGCGATGCGACGCCGCCAGCAGCCGCAGCCACATGTACTGTGCCACGTTGGTATCCTGGTACTCGTCCACGAGGATGTAGCGGAACCAGCGCTGGTATTGTTCGAGCACGTCGCTATGGGTCTGAAAGATCGTCACCATGTGCAACAGCAGATCGCCGAAATCGACGGCGTTCAACTCTTTGAGCCGCGCCTGGTATTGTGCATAGAGTTCAACGCCCCGATGATTATAGGCGCCCGCATCCGCCGCCGGCACCCTGGCCGGGGTCAGGGCGCGGTTTTTCCAGTCATCGATGATCCCCGCCAATTGCCGCGCGGGCCAGCGTTTGTCGTCTATTCCGGCGGCGGAAATCAGTTGTTTCATCAGCCGGATCTGGTCGTCGGTATCCAGGATGGTGAAATTCGATTTCAGCCCGGCCAGCTCCGCATGACGGCGCAGCAGCTTGACACAGATCGAGTGAAAAGTGCCCAGCCACGGCATCCCCTCGATCGACTGGCCCAGCATCCCGCCCACGCGCGTCTTCATCTCGCGCGCGGCCTTGTTGGTAAAGGTCACCGCCAGAATCTCGTTCGGACGGGCCGCGCCCGTGTTCATCAGGTGCACGATCCGCGCGGTCAGCGCCTTGGTCTTGCCTGTGCCCGCCCCGGCCAGCATCAGCACCGGACCCTGCAATTGCTCGACCGCCGCGCGTTGTGCCGGGTTCAGCCCGTCAAGATAGGGTTGCGGACGCGCGGCCATGGCGCGGGCCGAAAGCGATCCGCCCTCAAAGGCGTCGATATCGTCAAAACTGCTCATGCGGGCAATGTAGACCATGCCGCCGGGCAGGAAAAGGGATGTTCGCGGCTTGTTCCCGGCTTAATCGATGCCGCGCAGAACCGCGAGCAGCGCCTCGCCGCTTACCCCGAAATGGGCCTCGGCGGCCTCTTGGGCGGCCTTGGTCTTGGCCCCGAACAACCCGTCGATCGGCCCCGGATTGAACCCTGCGTTCAACAGCAGCGCCTGCCATTCGGCGGTGCTGGCATCCCCGGTCAGCTCTGCATGGGCCTTGCCGGTCAGCACCTCGCGATCCGCCAGCCCGTGGGTGCCGCCATTGACCCCCTTGCTGACCATGACGATGTCGGGAACGTCGGACCACTCCAGCAGGTTCCGCCCCGACCGCCGCGTCCGCGCGAAATACTCCGCCGCGATCAGCCAGCAAATATCCGGATCCGCCGCGCGGTCGGGGTTGGCCACCAGATCCTCGCCGATCGCCGCGCCGTAGCGGGTATAGTTGTCCTTGCCGGTCAGTTGCAGAAAGCCGCGCCCCCGATAGCGCCAGCCCTCCCCCGAAGCCGCGTTTCCATTGCCCATGCGGTTGGCATAGACCCGGTTGGCAATCTTCTCCGGTTGACGGGCAAAGGAGTTGGTCTCGGCCTGGGAGACGAAATGGCGGCGAAAGATCTTCCACAGCCCGGCGGCGGAATAGTTGAGGTTTTCAAACCGCGTCCTGAACCGCGCGCTTTCATGGGCGCATTGCCCGATCAGGCTGGCGCGCCGCCGGTCCGTGTTGACCCCGATTTTTTCCAGTTTCGTTTCAACGGCTTGCCATGCGGAAAATGCGGCGGTGGCCGTGACGGACGAGGACGCGCAAACGCGAATTGCGGTTTCAATGGTCATCGGAAACTCCAAACAAATAGCTCATAAAAACTCGACAACCATAGCACGAAACCGCATTTCCATCCAGTCCGGGCGCTGTTAACGCTTGCGCTGCGGCGCGGCACAAAGGAAAAGACGGTATGGATTTGCACAGCAGCTATCCCGGCCTGATCGACCTGAAATGGCGCGCCCAGCGACGCCTGCCACGATTTGTCTGGGATTTTCTGGACAGCGGCACCGGCACCGAGGCCACCAAGTCCCGCAACCGCGCTGCACTTGACCGGATCGGGTTCACGCCATCGATCCTGCACGGTCCGATTGAACCGGACGTGCGCACCACCTTGCTCGGCCAGCCCTATCCTCAGCCCTTCGGCATCTCGCCCATCGGCATGTCCGGCATGGTCTGGCCCGATGCCGAGGCCCTGCTTGCGCGGGCGGCGGCGCGCGCGGGGGTACCCTATTGCCTTTCGACCGTGGCCAGCGCCAGCCCCGAGGATGTCGCCCCGCATCTTGGCGAGCACGCATGGTTCCAACTCTACCCGCCCAAGGATGGCGAGATTCGGCGCGACCTGCTCAAGCGCGCGCGGGACGCGGGGTTTGGCACTCTGGTGCTGACGGTGGATGTTCCGGTGGCGTCGCGACGCGAACGCCAGACCCGTTCGGGGCTGACCCACCCGCCGCGCCTGACACCCCGGCTGATGGCACAGGTCTGCTTGCGTCCAGGCTGGGCAATGGGAATGGCGCGCAAGGGAATGCCGCGCATGCGCACGCTCGACAAATACATCGCCGGCGCGCAGGCCAACCTGCCCCCCACCGCGCATATCGGCTATCTGCTGCGCACCTCGCCGGACATGGACTATGTCAGATGGCTGCGTGACAATTGGGACGGGCCGTTCCTGATCAAGGGAATCCTGCGCCCCGGAGATGCCGCGCCACTGGAACAGGTCGGGGTCGACGCGCTCTGGGTGTCCAACCACGCCGGGCGGCAATTCGACGGTTCGCCTGCCAGTATCGAGGTCCTGCCCGCCATCCGGGCGGCAACATCGCTGCCGCTGATCTTTGACAGCGGTATCGAAAGCGGCCTCGACATCCTGCGCGCCCTGGCCCTCGGGGCCGATTTCGTGATGCTGGGGCGCGGTTTTCACTATGCGCTCGCGGCTCTGGGCGCGCCGGGGCCGGCGCATCTGATCGATCTGCTCACCCGGGACATGCAGGCCAATATGGGACAGATCGGGGCCCATGACCTGCAGACTTTGCCACCCCCGACGGACCTTCCCCGGCTATGCTGAATCTTGGCAATGAATCGCCAGACAGGCCACGGGATGATTACCACCTAAGCAGACGTTTACGTCTGGCAACAAGCTGATTAGAAACGCCGAAACGCTACGGCAGCAGGAGACCACAATGCCCGAATTCAACAAGATCTTGGTAGCGAATCGTGGGGAGATTGCGATTCGCGTGATGCGTGCTGCGAACGAGATGGGAAAACGGACGGTTGCGGTTTATGCGGAGGAGGACAAGCTCGGGCTGCACCGGTTCAAGGCGGACGAGGCCTATCGGATCGGTGAGGGCATGGGTCCGGTTGCGGCCTATCTGTCGATCCCCGAGATCATCCGCGTGGCGCGGGAATGCGGCGCGGATGCAATCCATCCGGGCTATGGGCTGTTGTCGGAGAACCCGGATTTCGTGGATGCCTGCGACGCGGCGGGCATCACCTTTATCGGGCCGCGCGCCGAGACGATGCGCGCCCTTGGCGACAAGGCCAGCGCGCGCAAGGTGGCGATTGCCGCCGGGGTTCCGGTGATCCCGGCGACCGAGGTTCTGGGCGAGGACATGGAGGCGATCCGCGCCGAGGCGGCGGAGATCGGCTATCCCCTGATGCTCAAGGCGTCCTGGGGCGGCGGCGGGCGCGGCATGCGCCCCATCCAGAAGCCCGAAGAGCTTGAGGAAAAGGTCCGCGAGGGCCGCCGCGAGGCCGAGGCGGCCTTTGGCAACGGCGAGGGGTATCTGGAAAAGATGATCACCCGCGCCCGCCATGTGGAGGTGCAGATCCTCGGTGACAAGCAGGGCGGCATGTACCACCTGTACGAGCGTGACTGCTCGGTGCAGCGGCGCAACCAGAAGGTCGTGGAACGCGCGCCCGCGCCCTATCTGAGCGAGGCGCAGCGGGCCGAGATCTGCGAGCTGGGCTACAAGATCTGCAAGCATGTGAATTACGAATGTGCCGGCACGGTCGAGTTCCTGATGGATATGAATGATGGCAAGTTCTATTTCATCGAGGTCAACCCGCGCGTACAGGTCGAGCACACGGTCACCGAAGAGGTCACCGGCATCGACATCGTGCGCGCGCAAATCCTGATCGCCGAGGGCAAGACCATCGCCGAGGCCACCGGCAAGCCGGCCCAGGACGATGTGAACCTGAACGGTCACGCGTTGCAGACCCGCGTCACCACCGAGGATCCGCAGAACAATTTCATCCCCGATTACGGGCGCATCACCGCCTTCCGCTCGGCCACCGGCATGGGCATCCGGCTGGATGGCGGCACCGCCTATGCGGGGGGGGTCATCACCCGCTATTACGACAGCCTGCTGACCAAGGTGACCGCCTGGGCGCCGACGCCGGACATGGCGATCGCGCGGATGGACCGGGCGTTGCGCGAATTCCGGGTGCGCGGCGTATCCACCAACATCGCCTTTGTCGAGAACCTGCTCAAGCACCCGACATTCCTGGACAACACCTATACCACCAAGTTCATCGACGAGACGCCGGATCTGTTCCAGTTCAAGCGCCGCCGCGACCGGGGCACCAAGGTCCTGACCTATATCGCCGACATCACTGTGAACGGTCATCC
This sequence comes from Microbulbifer sp. S227A, assembly GCF_049800935.1. NCBI lineage: Bacteria > Pseudomonadati > Pseudomonadota > Gammaproteobacteria > Cellvibrionales > Microbulbiferaceae > Microbulbifer > Microbulbifer sp. S227A. The sequence goes on along the minus strand of NZ_JBNAFZ010000008.1, from coordinate 220,517 downwards.
CGAGGTCAAGGACCGGCCGCGCCCGCGCGCCGACCTGCGCCTGCCCCGCGCCCCGGCGCAGCGCGGCGAGCCGATGATGGGCACCCGCAATCTGCTCGAGCAAAAAGGGCCGCAGGCGGTGGCCGACTGGATGAAGGCGCAGTCGCAGCTGCTGATCACCGACACCACGATGCGCGACAGCCACCAGTCGCTTCTGGCCACCCGGATGCGCTCGATCGACATGATCCGGGTTGCGCCCTCTTATGCCACCAACCTGCCGGGGCTGTTCTCGGTGGAATGCTGGGGCGGGGCAACCTTTGACGTGGCCTATCGGTTCCTGCAGGAATGCCCCTGGCAGCGCCTGCGCGACCTGCGCGCCGCCATGCCCAACGTGATGACCCAGATGCTGCTGCGCGGCAGCAACGGGGTGGGATACACCAATTACCCGGACAACGTGGTGCAGAAATTCGTGCGCCAGGCGGCGGAAACCGGGGTCGACCTGTTCCGGGTGTTCGACGCGCTGAACTGGGTCGAGAACATGCGCGTGGCGATGGACGCGGTGCTTGACTCGGGCAAGCTCTGCGAGGGGTCGATCTGTTACACCGGCGACATCAACGACCCGGACCGCGCCAAGTACGACCTGAAATACTATGTCGCCGCCGGCAAGGAGCTGCGCGACGCCGGGGCGCATATCCTCGGGCTCAAGGACATGGGGGGCTTGCTGAAACCCACCGCCGCCAAGGCGCTGGTCAAGGCGCTCAGGGAAGAGGTCGGCCTGCCGATCCATTTCCACACACATGACACGGCCGGGGTCGGCTGCGCCACCATCCTCGCCGCCTCCGAGGCCGGGGTCGATGCGGTGGATTGCGCGATGGATGCGCTGTCGGGCAATACCAGCCAGCCGACGATGGGCTCGGTGGTCGAGGCGCTGCGCCGCACCGGCCGCGACACCGGGCTCGACATGGGCGCGATCCGCGAGATCAGCGAGTATTGGGAACAGGTGCGGGCGCAATACGCCGCCTTTGAATCCGGCCTGCAAGCGCCCAATTCCGAGGTCTACCTGCATGAAATGCCCGGCGGGCAGTTCACCAACCTCAAGGCCCAGGCGCGCTCGCTCGGGCTCGAGGAACGCTGGCACGAGGTGGCGCAGACCTATGCCGACGTGAACCAGATGTTCGGCGACATCCCCAAGGTCACGCCGTCTTCCAAGGTGGTGGGCGACATGGCGCTGATGATGGTCAGCCAAGGCCTGACCCGCGCCGATGTCGAGGACCCGGATGTCGACGTCTCCTTCCCGGATTCGGTCATCGGCATGATGCGCGGCGATCTCGGCCACCCGCCCGGCGGCTTTCCCGAGGTCATCACCAGCAAGGTGCTCAAGGGCGAGGCCCCCAACATGGAGCGCCCGGGCAAGCACCTGCCCCCGGTCGACCTGGACGAGGTCCGCGCCAGCGTGACGGCCGAACTGGAAGGCAAGGAGGTCGATGACGAGGATCTCTGCGGCTATTTGATGTATCCCAAGGTGTTCATGGATTACATGGGCCGCCACCGCAGCTATGGCCCGGTGCGCACCCTGCCGACCACGACGTTCTTTTACGGCATGCAGCCGGGCGACGAGATCAGCGCCGAGATCGACCCCGGCAAGACGCTGGAAATCCGCATGCAGGCGGTGGGCGAGACCAATGACGAGGGCGAGGTCAAGGTGTTCTTTGAACTCAACGGCCAGCCACGCGTGATCCGCGTGCCCAACCGGATGATCGCCGCCACCACCGAGAAACGTCCCAAGGCCGAGGCAGGCAACCCCAACCACATCGGCGCCCCCATGCCCGGTGTGGTCGCCACGGTCGCGGTCTCGGCCGGCCAGACCGTCAAGGAAGGCGACCTGCTCCTGACCATCGAAGCCATGAAGATGGAAACCGGCCTGCACGCCGAACGCGACGCGACAATCAAGGCCCTGCATGTCGCACCAGCAAGCCAGATCGACGCAAAAGACCTGCTCATCGAAGTGGAGTAGGGCGGCGGCGCGCAACGATCGAACGCGGGGCGCATTTTGCGGAATGCGCCCCCGCAACACCTCCGCAGTTCCCGCCTGTTGGCGATCAGCAGGGTTGAAGCGGCACGCACCTAGCGCAGGCAACGCCCCTGCCCCCGGCGGAAGGAATGGCAGGAACCTGCCCGCTAGACCCCGAGTTCAGCGCGCTTTTTCCTGGTCAGCCCGGCGACGACCATGTCGTAGGAATCCGAGATATGGCGGTGCAATTCCGCATCCGACAGCCCCGGCTGGGCGTAGTTCTGCAACCATTTGAACCCGCGCGATGCAAGATACGGGGCCGGACGGATCCCCGGCATGTCCGACAGCACCTCGAATGCAATATCCGAAGCCTTGAAGGTAAAGGCATCCTCGCCATCGGCCCAGCCGCAGATCGCAAAGACCTTGCCCCCGACTTTCCAGACATCCGAATTGCCCCATTGCACCACATGGGTTGCGCCGGTGAATGTCGCACAGAACCGGTTGAATTCGTCCCTGGTCATTGTCACCTTTGCCCCCGGCAAGCCCTGCTCCTGCAGCACAGGGCCCGAGCCTAACCGCTGACGCGCCGGGTTGGAAGGGGCCGACCGTGTCAGCCCAGGGTCACGCCGGTCTCGCTGGCACAGGCCATCTGCATCGCCTCGACGGCTACTCCGTCAAGGGCCAGCCCCAGAATGATCGCCCCGCCCAGAACCATGAGTCTGCATTTTTCGGCAAAGGTCATTGCCCTGCCTTTCCGCTGATCTTGTGCATTTCCTCTATGTTACGCAGGGGCAGCGCGCTTCCGTCGGACCGGCTCGAAATTTTTTTCGAAATCCCCCGATTTTCCTCTTGCGGGTCCCCTCAGTTGTTTATATTCCACGCCTCACTCAAGGACGCGGGCGTAGCTCAGGGGTAGAGCATAACCTTGCCAAGGTTAGGGTCGTGAGTTCGAATCTCATCGCCCGCTCCATTGAGACCTTTCACAGGACATCGGCAGATCACACCGCCCCACCGGGTGCTGGCGACGCCATCTGAAACCTGTTTCCCCCTGTTCTGACCCGCCGGCCGATACAAGGCACGACAACGGATCGGCCGCACCCATACGGCAACCAGTACGGCGCGCTGCCTCGCAACCGCGAGCAGACCGGCTGGCCGGTGCTGGATTTCTTTCCGCCAGTTGCTAGGGTCGGCACAGGCAAATGGAGAGATCAATGAACATCATCTGGCTTGGACATGGCAGCTTTCGCATCGAAACCGGCGATCTGGTCCTGCTCGTGGACCCGTGGCTGACCGGAAACCCGATGCTGGGCGAAGAGCAGCACGAAGCCGCCGTCAAAGGGGCGACGCATATCATCCTGACCCATGTGCATTTCGACCATGTGGTCGATGTCCTGTCGCTGTGCCGCAAGCTGAACATCCCGGCGGTCGGACAATATGACATCATGGGCTATTGGAACGAAGTCGAGAAGATCGAGACGGTCGGCTTCAACAAGGGCGGCACGGTGGACCTTGGCGGGGCCACCTTGTCGATGGTCACCGCCCAGCATTCATCGACCTTTTCCACCGAAGACGGCCCGCGCACCGGCGGCTCGGAGGTGGGTTACATGCTGAGCGCCGAAGGGCACACGATTTACATCAGCGGCGACACCGACATCATGGCCGATATGGAATGGTTCGCGGATTATTACAAACCGGATATCGGCATCCTGTCCGCGGGCGGGCATTTTACCATGGACATGGCCAAGGTCGCCTATGCGGCCAAACGCTATTTCAACTTCAAGACCCTGATCCCCTGCCACTACCGCACCTTTCCCATCCTCGAACAATCCGCCGATGCGCTGGCCAAGGCCCTGCCCGATGTCGAGGTGATCGAGCCGCAAGTCCTGCAACCGATCGCGCTGTGACATGGCCCGCCCCCGGTCCGTCGCCCGGGGGCGCAAGGATGAATCAATATGTGTGATGGGATAAACTAATAACATTCATTTTGATTATGTCCCGATCCGATCTATATCCCCGGTATCAACCCATACCGTGACGATAGGAGATCATCATGACACATACCGCAGACTGCCTTGACCGACGCAGCGCAACCCCGAGCCGGATCTGGATTTCACTGCTGCTGATCGCGGCCGTGATCGGGTTCGTGGCCTCGAACCGTGCGGGCAACGGCACCTTTCTGTCCGGTCTGAACGCCGGCAGCGGGATCATTCCGGGCGAAGACTGGCATGGCAATGTCCGCCGCTCGGTTCCCGCGCATTGATGGGTGACGCGAGCGATTCCGGACAGCTCGACCGGGCCCTGGCTGTTTCAGGTCAAGGTCGAGACGGCATCCCCGCTGCGTCGGTTTGCAAAGAACCGGCGCAGCAATTCAGCGCATTCCGCCTCGGCCAGCCCGTCATAGACCTCGGGCACGTGATGGGTCTGGGCATGTTGATAGACCCGCGCCCCATGGGCGACACCGCCTGACTTGGGGTCGGACGCGCCGTAATACAGCCGCCCGATCCGGGCAAAGGCGATGGCGGCGGCGCACATCGGACACGGCTCCAGCGTGACATAGAGGTCATGCCCCACCAGGCGCTCGCTCCCCGCCGCGGCACAGGCGGCACGGATCGCCAGCACCTCGGCATGGGCCGTCGGATCGTTCAGCTCGCGCGTGCGGTTTCCTTCGGCGGCAACAATCCGGCCATCCGGCGCGACGATCACCGCCCCGACCGGCACTTCGCCGCGCTCTGCCGCGCGCCGCGCCTGTTCAAGGGCCTGTGTCATCCGCGATCTGAAAACCATGGCGCACCCTGCCCCGCAATCCGCGCTTTCGCAAGGGCGTGGAATGGGCTAAGCCGCCCGCATGAGCGACAAACCCACCCCACCCGGCGACCGGATCGCCAAGGTCCTGGCCCGTGCGGGGCTTGCCAGCCGGCGCGAAGCCGAGCGGATGATCGAGGCCGGCCGTGTCACCGTGAACGGCCGCAAAATCGACAGCCCGGCGCTGAACGTCACGACAAAGGACAGGATCACGGTGGATGGCAAGCCGCTGGCCGAACCCGAGCCCGAACGCATGTGGCTCTATCACAAACCGGTGGGGCTGGTGACGACGACCAGCGATGAAAAGGGCCGCGAGACCATTTTCGACGCACTGCCCGACGACATGCCCCGCGTGATGAGTGTCGGACGGCTCGACCTGAATTCCGAGGGCCTGCTGCTCCTGACCAATGACGGCGCGATCAAGCGCAAGCTGGAACTGCCCAGCACCGGTTGGCTGCGCAAGTACCGCGTGCGGATCAACGGCCGCCCCGGGGACGAGGATTTCGCCCCCTTGCGCGCCGGCCTGGTGATCGAAGGCGAGCGATTCCAGCCGATGCAGGTGACACTGGACCGCCAGCAGGGCGCCAATGCCTGGCTGACCATTGCCATTCGCGAGGGCAAGAACCGCGAAATTCGGCGGGCAATCGCCGATATCGGGCTGACTGTGAACCGGCTGATCCGGGTGTCATACGGCCCGTTTCAGCTTGGCACGCTGAAACCCGGCGAGGTGCAAGAACTCAAGCGGCGCGTGTTGCGCGAACAATTGGGGCTGGACACCGCGCCACCGGTCGGCACCGCCCGCCCGATGCGCAAGCGTGGGAAAAAACCGCCCCATCGCAAGAGCTGAGCCAAACCGAGCACAGTTCCCCCTAGCAAGCGGCCAAAGCATGACCTACCTTCCAAACCATGGAACGGTCAGGGATTTGAGATGTCGCATACGGGACTTCAAAAGACGGCCTATGTCGTCTTGATCATCTTGATGTTCGGTGTGTGCACCGGATGGCTGGGAGGGCTCTAGACCATGGCGAAACGCTATGGCGGCAAGTACAGCCCCGACGGGCAATCCGGCGAACAGACCCCCGATCCCCGTGGCCGGTTTGACGGGGCGCGGGTGGACCCCGCCGGCGCGCGCGCCAACGTGCTGTTCATCCCGGCGATTCCCCTGGTGTTCATGTCACTGAACGATGGCGCGTTGGGGCTGGCCCTTGCTCTTGTCGCGGCAGGGTTACTGACGCTCGCCGCCTGGCTGTTGCGCGAAGGGCTGCGGGCGCAGGCGGCCTATGACGCGCGCAAGGTTGCGCGACGCCCGGCCTTTCCCCGCAAGATGGCGGCCAGCGTGCTGACCGGCAGCGGCATCGCGCTGGCCGCCTATAAATCCGAACCGGGTCTTGTTGCGCCGCTGCTCTATGGCGGGGTCGCCACCGTGTTGCACGGCTTTGCCTTTGGGCTGGACCCGCTGCAAGACAAGGGCATGGAAGGCATCGACACCTTTCAACAGGACCGGGTGGCGCGTGTCATCGAAGAGGCGGAAAGCCGGCTGTCCGAGATGAATGACGCCGTCCGCCGCTCCGGGGACCGCAAGATCGAAGCCCGCGTCGACCAGTTTCAGGCCACCGCGCGCGACCTGTTTCGCACCGTCGAAGAGGACCCCCGCGACCTTACGGCGGCCCGCAAATACCTGACGGTCTATCTGCAGGGCGCACGCGATGCGACGATCAAATACGCCGACATCCATGCGCGAACACGCGATGCGCAGGCGCGCGGGGATTATCTCGCCCTGCTTGACGATCTGGAAAAGAACTTCGCTGCGCGCACCCGCAAGATGCTGCTGGATGACCGCAGCGACCTGACCGTTGAAATCGAAGTGCTGCGCGAAAGGTTGCAGCGCGAAGGCGTCCGCACCGACGCCCCGTGACATAACAAGGAGCCCACCCATGTCCGACTCAACCCGCAAGAAGGCGCAGGAAACCCTGACCGAGGTCGAAGAGATCACCGCCGTGGTGCTGCCTGATCCGGCGTCGGAAATCGTCCCGCTCGAACAGGCCGACGCACCGGCCAGCGCCGAGATCACCCGGCGGATGGGTGAAATCGACATGAGCGATACCAACTCGATCGTCGCCTTCGGCTCGGGCGCGCAGGCCGAGTTGCAAGAGATCAGCCAGGCGATGCTGGCGGATGTGCGCAACAAGGATGTCGGCCCGGCCGGCGATTCCCTGCGCAACATCGTGACAACCATCCGTGGCTTTTCGATCAGCGAACTTGACGTGCGCCGCGAGCGCAGCTGGTGGGAGAAACTGTTGGGCCGTGCTGCGCCCTTTGCCAAGTTCACCGCCCGGTTCGAAGAGGTTCAGGGACAGATCGACCGCGTCACCGACGAGCTGCTCGGCCACGAGCACACCCTGCTCAAGGACATCAAGTCGCTGGACAAGCTCTATGAAAAGACCCTGAGCTTCTACGACGAGCTGGCCCTCTACATCGCCGCCGGCGAGGCCAAGCTGGCACAGCTTGATGCCACCGATATCCCCGGGAAAGAAGCCGCCGTGGCCGCCGCACCGCAGGAACAGCAGGTCATGGCCGCGCAGGAACTGCGCGACCTGCGGGCCGCCCGTGACGACCTTGAGCGCCGGGTGCATGACCTCAAGCTGACCCGGCAGGTCACCATGCAATCGCTGCCCTCGATCCGCCTGGTGCAGGAAAACGACAAGAGCCTGGTGACCAAGATCAACTCGACACTGGTCAACACCGTGCCGCTCTGGGAAACCCAGCTGGCACAGGCCGTCACCATCCAGCGCAGCTCCGAAGCCGCCGCCGCCGTGCGCGATGCCAACGACCTGACCAACGAGCTGCTGACCGCCAATGCCGCGAACCTGCGCGAGAGCAACAAGATGATCCGCCAGGAAATGGAGCGCGGCGTCTTTGACATCGAGGCGGTGAAACAGGCCAATGCCGACCTGATCGGCACCATCAACGAAAGCCTCGCCATTGCGGACGAAGGCAAGACCCGTCGCGCCGCCGCCGAAGAGGATTTGAAAAAGATGGAGGCCGAACTGCGCGATACGCTCGCCGCGGCCAAGGCACGCCGCGACGGAATTGGCGACAATTCCGGCACCGCGGTTCCGAACTGAGGCGCGGCATGGCGGCGGCGTGGCATAGGCTCTGGCCTGTTCTGGCCCTTGGCACCGCCCTGCTGCTGGCAGGGTGCGACGAGATCGGTCTGAAATCCTCGCTCAGCCCCCAGCCGCGCCCGGCCAGCCTGCGCGTGGTTCCCCCCACGCCCGTTGCGCCCTCGGCCCAAAGCCTCGATCTCGCCCGCTATTACCACAAGGTCCAGAACGACCTGCTAACCCGGGGCTTGCTGCGCACCGATGGCGGCGGCCCCGATACGCCCTATTCCGCCGACGACCTCGCCCGGAATTTCGAGAAAATCGTGTTCTACAACGAATATTCCAGCGGCGACGGCCTCAGCCCCGCGCAACGCCTCCAAAGCGGCCAGCTCAGCCGCTGGAGCGGGCCCGTCCGCATCGGCACCGAGTTCGGCGCCAGCGTCCCCCCCGACCAGCGCAGCCGCGATCAGGCGCAGATCGATCACTATGCCGGGCGGCTGGCGCGGATCACCGGTCATGCCATCGCCCCGGTGCGCAATGGCGCGAATTTCCATGTGCTTGTCGTGGGCGAAGATGACCGCGATTTCCTGCGCCGCCGCCTGCAGCAGGTCATTCCCGGCATCGGCCCCGCCGAGCTCGACCTGTTCTCCAACCTGCCGCGCTCTTACTACTGCCTCGTGATCGCCGTGTCCGGTGCGCATAACCCCAATGACTATACCCGCGCCGTGGCGCTGATCCGGACCGAACACCCTGACCTGGTGCGCCTGTCCTGCGTCCACGAAGAGCTCGCCCAGGGGCTGGGCCTGTCCAATGACAGCCCCTATGCCCGCCCGTCCATCTTCAACGACGACGACGAATTCGCGCTCCTGACCAGCCATGACGAGCTGTTGCTCAAGATGCTCTACGACCCGCGCTTGAAACAGGGCATGACCGCAGACCAGGCCCGCCCGCTCACCACCGCGATCGCCCGCGAACTGATGGGCCAGCAACCACAAGATCCGATCTGAAAGGAACCTCACAATGGGCATCTTCGATTTCCTGAGCGGTGAATTCATCGACGTGATCCATTGGGTCGACGACAGCCGCGACACCATGGTCTGGCGGTTCGAACGCGAAGGCCACGCCATCAAATACGGTGCCAAGCTGACCGTGCGCGAAGGGCAAGCCGCGGTCTTCGTGCACGAAGGCCAGCTCGCCGACGTGTTTACGCCCGGGCTCTACATGCTCGAAACCAACAACATGCCGATCCTGACAACGCTGAACCATTGGGATCACGGCTTCAAGAGTCCCTTCGTCTCGGAAATCTACTACGTCAACACCACCCGCTTCACCGACCTGAAATGGGGCACCAAGAACCCGATCATCTGCCGCGATCCCGAATTCGGCCCGGTCCGCATCCGCGCCTATGGCACCTATGCCGCCCGCATCACCGACCCCGCCCGGTTCATGACCGAAATCGTCGGCACCGACGGCGAATTCACCATGGACGAGATCAGCTTCCAGGTTCGCAATATCATCGTTCAGGAGTTCTCGCGCGTCATCGCGGGCGCGGGCATCCCTGTCCTTGACATGGCCGCCAATACCGCCGATCTCGGCAAGCTGATCGCGACGGCGATCTCGCCCACGCTGCAGGATTACGGGATGTCGATCCCCGAGCTCTATATCGAAAACATCTCGCTGCCCCCGGCGGTCGAGGCCGCGCTCGACAAACGCACTTCGATGGGCCTCGCCGGCGACCTCGGAAAATTCACGCAATATTCCGCGGCCGAGGCCATGACCGCCGCCGCCAACTCCCCCGCGGGCGGTGGCATGGCGGCCGGGCTTGGCGCCGGAATGGGCATGGCCATGGCCGCGCAGATGGCAAATCAGGGCCCGTGGGGTCGCGCCGCCGCCCCCCAACAGGTGGCCCCGCCCCCTCCGCCGCCCCCGGCGGAACATGTCTGGCACATCGCCGAGGCCGGCAAGACCACCGGCCCCTTTTCCAAGGCCCGCATGGGCCGGATGGTCAGCGACGGCACGCTCACCCGCGACACCTATGTCTGGACCGCCGGCCAGGATGGCTGGATACGCGCCGAGGATGTCCAGGAACTGGCACAGCTCTTCACCATCCTGCCGCCACCGCCCCCCGCCGCCTGATCCGCCCCTTCATCTTTGTGACAAATACTCCCGCCGGAGGCGGAAATTACCCGTGACCGACACAGGCGCCGACATCCCCGTGACCGAGCATCGCTTTCCCTGCGAACAATGCGGCGCGGACTACCGGTTCGATCCCGCCGCGGATGCGCTGGTCTGTGACCATTGTGGCGACACCCGCGCCATCGAACACGGGCCGTGGTCTGGCACCACCCTGCGGGAGCTCGATTTCGACGCGGCGGTGGCCCAGGCCCTGCCCGAAACCGAGATCGAGGAAACCCGCGTCCTGAGTTGCCCCAACTGCGCGGCACAGGTCGAGTTCGATCCCGCCACCCATGCTGCGGAATGCCCGTTCTGCGCCACCCCGGTGGTCACCGATACCGGCACCAACCGCCATATCAAACCGCGTGGCGTGCTGCCCTTCGTCCTTGACGAACGCAGCGCCCACGCGGCGATGACCGCCTGGCTGGGACGGCTCTGGTTCGCGCCGGGGGGCCTCAAGGACTATGCCCGCAAGGGGCGCAGGATGCAGGGTATCTATGTGCCCTACTGGACCTTCGACGCCCAGACCCGCTCGCGGTATCGGGGCGAGCGCGGCACGATCCACTATGTCACCCGCACCGTGGTGCAAGATGGCAAGCGGGTGCAGAAACGCGTCGCCAAGATACGCTGGTCCCGCGCCTCGGGCCGGGTCGCGCGGTTTTTCGATGATGTGCTGGTGCTGGCTTCGACCAGCCTGCCCAAACGTTTCACCGACGCGCTGCAACCCTGGGACCTCGCCGCGCTCGCCCCCTATCAGCCGCAATATCTCGCGGGGTTCCGCGCCGAAGCCTATTCGGTGCCCTTGCAACAGGGCCATGACGAGGCCCGGCAGCACATGGCGCGGGTCATCGAACGCGACGTGCGCTTTGATATCGGTGGCGATCAGCAACGCATCCATGACATCGCCACCGATGTCAGCGACGTGACCTTCAAGCACATCCTGCTGCCGGTCTGGCTCGCTGCCTACAAGTATCGCGGCGAGACCTATCGCTTTGTCGTCAACGGCCAGACTGGGCGCGTTCAGGGCGAGCGGCCCTACTCGGCGGTCAAGATCACGGTCGCGGTCCTCGTGGGGCTGCTGGCGGCGGCGGCGGTCGGGTATCTGGCGGCCACTGGCCAATAGCGGCCCGAACGCCCCTTGCGGATTGGCCGCGCCATTGTCATCCTGCGCGGCAAATCACTCCGGGACCCGCCTATGACCCCTTCCGACCTGGACGCCCTGTTCATCGCCCGCCATTCCTGCCGGGCGTTCCGCCCCGATCCGGTGCCCCGCAATACCATAGAAGAGATCATCGCCACCGCGCGCCGGGCGCCTTCCTGGTGCAATGCGCAACCCTGGCAGCTGACCGTGACCAGCGGCGCGGAAACCGACCGGTTTCGCGCCGCCCTGCACCAGGAAGCAAAAGACGCCGCCCCCGCCCCGGATCTCGACTGGCCGAGCCGGTATACCGGAGTCTACCAGGAGCGCCGCCGCACCTGTGGCTGGCAGCTTTACGAGGCGGTCGGAGTCGAAAAGGGCGACCGGGCCGGTTCCGCCCGGCAGATGATGGAAAACTTCACCCTGTTCGGTGCCCCCCATTGCGCCATCCTGTCCAGCCCGGCCGAGCTTGGCCCCTATGGCGCGATGGATTGCGGCGGCTTTGTCACCGCCTTTACCATCGCCGCAGAGGCACATGGCGTTGCCAGCATCGCGCAGGCGGCTGTTGCCTCTTATGGCCCGTTCCTGCACCGGCATTTCGAGATACCCGAGGACCGGCTGATCCTGTGCGGGATCTCCTTTGGCTATGCCGACACCGACCATGCGGCCAACGGGTTTCGCACCCGACGTGCACCGGTTTCCGAGATCGTCGACTGGCGCGGCGCGGACTGATGCGCGCGCTGATCCAACGGGTCGGTTCGGCCAGCGTGACGGTTAACGACCGGATGATCGGCGAGATCGGCCCCGGCCTGCTCATCCTGGTCTGTGCGATGCAGGGCGACGATGACAGCGCCGCGAAAAAGCTCGCCAAACGGATACCCAAACTGCGCATTTTCCGGGATGATGCGGGCAAGATGAACCGCTCGCTTCTCGATACCGGCGGCAGCGCCCTCGTGGTCAGCCAGTTCACGCTGGCCGCGGATACGTCGCGCGGCAATCGCCCCGGCTTTTCCGCCGCCGCCCCGCCACGGGATGGCGCGCGGCTGTACCAGTTGTTTGCCGACGCACTGGCAGCACAGGATATCCCGGTTGCAACCGGCGAATTTGGGGCGGACATGGCAGTAGCGCTGGTCAATGACGGCCCCGTGACCATCTGGATGGAGAGTTGAATGGACACCCGAGCGATCAAGATCTGGCGGGCCGGCGTTGACGCTGTTGGCGGATACCAGGCCACGCGCACCGCGCTGGCAGCCAGCGATCAGGCCCCTCCCGACCAGGTGATTGCCGTGGGCAAGGCCGCCGGTGACATGGCGCGCGCCGCGCTGGATCATTTCGGACCGTTGCCGGCGCTGGTCGTTACCAAGGACGGTCACGCCGAAGACGTGCCCGAGGACGTGCATGTCATCGAATCCTCACACCCCGTGCCGGATTCTCGCAGCCTTGCGGCGGGCCGTGCCCTGCGCACCTGTGTGCAGGGCATGAAACCGGGCTCGACCCTGCTGCTGCTGGTTTCTGGCGGCGCCTCGTCGCTGGCCGAAGACCCGGTCCAGGGCAAGACGCTGGCCGATCTTCAGGCACTGAACGCCCGGCTCCTGTCCGAGGGGCTGGACATCACCGCCATGAATGCCGAGCGGCGCAGGATTTCGCGCATCAAGGGCGGCGGCCTGCTGGCCGGGTTCTCGGGAAAATCCGCGCGGGTTCTGGCAATTTCCGATGTGCCGGGGGATGATCTTTCGGTCATCGGCTCGGGCATCGGCGCACCACCGCATCCCTGCGAATTCGATTGCAACTGCCAGATCATCGCCAGCAACACCATCGCCCGCGAGGCCGCCTGTGCCGCCGCCGTCACGTTGGGATTGCCGGTGCTGGACAATTCCGAAGCCCTGCATGACGATCTGCCCACGCTGGCGCGCCAGATCGGGCTGCGGCTGCGCGACATGCCACGCGGGGCCCTGGTGCTTGGCGGCGAACCCACCGTGGTTCTGCCCGCCAATCCCGGTCGCGGCGGGCGCAACCAGGCACTGGCCCTTGAACTCGCCCGGGAAATCGCCGGTATCGACGGGCTGACGGTGATTGTCGGCGGCACCGATGGCAGCGACGGCCCCACCGACGCCGCCGGTGGTGTGGTCGACGGGAAAACCTGGCGCGCGGAGGGGGAAAAGGCGCTGCGGGCCGCGGATAGCGGCAGCTTTCTTGAGCGCCACGACGCGCTGTTCACCACCGGCCCCACCGGAACAAATGTCATGGACCTGTTGATCGCGGTGCGCGCCTGATGCCACGATGACGCCGCCCGCCAACCACCTGCGCGAGATCGAGGAACTCCCCGACATGGGGATTACGCTATCGGATGGCTGCCGGCTCTCGGCGCGGGTCTGGCGACCGGTGGACGCGCTGCGCAACCCGGTGCCGGCGATCCTTGAATACCTGCCCTATCGCAAACGCGACGGCACCTGTGCGCGCGATTCCCTGACCCACCCGTGGTTTGCCCGGCGCGGCTATGCCTGTATCCGCGTGGACATTCGCGGCAATGGCGACAGCGACGGGTTGATGTCGGACGAATACACGCCCCAGGAGCTCTCGGATGCGGTCGAGGTGATCCGCTGGCTCGCCGATCAGGGCTGGTGCTCCGGCAGCGTCGGCATGATGGGGATCAGCTGGGGCGGTTTCAATGCACTTCAGGTTGCCGCCCTGCAACCGGAACCCCTCAGGGCGATCATCACCCTGTGCTCGACCGTCGACAGATTCGCGGATGACATCCATTACAAGGGTGGCTGTCTGCTCAACGAAAACCTCGGCTGGGGCGCGACGATGTGGTCCTATTCCAGCCGTGCGCCCGATCCGGCACTGCGCGACAACTGGCGGGAGATGTGGCTGGAGCGGCTGGAAAACGAACCGTTCCTGCCCTCCCACTGGCTGCGTCACCAGCGGCGCGACGATTACTGGAAACACGGCTCGGTCGGCGAGGACTTCGGCGCGATCGGGGCGCCGGTGCTCGCCGTCGGGGGCTGGGGCGATGCCTACAAGAACGCGGTGCCGCAGCTGGTCGAGAACGTGCCGGGCAGCAAGGGTATCATCGGCCCCTGGGTCCACAAATACCCGCATTTCGCGGTGCCCGAACCCCGGATCGGCTTCCTGCAAGAGGCGCTGCGCTGGTGGGATCGCTGGCTTGGGCAGTCGGACACGGGGGTCGAGCACGATCCCGACTATCGCGCCTACCTGATGGACGGGGTGCGTCCGGCCACCTGGTACACCGAACGCCCCGGACGCTGGATAACCGAAACCGGCCATGCCACGTCACACCTGCCGATCAAGACGCTGCACCTGAGCGATACCGGCCTGCGCGACAGCGGCGGCGGCCTGTCCGCAACCGTCTCCTCGCCACAGCATTGTGGCGCGGGCGCGGGCGAATATTGCGCCATCTGGCTGGGCCCCGAACTGCCCGGAGATCAGCGCGCAGACGATGCGCTGTCGGCCTGTTTCGACAGCCGCCCGCTGGAGGCTGACATGGATATCGTCGGCGCGCCATCGCTGCGCCTGACGCTGAGCGCCGACCGCCCGCAGGCGCAGATCGCGGTCCGCCTGAACCATGTCCACCCGGACGGGGCCAGCACCCGGATCACCTATGGCGTGCTCAATCTTTGCCATCGCGACGGATCGGAACACCCGGCCCCGCTCACCCCGGGCAACGCCGTGGACATCAACCTGTCGCTGGACCATATCGCATATCGCGTCCCCAAGGGGCACCGGTTGCGCGTGGCGGTGTCAAGCGCCTACTGGCCGCTGATCTGGCCAAGCCCCGCACGCACAACCCTGAGCCTGACACGGGGCGCGCTGGACTTGCCGGTGCGCGGCAGGGCGAAGTCAGATGAATGGCAGTTCCCGCCCCCCGAGGCGGATGCCCCGTGGCAGACCGAAGAGCTGCGCCCCCAGGCGCATGTCCGCCGCCAGGAGACCGACCTGACCACCGGCGAGGTGCATCTGGTGATCGAGGACGATTTCGGCAAGGTACGTGATGCGGGCCATGGGTTGATCGCCGGATCAATTGCCCGCGAACGCTGGTCGATCCATCCTGACGATCCGCTATCGGCACGGGGCCGATGTCACTGGACCGATGAGCTGGAACGCGACGGTATTCGACTTCGTACCGAAACAAGCTGCGAGATGTGGTCGGACGCCACGCAGTTTCACCTGAAGGCAAACCTGCAAGCCTTTGAAAATGATACCCTTGTACTGGAACGAGACCTGAGCGACACTGTGGACCGCGATCTGCTTTGACCATGCGGGGGAACGAAAGGACTTCTCCCCTTGCGAGCCGGCCTGAAATGCGCAAACCTTGACTCATCAATCAATAAAGCCGCGCGGCAAGCGCGATATCAACGGGAGCTCCAAATGAACAACGAACTCGACTACATGGCCAGCCGCGTGACGGCCGGGAAGATGACCCGCCGCGAATTCATGGGCAAGGCCGCGGCCCTTGGCGTGAGCGCCGTGGTCGCAACCTCGATCTATTCCGGCGCGGCACGCGCGGCTGAGCCGGTACGGGGCGGCACGATCAAGCTCGGCTCGTCCGGCGGCGAAAGCACCAACACGATGGATCCGGCGCTGACCGCCTCCGAGGTTCCGCTGTCCAACATCCGCCACTGGGGCGAAACCCTGGTCGACGTGAACCCCGACGGGTCACTTGATTTCCGCATGGCCGAAAGCGTCGAGGCCTCGGCCGATGCCAAGACCTGGACCTTCAAAATCCGCCCCGGCATCGAGTTCAGCAACGGCAAGACGATGACCGCCGAAGACGTGCTCAAGACGATGCAGCGCCATTCCAACGAAGACAGCCAGTCGGGGGCGCTTGGCATCGTCAAGGGCATCGAGGCGATGCGCGCCGATGGCGACAACTTTGTGGTCGAGCTTGGCACCGGCAATGCCGACCTGCCCTATTTGATGGCGGATTACCACCTGATGATCCAACCCGATGGCGGCATGGACGATCCCGGAGCGGGGATCGGCACCGGCCCCTACACGATCGAGTTCGACGAACCCGGCGTGCGGCACGGCTTCAAGCGCAATCCGAATTACTGGGACGCCGACAATCGCGGCTTTGCCGAGTTCAGCGAAGTGCTGGTGCTGAACGATGCCACAGCGCGCGCTGCTGCGCTGCAATCGGGGCAGGTTCACGGCATCAACCGGGTCGACCCCAAGGTTGCCTCGCTGCTGAACCGGGCCCCCAACCTCTCGGTCGAGAGCGCCTCGGGGCGTGGCCACTACGTGTTCATCATGCATGTGGACACTGCGCCCTTTGATGCCAACGAACTGCGGCTGGCTTTGAAATACGCCATCAACCGTCAGGAAATGGTCGACAAGATCCTGCGTGGCTATGGCAGCATCGGCAATGATTTCCCGATCAACGCGTCTTATCCGCTGTTTGACGACAGCATCGCACAGCGCGAATACGATCTGGAAAAGGCCGCCGAGCATTACAAGGCGTCGGGCCATGATGGCAGCCCGATCATCCTGCGCACCGCCGACGGGGCCTTCCCCGGCGCGGTCGACGCCACCGCCCTGTTCCAGCAATCGGCGCAGGCGGCGGGCATCCCGCTTGAAATCAAGCGCGAACCCAATGATGGCTACTGGTCCGAAGTTTGGAACAAGCAGCCCTTCTGCGCCTCTTACTGGGGCGGGCGCCCGGTACAGGACCAGATGTACTCCACGGCCTACCTGTCGACCGCCGACTGGAACGACACCCGCTGGAAGCGCGACGATTTCGACGCCATGCTGATGTCGGCGCGTGGCGAGCTGGACGAAGCCAAGCGCAAGGAGACCTATTCCAAGATGGGTGTGATGCTGCGGGACGAGGGCGGCCTGATCCTGCCGATGTTCAATGATTTTGTCAGCGGCGTCTCCAATTCCGTCGGCGGCTGGATCGCCGACCCGAACGGCGAAATGATGAACAACAAGTTCAATATCAAATGCTGGGTCGAAGCCTGATCAGATGCACCCGGTCCTGAAACTCGTGGCCCAGCGGTTGACGCTGGGCCTGCTCCTCCTCTTCTTTGCCTCGATCCTGATTTTTGCCGGCACGATGATCTTGCCGGGGGACGTGGCGCAATCCATTCTAGGCCAATCCGCCACCCCCGAAGCCGTCGCCAACCTGCGCGAGGAACTCGGGATGAACGACCCCGCGATCACCCGCTATTTCGACTGGCTAGGCGGGGTCATGCAGGGCGATCTGGGCACCGCCCTCACCAATGGCCGCGATATCGCCGAAAGCCTTGGCGTGCGGTTCAAGAACACCATTTTCCTTGCCTTCTGGGCCGCTGTCATCGCGGTGCCGCTGGCGATTTTCCTGGGGCTGCTCTCGGTGCGCTATCGCGACCGCTGGCCGGACAAGCTTATTTCGGCGGTGACGCTGACCTCGATCTCGATCCCGGAGTTCCTGATCGGTTACGTCCTGATGTATTTTGTCTCGGTCAAGCTGGGCTGGTTCCCCTCGGTCTCGATGATCAACGAAACCATGACGCTGGGCCAGAAGCTGAACGCCATCGCCCTGCCCGTCATGGTGCTGACCCTCGTGGTGCTGGCGCATATGATGCGCATGACCCGCGCCGCGATCCTGAATGTCATGCAATCCGCCTACATCGAGACCGCCGAGCTCAAAGGGCTCTCGGGATTCGACGTGATCCGCAAACATGCCTTTCCCAACGCCATCGCTCCGATCGTCAACGTGGTGATGCTCAACCTCGCCTACCTGGTGGTGGGCGTCGTGGTGATCGAGGTGGTGTTCGTCTATCCCGGCATGGGCCAATACCTGGTCGATCACGTGTCCAAGCGTGACGTGCCCGTGGTGCAGGCCTGTGGCCTGATCTTTGCGGCTGTCTACATCGCGCTCAACATGTTCGCCGATATTGTCTCGATCCTGTCAAATCCGCGTCTGAGGCATCCGAAATGAAGAATATCCCCATCTCGGCACTCATCGGCCTGTTTTTCACCGCGCTCTATTTCCTCATGGCGATCTTTGCGCCGCTGCTGGCCCCTTACGGCATGGCCGAAGTGGTCGGCGATGTCTGGGAACAATCATCAAGCGAATTTCTTCTGGGCACCGACAGCATCGGGCGCGACCTGCTCAGCCGGATGATTTATGGCGGGCGCACCACGATCTTCATCGCGACCATGGCCACCATCCTGAGCTTTGTCACCGGGTCGGTCCTCGGGTTCCTGGCGGCGGTGTCCGGCGGATGGGTCGATCAGGCGCTGTCGCGCTTTGTCGATCTCATCATGTCGATCCCGACGCTGATCTTTGCGCTGGTGGTTCTGTCGGTCATGCCGGTCACGATCCCGGTGCTGATCCTGGTGATGGGCCTGCTTGACGCCACCCGCGTCTATCGCCTGGCCCGCGCCGTCGCGGTCGATATCACGGTCATGGATTATGTCGAGGCCGCCCGCCTGCGGGGCGAGAAAACCGTCTGGATCATCTTCCGCGAAATCCTGCCCAACGCGCTCAGCCCGCTGGTCGCGGAAATGGGGCTGCGCTTTATCTTCATGGTGCTCTTTGTCTCGACCCTCTCGTTCCTGGGCCTTGGCGTTCAGCCGCCCGAGGCCGACTGGGGCGGGATCGTGAAAGAAAACAAGGAAGGCATCGTCTATGGCATCCCCGCCGCGCTGATCCCGGCCTTTGCCATCGCGACGCTGGCGATCTCGGTCAACCTCGTCGCCGACTGGGTGCTCAACCGCACCACCAGCCTCAAAGGAGGGCGCGGATAATGTCAGAGCCACTTGTCAAGGTCCGCGGCCTCAAGATCGGTGCTACCGTCTATCCGCCCGGAGAAAAGCCCCATGACATCGAGATCGTGCACGGTGTCGATTTCGACCTGCAACCGGGCGAGGTTCTGGGGCTGATCGGGGAATCCGGGGCCGGGAAATCGACCATCGGGCTGGCCACCATGTCCTATGGCCGCGGCGGCGTGAAGATCACCGGCGGCGAGGTCTGGGTCAATGGCCGAGATATCCTGAGCAGCGGGCTGCGCGACGTGCGCCGCCTGCGCGGCAGCGAAGTCACCTATGTCAGCCAGTCCGCCGCCGCGTCGTTCAACCCGGCCAAGCAGATCATGGAACAGGTGACCGAGGCGGCGATCCGCCACAACAAGTTCACCCGCAAAGAAGCCGAGGCCCGCGCCGTCGATCTGTTTACCAAGCTTGGCCTGCCCGATCCCGAGAACATCGGCAACCGCTATCCGCACCAGGTCTCGGGCGGGCAATTGCAACGCTGCATGACGGCGCTGGCGCTATGTCCCGAACCAGACCTGGTGGTGTTTGACGAACCCACGACCGCGCTGGATGTGACCACCCAGATCGACGTTCTGGCCGCGATCAAGGAGGCTATCCGCGACACCGGCGTTGCCGCGCTCTATATCACCCACGACCTTGCGGTGGTGGCGCAGGTCAGCGACCACATCATGGTGCTGCGCATGGGCGATACAGTGGAATACGGCACCACCGACCAGATCATCAATGCGCCGCAAGAGGAATACACCCAGGCGCTGGTTTCGGTCCGCTCGATCAAGCATGTGGAAAAGGAACCGACGCCGGAACCCGTGTTGTCGGTCCGGAACATCACCGCGCGCTATCCGGGAACCAAGTTCGACGTGCTGCACAATGTCAGCGTCGATCTGCATCCCGGCCAGACCCTCGCCATTGTCGGAGAGAGCGGGTCGGGAAAATCCACGCTGGCCCGCGTCATCACCGGGCTGCTGCCGCCGCGCGACGGGGTCATCGATTTTGCCGGGCGCACCCTGTCCCCTGCCTTTGAGGGCCGCACCCGCGAGGACTTGCGCGAGTTGCAGATGATCTACCAGATGGCCGACGTGGCGATGAACCCGCGCCAGACCGTTGGCACCATCATCGGGCGGCCGCTGGAGTTCTATTTCGGCCTCAAGGGAGCAGAGAAACAAAAGCGCATCCAGGAATTGCTGGACGAAATCGAACTGGGCAAGGGTTTTCAGGATCGGTATCCGGCGGAGCTGTCGGGAGGGCAGAAACAACGGGTCTGCATCGCCCGCGCGCTGGCCGCCAAGCCCAGGATGATCATCTGTGACGAGGTGACATCGGCACTTGATCCGCTGGTGGCGGATGGCATCCTCAAGCTGTTGCTCGACCTGCAAAAGATCGAGGACGTGGCCTATCTCTTCATCACCCATGATCTCGCCACGGTGCGCGCCATCGCCGATTCCATCGCGGTGATGTACCAGGGCAAGGTCCAGCGCTATGGCTCGAAAACCGATGTCCTGAGCCCGCCATTCGATGACTATACCGACCTTTTGTTGTCATCGGTGCCCGAGATGAAACTTGGATGGCTGGAAGAGGTTCTCGCCCACCGCAAGATGGAAAGCGCCGGAAACTGACCACGGGCGGCCTCGCGACTCTCGGGGGGCCGGGCGGTACAATCATGGCTCTTACCGCCAGACTTGCGCCATGACCTTGCGTCACACGCCCTATGAGCGAGTTTCTGCCTACTTGCGACAATCACGGGAATACGCTATTTCACGGGCGATGTACCTACTCCGTAACGATTAAGGATAGATTAATGAAATCCATTAAATCAAAGCTCGCAGCCGCGATGGCCGCGATCTTCGTCGCCGGCAGTGCCTCGGCCGCGACCATTTTCGAAGACGATTTCAACCGGAACAACAGCACCCGCGTTGGCAATGGCTGGAGCGAAATCGAACGCAACTCGAACGATGTCGGTATCGTCAACAACCAGCTGATGCTGCGCGATTCCGTGAACGGGTTGCCGGATGCCGCGGCGTCCAGCCTGGTGATCGACGCAACCGGCTATGAGAATGTCGTAGTCGAATTCACCTGGCGTTCCCTGTCCAGCCGGAACGAGAGCAGTGATCGCCTCTACCTGTCCTGGGCCGAAAGCCCGGCACCGTCGATCCGGGATGAAAACGCCTGGACGCGCGTGTTCAGCGGTGGTGACTCCTATCCCCGGACCCATTCCGAGAGCATCTCGCTGGCCGATGCGAGCGATACGCTGTTCAACATCATGCTGTGGACCAACGTGACCGACAACCGCAACGGCGACTATGAGGGCTTCATGATCGACTCCGTCCGGGTGACCGGCGACGCGATTTCGCCCGTGCCGCTGCCGGCAGGGTTCCCGCTGCTGCTGGGGGGCCTCGCCTTCTTTGGCGTGGCACGCCGGATGCGCAAGGCGGCCTGAGACAGCCGCATCTTTGCTAGACCTTACAAACGGACCCGCCTGTCGGGTCCGTTTTTTTTGCGCCCCTCCGCGCGCGGGGCAAGACGTTATTGCCAATGCCGGGCATCTGCGCTCTTGTCCTCGCATATCGTTGAATGGAAGCGCAGATGCAGAATAAGCTCCTTCTAATCCTTCTTGATGGTGTCCCCCATCGCAATTGGCGGCGGCTGTTCGGCAATCTCGAAGGCTGGGTGCAATCCGGCGAGGCGCGGGTCTGGACCCATCGGGCGGTGCTCCCCTCGATCTCGGCCAGCTGCTATGCCTCGATCCACACCGGGGTCAGCCCGCAGATTCATGGCTGTACTGGCAATGGCAACGTGTTCCGCCTGGCTCAGCCTGACATTTTCAGCCAGGTCCGGGCGGCCA
Source organism: Microbulbifer sp. S227A (assembly GCF_049800935.1). Classification (NCBI taxonomy): domain Bacteria; kingdom Pseudomonadati; phylum Pseudomonadota; class Gammaproteobacteria; order Cellvibrionales; family Microbulbiferaceae; genus Microbulbifer; species Microbulbifer sp. S227A. The sequence continues at coordinate 198,690 of NZ_JBNAFZ010000008.1, read as the reverse complement.
ATGGCGTGACCGGCGCGGTGGCCCATTCGTTCTGGTCGGAATTCTTCAACCGTCACCCTTTCGATTACGTGCGTGACATCGAATATGACGAACCTGCCAGCGACACGATCAATCATGGCCGGTTTCACAGCATGACCGGCTATGGCCGCGACAACCAGATGACGCCGTCCGACATCGATCTTTTTGCCACGTTGACCAACCTGTGCCTGCGGTTCGGGCTGAACTACGGATTGCTGCACAGCTGCACGCTCGACAGCATGGGACACCGGTTCTTTCACGACAGCACCCAGATGGACCATGCCTGTTTCGTGATGGACGAGATGCTGGCTCCGTTCATCCCGAAATGGCGGGCGGCGGGGTATGAGGTGATTGTCACCGCCGACCACGGACAGGACGCGCGCGGGCATCACGGCGGGCGCGATCCTTTGCAACAGGACGCGGCGCTGTACTATTTCGGAGCCGCTGACGGGCCCCCAGAGGATACCGTGATCGACCAGTTGCAGCTCGCCCCGACCATCCTGTCGCGGCTGGGCGCGCCGATACCCGACACGATGCTGGCCCCGCCCTTTCTGGGCTGAGCCGCGCATAGGTCAGTCGTAGGGCCAGATATCCTGGCCAAGCGCCTCGATCGCCAGCACGATCCGCTCGAAACTGTCGCGCGCACGGTCCACGGTGTTGCGGGCGCGCAGGTATCCATGCACCAGCCCCGCTTCGCGGATCCAATGCGCCTCGCCCCCGGCGGCGCGGACACGCTCGCAATAGTCCCGCCCGTCGTCGCAGAGCGGATCACATTCAGCAGAAAACACGATGCTGCGCGGCAGGCCGGAAAAATCGCTGTCATGCAAGGGGGCATAGGTCGGATCGCCCATCGGGGCCTTGCCATCCGCTGCGCGAATTCCGGCGTATTGGATGACATAGGACCGTTGCAACATCGGCGCCTCGGCATGTGTGATATATGATCCCGTATCCACATCGCCGCCCAGCCCCGGATAGATCAACACCTGCCCCAGAACATTGGCCAGCCGGCCCCGCGCATATCCCGCCACCGCCGCCGCCAGGTTGCCCCCGGCACTGTCCCCGGCGAGGACAATGGGATCGGAAAACTCGGCCTCGGCCCAGCAGCTCGCCGCATAGGCATCGTCAAAAGCCGCCGGGTGCTTGTGTTCGGGGGCCAGTCGGTAATCGACCGAGATCACCCGATACCCGGTCTGTGCACAGATTTCGGCGCAAACATCATCATGGCTGTCAAGTCCGCCGACCACAAAGCCTCCGCCGTGAAAATACATCACCGTCCGCGTTGGCTCGCCCGCCGTATAGATACGCACCGGTACACCATTGGCGGAGATGTCCTGTACCTCGACCAGATCGGGCCGGGGCGCGCGAAACGCCGCGGACATCGCATCATAGGCAGCACGCTCTTCGGTGAGTGTCCGCGATGTGGAGTCATCCGGATAGATCTCCTGCGTGCGCCGGATGAACTTCCAGGTCTGCGCATCAATCAGCGTGTCGTAATCCATGGCCGCCTCCGAACCGGTTGTTGGCGCGGCTTAGCTTGCCCATTCCCACGGGCGTGTAAAGTCACCAAGAACCTTGGCAACCTCTTCTTCGGATGCGCCATTGCTCTCAAGCCGGGCGACAAGCCCGCGTTTCTTGTCGTCGATGACCTCGCTGACCCGTGCGGCGCTGCCCGCTTCCCCGAGCGCGGCGTCATAAACGCGGGTAATGGCGATCTTGCGCAGGTCCGGTTTAAAGACCTTGCCCACCGCGGTTTTCGGCAGTTCGCCGAGGATCTCGATATGCTTGGGCCGGGCGGCGCGTTCATGCACATGCACCTGGCAATAGTCCATCAACTCTTCCGCCGTGACCGAGGCCCCCTCGACAAGCTCGACAAAGGCACAGGGCAATTCGCCCGAATGCGCGTCGGGCTGGCCGATCGCGCCGGCAAAGGCCACGGCGTCATGGCCCAGCAACGCCTCTTCGATCTCGGCGGGGTCGATATTGTGCCCGCCGCGAATGATCAGGTCCTTGGCGCGCCCGGTGATCCACAGATACCCGTCGCCATCGATCCGCCCCAGATCGCCGGTGCGCAGGTACTTGTCCTGGTAATAGAGGTCGGCATTCTTGGCAGTCTCGGTATAGGTGTTGCCGGCATAGACCCCCGGGTTGCTGATGCAGATTTCGCCGATCTCGTCGACGCCTGCCTCGGCGGGGCCATCCGCCGTTCCCTTGATGACCTTGACATCTGTATAGGGGAACGGGATGCCGATCGACCCTACTTTCTTTTCCCCGTCCACCGGGTTGCCCGACACGAGACAAGTCGCCTCGGTCAGCCCATAGCCTTCGATGATAGTGACACCCGTGGACTGCTCAAAGCGCCGGAAAAGCTCCAGCGGCAAGGGGGCCGAACCCGAAAACGCCTTTTTCACGGTCGAGATGTCCGCATCCACCGGGCGTTGCATGCTGGCGGCGATGGCGGTTGGCACGGTCACGATGAAGGTGGTCTTGTAGCGTTCGTTCAACTTCCAGAAATTGTCGAACACCCCTTCGCCGCGATACCCCTGCGGAGTCGGAAAGATCACGTGGCTGCCGCAATAGACCGCCGCCATCAGGATCACGTGACAGGCCATCACATGAAACAGCGGCAGCGGGCACATGATGTTGTCCTCTTCATTCAGCAGCAGTTCGCCACCGACCCAGCCATTATAGACCACCCCACCATAGGTGTGCTGGGCCACCTTGGGCATCCCCGTGGTGCCCCCGGTGTGGAAATAGAACGCGACGCGATCCCCGACGCTGTCGTCAAAGGCCAGGGTGGTAGGCTGGCGCGCGAGCTCGGCGTTGAAATCCTTGTAATCCGCATGGGCCAGATGCTCCTTGTTGGGCATCTTGGGACGGATCAGCGGCACGATCCACGATTTTGGCGGCGTCAGGTAACGGTTCAGGTCCACTTCGAGCACCGTGTCGACATCGGGCGCGTGGCGCACCGCCTCGGCGGTCTTTTGCGCCACATCCGTCTTGGGAAACGGTTTGAGCGTCACGACAACCCTGGCCTTGGTTTCCCGCAGGATCGAAGCGATCTGTTCCGGCTCCAGCAGCGGGTTGATCGGATTGACGATCCCCGCGATGGCCCCGCCCAGAATGGTCAGGATCGTTTCGTTGCAATTGGGCAGGATGAACGCAACCGCATCGGTCTCGCCAATCCCGAGTGAACGGAACAGGTTCGCCGCCTGCACGCTGCGCTGCAATAGCTCGGCCCAGGTCAGCGTTTCCGCCTTGTCCTTGGGACCCGAGAGGATCTGATAGCTGACCGCCTTGCCATCCGGGCACTTGCTGGCGGTCCGGGACAGCATCTGAAACAGCGTCTTGGGAACATCCCGCCCCGTCCACGGCATTTGGTTTTCAATGGCGTTTCGATCCGCCAGATTCGCAATGGACATCGTGAATTCCTCCCCGCATCGCCCGTTGGTCAGGCGTGGCTTTGCGCATCAGGATGCGGGGAAAAACCCAGCCGTGCAAGGGGACAACCGGCGCGGAATCGCGTCATCGGGAAATGACGTCACGCCACTTTTGCGCCGATGCGATCAGGCCGCAACGCTGCCGTCGGTGAACTGCAACCGCGCCAGTCGGGCATAGAGCCCCCCCTCGGCAACCAGTTGGTCATGCGGCCCGGTGGCGACGATGCGACCCTGGTCCATGACCACGATCCGGTCGGCCTTTTTGACGGTGGCCAGCCGATGCGCGACGATCAGCGTGGTGCGCCCGGCACTCAATTCGTCCACCGCCTGCTGAACCAGGCGTTCGCTTTCCGCGTCCAGGGCGCTGGTCGCCTCATCGAGCAGCAGCACCGGAGCGTTGCGCAGGATCGCGCGTGCGATGGCGATGCGCTGTTTCTGCCCGCCGGACAGCATGACGCCCCGTTCCCCCACATAGCTGTCATAGCCCTGTGGCAGGGCGGCGATGAAATCATGCGCCGCCGCCGCCCGCGCGGCGGCCTCGACCTCGGCATCGCTGGCGTCCGGGCGGCCGAACCGGATGTTTTCGCGCGCCGAAGCGGCAAAGATCACCGGGTCCTGCGGCACCAGCGCGATATGCTGGCGAAAACCATCGCGGGCGAGCGCCGTCAGCGCCACCCCATCCAGCGTGATGCATCCGCTGTCGGGATCGTAGAACCGCTGGATCAACTGGATGATGGTTGTCTTGCCTGCCCCGGACGGACCGACAAAGGCCACGGTTTCCCCCGGCGCGATGTCGAGCGACACATCCGACAGGGCCGCGGATTCCGGGCGGGCCGGATAGCGGAACGACACGTCTTCAAAGGCGATGCGCCCCTGTACAGGTTCCGGCAACATGGCGGGTTGATCCGGGTCCTGCACTGCGTCGACGCTCGCCAACAGCTCCACCAGGCGCTCGGTTGCCCCGGCCGCGCGCTGCAACTCGCCCCAGATCTCGGACAGCGCGGCAACCGACCCCGCAACCATCACCGAATAGATCACGAACTGGATCAGGGTGCCCTCGGTCATGTTGCCGATACGCACGTCCAGCGCCCCCATCCAGAGCACCCCGACAACCCCGGTAAACACCAGAAAGATGACGATGACCGTCATCATCGCGCGGGTCCGGATCCGGCGGCGCGACACATCATAAGAGGTCTCTGTCATCTCGGCGAACTGCGCCCGGCTCGCCTGTTCATGGGTAAAAGACTGCACCGTCTGCACCGCGCCCAGGGCTTCGGAGGCATTGCCCGAACTGGCGGCGATCCAGTCCTGGTTCTCGCGGCTGATGACCCGCAGCCTGCGTCCCAGCACCAGGATCGGCACCACCACCACCGGAACGATCAACAGGACCAGCCCGGTCAGCTTGGCCGACGTCAGCAGCATCAGCACCAACCCGCCGATAAAGATCAACAGGTTGCGCAGCGCGATCGAGACCGACGACCCCAGCACCGACTGGATCAGCGTGGTATCGGTGGTGATCCGGCTGAGCACTTCGCCGGTCATGATGTTTTCAAAGAATCGCGGGCTCATGCCGATCACCCGGTCGAACACCGCCATGCGGATATCCGCGACCACCCTCTCACCAAGCCGTGTCACCAAGGCATAGCGCAATCCCGTCCCCACCGCGAGCAGCGCCGCGATTGCCAGTGCCGCCATGAAATACTGATCCAGTATCGCACCATCCTGGGCCCGGAAATTGTCAACCACGCGCCGCACCGCCAGCGGCAGCGTCAGCGACACGCAGGCCGTCAGAACCAGCGCCATGAGCGAGGCAACGATCAGCCCGCGATAGGGGGCCATGAAGGGCCAGAGTGCCTGCAGACCGCCGATGGCCTTGGACCGCGCGCGCTCTTCGGTGGCATTGGGGGCCACTGCGGGCGCGGCTTGGCTTGTCTTGGGTCGGCGGGCCATCTCGCCTCCTCTGCTGCTGCGGTAGCCCCCGGCGAAGGGGGTAATTTACTGGCCCTGTTTCATGGCCGCGCAGGCAGGCGGGGTCAAGCATTCGATCCCCTCGCCAGTCCGAAACGCCACATAAGTCGCAGCCGCGCAAAGCCATTTGACCCGCCCCCGGCAACAGGATACCTGAAAACCCAATCCATTGCGGGGCTGGGCGACAAGACGGGCATGCAGGTCATTTTTCATACAGGCGCGCATTGCACCGATGGTGATCGCATCCTGAAATGCCTGCTGCGCAACAAACAGGGTTTCTCGGAACGCGGCATCGCCATCCCGGGACCCGGCAAGTATCGCGAGCTGCTCGGGCAGTCGTTTCGCGCCATGTCCACCACCGCACCTGCCCCGGATGCGCGCGAGGTTCTGATGGATGCCATTCTGGACGAGGAACATGCCGACCGGATGATCCTGTCCAACGCCTATTTCCTCGGATCGCGCCGCTTTGCCGTGCAGGACGGGCAATTCTATCCGGCCGCACCGGAACGGGTGACTCACCTGCACAGGCTGTTTCGCGGCGACAAGCTGACCTTGTTCATGGGGCTGCGCAACCCGGCGACCTTTCTGCCCGCGGTGCTGGGCAATGCCACGCCCGAGCATCTGGCCGATGTGCTAGGCGGTGCCGACCCCGGTTCGCTGCGCTGGTCCGACTGCTTGCGCCGGATCCGCGCGGCGGCGCCGGATATGGAAATGACGGTCTGGTGCAACGAGGATACGCCGCTGCTCTGGGCGCATATCATCCGGCAGATGGCGGGGTTGCGCGCCGACGAAAAGATCGTCGGCGGCTTCGACCTGCTGACCGATCTCATCACCCGCGAAGGCATGCAGAGGTTTCGCGCCTACCTGCACAAATACCCGCGGCTGAACGAGAACCAGAAACGCGGCGTGATCGCGGCCTTTCTGGAAAACTTTGCCATCCCCGAGCAGGTGGAAGAAGAACTCGACCTGCCCGGCTGGACCGATGACCTGGTCGGGGAACTGACCGAGGCCTATGATGACGATCTTGCCCGCATCCGGCAAATTCCCGGGGTCACGCTGATTGACCCGTGACATATGCCGCCTGTTAATCTGCTTGCAACGCGGTTCACGGCTTTGCCATATCTGAACCAGCTTTCGAAACGGAGACGGCCAACCATGCTGCATTCCCTGTCCCGGCGGCGGTTCATGGCCGGCGCATTGGCGGCGCTGTCGATGCCGTCGCTGGCCGCGTCCGCCCCCCCGGTGACGGTCTTTGCCGCGGCAAGCCTGAAATCGGCGCTGGACGAGCTTGCATCCCTCCATGACGGCCCCGTACAGGTGTCTTATGGCGGCAGCTCGACGCTGGCGCGCCAAATTCAGCATGGCGCCCCGGCCGATCTTTTTGTTTCCGCCAACACCGCGTGGATGGATGTGCTGGAACAGGACGGGCTGATCGTCGGAACCAGCCGCAAGACGTTGCTGACCAACCGGCTGGTTCTGATCGCCGGGCCCGATGCCAAGGCCGACCTGATCATTGAACCGGGATTCGACCTGGCGGGCGTGCTGGGCCGGGATCACCTGGCAATGGCGCTGGTCGATGCGGTGCCGGCGGGCATATACGGGGCCGCCGCCCTGCGTGCGCTCGGCGTGTGGGATCAGGTCGCGCCGCAGGTCGCCCAGACCGACAACGTGCGCGCCGCGCTCATGCTGGTGGCGCTTGGCGAAGCCCCCTATGGCATCGTCTATGCAACCGACGCGGCGGCCAGTTCCGAGGTGCGGATTGTCGGCACTTTTCCCGAACACAGCCACCCGCCGATCCGTTATCCCGCCGCGCGGGTCACGGGCGGCCATGCGGAGCCGGCACAGGCTTTTCTCGACTTTCTGGGCACGCCGCACGCCGGCGAGGTGTTTCGCTCACACGGCTTTGGCCTGCCCGGAGACGGCGCATGAATGACTGGCTCGGCCCGGCGGAATGGCAGGCGCTTGCCCTGTCCTTGCGGGTATCGTTTTTTGCCACCCTGCTCAGCCTGCCGCTCGGGATGCTGGTCGCCTATGCGCTGGCCCGCTGGCAGTTTCGCGGCAAACACCTGCTGAACGTGCTGGTCCACCTGCCCCTGATCCTGCCACCGGTTGTCACCGGATACCTGTTGCTGCTGGCCTTCGGGCGGCAGGGGATCATCGGCGGCTGGCTTTTTGACAGTTTCGGCGTGATGCTCGCCTTTCGCTGGACCGGGGCGGTGCTGGCGGCGGCGATCATGGCGTTTCCGCTGATGGTCCGGGCGTTGCGGCTGGCCATCGAAGCGGTCGACCCCAAGCTCGAACAGGCCGCCGCCACGCTTGGTGCCTCGCGGGTCTGGGTGTTTTCCACCGTGACCCTGCCGCTGATCCTGCCGGGGCTGATCGCGGGATCGGTGCTCGCCTTTGCCAAGGCGATGGGGGAATTCGGCGCGACGATCACCTTTGTCTCCAACATCCCCGGCCAGACCCAGACCCTGCCCTCGGCGATCTATGCATTCCTTCAGGTTCCCGGCGGCGAAGCCCCGTCGCTGCGGCTGGTGCTGGTGTCGATCGCGGTGGCGATGGGTGCGCTGATCGCGTCGGAATGGCTGGCGCGCCGGGCCGCGCAACGGGTCTCCGGCGCATGAGCCTCTCGGTCGATATCCGCCATCGTCTCGGGGCGCTGGACATGCATATTTCGTTCCGGGCGCCAGGCGGTGTCACCGCGTTGTTCGGCCGTTCCGGCGCGGGCAAGACCACGGTGATCAACGCGGTCGCCGGCCTGTTGACCCCCGACAGCGCGCGCATCACGCTTGACGACCAACTTGTCCTGGATACCCGCTCGGGTCACGTGGTGCCGATCCACAAACGTCGCGTCGGCTATGTCTTTCAGGACGGGCGGCTGTTTCCGCATTTGTCGGTGCGCCAGAACCTGACCTATGGCGCGCGCTTTGCCGGGCCCGGGCCACGCACCACCCTCACCGAGGTCAGCGACCTGCTTGGCATATCCGACTTGCTCGATCGCCGGCCCGGAGCCCTGTCAGGGGGCGAGAAACAACGGGTGGCCATCGGGCGCGCGCTGCTGTCCCGGCCGCGCATCCTGCTCATGGACGAACCGCTCGCGGCGCTCGACTCGGCGCGCAAGGCCGAGATCCTGCCCTTTCTCGAACGGTTGCGCGATCACACCGAGATTCCGATCCTTTATGTCAGCCATTCGGTCGCCGAAGTCGCGCGGCTCGCCACCACCGTGGTGGTGCTGGAAAACGGGCGCGTATCGCGATCCGGCCCTGCCGAACAGGTGCTCTCCGATCCCGACATGGTACGACAGCTCGGCGTGCGCGAGGCCGGGGCCGTGCTCCCGGCAACGGTTGCGCGGCATCACCATGACGGGCTGACCGAGCTGGCGGTGTCCGGCGGGCGGCTGTTCCTGCCGGAAATGGAGACCGTGCCCGGCACGGCCACACGGGTGCGCATCCTGGCCCATGACGTGATCCTGTCGCGCGAACTGCCGCGCGGGCTGTCGGCGCTCAACATCCTCTCGGCGTCAATCCTCGCCCTTCGCGAAGGGGACGGTCCGGGCGTCATCGTCCAGATGCAATGCGGCGAAGACCGGCTGCTGGCGCGCATCACCCGACGATCCGCCGACGCGATGGCCCTGAAACCCGGCGATCACATCCATGCGGTCATCAAGTCGGTTTCGATCGCCCGAACCGATGTCGGCGCGGGCTAGCGCCCTCACATCCCGAGCGCTTCCTTGTACATCTCCAGGATCGCCTCTTCCTCGGCGATGTCGTCCTTGTCGCGCTTGCGCAGGGCGATGACCTTGCGCATGACCTTGGTGTCGTAGCCGCGCGCCTTGGCCTCGGCCATCACTTCCTTCTGCTGATCGGCGATGTCTTGCTTTTCCGCTTCCAGCCGCTCCACCCGTTCGATGAACTGGCGCAATTCATCGGCAGTCACTCGATAGGTGGTATCGGTATTGGTATCGCTCATTGCGGGGCTCCGTGGATCAGGGATGTCAGAGCCTGCGGGATAGCGTTGCCCCGTTCCCGCTGCAAGGCTCAAACCGCAGGCCGCGCCACGGATCCCTGTTGCGCAAGGCCGGTCGATCCGCTAGGCGCGTCGCAATGGACAAAACCCCCGGGGGCGGCATGTTTGAAACAATGGTCTGGATTGGCGCGGCGGTGTCGCTTGCCGGTCTTGTCGGGCTGATATGGTGCATCCTGCGCGTCGCCAAGGCACGGCGCGCCAAGCTTTCGGACGACGAAATGCGCGCCATGTTGCAATCGGTGCTACCGTTGAACATTGGCGCGCTGTTTCTGTCGGTGATCGGGCTGATGCTCGTGGTGGTGGGTGTGATCCTGGGCTGAATGCCCAGACCGGCATTCTGACGGGAATTCAGACCGGCATGTTGTCGAAACGAGCCTCGATCGCCTCTTCGACCAGAGCCGCGTCAAGCCGGCGCATCCGGCGCGGCACCTTGGCCCCCCCGGCGGCGATCATACCCAGTACATTCGAAAACTGAGGCTGCAGCGCGATACGCGTCTCGGCCTTGGCCGCCGCGATCTGTTCTTCCAGATGCTCCGCCCTCAGTTGCAATTCGTCGATGGTCATGTCTTTCTCCCCGGCTGTTTCGGTCTGGGTACACTGGAATCGTAACGGCTGCACAACACCGTCACGCCAAACGGGCGCACCACCCTGTCATGTTCACAGAAAAACCGCTCAACCCCAAGATGATTTTTCATCTAATTCAAGTTTCGCATGCGCAGAGCGCGTAGACCTTGATACAAATCAAGTCAGCGGCATTCGATTCCACCGAATATTCGCAACGTACAATTGCGGGAACAACCGACGGAGAACGCCATGACACCCGAGGTAACAGCCTTTTTCGACCAGGCCACCAACACCGTGTCCTATGTCGTGCGAGAACCACAGGGGAGCGCCTGCGCGATCATCGACAGCGTGCTGGATTTCGACCAGGCCTCGGGGCGCACGGATACCGGTTCGGCGGATGCCATTGTCGATCATGTGGGCCAACAGGGGCTGCGGGTCGAATGGATCCTTGAAACCCATGTCCATGCCGATCACCTTTCGGCGGCCCCGTACCTTCAGGACAGGCTGGGCGGGCAGATCGGCATTGGCGACCGCATCACCGTGGTCCAGGACACGTTCGGCAAGGTCTTCAACGAAGGCACCGAGTTTCAGCGCGACGGAAGCCAGTTCGACGCGCTCTTCAAGGAAGGCGACAGTTTCCACATCGGCCAGATGCGGGGCGACGTGTTGCACACGCCCGGTCATACCCCTGCCTGCCTGACCTATGTGATCGGCGATGCCGCCTTTGTCGGGGATACGCTGTTCATGCCCGATTTCGGCACCGCGCGCTGCGACTTTCCCGGCGGGTCGTCCACGGCGCTGTTCAATTCGATCCAGCGGATCCTCGCGCTGCCCGACGCGACACGGGTCTTTGTCGGTCATGACTACAAGGCGCCCGGGCGCGACGACTATGCGTGGGAAACAACGGTGGGCGAGCAAAAGGCCCTGAACGTGCATATCGGCAAGGGGCGCAGCGTCGAAGACTTCGTGCGCATGCGCGACGAACGCGACGCCACTCTGGGGATGCCCCGGCTGATCCTGCCCTCGATCCAGGTCAACATGCGGGCGGGCCAGATGCCCCCCGAGGACGAGGCCGGCAACGTGTTTCTCAAGGTGCCGGTGAACAAGCTCTGATGGGGCCGGGAAATGCGTGCCGTCCGGATCGTCTTGGCGACTGGACAGGCCACGGGCGCAAGCGTAAACAACCCCCATGGACCTGCGCAGCTTATCCCCCGACTATGCCGTCTCGCCGCAAATCTCGGTCGAGGATGTCCCCGCCCTCTCCCGGGCCGGGATCAAACTGGTAATCTGCAACCGCCCCGACAGCGAGGTGCCCCCCAGCCATCAGGCCGAGGCGATCGGCGCGGCGGTGCGCGCCGCCGGGCTGCGCTTTGAGGTGCTGCCCCTGACCCATCAGACGATGACGCCGGAAAACGTCGCGCTCCAGATGGAACTGGCCGGTGGCGCAGATGGGCCGGTGCTGGCGTATTGCGCATCGGGCACGCGGTGTTCGGTGGTCTGGGCGCTTGGGCAGGCTGCGTCTCGCGATGCAGATGCCATTCTCGCGGATGTCGCGGCAGCAGGCTATCAGCTTGAAGGCTTGCGCCGGACGCTTGAGCAGCTGCACCGGGGCTGACCCCCGGCCCGGTCCTATCCGACCGCTTCGCCAAGCGCCTCGACATCCTCGCTATCCAGCCCCGCGAGCGCGGTGATTTCCACCGCGGCATCCTCCGGACTCATCCCGGCGAAATCGTCGTCGTCGTCATCGGCCACGGCTTTGACGTGAACGTCGATCGGTTCGGCCTCGGGCTCGACAAGATGGCCGTCGACCGTCATGGGATCATCCAGCGCCGCGGCCTTCTTGCCCAGACCACTCGCAAAACTCTCCTGGTCCCCCTGCATCGGGGTGCGGATTTCATTCAGCCGCAACGCACGCAGCCCGCCGGTCTGCCCCAGCCGGCCAATCGCCACTTTCTGACCCGAAATCGAGACCAGCTCGATCCGGTCGAGCCGTTCCTGCACCAGCGGCAACAGGTCGCCCGGCTGCATCCGGGACAGTTCGGCCAATGGCACGCGCACGCGCGAGATCACCGCAACCAGGTCGGCCCGGGCGATTCCGATCGCGTGCCCCAACGTCGGCGCATCCTGCGCCGCCACCACGTCCTTGTCCGCATCGGGCTGGGGTTTCGGTTCCGGCAGGATCAGGCACATTTCGCCCTGCAATACGCCGCCATCAAGCTCGAGCGTCAAATCGAATACGCGGTAGGCATCGGCATCCAGCGCCAGCATGGCCGATCTCTTGTCTTCGACCCGGGCACCAAAGCGGAACCCCGTCAGGCATTGCACATCGGCCGGCACCTCGGCCAGCTTGGCGGCGCGTTCGAGCGTGGCATCCACCAACGGCGCAACCATCGCCGCGTCGGTCGCGGTAAAGGGTCGTTCATCCGGTGCGGTCGCGGTGATCCGCCCCATGGTCTGCTGCTGTACCAGCGCCACCATCAGGGCCCGGTCGATAACCAGCGCCCCGGTCATCCCCGGCGGACCATCCAGCAGGATCAGCAGCCTGTCATCAGACAGATGCCCTGCCACGGCGTCCTGATCAGCGCGGGCCTGCCGGATTCCGATCACCGAGACCGCGAGTTCAAAGAGCTTGGCCGCAGCCCGTGCGATACCCAGCCGCAGCGCCCCGGCAGCGGACCTGCCAGCCACCGCCCCGCTTTCGCGATTCGTGTCCGTCTTGCGTTTCAGCGCTGAATTTGACCCGGAGGTAACCATGACTTGCGGCCTGCCCGTCCTACGTTGCGTGCCACCGGTCTAGCGCAGGGTTGGTTACGAAGAGCTTTACGCGCGGCGTTATTGCGCGGCGACCCGCACACCCAGCGGCAGGATCACCCGGAACGCGCCACCGGATTTGCCCGGCAGATAGCTGACAGTCCCCTCAAGGCGCTGCATGATCTCGCGGCTGATCGCAAGGCCAAGCCCGGCACCCGCGGCCTTTTCACCGCTGACACGGGTGAACTTTTCAAAAATCACCGCGCGGGATTCCGGCGGGATGCCGCTGCCATTGTCGACAAAATCGATCAGCAACCGGTCGGAAACCGCGCGCACCTTGATCCGCAATTCGGGATGGTCGGCGTTGCAGTATTTCTGGGCATTGGCGATCAGGTTGATGAACACCTGCGCCAGCCGGTCCAGGTCGGTATGGAGCGCAAAGCCCTCTTCCTCGCGCTGGCGGCGCAGTTGCAACGGGCGATCCGATCCGGCCAGGGCGGCGGCTTCGGCGCGGTCCAGAACCTCGGACAACACCCCGGCGCGCCGGTTCAGGCTCACTTGTCCGCTTTCCAACACGCTGAGATCCAGCAGGTCGTTCAGCAAGCGGGTCAGGCGCAGCGCCTCGTCATGGATGATCGTGGCATAGCGCGTCTTTTCCGCCGCATCCAGGCCATCGGTGTCCCGCAGGATCTCGGAAAAGGCGCTGATCGAGGTCATCGGCGTACGCAATTCGTGGCTGACCTGGCTGAGAAACGCGTCCTTTTGCAACGAAAGCTGTGTCAGCTTGGCGTTGGCGTCGCGCAACTGGCGGGCGGTGCGGCTGAGTTCGGCGGACTTGGCTTCGAGCTTGCTGGAATATTCCAGCAATTGCGCGCTCTCGTCGGCCACGGCGAGCAGGTCTTCGACCGACACGGACGAACCGCCGACGATCTGCCCAATCATCGCATGGGCCGTCGCCGCGCCGACAGATCCCGACAATTCACGTTCCAGACGGTCAAGGAATGCCGGGCTTGGTTCGGGCAGAAAGCCCCGTTGCCCCTGCGCCTCGGCTTCGCGGTGAAACAGCGCCTGCGCCTGTTGCGCCCCGAGGATGCGCTGAGACATGATCATCAGATCCTCGCTCTGCCCCACCGATCCGGTCCACCCCCGCGGCGCGACGGAATGGTCGAACACGTTGACGAACTGTGCCGCCTGCAGACGCTCAAGCGGGCTCGGAAAGGTCAGGAGCGACACGATGCAAAATCCCGCCGCGTTCAGCAGCAGGCTCCACATAACCGAATGCACCACCGGGTCCAGCCCCTCGACCCCGAACAGGGCCATCGGCCGCAGCCAGCCGACCCCCAGCGGACCATCGCGCAGCAACCCGGCCGGCAGCACATTGCCGCCAAGTTCCGGCAACAGGAGCGTATAGACCCATGCCGCAAAGCCGAGCAGCACCCCCACAAGCGCCCCGGTTCGCGTCGCGCCGCGCCAGAACAGCCCCCCCACCAGAGCGGGCAGGATCTGTACGATCCCGGCAAAGGCAATCAACCCGATCGAGACCAGCGCATCGCCGCCGCCGGAGAGCCGGAAATAGAAATAGCCAAGCGCCAGGATCACCGCGATCGACACCCGCCGCGCCAGCAGGACCACGTTGCGCACATCTCCTGAGACCGACGCCCCCTCGCCATGCCAGGACAGCCAGATCGGCATGACAACATGGTTGGACACCATCGTCGACAGGGCCATCGTCGCAACGATGACCATCGAGGTGGCCGAGGAAAACCCGCCGAGGAAGGACAGCATCGCCAGCCCGTCGCGCCCCTGGCTCAGCGGCACGGTCAATACGAACAAATCCGGGTTTGCACCCTCGGGCATCAGTTCAAGCCCCATCACCGCGATGGGAATGACGAACAGGCTCATCAGGAGCAGGTAGAGCGGAAAGGCCCAGGCCGCCGTGCGCAGGTGACGCTCGTCGCTGTTCTCGACCACCAGCACCTGGAACATGCGCGGCAGACAGACAAAGGCGGCGGCGGAGAGAAAGGTGAACGTGGCCCAGCGTCCGGCCTCGGCGTTCCAGCGGCCGATCTCAGAGGCGTCGATCCTGTCCATCATCGGCCCGATCCCGCCCGCCAGCTCCCAGACCACGAACCCGCCCACCGCCAGCAACGCCAACAGCTTGACCACCGCCTCGAGCGCAACCGCCATGACCACGCCGTGATGACGTTCGTTGACATCCAGGTTGCGGGTTCCGAACAGGATCGCGAAAACCGCCAGCCCCGCCGCCACGTAGAACACGCTGGATCCGTCGTTATAAACGCTTTCGGGATCGGCTTCGGCGAAGATCGAGAAGGACAGTGTAATCGATTGCAGTTGCAATGCGATATACGGTGTCACGCCGATCACCGCCAGCAGCGTCATGCAGATCGCCAGCGAGTTCGACTTGCCATAGCGCGACGAGATCAGGTCGGCGATCGAGGTCACCCGCTGGCTGCGCCCGATGCGAACCAGTTTACGCAGCCCCCACCACCAGCCGATCATGACAAGCGTGGGGCCGAGATAGATCGTCACGAATTCCAGCCCGAACCGCGTCGCATAGCCCACCGCGCCGTAGAAGGTCCAGGCGGTGCAATAGATCGAAAGCGACAGCGTATAGATCAGCGGCGTGTGCAGCCAGCGGCTGCGTCCCTGCGCCGCCAGGCGATCCGCGACAAAGGCAACAAGGAACAGCACGGCCACATAGCCAATGCAGACCAGGACCAGCAGGTTCAGCGACGCCAACGGCTCACCTCCGCGCGTCCCCCGGACGCGACCAGGCCCGTGTCATCCTGCCAAAGACCAGGACCAGCAGGATCAGGGCGATCCAGACCGAGAACACGTAGATGATCGCCGCCGACATCGGCACACCGCCCTCGCCCGCCGCATCGGAAGGCACCGAGGGCCACAACAGCGGCAACGCGAACAGCACCGTCCCGAACAGCGGCAGAATGCGCGCCGCATCCATCAGCCGGCGGCGGCGATAGCTCTGACGCTCAAGGAATACCGTGGGCTGCATCGGCTCCGCGGGGTCTCGGTCGGGCGCGCCCCGT
Source organism: Microbulbifer sp. S227A (assembly GCF_049800935.1). Classification (NCBI taxonomy): domain Bacteria; kingdom Pseudomonadati; phylum Pseudomonadota; class Gammaproteobacteria; order Cellvibrionales; family Microbulbiferaceae; genus Microbulbifer; species Microbulbifer sp. S227A. The sequence goes on along the minus strand of NZ_JBNAFZ010000008.1, from coordinate 182,858 downwards.
GTCATTGCCGCGACGCCTGGGCCAGCAGGTCGCGCACAGCGGTCAGCACCTCGGCATTGGAAAACGGCTTGGTCATGAACCGGCTGACCCCGGCTTTTTCCGCCATGTCGCGGTCGCGCGATTGCCCCCGCGCCGTCAGCATCAGCACCGGCAGACCGGCCAGCGCCGGGATCTCGCGCAGGTCGCGCAGGATGTCCATGCCGCTCTTGCCGGGCAACATCAGGTCGAGAATGACGAGATCCGGGGCCGCCGCCTGGATGACCTCGACCGCATCCGCCCCATCGGAATGCGTGCCAACCTCCCACCCGTCGCGGGTAAGCAGGAATCTGATGGCTTCGATGATGTTCGGTTCATCCTCGATCAGCAGGACATGTCGCCCCATTTGCGCCGTTCCTCCCCTTGGCGCGCGCCTATCGCGCAACATTGTTGCTTTTGCCCCCAACCTAACCTTGCTTTCGTGACCCTGTCAAAAGCCTTCGCTCAGGATCGAAGGCTCGCGGCGGGCATGACAGTCGGTTCTCGGACAAACCCGGCAGCTGCTGCCGACAGGCTGCACCGATACCTTGTCCGTCCCGCCCCCCGCAACCGGCAGGATCAGCATCGTCGATTGGTAAAGCGGGTCCTGGTCAAACAGCGCGGTGCCCACCGGCTGGGCGATGGCCATGCAGTCAAACAACATCGCCGAACGCCCCAGCTGCGACACCCGGCGCCGGATCGGCATCATCGGGCGGCTGAGTGCCGCAAAGACCGGCCATAGCGGGCACGAGGCCCCGAAACGCGGCAAGGCAAACCCTTCGATCTGCTTGCGGTACAGGATGCTGCCCGAGGCATCGCAGACCACCAGCCCGACTTCGCCGGACAGAACCCCGTCGGGCATCGCCGCCAGCCGCCGGAACACCGCCGACAGGTCCGCGTCAAAGGCCTCGGCCAACATGATCGGGTCCGGACCGATCCGCCCGATGGCCTGCCGGAAATCGCCAAGCGGCATCGCGCGGGCATCTTCGGCATACCGGGCGAGGACATCGGCTGCGATCAACCGTGCCGCCCGCGAGGTCAGCTCCGGCGCGGCGCGCGCCAGCGCCTCCGGCTCGGACAGGCCCTCTTCCAGTTCGACAAAGTGAAACCCGCTGCGCGCCACAAAGGCTTCGACCTCTTCCTGTGGCGAACCGCGCCGCTCATCCGCATCTTCGCTTTCATCCAGGTAAGTCACCAGCGCCTTGCTGCTCTCGGCCAGGCGCAGGCTGTCTTCGTTCAGGTTCTTGTGAAACCGCTCGCGCCATTCCTGCTCGAGCTCGCCGGTTTCGGCCAGGATCGAAGCTGTCGACCGGATCGCCGCCGCGGTGGACAGAACCTCGTGCAGCGACGCGGCAAGCTGGGGATCATGCGTCAGGCGATCGGACAGGGTTTCCACCGCCCGCTCCAGCGACGCGATGCGCCGGTGTCCGGCGGCCAGAACCTCGGCCCAGCCCGGAAAGCGGCCGGCGAATTCGTCGGCCCTGTCGACCTCGGCGGCCACCGCGCCGGCATCGGCGGCGGCTTCGCGCAGGGTCGCGATCAGCGCCGCCTCGGCCCCTTGCGTCAACATCGAGGGTTCGACCCCCAGGACCTGGGCAATATCCAGCAACAGCTTGCCGCCGATTCTGCGGCGGTTGTGCTCGATCAGGTTGAGATAAGAGGCCGATATTCCCACTTGCCGGGCAAGCTCGGCCTGTCGCATCCCGGCGATCGATCTGCGTTCGCGGATCCGGCTGCCGGTCAGGGTATCACGGGCCATGTCGCGCGGCGCTCCTTTTCAACGAATTTTCAAAGGCTTTCTGCATTGCAACATAAGGAAATTTACAATCACCCCAAGGTGGTTGTATATTTATTTACAATATTATCCTGTTTTTCAAGTAGCTTATTGCGCGATTTTCCATGCCCGCCCAATACTTGATTTGCACAATAGTGCCCGTGCGTCATCCAGACATGGTGCCGCACGGTACAAACGGGAGGATTACATGACCAAATCGAACTTCACACGCCGCGGCGTGCTCAAAACCGGTGCGGCCACCGGGGCCGGGGTTGCGCTGCCGACGATCTTTACCGCGTCATCCGTCGGAGCGGTGACAAACGACCCCACCGGCAGCACCGTCACGCTCGGCTTTAACGTGCCCCAGACCGGCCCCTATGCGGACGAGGGCGCGGACGAATTGCGCGCCTATGAGCTGGCGGTCGAGCATCTGAACGGCGGCGGCGACGGTGGCATGCTGGGCACGTTCAGCTCCAAGGCCCTGGACGGAACCGGCATCCTGGGCAAAAAGGTCGAGTTCGTGACCGGCGACACCCAGACCAAGTCCGACGCCGCCCGCGCCAGCGCCAAGTCGATGATCGAAAAGGATGGCGCGATCATGATCACCGGCGGTTCGTCCTCGGGTGTGGCGATCGCGGTCCAGGGGCTGTGCCAGGAGGCCGGCGTGATTTTCATGGCGGGGCTGACCCATTCGAACGACACCACCGGCAAGGACAAGAAGGCAAACGGCTTCCGTCACTTCTTCAACGCCTACATGTCGGGCGCGGCGCTCGCCCCGGTGCTGGAAAAAGCCTATGGCGCGGATCGCAAGGCCTATCACCTGACGGCGGATTACACCTGGGGCTGGACCCAGGAAGAGTCGATCAAGGCCGCCACCGAGGCGCTTGGCTGGGAGACCGTCAACACCGTCAAGACCCCGCTCGCCGCGACCGATTTCTCGTCCTATATCGCGCCGGTCCTGAATTCGGGCGCCGATGTTCTGATCCTGAACCACTATGGCGGCAACATGGTCAACTCGCTGACTAACGCGGTGCAGTTCGGGCTGCGCGAAAAACAGGCCAACGGCAAGAATTTCGAAATCGTCGTGCCGCTCTATTCGCGCCTGATGGCGCGCGGCGCGGGCGAGAACGTCAAGGGCATCTTTGGGTCCACCAACTGGCACTGGTCGCTGCAGGACGAAGGCTCCAAGGCATTCGTGAAATCCTTTGGCACCAAATACGGCTTCCCGCCGAGCCAGGCCGCGCATACCTGCTATGTACAAACCCTGCTCTATGCGGATGCGGTCACCCGCGCCGGCAGCTTCAACCCCTGCGCCGTTGCCGAGGCGCTGGAAGGGTTCGAGTTCGACGGTCTGGGCAACGGCCCGACGCTGTATCGCGCCGAGGATCACCAGTGCTTCAAGGACGTTCTGGTTGTGCGCGGCAAGGATAACCCGACCAGCGAGTTCGACCTGCTCGAAATCGTCGAGGTCACGCCCGCCGCCCAGGTCACCTATCCGGCCGATCACCCGATGTTCGCCGGCGGCCAGCTGGGCGCGTGCAACCCCGGCGCCTGACAAACCGCTCACCGGTCTGGCCGCACCCGTTGCGGCCGGACCCGCCTGATCCAGCGGCGCGCGCGGCCCCGGTGTCGTTTCGCGTGCCGCCCGGCCAACCCAAAGGTGGGACCCAATGGACGCTATCCTCCTGCAAATACTGAACGGGCTGGACAAGGGGTCGGCCTATGCGCTGATCGCCCTGGGCCTGACGCTGATCTTCGGCACGCTGGGCGTGGTCAATTTCGCCCACGGAGCGCTGTTCATGATCGGGGCGTTCTGCGCCGTGACCCTGAACAAGCTGTTGACCATCAGCTATATCACCATCGACGAGACCCAGAAGGACTTTCTCGGCAACCCGCTCAAGGTGCAGAACACCTATGTCGAGAGCTGGTTCGGCCCCGAGCTCGGAGCCGCGATCATCGACTGGTCGGTGCCGCTGGCGATCCTGTTCTCGATCCCGGTGATGATCGCCATCGGCTTCATCATGGAACGTGGCCTGATCAAGCATTTCTACAAGCGTCCCCATGCGGACCAGATCCTCGTGACCTTTGGCCTCGCCATCGTGCTACAAGAGGTGATCAAGTATTTCTACGGTGCCAACCCGATCCCCACCCCTGCCCCGGACATGTTCCGCGGCTCGCTCGATTTCGGCGTGCTGCTCGGGTTTGATCCCAACGCAATCATCTATCCCTATTGGCGGCTGGTCTATTTCCTGTTTGCCGCAATCATCATCAGCGCGGTCTTTGCGTTTCTGCAATTCACCACATTCGGCATGGTCGTGCGCGCCGGCATGGCCGACCGCGAAACCGTGGGGCTGCTGGGCATCAACATCGACCGTCGTTTTACCATCATGTTCGGCATCGCCGCCGCCGTGGCCGGGCTGGCCGGGGTGATGTACGCGCCAATCAATTCGCCCAACTATCACATGGGCATGGATTTCCTGGTGCTGTCTTTCGTGGTCGTCGTGGTCGGCGGCATGGGCAGCCTGCCCGGCGCGGTGCTGGCCGGGTTCCTGCTCGGCATCCTCGAGAGCTTTGCCTCGATGAACGAGATCAAATCCATCCTGCCCGGCATCGACCAGATCATCATCTACGTGGTCGCCATCATCATTCTGCTTACGCGTCCTCGGGGCCTCATGGGCCGCAAGGGCGTGATGGAGGAATAAGCCATGCTCGGACTCAACAAACGAGACACCAGCCTGTTGATCGTGGTCGCCATCCTGACCATGTTTGCCCCGATCATCCTCAACCCCTTTCCCGAAGGCTCGGCGATGGCACAGTTCAACGCCGGCTATCCCGACCTGATGCAGCGTTTCGTGATCTTTGGCATCTTTGCCGTCGGGTTCAACATCCTCTTTGGTCTGACCGGATACCTGTCATTTGGCCACGCCGCGTTCCTGGGGGTCGGGTCATACTCGGCGGTCTGGATGTTCAAGCTGCTCAGCATGAATGTCATCCCGGCGATCCTGCTCGCCGTCATCGTCTCGGGCCTGTTTGCGGTGGTGATCGGCTATGTGTCGCTGCGTCGCTCGGGCATCTATTTTTCCATCCTGACGCTGGCCTTTGCCCAGATGTCCTTTGCGCTGGCCTATTCGGTACTGACCCCGATCACCAATGGCGAGACCGGCTTGCAGGTCTATACCGACGATCCGCAATATCTGATGGGTCCGAACAGTTCGCAGCTTACCAACCTTTTCGGGCTGGAGATGCGTTCGACCTATACGCTCGATCTCGGGCCCTGGTCATTTGACTTCAACGCGGGCTATTACCTCTGCGCGATCATCATGCTGGTCATGGTCTATCTCGCCATCCGCATCTTCCGCTCACCCTTTGGCCTGATGCTCAAGGCGGTCAAGTCCAACCAGCAGCGGATGAACTATACCGGGCTCAACACCCGCCCCTACACGCTCGCCGCCTTTGTGATCTCGGGCATGTATGCCGGGCTTGCCGGCGGGCTCATGGCCTCGATGGACCCGCTGGCCGGGGCCGAGCGGATGCAATGGACCGCAAGCGGCGAAGTTGTCCTGATGACCATCCTGGGCGGTGCCGGCACCCTGATCGGGCCGATCCTTGGCGCGGGCTTCATCAAGTATTTCGAGAACATCTTCTCCAAGATCAACGACACCGTCCTGCATCAATGGTTCAGCATCCTGCCCGACGGCCTGGAAAACGCGCTGGTCTTTGTCGTGCACCCCTTCATCGGCAAGGGCTGGCACCTGACACTGGGCATCCTGTTCATGCTGGTGGTGATCTTCCTGCCCGGCGGGCTGGTCGAAGGCGGTCAACGGATCGCCAACTGGTGGCGCGGCAAGCGGTCGGGCACCAAGGATGAGCGCGCCAAGTCCACCGAACCGGCGGAATAAGGAGACAGATGATGAGCATCCTTGAAGTCAAAGGCGTGAACAAGCGTTTCGGCGGGTTGCAGGCGCTTGGCGATGTGAACCTGTCGGTGGCGGAAAACACCGTACACGCGATCATCGGTCCAAACGGCGCGGGCAAATCGACCCTGCTCAACTGCCTGGTGGGCAAGCTGATACCGGATACCGGCAGCGTGCTGTTCGATGGCCAGTCGGTACTGGGGCGGGCCCCATACGAAATCAACCAGATGGGCATTTCGCGGGTGTTCCAGACCCCCGAGATTTTCGGAGACCTGACGGTGATGGAAAACATGATGATCCCCTGCTTTGCCAAGCGGGACGGATCGTTTGAACTGAACGCCATCGCCTCGATCCCGTCGCAACGGGATGTGGTCGAGCGGGCCGAGGCGATGCTGGTGGACATGAACATGATCGACAAGCGTGACATGAACGCCGCCGCCATGTCGCGCGGTGACAAGCGGCGCCTGGAAATCGGCATGTGCCTGTCGCAGGAACCGCGCCTGCTGCTGCTGGACGAACCCACGGCGGGGATGGCGCGGGCGGACACCAACAACACCATCGACCTGCTCAAGCAGATCAAGGACGAGCGCGACATCACCATCGCCATCATTGAACACGACATGCATGTGGTGTTCTCGCTCGCCGACCGGATCACGGTTCTGGCGCAAGGCACCCCGCTTGTCGAGGACTCGCCCGAGAACATCCGGGGCAACCCCAAGGTCCGCGAAGCCTATCTTGGCGAGTCGGCGTAAGGAGACAGACAGATGAATGTCAAACCGGACTTTTCCAAGAACGCCAACATGGCCCAGACGGCACCGGCCTTTCTGTCGGTCTGGGACCTGCATGCCTATTACGGCGAAAGCTATATCGTGCAGGGCATCAGCTTTAACGTCCACGAGGGCGAGATCCTGGCGCTGCTGGGGCGCAACGGTGCGGGCAAGACCTCGACCCTGCGCTCGATTGCCCGGCTTGGAGACCCGCAGGTGCGCCACGGCGAGATCTGGCTGGATCACAAGCCGCTGCACCAGATGACCAGCTACGAAGCCGCCTCGGTCGGGCTGGGCCTCGTGCCGGAAGACCGCCGTATCATTGCCGGGCTGACCGTCGAAGAGAACCTGAAACTCGCCCAGATCGCACCGCCCATCGGCTGGTCGCTGGACCGTATCTATGACCTGTTCCCCCGCCTGGGCGAGCGGCGGACGCAAGAGGGTGTGACGCTCTCGGGTGGCGAGCAACAGATGCTGGCCATTGCCCGCGCGCTGGCGCGAGATATCAAGGTTTTGCTGCTGGACGAGCCTTACGAAGGCCTGGCCCCGGTGATCGTGGACGAGATCGAAAAGACGCTGATCCACATCAAGGAACAGGGCATGACAACCGTGATCGTTGAACAGAACGCGGTGCGTGCCCTCGAACTCGCCGACCGCGCGGTCATTCTGGACACTGGCGGCATCGTCTTTGACGGGGCTGCGGCGGAGGTTCTGGAAAACGAAGAGCTGCGCGCCGAATACCTGGCCATCTAGCATTGCAACCAGATGGCAACGCAACCGCCCGCCCTGAGTGGCGGGCCAGAGTTGTGAATTTTTCGTTAATTTTCAGTATAGTTAACTCCACGGATTAACCTTTTGGAAATCTCTGTGCCCTTAATGTGAACTCGGGTGAGGGCTTCACCAGTTTATAGGAGCGGTCAAATGAATATCTCCATTGCACTACCGGCAATGGCGCCACAGACAACCGGCCATCCGGCTTCGCTTCCCGCGGAACCGGTCGGACCTGAAAGCACGCAGAAAGTAACCCCCGCATCAGAAGACGCGGCATCGGGTGAAACCGGCCAACGCCAGGCCGGCAGCGACGCGCAGCAGGAAACCGCGCCGCCATCGGCGATGCAGCGCAAGATCATGGAAATTCTCGAACAGCAGGCGCAGGAATTGGATGAGGCGCAAGGCGACGAGACACCTTCGGAGTGAGCGTGGCGCATTCGGCATCACTTGACGCGTCGAAATCCATGATTTCAGGCGCGTTAGGTGTGTGTCAGAGCAAAAAACGCGCGGCGGCACATGATCACGCGCGCCCCGCACCATCAACGGCTGTGCGACCATACCGCCCTTCGGGCTGATCCCGGCGCGGGCCGGATCGCCCGATACATTTCACCCGCAACATTGGATTCCATCCAGCGCCTTGAAACCCCTGTTTTCAGGTGGCGACGGGAGAATTGGTGCCATTCCGAGACGGATTTGCACGGCTCTGCTCTTGCGGACGGCTGGCACACGCGGCGCGCGCCAATTGCCGGCGGATCAACCAAGTAGCCCCGCGGGGCCGCGTCAATTTCGCCAGGCCTATCCGTCAGCCTGGCCCCTGCACTCTCTTGCGCAGCTCGGTCTTGAGCACCTTGCCATAATTGTTCTTGGGCAGTTCATCGAGCGATACATAGGTTTTGGGCCGTTTGAAGCGGGCAATGTTGTCGATACACAATTGATCGAGTTCTTCGAACGGCGCGGTCCCAACCACAAAGGCCACGACGCTTTCGCCCCATTCCGGGTGCGGCTGGCCAACCACCGATACCTCGCGCACACCGGGATGGGTCAGGAGCACTTCCTCGACCTCGCGCGGATAGACGTTCGAGCCGCCGGTGATGATCATGTCCCGCGACCGGTCCTGCATGGTCACATAGCCATCCGCGTCCATGAACCCCATGTCCCCGGTCATCAGCCAGCCATCAACCAGCGTCTTGGCGCTCGCTTCGGGGTTTTGCCAGTAGCCGGGCATCACCACGTCGCCCGACACCATGATTTCGCCATGCTCTCCGGCGGGCAGCGGTGCGCCATGGGCATCCCCGATCCTGACCTCGACCGGGGATTGCGCCCGCCCCACGCTCGCCAGCCTCTCGCGCCAGCGGGGATGGGTGCGGTCCGTCACGTCGTGGCGCGACAGGGCCGTGATCCCCATCGGACATTCCCCCTGTCCATATATCTGGACAAATACCGGACCGAAGTGATCGACCGCTTCGATGATGTCGGCGTTGTACATGGGGCCACCCGCATAGACGATGCTGCGCAGCCCCTCGCCCGTTTCACCCGCCGCCCGCGCGGTTTCGGTCATGCGTTTGACCATTGTGGGGGCGGCAAACATGTGGACCCGCCCGAAATGCCGGGCAAGGTCGAGAATCTCGGGCGTGTCGAAACCGCCGGATACGGGGCAGACATGGCGCGCGCCCTTCAGCACGTGGATCAAGTTGTACAGGCCGGCACCATGGCTCATCGGAGCGGCGTAAATGGCCGTATCCTCGCGGCTTACCCGATCGACATCGACCGGGTAGGCCAGCGACACCGCGATCAACATGCGGTTGGTGATCATCACCCCCTTGGGCCGCCCGGTGGTGCCCGAAGTATAGAACAGCCAGGCCAGGTCATCGGCGGCACGCCCAAGCGGCGCGGCGATCGGTGAGGTGCCGAGCGCCTGCTCGTATCCGGCATCGCCAACAGTGACAATACGACAGCCCACCCGGGTCTCGCGCAGGGCATCGGCCAGGTCCGGTGTCGCAAACGCCAGCGCAGCACGGGAATCGTTCAGGATGAACGCCGCTTCCCGCCCGTGCAACTTGGCATTGATCGGCACCGCCACGGCGCCGGCATACCAGACGCCATACAGAACGACGAGGTAATCCGGGCAGTTCTTCATGAAGATCGCCACGTGATCGCCGGGGGAAATCCCCTCGTTCGCCAACCAGGCCGCGATCCGCGCGGCACGGTCGTGAAAGCCGCTGTAATCCGCGACCTGTGTCTTGCCCAGAAACAGCGCCGGGCGCTCGGGATGCGCCTGTGCCTGCCGAAACAACCAGTTTCCCAGATTCATGCTTGCCCCCATGCTCCAACCAAGCGGATGTAGCCAGATTCCACGCCGCCTGGCCACCATTCGTTTGCCCCGACCAGTTCCGCAAGACGCAACCACGACCGGCCATGGAAACACAGGCACTGGAAATCCTGGCAACAAGCCGCCATGTTGTGCAAAGCGAACGGCGCTTTTCACAGGCAAGACCTTGTCCTATAAGCGCCCTGACGAAAACCCGCGGGACAGACGGGCACAGCAGAACCGGTCGAGGACATCATGACAGACACCAAACACGAGTCGGACGTGGCATTCATCAGGGCGCTTGCCGAGTTGCTGCGCGACAACGACCTGACGGAAGTGCAGGTCAAACGCGATTATGGCGAAGATGACAGCCTGAATGTCCGCGTCAGCCGCGTGACCCCGGCGGCCCCGGCCATCGCCGCCGCCCCGCTGCCGGTTGCTGCGGCCCCCGCCCCGCTTGCCGCACCGGCCGCCGCTGCCGCCCCCGCGGGCGAAGCGGTCGAGGACCCGGCCAGCCATCCCGGCGCGGTCCTTTCACCGATGGTCGGCACCGTCTACATGCAGCCCGAACCCGACTCCGCCCCCTTTGTCACCGTGGGGGCCAGCATTTCCGAGGGCGATACCTTGCTGATTGTCGAGGCCATGAAGACCATGAACCACATCCCCGCCCCCAAATCGGGCACCGTCAAGCGTATCCTCGTCGAAGACGGGGCGGCAGTGGAATACGGCAGCCCGCTGGTCATCATCGAATAAGGCGGTCCCATGTTTGACAAGATCCTAATTGCCAACCGCGGGGAAATCGCTCTGCGCGTGGTGCGTGCGGCGCGCGAGATGGGCATTGCCTCGGTCGCGGTTCACTCCACCGCGGACAGCGATGCCATGCATGTGCGCATGGCTGATGAATCGATCTGCATCGGCCGTCCGCAAAGCGGCCAGAGCTATCTGTCCTTGCCCGCGATCATCTCGGCCTGCGAGATCACCGGGGCCCAGGCGATCCATCCCGGCTATGGTTTTCTCTCGGAAAACGCGAATTTCGTGCAGATCGTCGAAGATCATGGCCTCACCTTTATCGGCCCCACCGCCGAGCATATCCGCATCATGGGCGACAAGATCACCGCCAAGGATACCATGAAGGCGCTTGGTGTGCCTTGCGTGCCGGGCAGCGACGGCGGTGTTCCCGACCTTGCCGCCGCCAGGCGAATCGGTGATGAAATCGGCTATCCCGTGATCATCAAGGCCACCGCCGGCGGTGGCGGCAAAGGCATGAAAGTGGCCAACAGCGCCGCCGAAATGGAACGGGCCTTTCAGACCGCGCGCGCCGAAGGCAAGAGCAATTTCGGCAATGACGAAGTCTATATCGAGAAATACCTGACCACGCCGCGCCATATCGAGATCCAGGTCTTTGGCGACGGCAAGGGCAAGGCGGTGCATCTGGGGGAGCGGGACTGTTCCCTGCAACGGCGCCACCAGAAGGTTTTTGAAGAGGCACCCGGCCCCGCGATCACCGCCCAAGAGCGCGCGCGGATCGGCAAGGTCTGTGCCGATGCGGTTGCCAAGATCAACTATATCGGCGCGGGGACCATCGAGTTTCTCTATGAGAATGGCGAATTCTATTTCATCGAGATGAACACCCGGCTTCAGGTGGAACATCCGGTCACCGAAGGCATTTTCGGCGTCGACCTGGTGCGCGAGCAGATCAGGGTGGCCGCAGGGCTTCCCATGTCGTTCTCGCAGGACGATCTCGTCATCAACGGCCATGCGATCGAAGTGCGCATCAACGCCGAGAAACTGCCCAGCTTCTCGCCCTGCCCCGGCAAGATCACCCAGTATCACGCCCCCGGCGGCCTGGGGGTACGGATGGATTCGGCGCTCTATGACGGCTATTCAATTCCGCCCTACTATGACAGCCTGATCGGCAAGCTGATCGTGCATGGTCGCGACCGCCCCGAGGCCCTGGCCCGGCTGAACCGGGCATTGGGAGAGTTGATCGTCGACGGTGTGGACACCACGATTCCGCTGTTCCGTGCCTTGCTGGCCGAACCGGATATCCACAGCGGTGCCTATAACATTCACTGGCTGGAACACTGGTTGGAAACAAATCTGACCGAGGGATAAGGCAGGCGCAGACCGGTCGCCTTGATGACACGCGGATGACCCTGACACCCGAGATCCTGTTGCGCGGCTATACAATCGGGATATTCCCGATGGCCGAGCACCGCGATGATGCCGAGATTTTCTGGGTCGATCCCCGCCATCGCGGCATCATCCCTCTGGACGGGTTCCACATTTCACGATCCCTGCGCCGCCGCCTGTTGCGGTGCGGGTTTGAAATTCGGGTCGACACCGCCTTTGCAGAGGTGGTGGATGGCTGTGCCGACCGGGCGGAAACATGGATCAACGCCGAGATCCGCGAGCATTATATCGCGCTGTTTGATGCGGGATATGCGCATTCTCTCGAGATTTGGGATGGAGACGAGCTGGTCGGTGGGGTCTACGGCGTCGCGGTTGGCGCGGCGTTTTTTGGCGAAAGCATGTTTTCACGCCGCAGGGACGCGTCCAAGATCGCGCTGGCCTACCTGGTTGACCGCCTGCGGCTGGCGCGGTTTCAACTGTTCGACACGCAGTTTCTGACCGATCATCTGGCGTCGCTGGGCGCAATCGAGATTCCGCGCAAGGCCTACCATGACCGGTTGGACAAGGCGATTGGCCAGGCCGCCGATTTCCTGGCACCGCCCATTCCCGCCCCTCAGGACGTGATACAGCGCAATACCCAGACGTCGTAGCGGCTGTGATCCAGCGGGTTCAGGGCCGGAGAAGAGGCGATCATCCACCCCTGGAAGTCGATCTCGGAGTCACCGGCATCCCGGATGATGAGGAACGCAAACGCGTCCCCTGTCGGGTTTTCGGCGGGGTAACGGCAATCCGCGAGTTCCACGGTGAGACCGAATGCGTCCACCGCCGCCCCGGATTGCACGCTGAAATCGATGGTTTTCCCGTCCACCTTGTCTAGCGCACGAAGCACCGCACCCGCCGCCGAAACCGCGTTCTGGTGCTGTGCCGCAAGCGGCGATGCGGCAAGGGCGCAGAGCGCCAGCACGGCCAGTTTGCGGATCACTCGTCGTCTCCGCTTCCGGCGACAAACTTGACGAGCAGGGAAATCAGACTGACGGCCCCCTGGGTATCCTCGATCGAATCGCCCGCTTCGAGGTAGAAAGGCGAACCGCCCGGCATGATCTCGACGAAATTGCCGCCCAAGAGACCTTCGGATGAGACCACGACGGCGCTGTCATCCGGAACCGGGATCCCTTCGCGAACCGAGAATGTCGTATCCGCCCGATAAGTCTCAGGGTTCAAATCGACCTTGGTCACCGTGCCGATCTTGACCCCCGCCAGCCGCACATCGGTGCCCACGCTGACACCCTCGAGCGAGCGGAAGCTGGCATTCAGCTCATATCCTGTGCCCGCGCCGGAAAGCCCCGTAGCCTGACCGGCATACAAGGCAAAGGCGAGCGCCCCGGCAAGAACAGCACCGCCAACGGCGATTTCAGTTGTGTTATGCGACATGTCGCGCTCCGTTGATGTGACGGCCCTATTCCGGGGTCCACGCGTCATAGTCGCGCCGGGGTGCCGGTTCCGCCCGACGAAGCGATCCGGATGGCGCGTAGGCCAATGTGGTGCCAGTCAGGTTTTCTTGATGTGGTTTTTCCCAAGGTTTGTGCGCCAGCGGCCGGTCGGTAGGCGGTTCATTCCATGTGTGGTGCAGCCAACCGTGCCAATCCGGGCTAACCCGGCTTGCCTCGACTTCGCCATTGAAGATCACCCACCGTTTGCTGTCATCGCTGTTCCGATAGAACACATTACCCTGATCATCTTCGCCGACCCGAACGCCTTTGCGCCAGGTAAAGATCTGAGTGTTGAGTGTCTGCCCGTTCCACCAGGTCACGGCACGTAGCATTGAATTGAGGATACCCATGGAATTCTCCGTGAAGTCCCGTTTGGTATGCCGCATCCATCGAGAAAGGTCCAGATGCTCAGCGCGTAGTCCAGCATAAGGTCGCTTCTCCGGTGAAGCTCAATTGAACTGGTTGCAGCAGGATTCAGCCGACAAAGCCGCTTCGAAGCGGCTTTTCGGAAACGTCTTTAAAGACGTTTACACGCGAATTTCAATTCGCGTTGGCAAGCCCGTTCGAACGGGCTTGTTGCCATTGCAGGCCAAGCCCGTCACCTTGCAGTCACGAAGAAGCAGGAGCCCCCATGACCAAAACAAAAATCGGCATTATCGGCGGATCGGGAATTTATCAGATCGATGGGTTGCAAAATGCAGCATGGCATCAGGTCGATAGCCCATGGGGCTCGCCTTCCGACGCGATTTTGACTGGCGTTCTGGCAGGGGTCGACATGGTGTTCCTGCCTCGCCATGGGCGAGGCCACGTGCATTCTCCCAGCACGGTACCCTACCGGGCCAATATCGACGCCCTAAAGCGCCTGGGTGTTACCGACGTCATCAGCATCTCTGCCTGTGGTTCCTTCCGCGAGGAAATGGCTCCGGGTGATTTCGTGATCGTGGATCAATTCATCGACCGCACCATTGCCCGCGAGAAGTCTTTCTTCGGTTCTGGATGCGTGGGCCATGTTAGCCTCGCCCATCCGACTTGCCCTCGCCTGGGCGATGCCTGCGAAACCGCTGCGCGCGACACTGGCATCACGGTGCATCGCGGCGGCACCTACCTGGCCATGGAAGGACCGCAATTCTCCACATTGGCCGAATCACGCATGTACCGGGAAAGCTGGGGCTGCGATGTGATCGGTATGACAAACATGCCCGAGGCCAAGCTGGCCCGCGAAGCAGAGCTTTGCTATGCCTCCCTCGCCATGATCACAGATTATGACAGTTGGCATCCCGATCACGGAGAAGTCGACATCTCCGACATCATCGCCACTCTGACCGGCAATGCCGACAACGCCCGATCGCTGGTTCGCCGCCTGCCCGCCCTTGTCGGGGCCGAGCGCCAGCCCTGCCCCCACGGGTGCGACCGGGCGTTGGACCATGCGATTCTGACTGCCCCCGATGCACGTGACCCCGCATTGGTCGCGCGGCTGGACGCAGTGGCGGGCCGCGTTCTGAACCGCTGACCTCTGCGGCAGGCGCTGATTCGCCTAAGCAATTCTGAAACGGCGCTTGTCCGTGAGCAGGTTTTGAGGATCGATCAACTCTGACGCTCTGGACATCTTCGCCCCGGCGTGATGCCTTGCGCTGTCACGACTCGGAGAAGACCATGTCCTTTGATCTCTGGCTTGCCTTTGCCGCGGCCTCGACCGCCTTGTTGCTTATCCCCGGACCAACCGTGTTGTTGGTGCTGAGCTATGCGCTGTCCAAGGGGCGAAGCGTTGCAATTGCTTCGGCCAGCGGCGTTGCCCTGGGCGATCTGATTGCAATGACGGCCTCGCTCGCGGGCCTTGGGGCGCTGGTGGCGACCTCGGCAACGTTGTTCTCGATACTGAAATGGGTTGGAGCGGCCTATCTCGTGTATCTCGGCATCAAGCTGGTGCGCAGCGCACCATCGGAAGGGCTCGATACCATTGCAACCGAACGCAAAGTCACCCCCGGCAGCGTGTTCTTGCATGCTGCGGGCGTTACGGCGCTGAACCCGAAATCGATTGCCTTTTTCATCGCCTTCGTTCCGCAATTCATCCAGACCGGTGCGCCCATGCTGCCGCAATTCGCGATCCTCATCAGCACTTTTGTCGCGCTGGCCGCGATGAACGCGCTGGCCTATGCGCTGTTGGCGGACAAGCTGCGCAAAACCGTGCGCAAGCCAGGGGTGATCACCGCGTTGACGCGCGGCGGCGGTGTGACGCTGATCGGGATGGGCCTGTTCACCGCGTTGCTGCACCGTCCGACCTGAGCCAGCGGTTGCACCACATCGTGCAATAGGCCAAACGGTTGCCCAGCCACTGCAAACCGGAGCCGTCATGCCCAGGAACACCTCTGTCCGCGACTATATCCGCACGATCGTCGATTTCCCCAAAGAGGGAATCATGTTTCGCGACGTCACCACGCTCTTTGCCGACCCTCGCGGATTTCGCATGGCCATCGACCAGATGCTGCACCCCTATGCGGGCGAGCGGATTGACAAGGTTGTCGGCTTGGAAGCACGGGGGTTCATCCTTGGCGGTGCCATTGCCCATCAGCTCAGCGTCGGCTTCGTGCCCATCCGCAAGAAGGGCAAGCTGCCCGGCACCACGATCAGCCAAGATTACAAGCTGGAATACGGCGAGGCGATCGTTGAAATCCATGACGACGCCATCCGGTCCGGGGAAAAGATCCTGGTGGTCGATGACTTGCTTGCCACCGGAGGTACCGCGGCCGCCGGCATCAAGCTGATCGAGCGGCTGGGCGGAGAGATCGTCAGCTGCGCCTTTGTTGTCGATCTGCCCGACCTGGGTGGCCGAAAGGTACTGGAAGAGCTTGGCATGGATGTTCACGCGCTCTGCACCTTTGAGGGCGCGTGAACACGGATCATCACAACCTGTTGATTGGAAATCCCGAACCGCCCTTGCTTAGGCGCAAACCGGGCCGGGTCAAGGCGGATGGCATGGGAAAAACGCTGATCCGTTTGCAGCCAGGGCACGTAATCCTCGCGATGTCATTCACGGCATCGATCACAAACCGAGGATTTTGCCCATGTTCCGTACTACCGTTTTCTCGCTGACTTCTGCCATGCTGCTCGCCGGGACGGCGTTTGCCGACGGCCACGCCAAGGATATCGTGGACACCGCTGTCGGGGCCGACGACTTTACCACGCTGGTCGCCGCCGTCGAGGCCGCCGGGCTGGTTGAAACCTTGAAGGGCACCGGCCCGTTCACGGTTTTCGCGCCCACGGACGCAGCCTTTGCCGCCCTGCCCGAGGGCACCGTCGAAATGCTGCTCAAGCCCGAGAACAAGGATCAACTGGTTGCGATTCTCACCTATCACGTGGTAGCGGGCAAGGTCATGTCCAGCGATCTGGGCGACGACATGACCGCAACCACCGTTCAGGGCAGCGCCATCATGATCGACCTCGACAACGGCGTCATGGTCAACGATGCGACGGTTGTGTCCGCCGATATCGAGGCCGAGAATGGCGTCATCCACGTGATCGACAAAGTCATCATGCCCAAGTGACCCGGCGTGGCGGCAACAGATCGGCGACCCCAACCGGGTCGCCGGCTGTTGTCACGCCCGCAGCACCGCGCCCGGATTCATGATGCCCATCGGGTCCAGCGCCGCCTTGATGGCGCGCATGGCAGCGAGCTTGGCAGGATCGCCATAGCGTTCCAGATCCCCCACCTTGATCCGCCCGATCCCGTGTTCGGCGCTGATCGATCCATGGAACTCCGAGACCAGGTCATGCACCGCGCGCTTGACCTGGGGCGCTTGTTCGGCGAAATCCGCGCGGTTGGCACCCTTTGGCGGGAACACGTTGTAATGCAGGTTGCCGTCACCCACATGCCCAAAGCAGTTGATGCGGAAATCCCCGATCGCGGCAATCCGTTCCGCTCCGGTTTCGATAAAGCCGGGCAGCGCTCCCAGCGGGATCGAAACATCATGGCTCGACACCGAGCCGATCCTGCGGTTTGCCTCGGGGATCTGTTCGCGCAGGATCCAAAAGGCATCACGTTGGGATTCTGACTGGGCGATCAGCCCATCAACCACCAGCGCGCGCTCAAGCGCGGCCTCGAACAAGTGTGCAAGCTGCTCTTGCGGGTCAAGGTCGGCGACCAGGCCCAGATCGACCAACACGCACCATTCCGGCGGGGTGTCAAAGGGCTGGCGCACATCCGGCAAGGTCTCGGCCAGGAAATCGAAGCCGCGCCGGTGCAACAGTTCAAAGGCGCTGATCCCCTCTCCGACCCTGTCCCGCGCCAGCGACAATAGGTCGATCGCGGCGCGCGGCGAGGGCACAACGAAAATCGCGGTCCCGCTGCGTGCCGGGATCGGGGCCAGCTTGAGCGCCGCCGCAGTTATCACCCCCAGCGTGCCTTCGGACCCGATCAGCAGATTGCGTACATCATACCCGGTATTGTCCTTGCGCAGCCGGGTCAGCCCGTTCCAGACACGCCCGTCGGGCAGCACCGCTTCGAGCCCCAGACACAGATCGCGTGCATTGCCATAGCGCAACACATTGACGCCGCCCGCATTGGTGGCAAGGTTTCCGCCGATCCGTGCCGATCCTTCCGAGGCCAGCGACAACGGGAACAGGCGATCCGCCGCCAGCGCCGCCGCCTGGAGATCCGCCAGGATCGCGCCGGCCTCGGCGACGATGACATTCTCTTCGGGGTGAACCGCGCGTATGGCGCGCATCCGTTCCAGCGACAGGATCAGCGGTTTGGGGCCCTCGGTCATCACCTGCCCGCCGACAAGACCGGTGCCGCCGCCATAAGGCACAACCCCCACCCGCGCGGCATTGGCGGCCGCGAGCAGTACCGCGACCTCTTGCTTGTCATGCGGACAGGCGAGCACGCCGGCCCGCCCCTTGAGC
The DNA here is from genome assembly GCF_049800935.1 of Microbulbifer sp. S227A. Classification (NCBI taxonomy): domain Bacteria; kingdom Pseudomonadati; phylum Pseudomonadota; class Gammaproteobacteria; order Cellvibrionales; family Microbulbiferaceae; genus Microbulbifer; species Microbulbifer sp. S227A. Next base: position 164,787 of record NZ_JBNAFZ010000008.1, on the reverse strand, counting down.
CGCCCGCGCGGCTCTTCGAGATAGCGGGGTTCGATGTCGCGAAACACCGTGGGCGGCACCTTGCCATCCAGCGCGGCGACAAATTCGGCATCCGCCGGTTTCAACCCCATGCCAGGCCCCCACGCGCGACCGGCAGAGGATCAGTCATCGTCAGACAGGTAGGACGGCCGCAAGACAACAACCGTGGGCCGGTCCGGCAGGTCGCGCAGCGACAGTTCGATATGCGATGTGCCGGGGCGTTGGATTGCGAATTCATCTGCCATGCCACCCAGAAATGTGTCGAGGGTAAAGTTGCTGAACCAGTGCATCGGAATGACCACCGATGATTTGAGCCGCTTCAGGATACTGATCATCTCGGGGAGCGGCAACGTCATACCGCCATCCACCGGTGCCATGACCACGTCCAGCCGGCCAATGGCGGCGAATTGCGCGTCATTCGGAACGTGATGCAGATGACCCAGATGACCAATGCACAGCCCCGCCACCTCGAAAATGAAGATCGAGTTGCCGTTCTCTTCAACCCCGCTGAACTGCGAGCGGATGTCGGTGGAAACATTGCGAACCAGCATTTCGCCCAGGTCCAGATGATGCTCGATTCCTTCGCCAAACGGCCCCCAGCCGGGCAACACATGCGGGATCGCCGGATCGGGAAAGGCGGTCCAATGGGTTTCGTGCGCGTGGTTCATGGTGACCACGTCGGGGATCATCCGGGTCGCGCCGATAAAACCGGTGAAATCCGTCACCGCATTCAAGCCACCGGGGGTTTGCAGCAGGAAACTGGCATGGGCGACATAGGACAGCCGCACAGAGTATTCCGAGAGCGGCTCGCGCCACGCGGCCTTGTGCACATAGGCCAGACCGGGTGTGGCATCCGCGATGGCGATACAATGGCTTGGCCTGCGCTCCTGCGCCAGCAGGGGTGCCATACACAGAACCAGCAGCATCGACAATATGGCGCGCAGGATCAGCATCGACCGAAAGGATAGGCCAAGCGGAGAAAAAGTCAGCCCCCGTCGCAGGATTTTCGCCGCGGCCCCTATCCCGCGTCGGTGCGCCCGCGCCGGTCGCTGCGCAGCGAGGCATAGAGCACATGGGTGCGCCAGCGACCGTTGATCTGCAAATAGGATTGCGCCACGCCTTCGTATTTGAAGCCGGAATTCTCCAGCAACCCGCGCGAGGCGGCGTTTTCCGGCAGGCAGGCGGCTTCGATCCGGCTCAGGTCCAATTGCGAAAAGGCGTAGTGCACCACCGCTCCGATGGCCTCGCGCATGTAACCCTGGCGGGCAAAGGGTGCCCCGGTCCAGTAACCCAACGTGCCCGCCTGCGCCGGGCCGCGCCGGATATTGTCGAGCGTGATCGCGCCAACCAGCCTCTGGTCATCGCGGCGAAACAGGAACAGCGGCACCGCGGAACCGTTGCCGATGGATCGCTGCGCCCAGTACACCCGGTTGGTAAAGCCCTTGCGGCTCAGGTGGTCGGTTGCCCAGCTGGGTTCCCACGGAACCAGGAATTCGCGGCTGGCCGCGCGCATGTCCGCCCAGTCGCGGAAATCCGCATGCACCGGCGGGCGCAGGGTCAGCCGCTCGGTTTCCAGCTTGAGCTTGCGTTTGGCCAGCAGCATCAGAGCGTCATCAGGCGGCGCGCCTTCCCTGCAATTCGGCCAGGGTCGGGGCCGCATCGATCGGCCCGTATAGCGCCAGCGCAACACCCGCATGTGCGGCGATGGTCTCGGCAAATTCGCGCACATCCCCGGTCGAAACGGCGTCGATGCGGGCAACCGTATCATCCAGCGACGGAACCTCGTCCCAGATCTGGACCAGGCGCGCCAGCCGCTCGGCGCGGTTGGACGGGCTTTCCAGCCCCATCAGCATCCCGGCCTTCATCTGGGCGCGGGCACGGGCAACCTCTTGCGGGCTCATGTCCTCGGTGGCGCGTTTCATCTCGTCAAAGGTGATGTTGGCAAGTTCACCGATCTGTTCGGCGCTGGTTCCGGCATAAATCGTCGTCGTGCCGGTATCCGCATAGGCGCCGGTCTGGGCAAAGATGGTGTAACACAGGCCGCGCTTTTCGCGCACTTCCTGGAACAGCCGTGACGACATGCCGCCGCCCATCGCGCTGGAATAGATCTGCGCGGTATAGATGTCATCGTCGCGATAGCCGGGGCTTTCAAAGGCCAGCGCGAAATGCGCCTGCTCCAGTTCCTTGGAACGACGGGTTTCCCCACCGGTAAAGCGGGCGATTTCCGCCGCGAGCTGGGGCTTGGGATCGAGATGGCCAAACAGCTCTTCCGCCATGCGCACGATCTCGGCATGGTCGACCGCGCCGGCCGCCGACAGGATCATCTGGCCGGGCCCGTAATGCTCGGCCACGAAATCCGAGAGATCCGCACGCGAGAAGCTGCGCACCCGCTCGCTCGGCCCCAGTATCGTGCGCCCCAGCGGCTGATCGCGATAGCTGTCTTCCTGCAGCCAGTCAAAGATCACGTCATCGGGCGTATCATGGGCCTGGCCGATCTCTTGCAGGATCACTCCGCGCTCGACCTCGATTTCCCTGGGATCAAAGATCGGGTTGAGCACGATATCCGAGATCACATCCATCGCCAGCGGCACATCGCCCTGCAGGACGCGCGCATAATAGGCGGTTACTTCGCGGCTGGTATAGGCGTTGATATAGCCGCCCACATCCTCGATGGCCTCGGCAATCTGAACCGCCGTGCGCTTGCGCGTGCCCTTGAAGGCCATGTGTTCGAGGAAATGCGCGATGCCGTTCTGTTCGATCCGCTCATGGCGGCCACCGGCAGACACCCAGATGCCGATGGCGGCGGATTGCAGGCCGGGCATATGTTCGCTGACGATGCGAAACCCGTTGGCCAAAGTATGCTGTTCAACCGTCACTTGGCGATATGTCCCCTGATAAACTCTTTCATGGCCGCGAGATCATTGGCGATCCGCGTCACCCGTTCCGGCCTGTCATACAGATCGGACATGCGCGGGGGAAGAGGCGGATGAATGCCGCTGGCCTGCTCGACCGCAGCCGGGAATTTCGCCGGGTGCGCGGTGGCGAGCGTGATCATGGGCACCCCGGCGTCCCGCTGTTCATTGGCCACCTTGACGCCAACGGCGGAATGCGGGCACAGCAATTCGGTGCTTTGTGCCAGCGTCCCGGCAATGGTGGCCAGCGTTTCCTCTTCCGAGGCACGGCCGGATGCGAAATGCTCTTGCAGATAGCCAAGCGCGCCTTGCGAGATGTCAAAACCGCCCTGCCCCAGTTCGTCCATCAATTGCGACACCGCGCCGCCGTCGCGCCCATAGGCGTCAAACAGCACCCGTTCGAAATTGGAGCTGACCTGGATATCCATCGACGGGCTGATCGAAGGATGCGTCGGCCCCTTGTGATAGCCCTGCCCGCTCAGGCAACGATGCAGGATGTCGTTCTGGTTGGTCGCGACCACCAGTTGATCAATCGGCAACCCCATCTGCTTGGCGATATAGCCCGCGAAGATGTCGCCGAAATTGCCGGTCGGGACGGTAAAGCTCACCTTGCGATGCGGCGCCCCCAGGCTAACCGCCGCGCTGAAGTAATAGACCACCTGCGCCAGCACACGCGCCCAGTTGATCGAGTTCACACCGGCGAGTTTGACACCGTCGCGGAATTCGAAATCGTTGAACATGTCCTTGAGCGCGGCCTGGCAATCGTCAAAGTCGCCATCCACCGCCAGCGCGTGGACATTTGCGTCGGAGGGCGTGGTCATCTGGCGGCGCTGCACCTCGCTGACGCGGCCATGCGGAAACAGGATGAACACGTCGACATTGGACAACCCCTTGAACGCCTCGATCGCCGCAGAGCCGGTGTCGCCGCTGGTGGCGCCGACAATCGTCACCCGGTCGCCCCGCCGCGCCAGCGCCGCCTGGAACAACTGGCCGATCAGTTGCATGGCGAAATCCTTGAACGCCAGGGTCGGGCCGTGGAACAGTTCCAGCAGGAAATGGTTCGGGGACAGCTGCACCAGCGGCGCGCGGGCGGCATGACCGAAACCGGCATAGGCCCGTTCGATGATATCGCGAAACTCGTCATCGGTGAACGTGTCGCCAATAAAGGGCCGCATGACGCGGAACGCGGTTTCCTCATAGCTCAGCCCGGCCAGCGCCGCGATGTCATCGCGGCTCATCCGTGGCACATCCGATGGCACGTACAGCCCGCCATCGCGGGCCAGACCGGACAGCATCGCCTCTTCAAAGCTCAGTTCGGGCGCGCCAGCGCGCGTGGATACGTATTTCATTGGCCTCGGCTCTCGGGTTTTGCGCGGGTGCGCCACAGGAAATATGCGGTCATCGCAGCCCAGATCAGGGCCAGTGAAAACCAGGTGATTGCGTACTGCAAGTGATCGTTGGGCACCCCGGCGGAATCAACCGGCAACGGCGTGATACCGGGATCGGTTGGCGACCGTGCGATCAGCAGAACGGGTTCGGTGCCCAGGGCCTCGGCCATGCGCGGCACGTCTCGGGCGAACCAGGTGTTGCCAGCCACATCCGGCTCGGGCGTATAGCGGTCGATCTCGTCCGGCCAGTGCAGGTTGCCGGTGACCGTCATCGGGCCAATCCGGCGCGCGCGGTCCTTGTCCTCGGTGGCGACAAAACCGCGATCCAGCAGGATCATCCGCCCCGCCTCGGTCTTGAATGGCGCAATGATGCGGTAGCCGGGGCCCACATGCTTGACGGAAACAAGCACATGCAGTTCTGCCGCGCCCAGGCTTCCCGTGACGCCGACCGGCATGTACTTGTCGCTCTCGGCGGTCGGCGAGGCCGGCAGCGGCAGCGGATCGGCGGAGATGCGGCTGTCGATCTCGGCCAGAACGCCCCGCTTCCAGTCGAGCCGCTGCATCTGCCAGGTGCCGAGCGCAACCAGGATGGCGCATCCGGCGACACCAAAGAACAGCAGAAAGACAGTTCGAGCCATTGTCGGCACTACCCCGAAAAGAAAGATGGCGCGCGGTAAGCCCGCGCGCCATGCTTGATACGATCTGTCAGCGGAGATTCAACCGCAATCGACCTAGCCGAGATGCGAGGTACCCCAGATGTAGACCACGAAGAACAGGAACAGCCAGACCACGTCGACAAAGTGCCAGTACCAGGCCGCCGCTTCAAAGCCCACATGCTGCTTGGGCGTGAAATCCCCGCGCTTGGCGCGCACGAGACAGACAAACAGGAAGATGGTGCCGATGATCACGTGAAAGCCGTGAAAACCCGTCGCCATGAAGAAGTTGGAATAAAAGATGTCCTCGCCGAACTTCCAGCCTTCGTGCAGCAGGTGGATGTATTCATAGGCCTGCAAGCCGGTAAAGGCGACGCCCAGAACCACGGTCAATGCCAGCCCGGCAATCAGGTCCTTGCGGATGTTGCCATGCACCAGCGCGTGGTGTGCCCAGGTCACGGTGCAACCCGACAGCAGCAGGACGACGGTGTTGATCAGCGGCAGGTTGAACGGATCGACCGGGTAAATGACCGGGATCACGTATTCGCTGCCCTGATAGTCGCTCATCGAATAGATCAGGTGCTTGAACACCGACCAGAACCACGCGGCAAAGAACATCACCTCGGACATGATGAACAGGATAAAGCCATAGCGCAGGCCGATCTGGACAACCGGTGTGTGGTCGCCCACATGGCTTTCATGCACCACCTCGGCCCACCAGCCATACATGGTGTAAAGGACACCGGCCAGGCCGATCCAGAACAGGTAGGGCGTGACCGCGTGCATCCACAGAACGGCACCGAACAGCATGGCAAACCCGAACAGGGACCCAAGCAGCGGCCAGATGGACGGGGGCAGGATGTGGTAATCGTGGTTCTTTGCGTGTGCCATTGAGTGTCCCTTACCTTGCGGCGTTAGTTCGTGGTGTTATTGCCTGCCCCGGTATCAAGGGCGGCAAAGCCCTCTGGCAGGTCGATTTCGTAGAATGTGTATGACAACGTGATCGAATGCACGTGTTTTGCATCGCGATCGGTGACGATTTCGGGATCGACAAAGAAAGTCACCGGCATCTGGACCCGCTCGCCCGGTTCCAGCACCTGTTCGGTGAAACAGAAACATTCGATCTTGTTGAAAAAGCCGCCCGCCTCGTAGGGAAAGACGTTGTAGCTGGCCTGACCCGCAACCGGGCGATCGGTCGGATTGTAGGCTTCGTAAAAGGCCAGGCCGGTTTCGCCGATGCGGATTTCCATTTCGCGCTCGACCGGCTTGAAGGTCCAGGGCATGTCCCGTTCAAGCGAGGCATCGAACTTGATCTTGATGGTTTGTTCGAGCACGTCGCCGGACTCGGTGCTGGCAATGCCAGTGGTTCCGCCAAATCCGGTGACACGGCAGAACCAGTCGTAAAACGGCACTGACGCCCAGGCCAGCGCCCCCATGGTCACAACCACGGCGACCAGCTGCACAACCGTCTTGCCCAGCCCCGAAAGCGCCATCAGTTCAGCTCCCCGGTTGCGGTGACGGCTTCGAAATCGCCGCGCGTGACCTTGACCACCGTCAGACCAAAGACAATCACGACAAAGGCCACCAGGGCCAGGCCAACGCCCAGGTTGCGGCCAAACCGCCGGCTGTGGATCTCGTGGGTGCTGCGAATGCCCATTACCAGCCTCCCAGACCGTAGGGGCGCAGCAGCGCCTCGGCGAGGATCGCACCGAAATGAACGAAGAGATACAGCAGGGACAGGCGGAAGAACCTGCGCTCGGCGGCAAAATTGTCGGACTCGGAGTCGGTCTCGTCGCGCCGCCAGATGCGTATGGCCCCGAGCAGGAACATCACGTTCACCACCAACGACACCGCCAGATAGATCGGACCACCAATGGCGGTAAAGGCCGCGCCAATCGCCAGCACCGCCAGCAGAACGGTATAGACCAGGATATGCAGTCGCGTGGCCGGGCGGCCATGGGTCACGGTGAGCATCGGCACCCCCGCATCGTCATAGTCGCTGCGCATGAACAGGGCGAGCGCCCAGAAATGCGGCGGGGTCCACATGAAGATGATCGCGAACATCAGCCACGGCTCGACCGACATCGTCCCGGTCGCGGCCAGCCATCCGACAACCGGCGGGAATGCGCCCGCGGCACCGCCGATGACGATATTCTGCGGCGTCGACCGTTTGAGCCACATGGAATAGACAACGACATAGAAGAAGATGGTAAAGGCAAGCATCGCGCCCGCCATCAGGTTCGTCGCCAGCGCCAGCATCGTGACCGACAGCACCGACAGCGCCAGGCCGATCGCCATGGCATCGGACGCGGCAACCTTGCCCGACGGGATCGGCCGGTTGCGGGTGCGGCGCATCACGCGGTCGATATCCTCGTCCCACCACATGTTCAGCGCACCGGAGGCCCCGCCCCCGAGCGCAATGAACAGGATGGCGCAAAACCCGATCACCGGGTGCACCGGAACCGGCGCAGCCACCAGCCCGACAAAGGCCGTGAACACCACAAGCGTCATCACGCGCGGCTTGAGCAGCGCGAAGAAATCGCCAAAGCCCGCTTCGTCGTCGCGGATGGCGCTGTTGATGCTGACGTCGCTCATCGCTGGCTCCTTGCCGTAGCTAGCGGGCGGGTCGCCCCGCCCTTCACGTTCAGTTCGAGGCCAGCTTCAGGCTGCGCGGCGCTTCGGCATATTCCTCGATGGCGCCGGTCAGCCACTCTTCATAGGCTTCTTCGCTGACGACCTTGACGGTGATCGGCATATAGGCGTGGTCCTTGCCGCACAGCTCGGAACACTGGCCGAAATAGATGCCTTCCTTTTCCGCCGCGAACCACAGTTCTGCCAGACGACCGGGAACCGCGTCCTGCTTGACGCCAAAGGCGGGGATGGTCCACGAGTGAATCACGTCGGCGGCAGTGACCTGCATCACGACCGTCTTGCCGATCGGCACGACAACCGCGGTGTCGGTGGCCAGCAGGTACTCGTCTTCCCCGTAACCGTAGTCCGCCAGCTCTTCTTTCTCCAGCTTGAAGCTCTCGAAGCCGAATTCGTGATCGACATATTCATAGCCCCAGTACCACTGGTAGCCAGTGACCTTGATGGTGATGTCCGCCTCGGGGATTTCCTGTTGCTTGAACAGAACCGGCAGGCTGAAGGCACCGATGAAGATCAGGATCACGATCGGCACCACCGTCCAGGCAACCTCGAGCGGCGAATTGTGGGTGAACTTGGCCGGGGTCGGGTTGGAACGGCTGTTAAACCGAACGATCGCATAGATCAGCAGCGCCGTCACAAACAGGCAGATCACCGTGATGATGACCAGGATCAACCAGTCCAGCGACTGCTGGTCACGGGCCAGTTCCGAAGCGGCAGGTTGGAAACCCATCGCACCATCGACCGGCGCACCGACGATCTCGAGGCCGTCCTGCGCCATCGCGGGGAGGACCGATAGGGAGGTGAAAAGCCCTGCGAGCGTAAAAGCGTTCTTCATGTTCTATCCTGATCGGTTGATCGTTTCGTGGGGGCCGCCACTGGCATGATTCACCAAACGCACCTGCCCCGTTGTATTTGCTGCCTGTAGAAATCATATTCCGCGCAGCAGATAAACCCATCAGATTGCGTCAAAGAGCCGCTTTTTTTGATTCACATCACGGTACAAGGCCCGCCGCACATGCAAAATACACCGTTCCGACCGTTTGAAACCACCCTGCCGCGGGACCAGGCGCTGCGTGAATTGCGGTCTGCCACCCAGGGCGCCGATGATGGCGAGATTTTTGCCGAACGCCGCAAATCCGAAGCGCTGGTGTTTGATGACGGGCGGTTGCGCAGCGCCAGCTACGATGCTTCCGAAGGGTTCGGGCTGCGCGCGGTGAATGGCGAAGTCACTGGCTATGCCCATTCCACCGAGATGAGCGTCTCGGCCCTCAGACGCGCCGCCCAGACCGCGCGACTGGCGATTGGCGCGGGCGGCGGCACGCTCGCCGATGCCCCGGCACCGACCAACGCCCGGCTATATACCGATGCCGATCCCACGAGCGGTCAGCCCTTTCCGGTCAAGATCGACACCCTGCGCGAGATCGACGCCTTTGCGCGCGATCTCGATCCGCGCGTCGTACAGGTCTCGGCGACGCTTGCCGCGACCCTGCAGGAGGTCGAAATCCTGCGCCCCGATGGCGTGCAGGTGCGTGACGCGCGCCCGATGACACGGGTCAATGTCTCGGTCATCGTCGAACAGGACGGCCGCCGCGAAACCGGCAGCGCCGGCGGCGGCGGTCGCGTCGGGCTCGAAGGGCTGATTGCCGCCGCCGACTGGCAGGCCAAGACCCGCGAGGCGTTGCGCATCGCGCTGGTCAACCTCGAAGCCGTCCCCGCGCCCGCCGGCGTGATGGACGTCGCTCTTGGCCCCGGCTGGCCCGGTATCCTGCTGCACGAGGCCATCGGTCACGGGCTGGAGGGCGACTTCAACCGCAAGGGGGCGAGCGCCTTTGCGGGGCTGATGGGCAAACAAGTGGCGGCGCGCGGCGTGACAGTGCTTGATGACGGCACCCTGCCCGACCGGCGCGGCTCAATCACGGTGGATGACGAGGGGACCCCGTCGCGGCGCAATGTGCTGATCGAGGACGGAACCTTGGTCGGCTATATGCAGGATCGCCAGAACGCCCGGCTCATGGGGGTGCCCGCCACCGGTAATGGCCGCCGTCAAAGCTATGCCTACGCGCCGATGCCGCGCATGACCAATACCTATATGATGGGCGGCGACGCCGATCCCGCGGATCTTGTTTCCGAGATCAGGGACGGCATCTGGGCCGTGGGATTTGGCGGCGGACAGGTCGACATCACCAGCGGCAAGTTCGTGTTTTCCTGCACCGAGGCCTACCGGGTCGAGAACGGCAAGGTGGGCGCGCCGGTCAAGGGGGCGACGCTGATCGGCGACGGAGCCACCGCGCTCACCCGCATTCGCGGGCTTGGCAACGACATGCAGCTTGATCCCGGCATGGGAAACTGCGGCAAGGAAGGCCAGTGGGTGCCCGTTGGGGTCGGCCAGCCAACCGTGCTGATCGGGGGCCTGACCGTGGGCGGTTCCGCCGCGTGACAGGCAGGGCAGGACCGGCTCCCGGCGGCCCTGCGCCAATGGTGCGCCGGGTCATTGCTGAAATTTCTCGAAAATCCGAAAAGAATTTTCCACGCTTTACGTCCTGTTAACTGACCGGGCGCTACACCGGTCTTGCAACAAGGCGGAGCGACGGATGACCGAGGAAAACACTTCTTCCACTCACCCCCCACTCCTACCCACCACGGAAGACGATCGGTTCGCGTGGCTTCGCCTTTTGCGCTCTCGCAGGGTCGGTATCTCGACATTTTACCGCCTGTTGACGGAGCATGGCACAGCGCAGAAAGCGCTGGCCGCGTTGCCCGAAGTGGCGCGCGCCGCCGGAGTCCGGGACTATGAAATATGTCCTGCCGGTGTGATTGATGCCGAAATCAAGGCCGCAAAAGCCGCGCGTGCGCGGCTTTTGTGCCTTGGCGATCCGGATTACCCCACGCTTCTGGCGCAATTGGCGGATGCACCGCCGATGCTGTGGGCCGTCGGCAACCCGGCCCTGATGTCGCGCCCGGTCATCGCGCTGGTTGGCGCGCGCAATGCCTCGTCGCTGGGCACCCGCATGGCGCGGGCGCTGGCGCATGAGCTGGGCGAACATGGCTATTGCGTGGTCTCGGGCCTCGCCCGCGGTGTGGACACCGCCGCCCATATCGGCGCCATAGGCACCGGCACCATCGCCGTGCTGGCGGGCGGTGTCGATGTGATCTATCCCGCCGAAAACAGCGCATTGGCGCAGGATATTGCCGCCACAGGCCTGCTGGTCTCGGAGCAGGCAATGGGCACCACGCCGCAGGCGCGTCATTTCCCATGCCGCAACCGGATCATTTCCGGACTGGCGCAGGCTGTCGTGGTGGTCGAGGCGGCGGTGAAATCCGGCAGCCTGATCACCGCGCGCGATGCGCTTGACCAGGGGCGCGAGGTTCTTGCCGTTCCGGGGCATCCCTTTGACGCGCGCGCATCGGGGTGCAACCTGCTGATCCGCGATGGGGCGACGCTGGTGCGCAATGCGGAAGATGTCATCGCCGCCCTGCCCGACATGACCGAACCCGTCATACCGGCGCAGCGCGACCTGCTGTCCGACCTGCCCCCGCCGCCGCCCGAACGGCGCGGCCTTGCGGAAACCGCACGGCTGCACGAACAGATCCTGTCGCGTCTCGGCCCTTCCCCCGTGGCAGAGGATCAGTTGATTCGCGATCTGGACGAGTCGGCCGGAAATGTCGGCCCGGTGCTGGTCGATCTCGAACTTGATGGCAAGATTCGACGGCAATCGGGCGGGTTGCTCTCGCTGGAAACCTGACACAGACCGACGCGAATAAAGCACCTGAAATTCCCGCAAAACCTGTATTGCGCGGCCCATATCCGTCTGGCTTTCCACCAAATTTTCGCGATGCCACAAGAGTGTAGCCCATGCGCCCAAATCACGCGGATTGACATTCGCCCCTTGCACCCCACATCTTGCCTCGCCATAGAACGCGCATCAAACGTCGCATGAGGTTACTGGGTAAATGCCTGTAGTTGTTGTAGAATCACCAGCCAAAGCAAAAACGATCAACAAATATCTCGGCTCTGACTACACGGTTCTGGCGTCTTATGGGCATGTGCGCGACCTTCCGCCCAAGGACGGATCGGTCGATCCCGAGCATGAATTCGACATGAAATGGGAGGTCGCCAGTGACAGCAAGAAACATGTCAAGGCCATCGCGGACGCGCTTGCCCAGGACAATGCGCTGATCCTCGCGACCGACCCCGACCGCGAAGGCGAAGCCATCAGCTGGCATCTTCAGGAGGCCCTGACCAAGCGGCGATCGATCAAGAAGGATACCGCCGTCTCGCGGGTGACCTTCAACGCCATCACCAAGGATGCCGTTACCCAGGCGATGAAACAGCCCCGCCAGGTCGACATGCCCCTGGTCGAGGCCTATCTCGCCCGGCGCGCGCTGGATTATCTCGTGGGGTTCAACCTGTCGCCGGTGTTGTGGCGCAAGCTGCCCGGAGCCAAATCCGCCGGCCGGGTGCAATCGGTCTGTCTGCGCCTGATCGTCGAGCGGGAAATGGAGATCGAAGCCTTTCGGCCGCGCGAATACTGGTCGGTCAAGGTGCTGCTCGCCACGCCGCGCGGCCAGGAATTCGAAGCCCGGCTGACGATTCTGGCCGGCAAGAAGCTCGACAAGTTCGACATCGAGAACGAAACCCAGGCCGAGCTCGCCGTGCAGGCGATCAACAGTCGTGATCTCGACATCACCTCGGTCGAGGCCAAGCCGGCCAACCGCAATCCGAGCGCCCCCTTCATGACCTCGACCCTGCAACAGGAGGCCAGCCGCAAATTCGGCATGGGCGCACGCCAGACCATGAGCGTGGCGCAGCGGCTCTACGAGGCGGGTCACATTACCTATATGCGGACCGACGGCATCGACATGGCCCCCGAAGCGGTGCACGCGGCGCGCGATGCCATCCGGGATCGCTATGGCGCGGACTATGTCCCCGACAGCCCGCGCATGTACAAGAACAAGGCCAAGAACGCGCAGGAAGCCCACGAATGTATCCGCCCGACGGACATGACCCGCGACGCCGCGGCGCTCAGGCTGACCGACGCGGATCAGCGCAAGCTCTACGACCTGATCTGGAAACGGACTCTGGCCTGCCAGATGGCGGCGGCGCGACTTGAGCGGACCACCGTCGATATCGGCAGCAAGGACGGCCAGGTCGAGCTGCGCGCCACCGGCCAGGTGCTGTTGTTCGACGGGTTCCTGCGGGTCTACGAGGAAGGCCGCGATGACGCGGTCGTCGATGACGACGACAAGCGCCTGCCGCAGGTGGCCGTGGGCGAGCGCACCGACAAGCGCAGCGTGACACCAGAACAGCATTTCACCCAGCCGCCGCCGCGCTATACCGAAGCCACGCTGGTCAAGCGCATGGAAGAACTGGGCATCGGCCGCCCCTCGACCTATGCCAGCATCGTCACCACGATCCAGGATCGCGGCTATGTGCGCAAGGACAAGAACCGGCTGATCCCCGAGGACAAGGGCCGGCTGGTGATCGCCTTCCTGCAAAACTATTTCCGCAAATATGTCGGGTATGATTTCACCGCCGGGCTCGAAGACGAGCTGGACCAGGTCAGTGCCGGGGAGACCGACTACAAGGCGGTGCTGAACCGGTTCTGGCGCGATTTCTCCGCGGCCATTGCCGAGACCAGCGAATTGCGCATCACCGACGTGCTCGAAAAGATCAACGAGGTGCTGGAACCCCACCTGTTCCCGCCGACCGAAGATGGCAGCGACCCGCGCCTGTGCCCCAATTGCGGCGCCGGTCGTCTGAGCATGCGCACCGCGCGCTCGGGGGGCGCGTTTATCGGCTGTTCGAACTATCCGGATTGCCGCTATACCCGCGCCTTCGGCCCTCCGGGCACCGAAGAGGAAAGCTCGATCCCCCCCGAAGGCAAGCTGTTGGGCGAGGATGCCGGCGACGAGATCCGGGTGTTCAAGGGACGGTTCGGCCCCTATGTCCAGCGCGGCGCCGTCACCGAAGAGAACAAGAAACCGCCACGCCAGTCGGTGCCCAAGGAGTGGCCGCCGGAAGAACTGGAACTCGACCGCGCGTTGATGCTGCTGTCGCTGCCCCGCGAAATCGGGCCGCATCCCGAGGATGGCGTGATGGTCTGGGCCAATATCGGACGTTATGGCCCTTATCTGAAACATGCCGAAAGCACGTCGAACCGGGGCGGCACCAATGCCAATCTCGAAAGCCTTGACGAAGTGTTCACCGTCGGCATGAACCGTGCCGTGCAGCTGCTGGCGGAAAAGGTGGCCAGCCGGGGCCGGCGCGGCGTGGCCAAAACCCTGCGCTCGCTCGGAGATCACCCGGACGAAGGCGGACCGATCGACATCATGGAGGGCAAGTACGGCCCCTACGTGAAATGGGACAAGATCAACGCGACATTGCCCAAGGATGTCGAACCCGAGGCACTGACGCTCGAACAGGCCATCGAGCTGATTGCCGCCAAGGCTGCGACCAAGGGCAAGCGCAAGAAACCAGCAGCCAAGACAAAGAAGGCGACCGCCAAGAAATCCACCGCGAAAAAGAAGGCCGCTTCAAGCGAATCCTCCGCCGAATAGAACCTGCCCGAGCCGCCCCGTCGTGCTGCTTTGTTGACTCTCTCGCTGCAGCGCGTCAAAACCGCTGCGACACCGCATAGAGGGAGTTTTTCATGAAGAAGGTCTACGGCAGCGCGTCAGAAGCGCTAGAGGGTGTGCTGCACGATGGCATGCTGATAGCGGCTGGTGGATTTGGGCTTTGTGGCATACCGGAGTTGCTGATTTCCGCGATCCGGGATGCGGGGACCAAGGATCTGACGATTGCCAGCAACAATGCGGGTGTCGATGATTTCGGGCTGGGGCTGTTGTTGCAGACGCGGCAGGTCAAAAAGATGATCAGCTCATACGTAGGTGAAAACGCCGAATTCATGCGCCAGTACCTGTCGGGCGAGCTCGAGCTTGAATTCAACCCGCAGGGCACCCTTGCCGAGCGGATGCGCGCCGGGGGCTGTGGCATCCCGGGATTCTACACCAAGACCGGCGTGGGCACCGTCATCGCCGAGGGCAAGGACGTCAAGGAATTCGACGGCGAAGAGTACATCCTCGAGCGTGGCATCGTCGCGGACCTGGCCATCGTCAAGGCGTGGAAGGCGGATGACACCGGCAACCTGGTGTTCCGCAAGAGCGCGCGCAATTTCAACCCGCCGGCTGCGATGTGCGGCCGTGTATGCGTCGCCGAGGTCGAGGAAATCGTGCCACGCGGCAGCCTCGATCCCGACCATATCCACCTGCCGGGCATCTATGTGCACCGCCTGATCCAGGGTGAGCACGAAAAACGGATTGAACAACGTACGACGCGCAAGCGGGAGGAAGCCTGATGCCCTGGGATCGCAATCAGATGGCCGCACGGGCGGCGCAAGAGCTCGAAGACGGCATGTATGTGAACCTCGGCATCGGGATCCCGACGCTGGTGGCCAATTATGTCGGCGACAAGGACATCACGCTGCAATCGGAAAACGGCATGCTGGGCATGGGTCCGTTCCCGTTCGAGGGCGACGAGGATCCGGACCTGATCAACGCGGGCAAGCAGACGATTACCGAACTGGCGCGCACGTCCTATTTCGACAGCGCCACCAGCTTTGGCATGATCCGCGGCGGCAAGATCGCGGCGGCGATCCTGGGCGCGATGGAGGTGGCCGAGAACGGTGACCTGGCGAACTGGATGATCCCGGGCAAGCTGGTCAAGGGCATGGGCGGCGCGATGGATCTGGTCGCGGGTGTCGGGCGCGTGGTGGTGGTGATGGACCACACCAACAAGCACGGCGACAGCAAGGTGCTGCGCGAATGCACCCTGCCGCTGACCGGCAAGGGCGTGGTCGACCGCATCATCACCAACCTCGGCGTGCTGGACGTGGTTCAGGGCGGCCTCAAAATCGTCGAATGCGCCGACGGCGTCACAGAACAAGACCTCCGGGACGCAACGCTGGCAACGATCGTGGACTGATCTCCCGCATCAGGAGGTTTACGGCAACACCCGCCGGGCAGGAAACTGCCCGGCGTTTCTTTGTTCCGGTGGTCCCCCATCACGTAGCGGGCGGGGACCGCCCCGCGTGCCTTCAGTTCAGCGTTCGGAACACGCAACCGTCGCTGATCAATTCCGGCCGGGTCGTGCACAATCCGCTGGCAACCTGGAACGCCGCGAGGACCTTTGGCACATAGTCGCGTGTTTCCGCATAGGGTGGCACCCCCGCATGGGTCATCACCGATCCCTCGCCCGCGTTGTAGCCAGCCAGCACCAGGATTGGATCGCTGTTGAACTTGCCCATCAGCCAGTCGAGATATTTCACCCCTCCGGCGATATTCTGCGCGGGCACCATGCTGTCCGTGACCCCGAAACGCGCCGCCGTGTCGGGCATCAACTGCATCAGGCCCTGAGCCCCGGCGTGGCTCGTAACAGTTGCCCGGCCCGAGGATTCAACCGCGATAACTGCCAGCACCAGGGCGGGTGACACGCGCGTTCCCACGGTCGATCGCAATATCGACACACCCTGCTCGCGCGCGATTTCCTGCATCGCTTGCAGGCGCGGCGCAGTGATCTTGCCCGCATTGTTCAGGGTGATCAGCGCCTCTTCCAGACGGCCGGGGCGGGTATAGGCGATATCCGGCGAAACGCGTTCCCAGAACCAGGTGTATTTTCCGATAGCATCAACCGACGCAGGCGGGGACACCGCCACAGGTTCGGGCCTGGGCACGGGTGGCGGCGCCAGCTGTTGCAACTGTTCATCCGGATCGATCTGGATGGTTATGCGCCGAACCGTTCCCGGTTGCGGCGGCTTGACCCTGCGCGCCTTGAATTCCCGGAACGGGCGTGGCGCGGTGTGCGTGTCCGCGCTGTCCGCATCAGAGGGCAGTTCGGTTGACAGGTCGGTTTCGGGCGCATCATCGGTGACATCGCGAAAAACAAGGCGCTCTGCCCCGCCAGCGTCGGGATATAGGAGTACGAGTGCCAGAATCGCCGCGATCAGCACGGGCCCGTTCATGTCGTTGTCTCACTGCTCGTGTTTTGCGGCCAGTGTTCCCCCGGCCGGCCGATAACGCCAGACTTCTTGACCGGAATCTGTCATTTTTGCCCGATTTGACACCGATATGCATCGCATGACGATATGCGCCAGCGCTCGATCAGACATTTTTGCGTGCAAATTCAATGTACAAGGTGAAATTGAAACGAAAATTTAACCATGACCAAGAAAACCACTCGCGCGCCCAATTCATGACATTGGCCATTGGTTAAGTGTTCCTACACAACGGCAGACACGGGCCAGGTGAGAGACGGCCCACCGAACAGACGCCGCTTGATGTTCCAATTTGAGATCCTTTGGAGGGACGAAACAATGATCAAACTCTTGAAAAACTTCCGCAAAGACGAAGATGGCGCCGTCACCGTCGACTGGGTTGTTCTGACCGCGGCTGTCGTGGCACTGGCCGGTGCGGCCTATACCGCCATCGAAACCGGGTCGCAAACCCTGACCACCAATACCGGCACATTCATCACGGCACAGTCGCCAACGGCAGAGGCCGAAGAGTAAGCGCGGCGCGGCCTTCGCCCCGTGGGGTTGCCTCCTGACACCCGGAGGCAATCCCCGGAACAGCACAGCTCTCGCGTATTGCCGCACGGCACCACCGCCGACCGCCAAGCAACGCGGGCGCTTGCTGGCCACTTTTTGACAGAATCAGGCTGAGTGATTCGTAGCAAACTCAACCATCGGGACCTAATTCTGGCTGCCACACGGAGAGAAATCGCGAAAAAATCAATAAAAACCCCCTAAAAGCACCAAAATGGTGGATTGTAGTCAAATTGCTGCCTTATTCCGCCCCATTATTAGAGACAGCCAAATGAAATCCCGAGCCAACCGATCATTTGCACACACGGCCGGGACGGATGCGAACTCTAACAATGATCCTTTGAGGGGACAAAGCCATGATCAGACTGTTCAAGAAGTTCCGCAAGGACGAAGACGGTGCGGTCACCGTCGACTGGGTTGTTCTGACCGCGGCGGTCGTCGCGCTCGCCGGTGCCGCGTATACCGCGATCCAGGATGGTAGTGAGACCCTGAGCGAGAGCATCGAGTCAGAGTTGATCAGCATTACGCCTTCCGCCGATGGCGGCGGTGGCGGTGGCGGTGGCGGTGGCGACGGTGGCTGATCGCTAAGAGCCGAACAAATGACTATGTGGGGGCTGCGTCTTTTTACGTAAGGCGCGGCCTTTTTTCAAAGAAGGCCCGCCGCAGCAAACCTAGAGGTTTCCATGCGAAACAGTCTGAGAACATTCCTTCGGGACGAAAGCGGCGCGGTCACGGTTGATTGGGTCGTCCTGACCGCGGCGGTCGTGGCCCTTGCAACTGTCGCCTTTGCGTCATTGCAATCCGCATCCGGCGGCGTCGGCGTCAGCCTTGGCGAATACCTGTCGACACTGGAGGTCGGCGGCGAAGACTAGCCCGTCACGCCCCCATGACTGGTTTCGATCCTGATGCATTTTTCATGGCGCTGTTGACACAATCTTTGTAAATCGGGCCGATCGTGCATAAATAGGCACCGTTAGTTACCAGGGCTTTCGGTTCTCGGAGAGGTCGAAACGATGCGAGCGATATTCGGTTTGGTTCTGATTGTCGGCATCGTCCTTGCGGGCGGTGCGGTGATGATGGCCAAGAACTATATCTCGGCCTATCAGGTCGAGCTGCAGAGAGAGCGCCAGGCGCGCGCTGCGGTGGTTCCCACGGTCGATGTCTTTGTCGCGGCCCGCGCCTTGCGATACGGCGAGATTCTCGAACGCGACGATGTGCGCAAGGTGCGCTGGCCGCAAGACGCGATTCCCAAGGGTGCGTTCACCGATATCGCCAAGCTGTTTCCCCCGGAAGTGACCGAAAACCGCGTTGTCCTGCGTGCCATGGAACAGGACGAAGCCGTCCTGACACAGAAAGTGACCAAACCCGGCGAGGACGCCGGGCTGACCTCGCAACTGGCGCGCGGCATGCGGGCCTTTGCCATTCGTGTCGACGTGGCCTCCGGTGTCTCCGGCTTTCTGCGTCCGGGCGACCGGGTAGATGTCTATTGGACCGGAAGCGTCAACGGCGCGATCGAAGGAATACGGGGCGACGTGACACGGCTGATCGAAGCCAATGTCGCGCTGATCGCGGTGGATCAGACCGCAAGCGGCGATCTTGACGGCGCAACCATCGCCCGCACCGTCACCGTTGCCGCACGCCCGGAACAGGTGGCGGCCCTGGCGCAGGCGCAATCCACCGGCCGGTTGTCCCTGTCGCTGGTAGGCGCGCGCGACGACACGATTGCCTCGGCCATCGAGGTTAACCAGCGTTCGCTTCTGGGCCTCGGTGCCATCGAAGCCGCGCCGCAGCAGATCGAAGAAAAGGTTTGCACCATCCGCACCCGCCGCGGTGCAGAAGTGGTCGACATCCCGATTCCCTGCACAAACTAGGAATGATCGCAACGCGTTAGGCGCGGCTTGGGGGGCGATCGGTCCGGCACGGTTGTGGCTTTGTTGCCCTAACCCCACATTCAAATGCTGCCGGAAACCGTTGATTCTTGAAATAAAATGGGAACTGGCGCAGAGTATCCCAAATTTCGGGCGGCAAGACCCGACAAAGAGGCGTGATCGGAGAGGCAGGTCACATGACATTCGAAAAGATCCTGAAGGCAGCGGTCTTGGGAGTCGTATTGAGTTGCACGGCAATGACCGAGCCGGCCCCGGCCGAGGTGCTGACCGTTGTGCAAAACGGTTCGGAAAGCACGCTGGACATCCCGATGAACCGCGCCATCGTGGTGGAAAGCGAAGAACCGTTTGCCGAACTCAGCATCGCCAACCCCGGTATCGCCGATATTTCATCGCTGTCTGACCGGACGATCTATGTGCTTGGCAAGTCGCCGGGGTTGACAACCCTCACACTGCTTGACGCGACGGGACGGCTGATCACCAACGTCAATGTCAAGGTCGCCGCCGATGTCACCGAGTTCAAGGAACGGCTGCGCCAGATCCTGCCCGGCGAAAAGATCGAGGTGCGCACCGCCAATGACGGCATCGTCCTGTCGGGCGTCGTGTCAAGCTCGGCCCGCCTGCAACGGGCGCTTGACCTCGCGGAACGCTATGCCCCGGAGCGGGTTTCGAACCTGATGAGCGTCGGCGGCGTGCAACAGGTGATGCTCAAGGTGCGCTTTGCCGAGATGCAGCGTTCGGTCTCCAAATCGCTCAGCTCGTCGCTGGGCATGAACGGATCGATTTTTGGCGGCGACACCGGTTTGAATGGCGGCATTGGCACGCTGAACAACCAGGGCGCGCTCAGCAATGCCATGGCGGGCAACATTCCGCTGGCCAACGAAAACACCGGGGCGGTTCTGTTCGGGTTCAATGCGGGCTCGGTGCAGGTCGGGTTGCTGATCGAGGCTCTGGAACAAAAGGGCGTCGTCCGCACCCTGGCCGAACCCAATCTCAGCGCCCTGTCGGGGCAGGAAGCCAAGTTCCTCGCCGGCGGCGAATTCCCGATCCCGGTTGCACAGCGTGACGGTCTGTTCTCGGTCGAGTACAAAGCCTTCGGCATCGAACTGAACTTTATCCCGCGCGTGGTGGACAAGGGGGTGATCAACCTCGAACTGATGGCGGCGGTTTCCGACATCGACCCGACACAGGGCGCAATCATCAACGATTTGACGGTGCCGTCGTTTTCCCGCCGCGAAACCTCGACCACCGTCGAAATGCGCGACGGCGAAAGCTTTGCCATTGCCGGGCTGATCGAGGACGAATTCCTGGACAACGCGGCGCAAATGCCCTGGCTCGGCGATGTTCCGGTGCTTGGTGCCCTGTTTCGCAGCGCCGATTACGAACGCAAACAGACCGAACTTGTGATCATCGTGACGGCACATCTGGTCACCCCCACCTTGGGTGAGGCCCTGGCATTGCCGACCGACCGCATCACCCCTCCGAGCGAGAGCGACCTGTTCCTGTTCGGCCGGATGAGCAAGAACCTTCAGGGATCGACCCAGGGCGCGCAAGAGGTCGCGAAACAGGATTTCAGCGGCTCGTATGGCTATGTGATGGACTAGGCAAAAGGACGGGACGATGAGAGAATTGATCCTTGCGACCGGGCTGACCATCGCGCTGGCCGGATGCGACCAGGCCGCGGGCGATTTCGTCACGACAGGAGATTTCGGCGAGTCCACCCGCAACAACTCGCTGGTGATGCAGGGGGATCGCAGCTATGCGGTGGCCCTGGGCGAAAGGTTTGCCCGCGAAACGCCGACAACGGTGAATTTTGCCTTCAACAGCGACGTTCTGGATGCAACGGCACAGCAAATCCTTGATCGACAGGCAGACTGGATCCGGCAATTCCCCGAGGTGCGCTTCAACGTCTATGGCTATACCGACCTGGTCGGAACGGCAGCTTACAACTATGGCCTGGGCGAGCGTCGCGCGCGCGCCGTGGTGCGGTATCTGTCGACGCGCGGTATCAGCTCTTCGCGACTGCAAGCGCTTGTTTCATATGGCGAAACCCGCCCACTTGTCGACTCCCCGACGCCCGAGCGCGCCAACCGTCGCAGCGTCACCGGGGTAAGTGGCTTTCTGGCACGTCACCCGACGGTACTGGATGGAAAATACGCCGAAATCATCTATCGCGAATATGTCGAGAGCGCACGGCCCGTCGACGGGTTGACACGGCGCACCAATACGGGCGGATTTGGCGACGTACAATAGGCTGAATTTTCACGGATCGTGTCCCGTTTTCCAACAATTGGGTTTTTTTGGCCTAACTCTCGCCTAGATTATCGGCAATATTCATATGCATCAGGTGAAGTACGCCCGGTTTCGGGCGTGCGTCGGTGACGGTGGGGCAACACAAACGGGAAGGCATCCCGCCAGACGCCCTGGTTCCGATCGCAACGTAAGGATCACGGCAATGAGCAGTCGAATGCCACAAACCGAAATCAGCCCGATCGTCGCCTGCACGGTCAGCCGGAATATCCAGAATTTCGACCTGTTGATCGAGGACATGGAGGCGATGCTTGGCGAAAGCTGGGGCGACCTGGGCTTTGCCGAGGCACTGACGTTTCTCGACCAGCCCGACGCCAGGGCGCTCGATTTCCTGGCCGTGGCGCTGGACTCGCAGGACGAGGACAACCTGGCGTTGGTTGGTGAAATCATCACCCAGGCAAGGGCGCAGGGGGTTCGTGTCATCCTGATCGCCGAAGATGTCTCGCCAGCATCGCTTCACAAACTGCTGCGGCAGGGGGCCGACGAGTTTGTCCCCTACCCGCTCCCCGAGAATGAACTGCAGACCGCCATCGACCGGTTGAACGCACCGCCGCAGGCCGATGCCGCCCGCCATCACAAGACCCAGCTGCATTCAGGCACCTCGCGCGAGGGCGCGGTCATCGTGGTGCATGGCCTTGCCGGCGGTGTCGGTGCCACGACCCTGGCGGCAAACCTGGCCTGGGAACTGGCGACAACCAGCGGCGAAGACGCGCCGAGCGTGTGCCTGCTGGATCTGGACCTGCAATTCGGAACGATCGCCACCTATCTCGACCTGCCCCGGCGCGAAGCCATTCTCGAAATGCTGACCGACACCGAGAACATGGATGAAGAAGTGTTCGGCTATGCATTGCAGAGCTTTGAAGACAAGTTGCAGGTGCTGACCGCGCCGTCGGATATCGTGCCGCTCGACATCATTTCGAACGAGGATGTGGAACGGGTCATTTCGCTGGCGCGCAGTCATTTCGACTATGTGATCATCGACATGCCGACGACGCTGGTGCAATGGACGGAAACCGTGTTGCAGGCGGCGCATGTGTATTTCGCGCTGATTGAGCTCGACATGCGGTCGGCGCAGAATGCCTTGCGGATGAAACGGGCGCTGCAATCCGAGGATCTGCCGCTGCAGAAACTGCGCTTTGCGTTGAACCGCGCACCGAAATTCACCGACCTGTCGGGCAAGGGCCGGGTCAAGCGGATGGCCGAAAGCCTGAGCATCTCGATCGATCTGCAACTGCCCGAGGGCGGCAAGCAGGTGACACAATGCGGCGATCACGGGCATCCGATGGCGATGTCCGCTGCCAAGAACCCGCTGCGCAAGGAGATCGCCAAGCTTGCGCAATCGCTGCATCAACTCGGCCAGGCCGAGGCGGAAGCGGCGTAACAGCCCGGAGGACCTGCGCAGATGTTTTCCAGATACAAGAAACCCGATCCGAACAAGAAGACCGCGAAACCGGCCGCCAAGGTGACAAACCTGGCCGATGTCAAACCCGAGAGCGCCGCCCCGCCGCCGCAACCGTCCGCTTCGCTGCGCCGCCCGATGCCGGTCAAGCCCGCCGAAGCCGGGATCGCGGACAAGGATCGCAAACGCAAGGAACGGCTGGGTGAAATCAAGATCGAGCTGCACCGTTCGCTGCTCGACAATCTCAACCTCGCGGCGCTGGACCGGGCCAGCGAAGCCGAGCTGCGCAATGAAATCGGCAGCATCGCCGGCGAGATCCTCGAAGAACAGGGCATCGTCCTGAACCGCGAGGACCGGCAGACGCTGAACAAGGAGCTTTACGACGAGGTGCGCGGGCTTGGCCCGCTCGAAGCGCTGCTGCAGGATGAAACGATCAACGATATTCTCGTCAATGGGCCGCAACAGGTCTTTGTCGAGCGTAACGGCCGGCTCGAACTGAGCGAAGTGACCTTCAAGGACGAGCGCCACCTGCTGCGCATCATCGACAAGATCGTCAGCGCCGTCGGTCGCCGGGTGGATGAATCCAACCCCTATGTCGATGCCCGGCTGGCCGATGGGTCACGTTTCAACGCCATGGTGCCGCCGATCGCGGTGGATGGCAGCCTCGTGTCGATCCGCAAATTCCGCAAGGACAAGCTGGGAATCGACGACCTGGTGAATTTCGGTGCCTTTTCCGAGGAGATGGCCGCCTATCTGCAAGCGGCGGTGGCCACGCGGTTGAACATCATCGTGTCCGGCGGCACCGGGTCGGGCAAGACGACGACACTCAACGCGCTGTCTTCTTTCATCGACAATGCCGAGCGTATCCTGACCATCGAGGACACCGCCGAGCTGCAATTGCAGCAGACCCATGTGGGGCGCATGGAAAGCCGGCCACCGAATGTCGAGGGCAAGGGCGAGGTCAGCCCGCGGGACTGTCTGAAAAACGCGCTGCGGATGCGACCGGACCGGATCATCGTCGGCGAGACCCGCGGCGAAGAGGTCATCGACATGTTGCAGGCGATGAACACCGGCCATGACGGTTCGATGACCACGATCCACGCCAACAGCGCCCGCGACGGGATCAGCCGCCTGGAGAACATGATTGCCATGGCGGGCATCGAGATGCCGCTCAAGGCGATGCGCAGCCAGATTTCATCGGCGGTCAATCTGATCGTGCAGGTGTCGCGGCTTCAGGATGGCAGCCGCCGGATGACCTCGATCACCGAGATCACCGGCATGGAAGGCGACGTGATTTCGATGCAGGAAATCTTTCGCTACCAGCGCGTCGGCCTGACCCCGGACAACAAGATCATCGGCCATTTCACCGCCACCGGTGTGCGCAGCCATTTCTCCGAACGGTTCCGCATGTGGGGCTATGACCTGCCCGCCGCGATCTACGAACCCACGGTGATGGAGAGCTTCTGATGCAGGTCAGCGCCGAACCGATCATCTACGGGCTGATCTTTATCGGCGTTCTGGTGCTGGTCGAGGGCATTTACCTCGTGGCCTTTGGCAAATCCATCAGCCTGAACAGCAAGGTCAACCGCCGGCTCGAGATGCTGGACAAGGGAGCCGGGCGCGAACAGGTGCTCGAGCAGCTGCGCAAGGAAATGCGCCAGCACATGAAGGCGCGTTCGATCCCGCTCTATTCCCTGCTTGCGGACAAGGCGCAAAAGGCGGCGATTGCCTTCAGCCCAAGGCAATTGATCTTGATCATGGCCGGTCTCGCATTTGTTGCCTTTGTCGGCCTCAGCCTGGGCACGGCGGCGGAACTTGGTGTGCGGATCCTGGCCTCGGTGGTGATCGGCGTTGTCGCGGTCTATGTCTGGATCAATTCCAAGGCCAAGAAACGCCTTGGCATGATCGAGGAACAGCTGCCGGACGCCGTAGAGCTGATGGTGCGCAGCCTGCGCGTCGGGCATCCGTTTTCATCGGCGGTCGCCATCGTTTCCAAGGAAATCGAAGACCCGCTGGCAACCGAATTCGGCATCATCGCCGACGAAAACGCCTATGGCCGTGACATTGGCGAGGCGCTCAAGGAAATGGCCGAGCGGCTGGACATGCAGGATTTGCGCTTTCTGTCGGTGGCCGTGTCGATCCAGCAGCAATCCGGCGGCAACCTTGCCGAGATTCTCGCCGGCCTGGCAAAGGTGATCCGCGCCCGGTTCCGGCTGTTCCGGCGGGTGAATGCGATCACCGCCGAGGCCAAGTGGTCGGGCAAGTTCCTGTCGGGCTTTCCGCTGTTCTGCCTGATTGCCATCACGCTGAAAGATCCGCAATATTACGATCAGGTTCTGGACCACCCCTGGTTCATTCCGGCCTGTTTTCTGGTTGGCCTGTTGCTGATTGCGAACCTGATCGTGATGCGCATCCTGACCGACATCAAGGTATAGCGAGGAAGCGATGGAATTCATCTCCGAGATCAAGTCCCTGCTGACCGGTTCGCTTGGCGATTTTGGCCCGGTAATCGTGATCGGTGTGCTTGGCCTGTTCATGATCCTGCTGGCGATCCCGCTGATGCTGAACCAGCCGGAGGACCCGCTCAAGAAGCTCAAGCGCGCCAACACCCCCGAAAAGCGCGGCACACCGCAAAAGGAACGGCTGCGCCAACGCGGGCGCAATGTTCAGCTTGACAAGTTCGCGACCTTTCTGGAGCCCAAGAACCAGGCCGAACTGTCCGCCGTTCAGCTAAAGCTGCGGCAGGCGGGGTATCAATCCAAGGACGCGGTGCGCCTCTATCATTTTGCCCAGTTCGCGCTTGGCATTTTCGGGCTCATCATCGGCACCGCCTATGTGATCCTGCTGACCTCGCAGGGGCAAATCATCGACAACCAACGCATGGTGCTCTACGTGCTGGGTCCGGGCGGCGCGGGCTACCTGCTGCCGAAATACTGGGTGACGCGGCGCGTGCAGGCCCGCAAAGAGGCCATCGAGCGCGCCTTTCCCGATGCGCTGGACATGATGCTGGTCTGTGTCGAGGCGGGCCAGTCGCTGGATCAATCCATCGTGAGGGTCGCCGCCGAGCTGCGCGCCTCCTATCCGGAACTGGCCGAGGAATTCGAGATCGTCGCCTACGAGATGAAGGCCGGCAAAGAGAAATCCGCGGTTCTGCGGGATCTCGGGACGCGCTGTGGCGTGCAGGACGTGTCGTCCTTTGTCACCGTGTTGATCCAGTCGGCCTCGTTTGGCACTTCGATCGCTGACGCCCTGCGGGTCTATGCCAGCGAAATGCGCGACAAGCGCGTGATGCGCGCCGAAGAGGCCGCCAACAAGCTGCCCACCAAGATGACGCTGGCGACGATGACGCTCACCGTGCCGCCCCTGTTGATTATCCTGGTCGGCCCGTCGGCGCAGGGCATCGCCAACCTTGGCAACATGGGCAAGTGACGGATGGCATCGCTGCGCGCGCGGTATGGGGCGATGCCGCAGGGGCTGGGTATCGTCATGGCAGTCGCTCTATGCCTCCCGGCCTGTGACACGTTCCGCGCGTCCAAAGCCCCCGATCGCGTCTATGCGCCCGGTATCGATCTGAAGAAAGAGGCGGCGGACGGGCTGGCGGTCGGAAACCGCCTGCTCGCCGCATCTGAATACGAGCTTGCGCTTGACGCCTTTACCCGCGCCGCGCTGGAACGCGGGCTGACCCCCGAGATCCTGACCGGCATGGGCACCGCGAACCTGGGCCTTGGCCGGTTGGGACAATCCGAGCAATTGCTCCGCCGCGCGGTCGAGGCGGCGCCGGACTGGCCCGAGGCGTGGAACAATCTTGGGGTGGTCCTGCTCGAACAGGGCGAGACCGGAGAGGCCGAACAGGTCTTTCGCAAGGCCTATGCGCTGGACAATGGCGAAAGTGACGCAATCCGCGACAATCTGCGCTTAGCGCTCGCAAAAACGGAAAACTTCGGTCATACTGAGGCGCAAAACCAAGAATACAAAGTGGTGCGGCGGGGCAGCAGCGATTACCTGATCCGCAAGACACCGTGACAGAGGCAAAGCAGCAGTAAAGGACGCAAGCAATGCGCCACCTCACCCTGATTCCGGTCGCACTTGTCGGGAGCCTGGCCCTGTCGGCCTGTGCCAAAAAGCCGGATGAGACCGTTGAACGGGCGTTTCAAGAGGTCAACGTTGTCGATGAAAACGACCTGAACGATGTCATGCTGACGGTTGCCGACCCGAATGAAGCGGTCACCTATTTCACCCGCAGCCTCAAGCAACATCCCACCCGGATCGACCTGCAACGCGGGCTTGCGCTGTCGCTGGTGCGGGCCAAGCGCAATGTCGAGGGCGTCGCTGCCTGGAAAAAAGTAACCGGCATGAGCGGCGCCAAATCCGAAGACAAGGTGGCGCTTGCCGATGCGCAGATCCGCGTGGGCGAATGGGACGCCGCGGAAAAGACGCTGGACAGCGTGCCGCCCACCTACGAGACCTTCCGGCGATACCGGCTCGAAGGCATGGTGGCCGATGCCAACAAGGAATGGACCAAGGCCGACAGCTATTATGAAACCGCGCTCGGCCTGACCACCAAGCCGGCCGGTGTCATGAACAACTGGGGCTATTCCAAGCTGTCGCGCGGGGATTTCGCCGGGGCCGAGCGCCTGTTCAGCCAGGCGATCCGTCAGGATCCCGGCCTGTTCACCGCCAAGAACAACCTCGTGCTGGCACGGGGGGCACAGCGCAACTATTCGCTGCCCGTCATCCCGATGGACCAGATCGAGCGCGCCGAATTGCTGCATACGATGGCATTGACGGCGATCAAACAGGGGGATGTGCAAACCGGAGAGGCCCTGCTGCGCGAAGCGATCGACACCCATCCACAGCATTTCGAAGCCGCCACGCGGTCGCTGCGCGCCATCGAAAACGGCTAGGTCGGATGTCGGTTTCCGCGGCGGCGGCGCTCTGGTTTCTGCCCTTTGTCCTGCCGATCTGCTTTTTCGTGGCGCTGTCGGATCTGCGGGACATGCGCATCCCCAACCAATCGGTGCTGCTGCTTGCGGCGATCTTTCTGATCGTGGGGCTCTTTGTACTGCCGCTCTCGACCTATGGCACCCGCCTGCTGCAACTTGGCCTTGTCCTGATCATCGGCATCGTGCTCAACGCTGCCGGGGCGGTCGGGGCTGGTGATGCCAAGTTCGCGGCCGCCGCCGCCCCCTATGTGGCGGTTGGCGATCTGCGGCTTCTGATCGCGATCTTTGCCGCCAACCTGCTCGCGGCCTTTGCCACCCATCGGCTTGTCAAATACACCCCGCTGCGTCGCATCGCGCCCAATTGGAAAAGCTGGGACGTGGGCTGGAAATTTCCAATGGGCCTGTCGCTGGGCGCGACATTGGCGATCTATCTGATCTTCGGCGCGATGTTCGGCAGCTGACCCGGCATCCGGACAATCCGCATCATTCGGCGGATGGGATGCCGCAATCTTGCCAGAAACAATCGCTAGTCGTGTACCCGGTCACAGCATTCAACCACAGCACAGGCAGTCGAAATGAACATGCAGGCAAGTGCGGTCAGCGCACCCCCTAGGCCCACCACCATCGATGACATGCGGCTGCCGCTGGTGATGATGCGTGACATTCTGCTCAAGACGATCTTTCGCAAGAACGTCGAAACCGTGACCGAAATCGCCGCTGCTATCTGCCTGCCGATGCAGACGACTCAGGAGCTGGTCGATCTTGCCCGCGAACAGCGGCTGCTTCAGGCAACCGGAACGCTCAATGCCAATAGCGGCAATGAAATGGGCTACCAGCTTACCGATGCCGGGAAATCCCGCGCGCTGGATGCGTTGTCGCAATCGGAGTATTTCGGCGCGATGCCGGTGCCGCTTGACGTCTATCGCGAACAGGTCGCCCGCCAATCGATCCGCAACATTCAGATCACCCGCGACCAGCTGACCCGCGCAATGGGGCACCTGATCCTGCCCGATGCGCTGCTGGACCATCTCGGCCCCGCGGTCAGCGCCGGGCGTTCGATCCTGATGTATGGCCCCCCCGGCAACGGCAAATCGTCTATTTCCAACGGCATCCGCGACGCGTTGGGCGACCGTATCTATGTGCCCCGCGCCATCGAATATTCCGGGCAGGTCATCACGGTCTATGATCCGATCGTGCATACTGCCATCCAGGATGCCCCGGATGATCCGAATGCCCTGCGCCGGGCAAAACGGTTTGACTCGCGCTATGTCTGTTGCGAGCGGCCCACCGTGGTGACGGGCGGAGAGCTGTCGCTCAGGATGCTCGACCTTGTCTACAACCCCACCGCGCGGACCTACCAGGCGCCGCTGCAAATGAAATCGACGGGCGGCATCTTTATCGTCGACGACCTTGGCCGGCAGGAAGAACCGCCACAGGCATTGATCAACCGATGGATCGTGCCGCTTGAAGAAGGCAAGGATATTCTCGGGCTGCAATCGGGCGAAAAATTCGAGGTGCCGTTTGACACGTTGGTGATCTTTTCGACCAATTTCCACCCCAACGAGATTTTCGATCAGGCGGCGCTGCGGCGGATTTTCTTCAAGATCAAGATCGACGGCCCCAGCCAGGAAAACTTTCTCAGGATCTTTGCGCTGGTTGCCCGCAAAAAGGGCATGCCGCTGGACGAGGCCGCGCTGGTGCATCTGCTCAAGGTCAAATACCCGAGCATCGACAACGTCTATGCAAATTACCAACCGGTATTCCTGATCGATCAGATGATCGCCATTTGTGAATTCGAGGGCCTCCCCTATCAGATGAGCCCAGACCTGATCGACCGCGCCTGGGCCAACATGTTCGTGCGCGACGAAATGATCGTGAAATAGCCCGATCGCGGCGCGCCCCGGCTGGTCCCTGCGCAGAGGGACGCTAGACTGTGGGTCATGACACTTCCACCACGGATTCAGGCATGGTTTGACGACAAGGGCTGGTCTGCGCATCCGCACCAGCTGGCGATGCTTGCGCGCGCCGATGCCCCCGCCACGCTGTTGATCGCCCCTACCGGCGGCGGCAAGACATTGGCCGGTTTCCTGCCGACCCTTGCCGACCTGGCACATGACCCACATGAAGGATTGCACACGCTGTATGTCAGCCCGCTCAAGGCGCTGGCGGCGGACATCAAGCGGAACCTGCGCGCGCCCGTCGATGAAATCGGGTTGGACATCCGGATCGAAGACCGCACCGGCGATACATCGGCCACGCAAAAACAACGCCAGCGCGTGGACCCGCCGCATATCCTGCTGACCACTCCCGAGAGCCTGGCCTTGCTGATTTCCTACGAAGACGCGCCGCGCATTTTCAGGGGGCTGAAACGGATCGTGGTCGATGAAATCCACGCCCTCGCCGAGAGCAAGCGCGGCGATCAACTGATGCTCGCGCTGTCGCGGATCAACGCGCTATGTCCCGGGCTGCGCCGCGTTGGCCTGTCGGCGACGGTCGAGGACCCGGCCGCCATTGCAAGCCTGCTTGCCCGTCACCCCGACCGTTGCGACATCCTGATGGCCGATCCCGGCCCGGCCCCCGATATCGCCATGCTTGAGACCCGCGAAGCGCCCCCTTGGGCGGGTGGCGGCGCGGCCTATGCGATCCCGGCGGTGATGGAGCAGATCCGGCGGCACAAGACGACGCTGATCTTTCACAACACCCGTGCCCAGGCCGAGATCTTCTTTCACAATCTCTGGCTCGCAAATCCCGACGCCCTGCCCATCGGCATCCATCACGGCAGTCTTGACCGCCAGCAACGCGAACGGGTCGAGGCGGCGATGGTGCGTGGTGAATTGCGCGCGATCGTCTGTACCGGCAGCCTTGATCTCGGGATCGATTGGGGCGACGTGGATCTGGTGATCCAGATCGGCGCCCCCAAGAACGTCAAGCGGCTGATCCAGCGCATCGGCCGGGCCAATCACCAGTATAACGCTCCCTCCAAGGCGCTGCTGGTTCCGGCCAACCGGTTCGAGGTTGTCGAATGCATCGCTGCACTTCAGGCGGTACAGGAGGGCGATCTGGATGGCGAGCCGCGCGGGCCCGGCCCCCTGGACGTGCTGTGCCAGCATATCCTGATCGCGGCCTGCTCGGGGCCGTTCCATGCCGACGACCTGTTTGCCGAGATCACGACCGTCGGGGCCTATGCCGATCTGTCACGCGGCGATTTCGACCGCTGTCTCGAATTTGCCGCCACCGGAGGTTACGCGTTGCGGGCCTATGATCGCTGGCAACGTCTGCTGCACCGCGAGGATGGGCAGTGGCAATTGCGCGACCCGCGCGCCAGCCGCGACATCCGCATGAATATCGGCACCATTCAGGACAGCGACACGCTCAAGGTCAGGCTCAGGCGCAATCGCGGCGGCAAACCGCTGGGCGAGGTCGAAGAAGCCTTTGCCGCCACCCTGACGGCGGGCGATACCTTTCTCATCGGTGGACAGATCGTGCGCTTTGAGGGGCTGCGCGAGATGACGGTGGAAGTGTCGCGCGATGCCGCACGCAAGCCGCGCATCGCGACGTTTTCCGGCACCAAATTCGCCACCTCGACACAGCTGAGCGCCCGCATCCTTGCCCTGTTCCGGCAGCCGGGCTGGCCGCAACTGCCTGACCACACGGCAGACTGGCTGACCCTGCAACGCGAGAACAGCCGCCTGCCCGAAGCCGGCCGGTTGTTGATCGAGAGCTTTCCGCATGACGGGCGTGAACATTGCTGTGTCTACGGGTTCGCCGGGCGCAACGCGCAACAAACACTGGGATTGCTGCTGACCAAGCAGATGGAAGACCTGGGCCTGCACCCGCTGGGCTTTGTCGCGACCGACTATGCGACCCTGATCTGGGGGCTGGAACCGCTGCGGGATGCCGCCCCGCTTTTTGCCCGCGCGACGCTGCGCGACGGTTTGGCCAGCTGGCTGGCCGGGAATGCGGTGATGAAACGCACATTTCGCGCCAGCGCCACAATCGCCGGACTGATTCAGCGCAACAGCCCACAGGCGCGCAAGACCGGGCGGCAGGCCACGTTTTCGTCGGACATCCTCTATGACACGTTGCAGAAATACGATCCGGGCCACCTGATGCTCGACATCACCCGCGCCGAGGCTCAGCGCGGGTTGGTGGATTTTGGCCGTATCGAAGACCTGCTGGACCGCGTCGGCGACCGGCTCGACCTGCTGCGGCTTGACCGGGTCACCCCCCTCGCCGCGCCTCTGCTGCTCGAAGTGGGCAAGGTGCCGATCAAGGGGGCCGCGGAAGAGCGCCTTGTGGCCGAGGAATCCCGGCGGCTGATGCAGGATGCGGGCCTTGCGATGATCTGAGCCGGCCAATCTGCCGGCGGCCCGGCGGGTCAAATGGGGTGTTTCAAGCCCTGGCCGAAACGCGCTAGACCCCCTGTCATGAACGGTCACAGTATTAGATTATCCGGGGCCGACCTGGTGGCCCTGGGCTCCGGCGCCCTGTGGTGGCCCGCGCGTGGGCTGCTCTGCGTCTCGGACCTGCATCTGGGCAAATCCGAACGGATCGCCCGGCGCGGAGGCGGGCCGCTGCCACCCTATGACACCCGCGCGACGCTGGACCGGCTGGCGGCGGATCTGGCGGCCTGCAATCCGCGCATCGTGGCCTGCATCGGCGACAGTTTTGATGACCTCGAGGCCGCAAGCACCCTGCCCGAGGACGAGCGGCTCTGGATTGCCCGCCTGCAGGCCGGGCGCGAATGGATCTGGATCGAAGGCAATCACGATCCCGGACCGGTTGCATTGGGCGGCGCGCATCTGGCCGAGTTGCAGGTCGGCGCGCTGACCTTGCGGCATATCGCCGATCCCGCAACGAGTGGCGAGGTTTCAGGCCACTATCACCCCAAGATCCGCCTGCGCCTGCGCGGTCGTTCCATCGCGCGTCCGGCGTTCCTCGTGGATCGTGATCGCATGATTCTGCCGGCCTATGGGGCCTATACCGGCGGGTTGCACAGCCATGACGCGGCCTTGTGCGATCTCATGCGGCCCGACGCGATTGCCCTTGTCACCGGACCATCGGTACATCCGGTGCCGATGCCGCGCGGTTGAACCGCTCCCGGCTCAGAACCTGACCACCCCCGCCTCTTCCAGCGCGGGGCGATACTTGCGGCTGACCGGCACCTGATCGCCATTTGTCAGCACGAGATACAGCTTGCCGCCGTCCCGCCCTCCGTCAACGATGGCGTCCCGTGCCACCCAATGCGACCGATGGGTGGTAAACCCGACCACGGTGTCCATCTCGTCAATGGCGTCGGCAAAGCGCATGCGGATGGTTTCGACCGCGCTCGCGGAAATCACGTCGACAAAATGATCTCGGACAGACAACCGCAGGATCGGCCCTTCGAACCCGGCGGACAGCCGGCGGCCCAGCCGGGGACGTTCGGGCTGGTCTTCGGCCTCGGCGCGCAGATAGCTGACCGGCTCCATCCCCGGAATGATCCGCCGCAGGGCGCATATGCACAGCGTGATCGCCGCCACGTAATACCCCATTTTCAACAGTGTCGGGCCAAGTGACGGGTCGCGAACCGCCAGTTGGCGGGTCAGGAACCAAAGCGGTGGCGAAAAACAGAACACCGTGAGAGCGATCATTGTCAAATCCTGTACCACCGGATGGGCGTCGTCGACATAGTGCCGCGTCATCCGGTAACAGGCCCCGCCGATCAGGATCGAGGCAGCCGAGACGCTTGACCAATAGAACAACCGGTGCAGGAATGAATGGGTTTCGTAGGTTCCGAACGGCCCCATGATCGCGCCCAGAAACGACACGAGCAGCAATATCGAAATGTTGAACCGCCGTGTCAGCGGCAACCAGAACTCTTTGACAACCTTTATCATCTAACGGGAAAAATTCTCAATTACTCAGTTACTGCAAAGGCTTCTAGAAATCCCGTCCGGGAATGTCAGGGGGCAAATCCGACCGACTTTCCCCGCGCGAAGCCGTTCGAAGTTTAGGCAGCCCGCGCAATAATCGCAAAGCCAACCACGTGGAATTGACATAATCGTGTGCCAAGTGACGTAACGGCACAGAGCGACGTGATGCAATTTGCGCAGCAGCGCGCGCCCGCCACCGGTGTCTAGCCTGCCCAGGGGGCCTGTGTCGGCACAAACAGGCGCATCCGGTCACCCACGGTCAAGGGCCCGGGATACTCGACCCAGGCGGTAACGCCCCGCCGCCCGTCCGCAGCGGGTTTGAACGCCTTGCCAAGCCCCGGATGATCCCGCTCGACCTCGCGGCCGGGCAAGACACAGGGCAGGTTTTCCATATCGACCGTCAGGGTCAGCCCCGACGGCCCCTGCAACCGCGAGGAAGGCGGCACATGGCTGAGATCCGGGATGCCACGCAGCACGATCGAAGCGCCAAGCCAGGCCGGATCAAACCTGTCCAGCCCCATCCTGCCGGCCATCACGTCGAGATCTTCCTGCCCCAGGATCGAGACCTGCCGCACATTCCGAATGGCCGTTCCCTTGGCATAGAGCATCGTGACCCGCACACAGGAGTCGCGCATCTCGCCGTGGTGATGCTCTCCCTTGGCGCCCCCCATGTCAAAATCCAGCGATTGCCGTGGTTCGGCATGGATACGGTTGTCGGCGATGCCCGCCGGCACCACCCCGAGCCACGTCACCTCGCCCTGATAGCTCACTTCTTTCATGGTGCTCATGTGGCAACCCTCCTGATCCGTCGCGCAGATTTGCAAAGGCCGGTCGAATGGGCAAGGGGCAGCCCCGGATATGCAAACACCCGGAGGCCTATCGGGCGCTCCGGGTGTTCTGTTTCGTGGTCAGGCGATCGCTCAGGCGGAGGGTTCCGGCTCGAGCCCGCCATCATCGGGCGACGATTTCTTGGGCTTGGTCTTGGGAATCGCGGTGACGCTGGGTGCGTTGCCCTCGTCGGCGGCATCATCCCCGTCGTCATCTGATTGCGGCGGATCTCCGGCCATGACGCGCTTGATCTCGTCGCCGGTCAGGGTCTCGTATTCCAGCAAGCCCTGAGCAAGCCGTTCCCATTCCTCGTTCTTGTCCTGAAGAATGGAATAGGCGCGCTGATAGGCATCCTCGATAAAGCGTTTGACCTCTTCCTCGATCAATTCCTTGGTATGGGCAGAGACCGAAAAGCCTGGGGTCTGGCCGGAATAGCCCTCATGCGCCTCGGCATAGTCGATATTGCCGACCTTGTCGGACATACCCCACCGCAGCACCATGGCACGCGCCAGCGCGCTGGCCTGCTGGATGTCGCCGGCCGGGCCATTGGACACGGCGTCCTCGCCCCATTTCAGGATCTCGGCGGCCTTGCCCGCCATGGTCATGGCCAGCTTCTGTTCGCATTCGGACTTGTGCCAGTTCAACCGGTCGATTTCCGGCAGGCTGACCACCATGCCCAATGCGCCGCCGCGCGGGATGATCGTTGCCTTGTAGACCGGATCACATTCCGGCAGCGCCAGCCCCACCACCGCGTGGCCGGCTTCGTGATAGGCGGTCTTTTCCTTCTGCTCGGCGGTCAGGACCATGCTGCGGCGCTCGGCCCCCATCATCACCTTGTCCTTGGCGTTCTCGAAATCTTCCATGGTGACAAAGCGACGGCCCACCCGCGCCGCCATCAGCGCCGCCTCGTTCACGAGGTTCGCCAGATCGGCCCCCGAAAAGCCGGGAGTCCCGCGCGCGATGATGCGCAGGTCGACATCCGGCCCAAGCGGGGTCTTGCGGGCATGCACGCCCAGGATTTTCTCGCGGCCCTTGATGTCGGGATTGCCCACCGTGACCTGGCGGTCAAAGCGGCCGGGGCGCAGCAGCGCGGGGTCCAACACGTCCTTGCGGTTGGTGGCGGCGAGAATGATCACACCCTCGTTGGCCTCGAACCCGTCCATTTCAACCAGCAACTGGTTCAGGGTCTGTTCGCGCTCGTCATTGCCGCCGCCATACCCGGCACCGCGATGACGGCCCACGGCATCAATTTCGTCGATAAAGACGATACAGGGCGCGTTTTTCTTGGCCTGTTCGAACATGTCGCGCACGCGCGAAGCCCCCACACCCACGAACATCTCGACGAAATCCGAGCCCGAGATGGTAAAGAACGGCACGCCCGCCTCGCCCGCGATGGCACGCGCCAGAAGCGTCTTGCCGGTGCCCGGAGGACCGACCAGCAATGCGCCCTTGGGGATCTTGCCGCCCAGACGGCTGAACTTCTGTGGATTGCGCAGGAATTCGACAATCTCTTCCAGCTCTTCCTTGGCCTCGTCGATGCCGGCCACGTCGTCAAAGGTCACGCGGCCATGTTTCTCGGTCAGCATCTTGGCCTTGGACTTGCCAAAGCCCATCGCACCGCCCTTGCCGCCGCCTTGCATCCGGTTCATGAAATAGACCCAGACACCGATCAGCAAGAGGAAGGGCAACAATGTCACCAGGAAGGACTGGAACCCGGATTGCTGCTGTTTCTCCGCACGCACCGGAATGTTGTTTTCAATCAGCAGATCGGTGATGCCGGCATCTTCCGGTTTAATCGCGACATAGTCGCTGCCATCTGCCCCGCGGAACCGTATCTGTTCGCCATCCAGTGTCACCTGGCTGACATCGCCGGCCTCGACCGAGGCGACAAATTGCGAATACGGGATTTCACGGCTTTGCATCGTGCCGCCCGACCCGCTGAACAGGTTGAACAGCGCCAGGATCAACAGGAACAGAACGACCCAAAAGGCGATATTGCGTGCATTTCCCAAGGAAACTCTCCTAAATTCTGGATCGAACAGGCTCTCGATCCGCTTCTGTATAAAATAGAGATGAAATGGCGAGGTTCAATGCGATATTAGCGTCGCATAGAACTCCTCTTCGCCCGCATTCAGCCGCGCCGTCCAGCCATCGGATTTGCCCGCCAGCGGTGCCGCGATCAGGCGCTCGCCCTGCCAGACCGCCGGCGAGGCGACAAGCGCGGCCAGGGGCCTACCGGTAGAACGCCAATCCGGGCACTCGCCCAGCCCGTCCTGCCCCAGGGCCCGCAATTCCAGCCCCGGAATATCCGGCCCGAGCAATTGCCAACGCCTGTCCCACAGCTTGTCAGCCGCGCAGCGTTCGGCGCGAATCGCATTGTATTCCCGGCAGACCCAGACCCGGTTGTTGTGCCGCAGCACGGTGCAGCCCCCCAACGTGGCAGAGCGCCCTGCCCGGATGCTGTCCAGCGCGAGGCCAACCGGCGCACGGCGCGGGCCGCGCAGGTTTCCGCTGATCCAGGCCACCGAACGCACCAGAAGGCGGCGGGCGATCTCACCGGGCAGTGCACGGAACTGGCGCAGGTCAAAGACGACATTGCCGCCATCCACCTCGGCCAGATCGCGCGCGGCCAGAAAGCTGTACCAGTCCAGCGCCTCGCGTGCCTGCTCCATGTTGCTCGCCACTTCCGAGAGCACCGTCGCCGTGATCCCCAGCGGGGCCAGCAGCCGCAGTGCCTCGCGCGTTCTGACCCGTTCATAGGCGGTATCGTCATTGCTCGGGTCTTCGGCCCAGACCACGCCCTGTTGCGTCAGGTAGCGGCGCAGCTCCTGCCGGGTCACGCCAAGCAGCGGGCGCACCAGCGTGATACCGAACATCGTGCGATTGAGCGGCATCGCCGCAAGCCCGTCCACCCCGGACGAGCGGGCCAGCCGCATCAACATGGTTTCCGCCTGATCGTCGGCGGTATGCCCCACCGCGAACACGGCCACGTCGCGGGTTCTTGCCCAATCGCTGATCAAGCGATAGCGCGCCTCGCGTGCGTGTTCCTGAAGATTGCCGACGCCATCCCAGCCGGACCAGCGCAGCGTGGTATGCGGCACCATGAGATCATCGCACAGGGCCCGCACCCGCAGCGCCTCGTCCGCCGCTTCCGGACGCAGCCCATGATCGACAGTCACCGCAAAAAGCTCAACCGAACCGGGCGCAAAACACTGCGTCAGCACATGCAACAGCGCGATGGAATCGCCGCCCCCCGACACCGCCACCCCAAGACGGGCGGGCGGGGCGTTCCCGAAGGCTGATCTGACCTGCGCCAGAATATCGGCGTCGGTCTTGCTCAAGAGCAGCCCAGGGTCGCCATTTCCTGTTGCGCGGAAGACACCATATCGGAGGACGGAAACCGAACCTCGACCTCGGCCAGCGTCAGACAGGCCTGGCTGGTCTGTCCCAGGGTCCCGAGCGCCGCGCCAAGTTCGAACAGTGCAACCGGGGCATCAGGGCCGGTGCCATCGGCGGAAAAGCTGGCGAGATAGGCGCGTGCCGCCTCGCGCGTGTCACCGGTGGCGGCCAGCGCACGACCACGGTTCAACTCGGCCTTGGCGGCCAGCGGACTGCCGGGATAGGACTGGTTGAACGCCGCGAACAATTCCGCGGCGCGGGCATTGTCACCGCCCTGCAAGGCTTGCGTCGCGGCCTGAAAATCCGCCTCTTCCCCGACCGCCAGTTCGCCGCCGGGCGTCACGCCCGGATCTGCCGGAACCGGGGCGGCAACCGCCGGGGCCGCTGCGGCCACGTCACCGCCCAGCGTGGTGGTTTCGCCAAGCTGGCTGACATCGCCGCCTTCCAGTTCGACCAGCCGGAATTCGAGATCGCCAATCCGGTTGGTGCCATCGGCCACGACACGATTGACGCGGTTCTCAAGCTCTTCGGATTTCGCGGTCAGCCGCTGCAACTCGGACTCCATCGCCGCAACCCGGTCCAGAACGCTGTCACCGGCCACGTCCACCGACGGTCCGCCGGTGGTCGAAAGTTCACGCTTGAGCTTTTGCACCTCGACATAAAGCACGGTCAGCTCTTGCCGGATATCGGCAAGGGTTTGCTGATCCTGTGCCCACGCGCCGGTCGACAGCGGCGCAGAGAGCAGCGCAACCGTGACCCCGAGTTTCAGAACGCGCATCATCCGCCCTACCCGGTCAAGCCACCCGCGAGCACCGTCACCGCACGGCGATTGCGTGCATAGCAGCTTTCCTCGCTACAGATTTCAATCGGCCGTTCCTTGCCATAGGTCACGGTCCTGAGGCGATTTCCCGCGACGCCGCGCGACACCAGGTATTCCCGCACCGCATTGGCCCGCCGCGCCCCAAGCGCGAGGTTGTATTCGCGGGTGCCCTTTTCATCCGCGTGCCCTTCGATCACCGCCGTGTAATCCGCGTTGGCTTTCAACCAGTTGGCCTGTGCATCCAGGGTTGTCCGGCCCTGTGCCGAGATAGTCGACTGGTCCACCGCAAAGAGCACACGATCCCCGACCGCCTGCTGGAAATAGGCAACCGACGTGGGGTCAGACACCGATCCCGCGGCCCCGACACCGCCCGGCCCTGTGCCAGAGCCGCCGACACCACCACCAAGCCGTGATGGGTCGTTACACGCCGCCAGCGCCAGCAGCGCGCCGACCGCCAGGAATTTCTTGAAATAACTCATGCCCGATGCCTCACCATTATATTTTGTTAACACTTTCTAGCACAGCTCGATTTCATTGTGAACGCGCGATCAATTCTGCAAGGGCGACCAGGCGGGGTCCGAGCCGCCATCCGGCGTGCGGACCGGCCGCAGGTTGCGCCCGGAAATATCCACCGAATAGAGCGAGGAACGCCCCGAGGCCCCCTGTGTCTCGCGCGCGAACATCAGCACCCGGCCATTGGGGGCCCATGTGGGGCCTTCGTCAAGAAAGGACGCGGTCAACAGCCGCTCTTCGCTGCCATCCACGCGCATGACCCCGATGTGGAACCGGCCATTGTTCTGCTTGGTAAAGGCGATCATGTCACCGCGCGGCGACCAGACCGGCGTCCCATAACGGCCCTGTCCAAAGCTGATCCGGCGCGCCTCGCCGCCTCGGGCAGGCATGACATAAAGCTGCTGATTGCCCGACCGGTCGCTTTCGAACACGATCTGCGAGCCGTCCGGCGAATAGCTGGGCGCGGTCTCGATTGATGGCGCATTGGTCAGCCGCGTGCGGTTGCCACTCGCCAGGTCAAGCGCATAGAGATCGGTGTTGCCGCCCTGTTCGAGCGAATAGACCACGGTCCGTCCATCGGGCGCGAAACGCGGCGCAAAGCTCATCGTGCCCTCGGATTGCTCAAGCACCCGTTGCTGCACCTGCCCCACGTCGAGAACATGGATATGCGGAAATCCGCTCTCATAGCTGGTATAAAGCACCTTGTCGCCGTTGGGCGAAAAACGCGGGGCCAGCACGATCGACGAACTGTCGGTCAGGTATTGCACATTCGCGCCATCGTAATCCATGATCGCCAGGCGCTTGCGCCGGTCGTCCTTGGGGCCGGTTTCCGACACGAACACCACGCGGCTGTCAAAATAACCGCCCTCGCCAGTGATCCGGCTGTAGACCTGATCAGCCACCTTGTGCGCCATCCGCCGCCAGCCATCGGTCGAGCCGACAAATTGCAGACCGCTGCCCAGTTCGGCCCCCGAGAACACGTCCCAGACCCGGAACCGCACCGTCAGCTTATTGCCCGACACCCCGACAGACCCGGTGATCAGCGCCTGCGCATTGATCGCCTTCCAGTCGGCATATTGTATCGGGGCGGAGAAATCGTTGATCTTGCCGATATGCGCATCCGCCGTGATTTCCCGGAACAACCCGGTGCCGGTCAGGTCGGCGGCAATCACCTGGGTCAGCTGCGCGGCCTGTGTGGCGGCGGCGGGCGTGTCGGGCACAAAGGCCGGCGCGGCAAACGGGAGCGGCTCGATGACACCTTCGGTGATCTCGATCCTCAACGGCCCGTCCTGCGCCGCGACGGGCGAAGAGAACAGGGTCGCACCAAGCAGGAGGCTGGCCAGAATTTTCTTCATTTGATCCGCATCCTTTCAGGATTGAACGTCATCTCGATCTCGCGCCACTGGGCATATTTCTCGGCGGGCAGATCATACCCGTCCTTCTGACATCGCAGAATGGCCCGGCGCGCGGCCTGATAGGCGGTCTGGACCGACTGGTCATTGCCGCCCTGCGAGTCCACCAGCCGGACACTGTTGGCGGCCACCTTGCCCGATTGCTCCAGCGATACCGCCACCGTCACCACAACCTGCGAAGACCGCCCGCCCACGTCAACATTCCAGCATTGCGACACCGCCACGCGCAGCGCGTCCTTTTCCCCCGCCGACAAGGGCGGGCCAACCGGGGCATCAGGCTCCGGGGCCGGTCCGGCCAGCGCCTCGGCCAGTGCGGCATCCACTGCGCTTGCCGTATCGGGAACCGGGTCGGATTGCGGTTCCGGTTCCGGTTCCGGCTCGGGCGCGGTCTGGGCAACCGGCGTCGGCGGCGTTGGTCGCGTGCGGGGCGGGCGCGGCGAGCGCGTCGGTGCGGTTTCGACCGCCTCGGTCACGATCCGGTCCGTCGCCTGTTCGGGTGCCGTTGCCTCCTGCGCCTCTTGCGGGGTCTCCGCCCCCTCATCGGGCGTGACCTCGGCCTGCTCGACCACATCGGGCCGGGCATTCTGGGGTGGCGTGATCACCGGCTCGGGCGCGACCCTGTCGATATCGGGCGGCGCGACATCCTCGGGTTCTTGCGGCACCGGGGCCGGTTCGGGTTGCGGCGGCACCGGCTCGGGCTCTGGCCGCGCGACCGGCTTGGGCGTTTCGGCCACGGGTTCGGGCGGTTCGGCCACAGGTTCGGGCGGTACCGGAGCACTTGGCTGCTCGGCAATTTCAGGAGGCCGGCTCGGATCGGTAAGCGCCGCGTAATCCTCGGAGGAAATCACCGACACCTCATGCACCTCAAAAGGCAGCGGGTCGCTGCGAAACGCGCCGCCGAACACGGCGACCGCGATCAGCCCGAGATGGGCAATACCCGAAATCTTGGTGCCGGTCTGCAATCCGCCACCTCACTACTTGTCGTCATCCAGCGTCGGGCCACCCACATCGGTCACCAGCCCGACATTGGAAAACCCGCCCGCATTCAACGCGCCCATGATCTGCATCACGTCTTCATAGGGAATGCCGCCATCCGCCCGCAAAAACACCCGGTCGGTCTCGCGTTCGGCCGCAATCGCCCGCAGCTTGCCAACCAGTTCCCCGCGCGGCGTGGCGGTGGTCTGGATCTGCACCTCGCCGGTTGCGGTGATGGTAACGGTCAACGGTTCCTCGGAATCTGTCGGCAATGCGTTCGCCGCCGTCTTGGGCAGGTCCACGGGAACACCGACGGTCAACAACGGCGCCGCCACCATGAAAATGATCAGCAACACCAGCATCACATCGACAAACGGCGTGACGTTGATCTCGGACATCGGCCGCGTGCGGCTGCGCCCGCGACCGCGGCGACGCCCGCCCCGCTCTGATTGCTGAACCGCGGCCCCCATCGCTCAGTTATCCAACTGGCGCGACAGGATCGTCGCGAACTCGTCGGCAAAGGCTTCATACCCCGACACGATGCGTTCGCTATCCGCGCTGAGCTTGTTGTAGAAAATCACCGCAGGGATCGCCGCCAACAGGCCCAGGCCGGTCGCCAGCAACGCCTCGGCAATCCCCGGCGCAACCACCGCAAGATTGGTGTTCTGCTGCTCCGCGATCTCGATAAAGGCGTTCATGATCCCCATCACGGTCCCGAACAGCCCGACAAACGGCGCGGTCGATCCGATGGTCGCCAGGATCGGCAAGCCCTTTTGCAGGGTCTCCGCCTCCTTGTTGATCGCAACATCCATCGACCGGTCGATGCGCGACTGCGCCCCCGCGATCAGCCCGCCATCGCTGCGATGACTGCGCCGCCACTCGATCATCCCGGCGGCAAACACCTTTTCCGAACTGCCATCCGGCTGCGCTCCGATCTGGTCGAACAGCCCGTCCAGCGGCTCGCCCGACCAAAAGGCGCGGTCAAAGATACCGGCCTCACTGCGCGCAGCCCGATAGGCAATCATTTTCTGGATGATGATCGCCCATGACCAGAACGACGCCAGGATCAGCATCAGCATGACCAGCTTTACGGTAAAGGTTGCACGCGCGAATAGGCCCCACAGGGAGAAATCAATCTCCTGCGCCAGCGCAAGGGTTTCTGCTTCCATCTGCCTGCTCTTTGCTCGCGACCGTTTGCATCCGGCCTTTTTCTTGCGCCGAGTCTATCCGATGTGATCGGCGAATGCCAACAGAACCGGCATTCACAAACGTATCATCGCATCAATGCGCGAATCTCCGCTGGCAAGCGGACAGGCTGCCCCTTTTCATTCATGCAGACCGCCGTCACCATCGCGGTGAAAATCGGCACATCATCCCGCTTTACCACCTGCTCCATCACCAGCCGCGCCGGTGTCACCTTGCGCAGCGTGCTCTCGACGATCAACGCATCCTCGAACCGCGCCGTCGACAGGTATTCCGCCTCGATCCTGCGCACCACCCAGACCAGCCCGCCATTGCGCATCGCGTTCTGGTCATTGCCCAATTGCCGGACCCACGCGCTGCGCGCCCGTTCGATATACCGCAGATAGTTGGCGTGATAGACGATACCGCCCATATCGGTGTCTTCGTAATAGACCTGCACCGCAAAACGATGGGTCATCCGCCGCACCCCATGCGCGCGGACAGGCGCAAGGCGTGCGACGCATCTGTCGCTGTCGCCGGCATCACCGGGTCATAGGCGGCCCGGATCACGTTGGCGATCTCCGGGCGCAGGATCGTCCTGTCCCCCGCCAGCGCCAATGGCGAGCGGGCACCGAACGCGGCATCCGACCACAACAGCATGACCTGCACCACCTGCCCAAGCGCCAGGGTCTCTGCCGGCAATGCCGCGAGTGAATCATCCATCCGCAAGAACACGAAAGCCGCCTTGATCGCCCCATCGGCATCAAAACGGAACAACCGGTATTGATTGGCATCCGCCGCCTGCAACCGCGCAACCAGCGGCTCCAACTCGGGTATAAGCCGCTCCAGATCGCGGACCGCCAGCAACTCCGCCCAGTCCCGGAAAAAGAACATCATGCAATTGCTGCCCAGCTCCGGATCCGTCTCGGCCATCTGGTGCCCCGCAAGCGCGCAAACCGCCTCGAACGCGCCCTTGATGACCGGTAACGTCTCGTCCTGAACCCCGAAAATCACCGGCACAATCGGCCGCCCCCACCGCGCGAACCGGAATGCGCCCGCCGC
Source organism: Microbulbifer sp. S227A (assembly GCF_049800935.1). Lineage (NCBI taxonomy): Bacteria > Pseudomonadati > Pseudomonadota > Gammaproteobacteria > Cellvibrionales > Microbulbiferaceae > Microbulbifer > Microbulbifer sp. S227A. The sequence continues at coordinate 120,924 of NZ_JBNAFZ010000008.1, read as the reverse complement.
CGAGGAAAAATGCGCTTCGATCTCGTCTGGTGTCACGCCCGTTCCTTCATCTTTGTCCAAATACTCCCGCCGGAGGCACCCGACATTTACCCGAAAAGATCACTTTGCGCCCTGGGCGGTGCCATTCCCAGGTGGCTCCACGCCTTGTGCGCCAACATCCGCCCGCGCGGTGTGCGCTGGATCAAACCCTGCTGCAACAGGAAGGGCTCGATCACGTCCTCCAGCGAATCGCGGCTTTCGCTCAGCGCCGCGGACAGGGTCTCGATCCCCACCGGCCCCCCGTGATAGTTCTCCGCGATCAGCCGCAGATACCGCCTGTCCGCGCCATCCAGCCCCAGGTGGTCGACCCCGAGACGCGTCAACGCGCCGTCCGCCAGGTCGCGTGTAATGGTTCCATCGCCCTCGACCACGGCAAAATCGACCACCCGCCGCAGCAACCGGCCGGCGATACGCGGCGTCCCACGGGCCCGCCGCGCGATCTCGCGCGCGCCATCGGCATCCGCCGGCGCGCCCAGCTTGCGCGCGTTGCGGCTGACGATCTCGTGCAACTCATCGACCGTATAGAACTGCAACCGCGTCGGAATGCCAAACCGGTCGCGCAGCGGCGTGGTCAGCAACCCCATCCGCGTCGTCGCCCCGACCAGGGTAAAGGGCTGCAACTCGATCCGCACCGTGCGCGCCGCGGGGCCTTCACCGATCACGAGATCCAGCTCGAAATCCTCCAGCGCCGGATAGAGCACTTCTTCGACCGCCGGGTTCAGCCGGTGAATCTCGTCGATGAACAGCACGTCGCGCGCTTCGAGATTGGTCAGGATCGCCGCCAGGTCCCCGGCCTTGGCCAGGACCGGCCCGCTGGTCATGCGGAAACTGACCCCCAGCTCTCGGGCCATGATCTGCGCCAGCGTAGTCTTGCCCAGCCCCGGCGGCCCGTGAAACAGCGTGTGATCCATCGCCTCGCCCCGACGGCGCGCGGATTCGATGAATATCCGCAGGTTCGCACGGGCTTCGGCCTGGCCAATGAATTCCTCCAGCGCCTGCGGCCGCAGCGCCCGGTCATTGTCTTCGGGCAGCGGCTCGGGCCGGATGGTCGGGTCCGTATCCATCATGCGACATCTCCGGTATGGCGGATGGGTTCAACCATTCCGCCCTAACCTTTCGGGGCCAGCAGTTTCAAGGCGGCGCGGATCAGTTCCGCCTCGCTGGCATCGGGCGCGGCCCCGGCGGCCTCGGCCACCGCCCCCGCCGCGTCACCGGGCGAATAGCCCAGGTTTGACAGCGCCGACAACGCGTCCGCCTGTGCCGACATCGCGGTGGCGGGTTTGGGCGCCGGCGCGGTCACTGCAACCGGTTCGGTTTCGACCACCGGCTCTGGCCCTTCGACCGCTTCGATCACCGTGCCGCCCATGGCCATGACACCGGGGGCCTTGTCCTTGAGATCCAGCACCACCCGTTGCGCGGTCTTCTGGCCGACCCCCTTGGCCACGGTCACGCTCTTCCAGTCGCCAAGCGCAATCGCCCGGCCCACCCCGTCCGCGCCTAGCGCGCCAAGAATGGAGAGCGACGCCTTGGCACCGATCCCCTGCACGCTCATCAACAGGCGATGCCATTCCTTTTCGACCAGGCTGGGAAAACCGAAGAGCTGCATCAGGTCTTCGCGCACCACCAGGTCGGTGAACAACGCCACCGGCGCGCCCGGACCGGGCAAGGTGGCAAGGGTGCGGTCCGAGCAATAGACGATATAACCCACCCCCTGCACGTCGATGAGAACGTGGTCGGTGCCACGATATTGCAGCCGTCCGCGCAGATATCCGATCATGCCCGCACCTCCCGTCGTTCGATGGCCGCCGCCGGACCGTAATAGGCGTGGCAAATCGCGATCGCCAGCGCATCCGCCGCATCCGGCCCCGCCGGTTCGCAGCCGGGCAATTGCAGGCGCACCATGTGCAGCACCTGCGCCTTGTCCGCGTGCCCCACGCCCACCACCGTTTTCTTCACCCGGTTGGGCGCATATTCCCCGATTGTCAGCCCCGCCTGCGCCGGCACCAGCAGGGCAATCCCCCGCGCCTGGCCCAGCTTCAGCGTGCCGGCACCGTCCTTGTTGACAAAGGTCTGTTCGACGGCGGCGGCGTCGGGACCATAACGGTGCAGCACATCCTGCAGCTGGTCATGCAGCGACAGCAGCCGAACCGGCAGGTCCTTGCCCTCGGAATGAATTTGCCCGTTCGCGACATGGCTCAGCTTCGACCCCTGCGAGTCGATGATTCCCCATCCCAGGGTTCGAAGCCCCGGATCAATGCCCAAAATCCGCATGCCCTGCCCGATCCTGCCTGTCTGCCCGCTCTGATGCGCGGGCTTGTTGCTTTTTTGACGCAATAGCACGAAAGGCGAACATGGTCCACGCGTTTTACATCTGATCGCCAAAAACGACATCGGTAAATCCACCAACGACCCGGTGGCAGAATACCGACATCGCATGGCCTGAAAACGACGGGAGAAATCACCGTTTTATTGTTAAATTGCAGAGCATTACACGCAATACGACACTTGCAGAAAACGCATGGAACCCATGCGTTTTTGTCGCTTGCGCGGCGTGGAATGCCCCCCTATCTGCGCTCGGACGAAACGAGCAACTGAACCATCAAATCAGAGGACAAGGATATGGCTGCTTTTGACACCAACCGCACCACCCATGGCGCATTCGGCCTGATCGGCCGTATCGGGACCCTTATCGTGGCGACGCGCGACGCCGTGGTCGCGTGGAATGACGCACGCATGACCCGCAACTCGCTGGCAAGCCTGACCAATCGTGAACTGGACGATATCGGGCTTGTGCGCGGCGATATCGACGCGGTTGCGACACGCACCTGCCGCTACTGATCGTTACCACACCACTCATGACTATCAGGACGCCGTGGCCCAGCCGGGTCGCGGCGTCGCTGTATTCAAAGGGAAAATTCGGCGCGTGCGCTCAGTGCAACAGGGGTCGCAGGCGGTGGGCGAGGAATTGCGATACCGGATCAGCCTGCATAACCACCGCGCCCGCATGTTCCACCGGGTTTCCCTGACGCAGCTGGGCAATCCGCCCATCATAGGTCCCCTGCCCCGCGGCGGCGATCAGGACCGCCTTGAACAGCACAAACAGAACCGCCAGCATCAGGTAGGGGCGTATAGCCGTGCGCGGGCGTATCCGCATCGGCCCGGCCAACACCAGGCCATCCTGTTGCCTGACACTGGACCCGCCTTGCGTCATGGACTCGTATTTCTGGTTCAGGCGGTACAGGCGCTGCTCAAACTGAATCTGGCTCTGGTTCACGGTAGGCTCCGAAAGGCTGGCCCCCACCAACGCTAACAACTAGGATTGAGCTTACAGTGACCTGCGATCCGGCCGGATTTTGAGACGAGTTTTAGGCGATTTTTTGAAGAATGAGCGTGGACCAGTCACCAATCTCTTCATGCGAGACCAGATTGGTTCCATTTTCAAGATAAACGCCGATCACCTCGGCCGCCTGTTCGTTCAGGATGCCCGAGAGGATCGCATGCCCCCCATCCTCCAGATGCGCCACGATATCCGGGGCCAGCGCCACAAGCGGGCCTTTCAGGATATTGGCAAAGACCAGATCATAGGGGGCGTTTTCATGCAGCGACGGATGATCGAACCCGGCGGCCTCGACACAGTCGACACCGTTCTCGATGCCATTCGCGCGCAGGTTTGCCCTGGCCACGTCAACCGCCACCTGGTCGATGTCGCTCGCCAGGATGGTCGCGTCCCACACCCGCGCCGCCGCCATGGCCAGAACCGCCGTCCCGCACCCGATATCGGCCACGCGCCTGGCCTCGATCCCCTGTGCGATCAGGGTCTCGAGCGCCATGAGACAGCCCAGCGTCGTCCCGTGATGGCCGGTGCCAAAGGCCATCGCCGCCTCGATCAGCAGGGGCTCCACCCCCTCGGGCACCTTGTCGGCATCATGGCTGCCATAGACAAAAAACCGTCCGGCCCGGACCGGGGCCAGTTCCCGGCGCACATGGGCCACCCAGTCGGTTTCCGGCAGTTCGGACACCACAAAGGGATTGGCACCAAATGCCACCGCCAGCACCGCAAGCGCGGCCTGATCCGGGGCGCCTTCGAAATAGCCACCCACTTCCCAGAGACCCGAGCCGTCCTCGACCTCGAACACCCCGACCCCGGTGGGTTCCGGCGACAGGCGTTCCATCGCTTCACCGAGTGCTTCGGCGTCCTTCTTGCCCTTTAGTGTCGTCAGCGCGGTAAAGGTTGGCATCATCGTCTCCTGAATCGGTCCGCATGCGCGTAGGGGCGTGGCGGCACAAGGTCAAGCGGAGGAACCATGCGCCGTTGCAATCCGACGACATAGCGCCACCCCCAGATCGCCGCGAAAAGCCCGACCATCGCGCTCGCCGCGGCCTGTGCATAGATCACGCCATTTGCCCCGAACCACGCTGCAAAGAGCAGCGCCAAGGGCAGGGTCAGCACCCCGTCGCGCATCCAGTTGGTCAGGGTCGAACGTGTCGGCCTGCCCAATGCGTTGAATGCCGAATTGGCCACGAACAGCGCCGAACCAAGCACAAAGCCCCCTGCACCGATATTGGTAAAGGCGCGTACCACCTCGATCCCCTGCGGTGTCAGCTCGAACACCCCGGCGATGCTGTGGCCAAGCGCGGCCAGGATCGCCCATGTCACCACCGTATAGGACAGGCCGAAAATCACCGCGTCGCGATAGGTGGTCCGCACCCGGTCATATTCGCAGGCCCCGAAATTCTGGCCGAAAATGCCGCCAATCGCGCCAGCGAGCGAGAATATCCCGCCAAAGGCAACTACCGTCAGCCGTCCGACCACCGCCCAGCCCGCCATCGCATCGTCGCCATAGGGAGCCATTACCGTCGTGGCGAGGAAGTTCCCCACCGGCGTCGCCAGCTGGGTCAGGATGGCAGGCACCGCAATCGCGAGATAGGGGCGCAGGGTGGCGCGGATATCGGCCAGCGCCGGGCGCGCCATCAGGTCATGGGTGCCGATCGCGAATTTCAGCGCCAGCGCCAGCATCACGAACCGGAACAGCGTGATCCCGTAGGCGGCACCGTCAAGCCCCAGGCCCAGCCCGTAGATCAGCACCGGGTCCACCACCATCGCCACCGCGCCCGACAGCAGCGTCACCATCATCGACCGCCGCCCGTCCCCCTCGGCGCGCAGGGCCCCATTGGCGATCATGCTGACCGCCATGACCCCGAGCGACGGCAGCGAAATCGCCAGGTAGCGCGCCGCAAGCTCCGCCGTTTCGCCGGTTGCGCCGATCATCGCAACGATGTCATGGCGAAACAGGATGATCAGGGCGGCAACGGTGAATTGCCATGCCCCGGCGATCATTGCCGCGCTGGTCGCCTGCCGCCGTGCCAGATCGCGATTATCCGCCCCGATGCTGCGCGCGATCAACGCGGTTGAGGCGATCATCAGGCCGATCCCCGAGGACACCGAAAAGAACTGAACCGCAAAGGCAAAGCCCACGGCAGCGAGCAGCTGCGGATCACCCAGCCGGGCAATCCAGTAGAGGTTCGCCGCATCCACCACGAAGACAAAGGTGATGCCCATGGCCCCGGCCATCGTCATGCGAACCACGTGCCCCATGGTCGACCCGGTCAGGAATCGCCCCTTGCCCGCCAAGCCCGCCGCCTATTCCGCGGGCGCAGGCAGGCCGCGCGCAAAGATGGTTTCATGCCCCGGCTCGGGATCGCGCGGGATCATCATGGCCAGCGACAGCGACACCAACGCCATTGCCGCGGCCAGGCCGAACACCGCCGCCGGCGACACCACCCACAGCAGCCCCAGCAGCACCGGCAGGAACACCGCCGCGATATGGTTGATGGTAAAGGCGACCGCCGCCGTCGGGGCGATGTCCCGCGGGTCGGCGATTTTTTGGAAATAGGTCTTGAGCGCCAGCGCCAGGCCAAACAGGATATGATCGACCACATAGAGCGTCGCCGCCAGCGCCACGCCCCAGCCGAACCAATAGACGCCACCGTAAAGCGTGAACACCAGCGTCAGGCCGACATATTCCCAGATCAGCGTGCGGCGCTCGCCAAACAGGCTGACCGCCTTGCCCAGGAAGGGTGCCGCGAGCATGTTGATGATCAGGTTGATCAGGTAGAGCCCGGTCAGCTCGTGCACCTCGAAGCCAAAGCGTTCGACCATCATGAAACCGGCAAAGACCATGAAGATCTGACGCCGCGCGCCCGACATGAACTGCAAGGCGTAATACAACCAATATCGGCGGCGCAGCACCATCTTCTTGATCTGCGGATGCGGCGCTTCGAATTGCGGATAGGCGATCATGCAGAACACCGCCAGCCCAAAGGTCACGCCGCCCGCCACCATGAAGACGAGGTTATAGCTCAGCCCCAGCGGCTCCCACATGATCACGATCAGCACAAAGACCAGCAGCGTCACCGCCGATCCGGCCCCCATGATCCAGCCGAGGATCTGAGGCGCGCGGTCCTTGGGCAGCCATTGCAATTGCAGCGACTGGTTGACGGTTTCGTAATAGTGGAAACCGATCGAGCTGAGCAGGGTCAGGAACAACAGCCCGCCAAGGCTGGGAAACCACGCGGTAAAGGCCGTGGCTACGCCCAGCAGCGCCAGTGAAATCAGCCCCAGCACCTGTTCGCGGACAAAGATGATGATCGCGATGACCCCGACCGCCAGGAAACCGGGAATCTCGCGCACCGTGTGCAACAGCCCGATATCCGCGCCGTCAAAGCCGGCGACCTCGACAACAAAATTGTTGAGCAGCGCATACCACGTATAGAACGCCACCGGCATGGTCATCGCCATCACAAAGAGCAGTGACGTCGGACGCCGCCAGAACGGCATGCTCCGCGCCTCGGATATGGGAATAGTGCTGGCCATGGGATTGCCATACGCCCGTTCACGGAAATTGGCGAGAAAAAAACTTCACAATTTAATCTGTACCCGCGCGCGCCGGATCGGTCGGGATGCCGGCTGCGTCAGAAAAAGCTCTGGGGGTCGATATCGATGCTCAGGCGCAGGTCCCCCCTGAGCCGCAGCGGCGCGGTCCAGCGCGCCAATGCCTCTTGCAACGGAGCGCCCTTGGACGCCTTGACAAGCAACCGGATCCGATGCCGCCCCCGGATCCGCGCGATCGGGGCCGGAGCCGGGCCAAAGACCTGCGCCCCGATTTCACGCAGCGGCGCATCCGAGCGCGCCAGCGCATTCCCCAGATCAAAGACCTGTGCCACATCCGTGCCCGACAGGATGATCCCGGCCATGCGCCCAAAGGGCGGCACCCCCGCTGCCTCGCGCTCGGCGGCCTCGGCCCGCCAGAACCCCTCTTCGTCACCCGACAGGATGGCGCGGATGACCGGATGTTCCGGCTGAAATGTCTGCAACAGCGCGGTGCCGGGTTTGTCCGCCCGCCCGGCCCGTCCGGCCACCTGGCGCATCAGCTGAAACGTCCGCTCGGCCGCGCGCAGGTCCGAGCCTTGCAGGCCCAGATCCGCGTCGATCACCCCCACCAGGGTCAGCAGCGGGAAATTGTGCCCCTTGGCCACCAGCTGTGTACCAATAATGATATCGGCCTCGCCCTGTGCGATCTTTTCGATGCCTTCCTTGAGTGCCCGCGCGCTGCCGAACAGATCCGAGCTCAGCACCGCGATCCGGGCGTCGGGGAACAGCGCCGCGGCCTCTTCGCCCATGCGTTCCACCCCCGGCCCCACCGGCGCAAGCTTGCCCTCGACCCCGCAAGAGGGACAGGCCGTGGGGATCGGCGTGGTCTCGCCGCATTGATGGCACATCAGGCGCTTCAGGAACCGGTGTTCGACCATGCGCGCGTCGCATTGGCTGCATCCGATCTGTTGTCCGCAGGCGCGGCACAGAGTCACCGGGGCAAAGCCGCGCCGGTTCATGAACAGCATCGCCTGCTCGCCCCTGGCAAGCCGGTCGGCCATCGCCGCGCGCAGGGTGGGCGAGATCCAGTGCCCCGGCTGCAACGCCTCGGCCCGCATGTCGATGGCCCGCATGTCGGGCATCACCGCCGCGCCGAACCGCGAGGTCAGCTCGACCATGTCGTATTTCCCGGCCTGCACGTTGGACCAGCTTTCAAGACTGGGCGTGGCGCTGGCCAGAACCACCCGCGCGCCACAGATTGCCGCCCGCAGCACGGCCATGTCGCGGGCATTGTAGAGGACGCCGTCCTCCTGCTTGTACGAGGTGTCATGCTCTTCATCGACGATGATCAGGCCCAGGTCGCGAAACGGCAGGAACAGGGCCGACCGCGCGCCCACGACCAGCTGGGCATTGCCCTGCCCGACCATCTTCCAGATGCGCCGCCGCTCGGTCATGGTGACGCCGGAATGCCACTCGCCGGGGCGCGCGCCGAACCGGGCCTCGACCCGGGTCAGGAACTCGGCGGTAAGCGCAATCTCGGGCAGCAGCACCAGCGCCTGACGCCCGCGTTTCAGGGTTTCGGCCACGGCTTCGAGGTAAACCTCGGTCTTGCCCGACCCCGTGACCCCCTTGAGCAGGGTGGTGCCATAGCGCCCCTCGCCGATCGCCGCGCCCAGATGGGCGGCAGCCGCGGCCTGATCCTCGGTCAGCGCCTTGCCCCGCCGCGTCGGATCAAGCCCCGGCAAGGGCAGGTCCCGCGGGCTGTCCTCTTCACGCACCGCGTCGAGCTTGACCAGCCCCTTGACCACCGATGACGTGACACCGGCCATCTCGGCCAGTTCCCGGAGCGTGAAGGACAGCCCGCCATAGTCGGTCAGCGTGTCCAGAACCCGGCGGCGGGCATCGGTCATCCGCTCGGCTGTGCCGGCCCCCACCCGATAGACCTTGCGCATCGAGGGCGGATCGCCCAGCCCCGGCGCCCGTGTCGCCAGCCGCAGCATCGCCGACATCGGCGTCAGCGTGTAATCCGCCGCACGGCCCAGGAAAACCTGCATCTCATGGCGCATCGGTGCCACATCGAGCACACGGCTGACCGGTCGGATCTTACTGCGATCATAATCGCCCTTGCCCGGCCCCCAGACCACCCCCAGTACCTTGCGCGGACCCAGCGGCACCTCGACATAGGCCCCGGCGAAACAGCCCCCTTCCGGGGCCTTGTAGTCAAGCAGACGATCCAGGGGCTGGGTCGTCAGGACCGCAACCAGATCACCCTGCTCAAAGAAACTCTTGCTGGCCCTGGGAGGCGGCAACGGATCGAACCTCGCTTGCGATTACGCGCAACCGGGCGCAGAGGTCGCCCGGATCACTGGGCTATGAGGTAAGGCCAAGCCGCCCCCGCGCCAACCCACCAAAACCGGCGAGACAGGATTTTCTTTGCCACGCGGCTGCCCGGTGTCGGCGAACCCCTTGGCCACAGTGTCGAAAATTCCGTGATCGCGTGGGCATTTTCGCCCCATCGCATGCCGCGCCCGTGATATATGCAAGAAAAAAACCAACGAGGCAGACATGAGCAGCACACCAAAGCTGGAAGAAACCCTGCGCGATGCGATCATCGCCAAACCGGATGCGATTCTCGATGACCAGGCGGTCATGCAGGCGTTGATCGCGGCGGATGACCGCTCGAAGGGCGACAATATCATCGACCTGCGTGGCGTCGCGATGGAACGGTTGGAAGCGCGGCTGGACCGGCTCGAAGACACCCATCGGAGCGTGATCGAAGCGGCCTATGAGAACCTGTCGAGCACCAACCAGGTGCATCGCGCGATTCTGCGGATGCTGGACGCGACCGAGTTCGAAACCTTCCTGCGCGATCTGGGCGGCCCGGTTGCCAGCATCCTGCGGGTCGAGGCAATCACGCTGGTGCTTGAAACCACACAGGGCGATCACGACACCGGCGGCCAGCACATCAACGGCACGCTGACGCTGGCCGGGCCGGGATTTGTGGACAGCTATCTCGCGCGCGGGCGCCGGGGCGCCCCCCGGCAGGTCAGCCTGCGCGCCGTGACCGAACCCGATCCGCGCGTTTATGGCGACAAGGCGCATGACATCCGTTCGGAAGCCTGCATGAAGCTCGATTTCGGCCCGGACAAGCTGCCCGGCCTGCTGGTCATGGGCGCGGCGGAACCGACCCATTTCGCACCGCAACAGGCAACCGACATCCTGGCTTTCTTTACCGGGGTGTTCGAACGCACCATGCGCCGCTGGTTGTCATGACACTGATTTCGCCGGCCTGCCGCGACGCCCTGCAAAACTGGCTCGACGGGCAACGGGCGCTTGCGGGTGTAGCGGAAAACACCATCATCGCTTATCGCGGCGACGTGGCGGATTTCCTGTCGTTCATGACGCTGCACCACGGCAGCCCGCAAGGTCTGGGCGCGCTCGAACGGATCACGATTTCCGACATGCGGGCCTGGATGGCCCAGACCCGCGCCGATGGCGCCAGCGCCCGCTCGCTGGCCCGCAAGCTTTCGGCGGTCAAGAATTTCTATCGCTGGCTTGCCGAACGCGCGGGTTTTGAACCCACGGCGGTGCTCTCGACCCGCGCGCCCAAGTTCCAGAAAAAGCTGCCCAGACCGCTGGCCGAAGACGCCGCCAAGGCGGTGCTGGACACGATTGAGTTTCAATCGACACAGGGTTGGGTCGGCGCCCGTGACGTGGCCGTGGTGACATTGCTCTATGGCTGCGGGCTGCGCATTTCCGAGGCGCTTGGCCTCAGGGGCGCGGACAGCCCCCTGCCCGCCTCGCTGCGGATCGTCGGCAAGGGCGGCAAGGAACGCATGGTGCCGGTGCTGGATGCCGCCCGCGATGCGGTGGCCACCTATGTCCGGCTCTGCCCGCACCCGCTCGAGCAGGACGCGCCGCTGTTTCGCGGTGTGCGCGGCGGTGCGTTGCAGGCGCGGCTGATCCAGGGGGTGATGGCGCGCACGCGGATGCAGCTTGGCCTGCCATCAACCGCCACGCCCCATGCGCTGCGTCACAGTTTCGCCACCCACCTGCTGAGCGCGGGTGGCGATCTGCGCGCGATCCAGGAGCTGCTCGGACATGCATCGCTGTCGACAACACAGGCCTATACCGCCGTCGACACCGCCCGCCTGATGGAGGTTTACGAGCGCGCGCACCCAAAGGCATGAAAGCGCGCAGGTCGCTCGAGCCGCAGGTTTCGCTTTGCATCCGTCCGGCACATCCGGCACAAGCAGGACCATGACCCCGAATGCCCGCGCCCTTTTCGTTCACCTGTTCACCGCAACCGGCGCGGTGTTTGCCATGCTTGCCATGCTCGCCGCCGCACAGACCGAATGGAGCATGATGTTCCTGTGGCTGGTGGTGGCGTTTTTTGTCGACGGGATCGATGGCCCGCTGGCGCGGCGATATGATGTCAAACATTATGCCCCCGAGTTCGACGGGGTACTGCTCGACCTGATCATCGATTACCTGACATATGTGTTCATCCCGGCCTTTGCCTTGTTTCAATCCGGCTTGATGGATGGCTGGACGGGCTGGGTCGCGATCATCGTCATCACCTTTGCCAGCGCAATGTATTTTGCCGATACCCGCATGAAAACCAAGGATAACTCCTTTTCCGGATTTCCCGGCTGCTGGAACATGGTTGTGCTTGTGGTGTTTGCCCTGCAACCGAATTTCTGGGTGATCCTGGCGCTTGTCACCGCGCTGGCCATCACCATGTTCACCCCGCTGAAATTCGTGCATCCGGTGCGCACCGAACGCTGGCGTCCCGTGACCCTGCCGATGGCACTGGCCTGGACATTTTTCGCGGGCTGGGCGGCCTGGGTTGATTTCCACCCGCAAAGCTGGGCGCATTGGGGGCTGATTGTCACCTCGGTCTACCTGCTGTTTGCCGGGATCGCCCAACAGATCATCCCGCTGCGCTCACAAGATGGGGCCAATTCCTAACGACTCGTCTCAACCGTGTTCCGCTATGAATGGGATGGCGTGTTCAAAGAACTGTTCGAACGCTGGGGTGCCCTCGGACAGGACATGATCGTTGCCCGGCAGTTCGACAAAGCGGGCGCCTGGGATCGTGCGCGCAATCAGGCGGCCCTCTTCGAGCGGGGCACGCCGATCACCACGTACATGGGCAACCAGCACCGGCAATTGCAACTGGCGGGCCTGTTCGACGAAATCGAACCGTGCCGTCAGGTCATAGATGCGCAACACGTCCTCGGCATCGGTGGCGATGCGCTGCATCTCGTCAAATGCCTCATGAACGTGGGGCCCCGAATCCGGAACAAATGCCGATGTAAAGAACTGCCTGAACGTCGGATTGGTGGAGCCCCAGCCATCCGCAATCATCCGGCGACCCAACTCGCTCAGCGCCGCCTGTTCATCGCTGCCGCGGCAGAGCCCGCCCCGAAGAAATCCGCCAAGGAAAACAATCGCGCTGACCTTGTCAGGATGGGCGGTCGCGTAGTCCACGGCAAACCCCGCGCCCTGGCTCTTGGCAAAAAGCACGAACCGCTGCAATCCGGCTGCCTCGACGACGGCCTCGATATCCTGCCGGATTGCTTCCCGGGAAATGACCGGCACCCGCCGGTCCGACAGGCCATTGCCGCGCTGATCGAACCGAACGAATGTGCTGGCTTGGGCAAAGCGCTCGATGAACGGTCCGTGAAACGGATTCTGCCATTCGTATTCAATATGGTTGATCCAGTGGGGCGCGCGGAGCACCGCCGGGCCGTTCCCCAATGACGCTCAGGCGATCTGGGTTCCGTCAGCCGAAGAGCAGAATTGCACATGCTGCTGTTTCGACATGGCTGGCACATCGGGACGAGCGGGAGGATCGGCAGTCCATTGCCACACCCCGATAGGTCTCGCGATATTCTTGACGCGCTGGCGGCCAAGGTCACGAAACGGCTCGGCAATCCCATCCGTGACGGTCTGGTGAACCATGCTTGAAATGCAGACCCCGCCGGGTTCGGCCAGTTGTTCAAGCCGGGCGGCCACATTCACCCCGTCACCGAAAATGTCGCCATCATCCAGAATGACGTCGCCGATATTGATACCGATACGATACTGGATACGACGATCCGGCGGTTGTCCGGCCTCGCGCGAGATCATTCCCGTCTGGATATCAATGGCACAGCGCACCGCATCCCGCGCCGAAGAAAACTCGACCAGCATGCCATCGCCGCTGGTCTTGACGATACGGCCGCGGTTGGCGGCAATCTGGGGGGCGATCAATTCGGTCCGGTGCAACTTTTGCCGGGCCAGCAGAGCCGTTTCCTGCAACTCGATCAGCCGCGCAAACCCAACCATGTCGGCGGCCAGGACCGCCGCAAGCCGCCGTTCCGGGCCGAAATCCGTGTTACGAGTCATGGCCATGGCTTATCATATCCATCGCGATGGCCAAATCACTTCATCCAGCGAGGTCTTTCGTCCCATGAGAATTAACCTCCCCGGCATAACACCACCACGCCCGGCTGAACGCTTGCAGCGAACGGGAAACGCTGCATCCGGCCATCCCGCACCTCAGATCAGCAAACCCGCCGCCCCTTCGTGACGCAGCAGCGCGACCTTGGTTTCGACCCCGCCCGCGCCCGAAAACCCGCCAAGGCCACTGGCTCCCAGAACCCGGTGGCAGGGGATGATGATCGGGATCGGATTGCCACCACAGGCCTGCCCCACCGCCTGGGCCGGGGCGTTCAATTCGCGGGCGATCTCGCCATAGGTAAGCGTATAGCCGACCGGAATTGCCCGCATCGCATCGCACACGGCTTGTTGAAACGCGCTGCCCGTGACCCGGAGCGGCAGGTCGAACCCATTGGCGGGATCGTCGAAATAGGCCGCCATCTGGCGCGCCGCCTGGTCCAGCAGCGCGCTGTGATCCTCGCCCCCGCCGCCCCAGTTGACCCGCGTGATCGCGCCGTCATCCTCGGTCAGGGTCACGTCGCCCGTCGGGGTCGCAACCGTCAGGCACCGCATGTGTTGGCCCTTGTATCCTGCATCTGGCCACCCTGCCCCGGATGACGCCGGGGCGCAACGACGCCATGCATGGTCCGCCCCCACAAAGGGCCGGACCCGGGATCAGCCAAGCGCGCTGTTACAGCGGCCACAAACGCCGGGATGGCTGTGGGTGCCGACATCGGGCAGGATCTTCCAGCAGCGCTGGCATTTCTCGCCCTCTGCCGCCGCGAAAACCACAGCAACCCCCGGCACATCGTCCAGCGTGAACGCCCCGGCGGGGGCCGCCTCGGTGGTCAGTTCGATCTGCGAGGCGATGCAGACATCGGCAAAGCTCACCCCCTGCAACATCTCGACCATCTCGGCGCTGGCCAGATAGACAACCGGCGCGGCTTCGAGGCTCGACCCGATGACCTTGTCGCGGCGCTGCACCTCAAGTGCCGCGGTAACGACCCGGCGCACCTTGCGAACCTGCTCGATGATCGAGGCCAGTTCGGGGCGCAGCCAATCCTGCGGCGTGTCCGGCATGTCCTGAAGGTGGATCGAACTGTTCTCACCCGGGAACCGTTCGAGCCAGACTTCCTCGGTCGTAAACACCAGAACCGGTGCCAGCCATGTGGTCAGCCGGTGGAACAGCATGTCCAGGACCGTCAGCGCCGCGCGGCGTTGCAGGCTGTCATCGGCGTCGCAATAGAGCACGTCCTTGCGAATGTCGAAATAGAAAGCCGACAGGTCGACCGTCGCAAAGGTGAACACCTTTTGGAACACCCCCTGGAAATCGAACGCCGCATAGCCCGCCCGCACCTCGGCATCGAGTTCCGCCAGACGGTGCGCCACCCATTGCTCGAGCGGCGGCATGTCGTCGGGATCAACCGGCGTGATGCTGTCGAATTCACCCAGAGATCCGAGCATGAAGCGCAGCGTGTTGCGCAGGCGGCGATAGCTGTCGGCCACCCCTTTCAGGATCTCGGGGCCGATCCGCTGGTCGGCGGTATAGTCGGTCTGGGCCACCCAGAGGCGCAGGATGTCGGCACCGTATTGCTGTACCACCTTTTCGGGCACGATGGTGTTGCCGAGCGATTTGGACATCTTGTTGCCCTTTTCGTCCAGCGTGAACCCATGGGTCACCACGTTGCGATAGGGCGCGCGCCCCATCGTGCCGCAGGCCTGCAACATCGAAGAGTGGAACCAGCCGCGATGCTGGTCGGTGCCTTCCATATAGACATCCGCGATGCCGTCCTCGGTGCCGTCCTTGCGGTCGCGCAGCACAAAGGCGTGGGTGGAACCCGAGTCAAACCACACGTCGAGAATGTCAAACACCTGCTCATAGGCGTCGGGATCGACCACCCCGGACAGGAACCGTTCCTTGGCACCATCCTTGTACCAGGCATCCGCGCCCTCGGCCTCGAACGCCTCGACAATGCGGCTGTTGACCGTGTCATCGCGCAACAGGAAATCGGCATCCGTTGGCAAGGCCCCTTTCCGGACAAAGCAGGTCAGCGGCACACCCCAGGCGCGCTGGCGGCTCAGCACCCAGTCAGGCCGGGTTTCGATCATCGAGAACAACCGGTTGCGGCCCCGTTTCGGTGTCCACTTGACCAGTTCATCGATGCTGGTCAGGGCGCGTTCGCGGATGGTGGTGCCATATGTGTCCAGATCGTCGCCCACCGCACGGTCGATGGCGGCGAACCATTGCGGCGTGTTGCGATAGATCACCGGGGCCTTGGACCGCCAGCTATGGGGATAGCTGTGCTTGATCTTGCCCCGCGCCAACAGGCCGCCCACCTCGACCAGCTTGTCGATCACCGCCTTGTTGGCATCGCCCTCTTTCCCGTTGGGCTTGAGGATCGCGCGGCCGCCAAACAGCGGCAGATCGGCGCGGAACCGACCATCGGGGTCGACATTGTAGGTGATCACCTGTTCGAGCATCCCGGCATCGCGGTACAGTTCGAATTCGTCCATCCCGTGGCTGGGCGCACAATGCACGAAACCGGTGCCGTCCTCGTCGGTGACAAAGGGGGCCGCGCGGAAATCGCGGGGCTGGTCCCATTCGCCATTGCCGCCGTCGGCCCCGGCCAGCGGGTGTTGCAGGCTCAGGCCTGACAATTCGTCCGCCGACACATCGCGCAGACGTTTCCACATGCCCGGCTCCAGCCGCGCGCGGGTCATCACGTCCTCGGCGCGCTTGTCGGCCAGGATGAACTTGTCGCCCACACTGGCCCAGGATTCATCCGGCGTGCCGGTAACCTCGTAAAGGCCGTAGTCGAAATCGGCACCGTAAACCACGCCCTTGTTCGACGGGATGGTCCAGGGGGTGGTGGTCCAGATCACCACATGGGCGCCGTCCAGATCGGCGGCCCCTGCCCCCTTGACCGCGAACTTCACCCAGATAGTAAAGCTCTCCTTGTCGTGATACTCGACCTCGGCCTCGGCCAGTGCGGTCTGCTCGACCGGCGACCACATGACCGGCTTGCTGCCCTGATACAGCGTGCCGTTCATCAGGAATTTCTGGAACTCGGCCGCGATCACCGCTTCGGCGTGGTAATCCATTGTCAGGTAGGGATCGGGCCAGTTGCCGGTCACGCCAAGCCGCTTGAACTCTTCGCGCTGGATATCAACCCAGCCCTCGGCAAACTTGCGGCATTCCTGGCGGAAATCCAGTACCGGAACCTCGTCCTTGTCGCGGCCCTTCTTGCGGTATTGCTCTTCGATCTTCCACTCGATCGGCAATCCGTGACAATCCCAACCCGGCACGTAACGCGCGTCATAACCCATCATCTGGTGGCTGCGCACGATCATGTCCTTGATCGTCTTGTTCAGCGCGTGACCGATATGCAGATGCCCGTTGGCATAGGGCGGACCGTCATGCAGCGTAAAGGGCGCGCGGCCCTCTTTCTCGCGCAGGCGGTCATAGACGCCGATCTTTTCCCACCGCTCCAGCCAGGCAGGCTCGCGCTTGGGCAGGCCCGCGCGCATCGGGAATTCGGTCTTGGGCAGGTTCAGCGTGGATTTATAGTCGGCGGTTTGGGTCGTGGTATCGGCGCACATGGGTGGCGTCCTCTGGATCAGTCAGGTCGGTATGATTGAAAGCGGTCGGTGCGAAATCTCAAACACCTTTGCCCGGCGTCTCAGGGTCAGAGCGCCGGGGATATAATTCGAATAATGATCCGTACCATGCGCATCATGCCCCGGCTTATAGGCCGCGTCGCGCGGATGGTCCAGAGGCTCCGGGCGCTCAGGATCCCAGAACGCCAACCATCTCGACCGGGGCAATCTGGCGCGCATGCAGTGCCGCGACCATGTTACCGATCTTGTCCGAAGTGTCCGGCCCCATGACCAGGTGCAGACCCAGTGCCGGCACCCCACCGGCCTTGTCCTGCCTGGCCATCATGCGGGCAAAGAAATCCAGCGCAAACTCGCTCCTGTCGATCTCGGTCTGCACTCGGAACCCCGCACCGGTCAGCGCATCGCGATAGGCCTGCGGCGGGCTCAGGGCGCTGTGCTCGGGGCCGCTCGCCCAGGGAACCGGATAGGACAGCCTGGCGTCATCCACGGCCATGACATCATAGATGCCAAAGGTGCCACCGGGCCTGAGAACCCGCGCCACCTCGGCGGCGAGCGCCGGCTTGTCCGAGATATTCATGCCCACATGGATCATGTAGGCGACATCGAACTGATCGTCGGCAAACGGCATGTCCAGAATGCTGCCCTGTTGCAGGTCGACCAGGTCCACCATCAATGCCTGCCCGGTCAGCGCATTGCCCGCAGCGACGAAATCATGGGTCAGGTCGAGCCCGGTGACACGGGCGCTGCTGGTCTTGGCGACATAGCGGGCCGGACCGCCAAGGCCGCACCCAAGATCGAGCACCTTGCTCCCCGCCGAAATCCCCAGGCTTTGCAGCAGGTGATCCGTGGCCTTGCGCCCGCCGATATGGAATTCGTCGAACAGGGCCAGCGTATCGATGTCCAGCGGCCGCCGGACACCGGCCGTTGACAGCGCGGCCTCGATACGGTCAAGCAGCGCCGAGTTGGAATAGTGGTTCGCAACTTCGGAATCATCCGTCATTGCACGTCTCCCGCGAGTGTTTGCGCAATCATACCGCCACAAGATGACCTAGCGTCAACACACGAAATATTACGAGCAGAATTACGCCTCTTTTGAGCGGAACAGGCCACCAAGCGCGTTCTTGACGATGCCGCGCACCGAGGGTTTGCGCCCCTGCGAGAATGGCAGGGGGCGGCAGACCTCCATCGCGGCGACCCCGACGCGCGCCGACAACGCGCCGTTCACCAGCCCTTCGCCAAAGCGGCGCGACAGCTTGGACAGGATCGAGCCGCCAAGCACCGGTTCGAGCAGGTCATCGCCCACCGCCACCGCACCGGTCGCCACCAGATGCGCGAACACCGCACGGGTCAGCCGCCAGCTGCCGATCAGCCCGGAGCGCCCGCCATAGATCTCGGCCACCCGCCGGATCATCCGCAGGTTCGCCGCCAGCGCGGTCACCACATCGGCCAATGCCAGGGGAACAAGCGCCGTCACCGTTGCCACCTGCCGGGCGGCGGCCTCGACCTCGCGGCTGGCGGCGGCATCCAGGGGCGCAAGCAACTCGGCCTCGGCAAGATTCAGCAGACCGGAGGCATCGAACTGTTCGCCCATCCGTTCGCTGACCGATTGCCGCCCCCACCGCGTGTCGTCGCGCCCGGCATAGAACGCCAGCAGCCTTTTCGTCACTGTCCGCGCCTGTTCAAGGTCATCATCGGCCAGGGCCGCGTCGGCGGCACGGTGCAGGCCGTCGATCCGGCCCAACCGCGCAATTGCCGCCAATTCGCGCAGCGCGATCACCAGCAGCACCGCCAGCATGGCGACAACCAGCCCGGTGACGATCCAGCCCAGCACCGGCGCACGCGCCACGAGGCCGGTCACGAAATCCCAGGCCGCCACCGAAACCATCGCGCCGATCACCGCCCCGGCCAGCCCCCAGAACCAGCGGGCCAGCCGCGAGGGCCGGCGCGCCGCGAGACGCGCCGCCATCTGCATCGCCTGACCGTCCGGCGCGGGTCTGTCCGGCACCGGCGGCGCATCGGCCACCGAAACCGGCGCCTCGCTGTCTTCCAGGTCGATCAGAACCGGACCCTTGCTCATGCGGCGATCTCCTTTTGCCAGACATAGAGGCGCGCGTGCTGCCCCGTGGTGCCTGCCGGGCCGACCGGCACGAACCCCTCGCGCGCATAGAACCGCCGCGCGCCGGTGTTGCCCGCCGGGGTTTGCAGGTGCAGGCGCGGAACCTTGCGTTTCGCCTCTTGCACGAGCTGCCGACCGATCCCCCGCCCCCGCGCATCGGCTGCGGTATAGAGCGCGCAGATCTCCTGGCCGTCGCGCGCCAGAAACCCCTGCACACCGGCCCCCGTCACCGCCACGGTCATCCAGTCACGCGCGATCATCACACCGCAACACCCGATGGCCTCGGCAGCAGAGCTCAGCTCGTTCTGCGCGCTGTCCCGCAGCGATTGCCACAGGATATCCCCGGTTGTCCCCGCGTCCAGCGGGGTGGCCGCTCGCAACAGGACGCTCACAGCCGATCCCCGATCAGGAACTGCGCGGCCCGGTCGAGGCGGATATGCGGTGGCCCATCCCCGGGCCGCAATTGAAGCGGCGCCGGGGCAAAGGACATCACCTGGTAATCCGCGTCCAGCCACCGCTCGGCCCCTGCCCGCGCCGGACCCAGCAGCTGCGCCGGGTCCTGCGGCAACTCGCCGGGATAGAACGCGGCCGCCTTGCCGGTGTCGAGCAGATGCCCGCGCACACAGTTCAACTCGCGCCCCTGATGGCTGCGCTGCTCTTCGGTGGTGGCGCGCAGGGCGGCAATCGACAGGGCGGCGGTATCGGCCCCGGCAAACTGCGCCCGATCTCTTGCATCGCGGGTCAGGGCCTGCATGATCGCGGTCAGACGGGGATGTTGCAGGTGGTGCAGATGGTCCGCCTTGGTCGCGGCAAACAGGATTTTCTCGACCCGCCGGCCCAGCAGCAGCTTGGTCAAAAAGGCGTTGGTTCCCGGACGAAACGCCCCCAGGATATCGGCCATCGCACCGCGCATATCCTCGACCGCCCGCGGCCCCTTGTGAATCGCGCCCAGGGCATCGACCAGCACCACCTGCCGGTCAATCCGGGCAAAATGATCGCGAAAGAACGGTTTCACCACCTCGGATTTATACGCTTCGTACCGCCGTTCCATTTCGCGCGCCAGCGACCGGCGCGGGGGGCTAGCCTGGGCGGGCAAGGGCGCAAAGGTCAGCACCGGCGAGCCGGCCAAATCCCCGGGCAGCAGGAACCGCCCCGGCGTACAATCGTAAAACCCCGCAATCCGCGCCGCGTTCAGATAGTCGGTAAAACTGCGGGCGAGCCGTTGCGCGGTGGGTTCGTCCAGCGGCGAAACCGGGTCGACGGAGGCAAGGACAGCGCGATAGTCCTCGGCGGTGGACCGATCCTGCAACCGGGCCAGCGTTTCCTCGGACCATTGCGCATAGGATTTGTCGAGCAAGGCCAGATCAAGCAGCCATTCGCCCGGATAGTCGACGATATCCAGATGCACCGTGCGCGGCCCCTGCAACCCTGCCAGCAGGCCGGTCGGCCGCACCCGCAAGGACAGGCGCAATTCGCTGATCGCGCGGGTGCTGTCAGGCCAGTGCGGATGGCTCGCGGTCAACGCACCCAGATGGGTTTCATAGTCGAATCGCGGCACCGTATCGTCGGGCTGGGGTTGCAGGAACGCTGCCTCGATCCGTCCTTCCTGCGCGGCGGCAAGGCTGGACATGCGGCCCCGGTCCATCAGGTTGGCCACCAGCGAGGTGATGAACACCGTCTTGCCCGATCGCGCAAGGCCCGTCACGCCCAGCCGGATCACCGGCTCAAACAGCGTTTCGCTGATGGTATCGCCCACGGACTCGATACTGCGCACCAGCCCGTCCGCTATCGAAGAAATCACCAAACCTGCACCCTGCCTCGCCTTGTCGATCCCAAGATAGGGCGCGGGCGGGGGCGTTACCAGCCTTGCCGTTTGCCACGGCGCAGGGTAGCAGCGCGCCATGCCGCGTTATGCTCTCAAAGTCGAATACCAGGGTGCGCCCTTTGCCGGTTGGCAGAGGCAAAAGGAGTTGCCCTCGGTGCAGGGTGCCATCGAGGCGGCGCTTGCCCGGCTTGAACCGCGCGCGCATACCATCGCCGCCGCCGGGCGCACCGATGCCGGGGTCCATGCGCTTGGCCAGGTCGCCCATTGCGACATGCGGCGCGACTGGGATCCGTTCCGCCTGTCCGAAGCGCTGAACTATCATCTCAAGCCCGCCCCGGTAGCGATTGTCGATTGCGCCGCGGTTGACGACGATTGGCATGCGCGGTTTTCGGCGCTGGAACGGCGCTATCTGTTCCGCATCCTGATCCGCCGCGCACCCGCGACCCATGAGGATGGCCAGGTCTGGCAGGTCAAGCATCCGCTGGATGTGAAAGCCATGCAGGCCGGTGCCGACCGGTTGATCGGGCGGCATGATTTCACCACCTTTCGCAGCTCGATCTGCCAGGCGGCCAGCCCCGTGAAAACGCTGGATGAGTTGCGGGTCAGCGAGGTTGACGGCCTGTCCGGGCGCGAGGTGCAGTTTCACGTGCGGGCCCGGTCGTTCCTGCACAACCAGGTGCGCAGCTTTGTCGGGACATTGGAACGTGTCGGCAGCGGCGCATGGACGGCGGACGATGTCGAAACAGCGCTGAACGCCCGCGACCGCGCCGCCTGCGGGCCGGTCTGCCCGCCACAGGGCTTGTACCTGGCGGCGGTGCAATATCCGCACGACCCGTTCGGCTGAGCCACTGATCAGTTCAGGTAGGTATCAAAGAACGCCAGCGTCCGCTCCCATGCAAGCGTGGCGGCTTCGGCGTCATATCTTGGCGTGGTGTCGTTGTGAAAACCGTGATTCACATCGGGATAGACATGCGCCGCAAATTCCTTGCCATTGGCTGTCAGCGCCTCGGCATAAGCCTCGGCCCCGGCATTGATGCGCTCGTCCAGCCCGGCATAGTGAATCAGCAACGGAGCAACGACGTTTGGAACATCCTCGACTGCCGGCTGGCGACCGTAGAACGGAACGGATGCGGCCAAATCCGGATAGGCAACCGCCAGCGCGTTGCACACGCCGCCACCATAGCAGAAGCCGACGCAACCGACCTTGCCTGTAGATGACGGGTTGCCACGCAGGAACTCGAACGCCGCAAAGAAATCTTCCATCAGTTTTGCGCCATCCATCGACCGCTGCATTTCGCGGCCTTCATCGTCTGTCCCCGGATAGCCGCCGAGCGGCGACAATCCGTCCGGGCCAAACGCGAAATAGCCCGCTTTGGCGGCGCGGCGAACCACATCCTCGATATAGGGGTTCAGACCACGGTTTTCGTGCACCACGAGCACCGCCGGCAACGCGCCTTGCGCGTCCACGGGGCGGGCCATCAAGCCAGTGATCGTGCCGTGTCCATCCGGGCTTTCATAAGTGATCCGCTCGGTCACGATGGACGGATCGTCGGGCGCAACCTGCTGTGCCAACGCATAGTTGGGCGCGAGTTGTTCAAGGATCATGGCACCGGTCACGCCCGCCGCCGCATATCGCCCCGCGCGCGCGATGAAGTCGCGCTTGGACATCTGACCGTGAACGTAACCGTCAAATATTTCGAGGATCCTGGGATCGAAATCGCTTGCTTTCCGGCGTTCGGCATTTGGCATGACACTCTCCTTTGACAGCGGATTCTGCTCGGCAGGTTAGCGCCGAACAGATCGCTTTCAAAATTGAATCAGGCCCTGTTGCCGGACGCCCTGCGCGTGTTCCCGCCTACTCTGCCGCCTCGGCATATTCTTCCATCGGCGGGCAGGTACAGACCAGGTGGCGGTCGCCATAGACGTTGTCGACGCGGTTCACCGGCGGCCAGTACTTGTCGACCCGAAAGGCACCCGGCGGGAAACAGCCCTGCTCGCGCGAATAGGGACGATCCCAATCCTTGACCAGGTCCTCCATCGTGTGCGGCGCGTTCTTGAGCGGGTTGTTGTCCTTGTCGATGCGGCCCTCTTCGATGTCGCGGATCTCTTCGCGGATCGCCAGCATCGCGTCACAGAACCGGTCAAGCTCGGCCTTGGTCTCGCTCTCGGTCGGCTCGATCATCAGGGTTCCGGCCACCGGCCAGCTCATGGTCGGGGCGTGGAACCCGTTGTCGATCAGGCGTTTGGCAATGTCGTCAACGGTGACGCCCGCGCTCTCGGCATAGGGGCGCGTGTCGATGATGCACTCATGCGCCACCCGCCCGGTCTTGCCGCGATAGAGCACATCATAGGCCCCTTCGAGCCGCTTGGCGATGTAGTTGGCGTTCAGGATCGCAACCCGCGTCGCCTGGGTCAGGCCATCGCCGCCCATCAGCAGGCAATAGGCCCAGCTGATCGGCAGGATCGAGGGCGAGCCATAGGGGGCCGCCGATACCGGCCCTTCCTGGCCGCCGGTCTCCGGATGACCCGGCAGGTGGGGTGCAAGATGCGCCTTGACCCCGATCGGCCCCATGCCGGGACCACCCCCGCCATGGGGGATGCAAAAGGTCTTGTGCAGGTTGAGGTGGCTTACATCCCCGCCCAGATCGCCGGGACGGGACAGGCCGACCATGGCGTTCATGTTGGCCCCGTCGATATAGACCTGCCCGCCATGTTCATGCACGATCTTGCAGACTTCGGTGACGGTTTCCTCGAACACCCCGTGGGTCGAAGGATATGTCACCATGCACCCGGCCAGATCGGCCGCGTGCTTTTCCGCCTTGGCCCGGAAATCATCCAGATCGATATCGCCGTTTGCCGCCGATTTCACCGGCACGACCTTCCATCCCACCATGTTGGCGCTGGCCGGGTTGGTGCCATGTGCGCTCATCGGGATGAGACAGATGTTGCGATGCCCCTCGCCATTCGCCCGGTGATAGGCAGCGATGGTCAGAAGACCCGCATACTCGCCCTGCGCCCCGGAATTGGGCTGCATCGACAGCGCGTCATAGCCGGTGATCTGGCACAGCTTGTCGGACAGGTCCGCAATCAGCTCGTGATACCCCTGTGCCTGATCCGCCGGGCAGAACGGGTGCAGCCGGGCGAATTCGCGCCAGCTGACCGGCATCATCTCGGCGGCGGCGTTCAGCTTCATGGTACAGCTGCCCAACGGGATCATCGCCCGGTCCAGCGCAAGGTCACGATCCGCGAGGCGGCGCATATAGCGCATCATCTCGGTCTCTGCCCGGTTCATGTGAAAGATCGGATGGGTCAGGTAATCGCTGGTGCGGTGCAGCGCGGCCGGAACCCGGTATTCCGGTTCGAACTGGTCATCCTTGCGTACGATGCCAAAGGCGCGCCAGACCGCTTCGACATTCTCGGGCCGGGTGCATTCGTCCAGGCTGATGCCGACGCGATGCTCGCCCACGCGGCGCAGGTTGATGTTTTCATCCACTGCCGATTTCAGAACCGCCGCCTGCAACGGCCCCACGTCAACGGTGATGGTGTCAAAAAACGATTTGGGATCGACCTTGAACCCCGCCTCTTCCAGCCCGCGCGCCAGGCGCACGGTCTTGCGGTGGATCCGCTGGGCAATGGCCTGCAATCCCTTGGGACCGTGGAACACCGCATACATCGACGCCATCACCGCCAGCAGCGCCTGAGCTGTACAGACATTGCTCGTGGCCTTTTCGCGGCGGATATGCTGTTCGCGGGTTTGCAGCGACAACCGGTACGCCCGGTTGCCGTGGCTGTCGACACTGACCCCGACCAGGCGGCCCGGCATGGCGCGGGCATATTCGGCTTTGGTCGCCATATAGGCCGCGTGCGGGCCGCCATAGCCAAGCGGCACACCGAACCGCTGGGTGCTGCCCACGGCGATATCGACCCCCATCGCCCCCGGCTCCTTGAGCAGGGTCAGGGCCAGCGGATCGGCGGACATGACGGCAATGGCCTTGTTGTCATGCAGCGCCGCGATCTGGTCGGTGAAATCGCGCACATGGCCATAGGTGCCGGGATACTGGAACAGCGCGCCAAACACCTTGTCGGCTTCGAGCTTGTCCGGGTTGCCGACAATCACCTCGATCCCCAAAGGCGCGGCGCGGGTCTGGATCACCGCGATGTTCTGCGGATGGCAATCGCGATCCACGAAGAACGCCTTGACCTTGGACTTGGACACCCGCTGCGCCATGGTCATCGCCTCGGCGCAGGCGGTCGCCTCGTCCAGCAGCGAGGCGTTGGCGATCTCAAGCCCAGTCAGATCGCTGATCATGGTCTGGTAGTTCAGCAACGCCTCGAGCCGCCCCTGGCTGATCTCGGGCTGATAGGGCGTATAGGCGGTGTACCAGGCGGGGTTCTCAAGAATGTTGCGCTGGATCGCGGGCGGCGTCATCGTGCCGTAATACCCCTGTCCGATCAGGCTGGTGAGGACCTTGTTCTTGCCCGCCGTCAGCCGCATGTGATGCAGCAGTTCCCGCTCGGACTTGGCGCGGCCGAAATCCAGCTTGTCCTGCTGCCGGATGCCCGCGGGCACCGTATCATCGATCAGCGCGTCAATGCTTTCGGCCCCGACCGTGGCCAGCATCTGGTCCATCTCTTCCGGGGAGGGGCCGATATGACGGCGATTGGCAAAGTCATAAGGCAGATAGTCGGTTGGCTCAAAGGGCATCGGGTGTCTCCAGAAATGGCGGGGCCGATCCGACAGGCGCCCCGTTCGTCATTCTCGTGCCGGTCAAGGGATTGGCGCCGGAAGGATACTCCCGGCGCAGGGGCTTATGCGACGAAGTCCTTGTAAGCGGCTTCGTCCATGTAATCCGCCATCGGGCTGGTGTCCGACGGTTTGATCTTGAAGAACCACGCATCCCCTTGCGCATCTTCGTTGACCAGGCCGGGATTGTCAGCCAGCGCCTCGTTCACCTCGACGATCTCGCCATCCAGCGGGGCAAGGATGTCACTGGCCGCCTTGACGCTCTCGATCACCACGATCTCGTCATCCTTGCTGACCTCGCTGCCGGCCTCGGGCAGCTCCACGAACACCACGTCGCCCAGCTGTTCGGCCGCGTGCTCGGTGATGCCGACAACGATCAGCTCGCCTTCTTCCAGCAGCCATTCATGTTCTTCGGTAAATTTCATGTCCGGTTTTCCCTCTTGGACTAGCGCTTGAAATTGGCGGCCACGAAGGGCAGCTTCGTGACCGTAAGCGGCAGGCGCTTGCCGCGCAGCTCGCCGTAAACGATGGTGTCCGGGCTGGCGAGATCGGCGGGCACATAGCCCATCGCGACCGGCCCGCCGACGGTCGGGCCAAAGCCGCCCGAAGTGATCGCCCCGATCTGTTCGCCCCCTTCGGCAGCGGCAAACAACGCGACCCCCTCGCGCATCGGGGCCCGCCCCTGGGGTTTCAGGCCAACCCGCTTGCGCGCCGGTCCCGATGCAATCTGATCGAGCACCGCCCCGGCCCCGGGGAACCCGCCCGCGCGCGCCCCCCCGGTGCGGCGGATCTTTTGTATCGCCCAGGTCAGCCCCGCCTCGGCCGGCAGGGTGGTGGCGTCAATGTCATGGCCATAGAGACAAAGCCCGGCCTCGAGCCGCAGCGAATCCCGCGCGCCAAGGCCGATGGGCGCAACCGCGTCATGCGCCAAGAGCGCCCGCGCCAGTGCCTCGGCATGGCGTTCGGGCACAGATATTTCATAGCCATCCTCGCCGGTGTAACCCGACCGCGAGACCCAGCATTCGACGCCGTCGAGTTCGACAGTGGCGACATCCATGAACCCCATCCCGGCGACGCGCGGGTTCAGCCCGGCCAACACGGTTTCCGCCGCCGGCCCCTGCAACGCGAGCAGCGCGCGGTCGCGGACCGGTGTCACCGAAACTCCCGGTTCAAGCGCCGCCTTCATGCGCGCGATGTCCGCGTCCTTGCAGGCGGCATTGACCACCACGTAAAGGTGATCTCCCCGGTTGGCGAACATCAGGTCATCCAGGATCCCGCCCGCATCATCCAGGAACAGCCCATAGCGCTGCCGGCCTTCGGGCAGACCCGCCACATCCATCGGCACCAGCGTTTCAAAGGCGGCGGCAATCCCGGCCATCGGCGCGCCGGACAGGATCACCTGCCCCATGTGGCTGACATCGAACAGCCCGGCATGCGCGCGCGTGTGGCTGTGCTCCGCCATGATCCCGTCGGGAAATTGCACCGGCATGTCATATCCGGCAAAGCCAACCATGCGTGCGCCCAGCTCGACATGCAGCGCATGCAGCGGCGTGTGTTTCAGATCGGTCATACCTGCTCCTGTCACAGGCCGATGCGATTATGTAAAATCATCCCGGCACCCCAAACCCGCGCGACATGGCGCGGCACGATGCCCCCTCTGTCCTTTCGCCTGAGATCGCTATCCCTTCGGCGGACGCCAGGCGTCACTCTCCAGAGTTCGTAAAGCAGACGGTCCTTTCGCCTGAGAGTTTCCGGGGCGGTTGCTCCTTCGGCACCGGACGATTCGCCCGGTTCTCCCGCATGCTTTGGCATACCGTAGCGTTACCGCGAATGCCCGGCAAGCCCCTGCTTGCCCCCATCCCGAGATGACGGTGCCAGGGAGATTTGACGCGGCTTGCGCACAATCCGGTTGCCGTGGGCGCGTTTGATGGCAAGGATGCGCCCATGGTCGCCCCTTCCCCCAAGAAACGCCGCCCGGCAACCGCGCTGATCGCCTTTGTGCGTGCCCTGTCGATGGAAGAACCGGTGCCGCTCGCCGAGGTCGACGCGCTGGTCGATTCGGTCAGCGTCGACCCCGCCGAGCGGGTGGCGCTTGTGTCGGCGCTGCAACAGGTCAACCATGACGAGTTGACCTTTGTGCTGTCCGATCTGATCGGCCGGCGGATCGCCCGGCTGCGCGAACGGGAAAGCGGCCTGCGGGATCTGGATGACGTGATCGGCGTCTGGACCCAGCGGCTCAGCGCCGGGGCCTTGCTGGCCGCTGCCGGTGCGGCGGTTGCCGGCGCCCTGACTGGCGGCCCGGCCATTGCCGCGCTGGCAGTGCCCACCATCGGGGGAATCGCCGTGGCGCTCGGACGGTTACGGCTGCGCCGGGGTCAGGCCGCTACCAGCCGTGAACGCGAGGAAACCGAACATCTGCTGAAGAACGTGCAGGATGCGTTGAATGCGCGATAGCAATCGCAACCGGGTATATTTCCATTGCCTGCAACAGGTTGCACGATTTGTCCCGAGACGGGCAGAGCGATTTCCCGCGGATGCCGGGATCACTTCGGCGACCCCACCCGATTCGACATGAATTCCCGGCATATTCACCCTTGTCGAAGGTGGAAATTTTCTCCGGGATCGCCTATATTGGCTTCAGAGAAGGAGTTCTGTGATGTTCGAGACCCTTGGTTTGGACGGCCTGATACTGGGAACCAGCGTTTGCGCGGGCCTTATCGGCTTGGGTGCCGCCTCGTACATGAGTTTTCGGGCGCGTCAGGCACAAACCGTGCCAGATGTCAGCAAAAGCGTCAAATCGGCCCCCTATCACCGTCTTCACAACATTCTGCCGATCGAGCGCTGAAACCGCGCCCTAACCCTCCGGCCCCATCCTGTTGAACCAGTCGAGATCGCGCACGCTGATCACTCCGGACAGGATGATTGTCACCACCACCGCCCAGATCACCAGCGCCACGGCCGTGGTGATCAGCATCTTTTTCCTGATATTGTGAACTTCCGGCGCCCCCGCATGGGTGCCCGGCTCGACCTTGCCCAGATCGCCCTGCGTCCGCACCCGGATTGGCAAGGCGATGAAAAAGGTCATGAACCAGATGATCGCAAAGAGTACGATTGCCGATACGATGGACATGCGGGGCTCCTGTTTTCAGAGGTCGTTGCTCAGACCTGCTCCAGCTCGACAAGACAGCCGTTGAAATCCTTGGGATGCAGGAACAGCACCGGCTTGCCATGGGCGCCGATCTTGGGATTGCCGTCGCCCAGCACCCGTGCGCCGGTCGATTTCAGATGATCGCGCGCTGCCAGTATGTCTTCGACCTCATAGCACACGTGATGGATGCCACCCGAGGGGTTCTTGTCGAGAAACCCCTGGATCGGGCTGTTGTCGCCCAGCGGGTACAGGAGTTCGATCTTGGTATTCGGCAATTCGATGAACACCACGGTCACCCCGTGATCGGGCTCGTCCTGCGGCGCGCCGACCTTGGCACCAAGGGCACCGGCATATTGCGCTGACGCGGCCTCGAGATCCGGTACGGCAATGGCAACATGGTTCAGGCGTCCGATCATGGGTCTTTCCTCATCTGCTGTGGTGATGACCTTATGCGTCGCGGATCGGGCAAGGGCAATGGGACCAAATCGCCCATTTTGCGGGAAACCCCCTAGCCCTCGACAGTCAGCGTCACCCGGTCGCCGCAAAACCAGGTGCGCCCATATTCCACCGGGACACCCTGGCCATCGACATTCACGCCTGTTGCGTACAGCAGCGGGTCGCCCTGCCTGATTTCCAGGTGCAGCGCCTGCGTCGCATCGGCCAGCACGGCGGTCAGGCGGGTCGCAGCGCGGGTGTAATCGGGAATCCCGACGCGGCGCAGCGCCTCGGTCACGCTGCTGGTTTCGCCCAATGCCGCGTCTATCCCGGCCAGGCGCGGCAACGGGAACACGCTTTCGAACACCGCGATTGGCACCCCGTCGGCCAGCGACAGCCCATGACAGGCGCACACCGCACCACCCGGCGCGAGCGCGAGCGTTTCGGCTTCGGCCACCGTCGCGGCGCGGGTTTCGACCAAGAACATGCGCTTGTGCGGAATGCGTCCCGCCGCCAGCAGGTTTTCGTGAAACCGCACCCGCTGACCGATAGGATACTGCGCCGGCACCGCAGCCACGAAAGCACCCGAGCCGCGGCGGGTGCGCACCAGCCCGGTCTCGACAAGATCGGCCAACGCCCGGCGTACCGTGTGACGATTGACCCCGAACCGCGCCGCCAGCGTCGCTTCGGTCGGCAGCTTGTCGCCGGGACCATAGCGCCCCTCGCTGATCTCATGGCGCAAGGCGGTGGCGATGGCACGCCAGATCGGCGTGCGGGGGCGATCCTGTTCATTCAACCGTCACAAATCCCTGCTGTCACGAATCGCTGTCACTGCTAAGATATGTCTAGTTGTATAGTTCAAGGCAAAGTTGTCGAGATGAAAGATACCAAACGGCATAGCCGGCACCGTCGAATGGGCGCAGGCGGCGCGTCAACCGGTGAGCGCGTAGCGTTGGATCACTTCGAAACAGCCGTCTTCGCGCTCGCCGACCAGGGCGATGGCGTCCATCACGAAAGGGGCGGGCAAATCCGGCAAATGCGCGGCGGCGATGTCGCGCCACTGCTCCACCTCGTCCACCGCCAGCCGCCCGGTGAGTGTCATGTGAAACCGGAAATCCTCCATCACGTAAGGATAGCCCCACCGCGTCAGCGACGCGTCCTGCCGCGCGGACAACCGCGCGCGGCGGCGACGAGCCAGCTCGGCCGCATCCAATGGCGCGCGCCAGCCGTCCAGATCGCGCACGCAGGTTGCCGCCACCCGCTCGATGCCGCCTGTTTCGCCGACCGGGGTCAGGGCCAGAAACCGCCCGATCCGCGACAGGTCCAGCCCGTCGCACCGCGTCGGGGCGCAGCGTGCCGCCATGACCCCGATGGCAGCGCGCAACCCCTCGGGATCGCGCCCGTCAGCCAACCGGAACGGCGCCTTGAGCGTGCCGTGAAACCCGTATTTGCGCGGCCTTCGGGTGATCGCAGCAAGACCCGGAACATCCGGCTGCGCCACCGTGGCTCCGGCCAACAGGTCCCAGCCCAGCCAACGCGCCCCGAACCCGGCCAACGCGCCTTTGGGCGGAACGAAATAGATCGCAAAGCGGGAATATGACATGAACTCTCCAATCGCACCGACATCCCTGGCGGCCGCCGCCACCGGATCCATGTCAGAGGAACTCTGCCTTGCCAATGCCCGACTTGTTCTGAGCGACCGGGTCGTCACCGGGCGCATCACGATCAAGGATGGCATCATCGACACCATCGCCGAGGGTGACGCGGTTGCCGGTGGCGCGCTGGATTGCAACGGGGATTTTGTCATTCCGGGGCTGGTCGAGCTGCACACCGACAACCTGGAACGCCATATCGAGCCGCGCCCCGAGGTGGATTGGCCGCATTTGCCGGCCATTCTTGCCCATGACGCGGAACTGGCCTCGACCGGTATCACCACGGTGTTCGACGCGCTGCGCGTCGGTTCGATCCATGGCGGCCAGATGCGATATGCGCCCTATGCGCGCGGGTTGGCCGATGAATTGCTGGCGGCGCGGGCGGCGGGGCATCTGAGGATCAGCCATTTCCTGCATCTGCGCGCCGAGATCTGTTCGGAAACGCTGCTCGCGGAACTCGCCGAATTCGGCCCCGATGACCGGGTTGGCATCCTCAGCCTGATGGATCACACGCCCGGGCAACGGCAGTTCCGCGATCTGGCGGCGCTCAAGACCTATCTGTCGAAAAAGCGGGGCTTTGACGATGCCGACTTTGCCGAACATGTGGCCAACCTCAAGGCGCTGCAAAACCTCTATGGCGAGAAACATCAGGCCGGGGCCATTGCCGAGGCCCGCCGGCTGGGTGCGGTGCTGGCCAGCCATGACGACACCACCGCCGGACAGGTGGCGGAATCGGGCATGCATGGTGTTGCTTTTGCCGAATTCCCGACCACCAGCGAAGCCGCCGCCGCCTGCCGGGCGCAGGGCATGGCCGTGATGATGGGCGCGCCGAGCATCATCCGCAACCGCTCGCATTCCGGCAATGTCGCGGCCATCAAACTGGCCGAGGCGGGTTTGCTGGATATTGTCTCGTCCGACTATGTCCCGTCTGCACTGTTGCTGTCGGCCTTCCGGCTGGCCGGGCTCTGGCAGGACATGCCCCGCGCGATTGCCTGCGTCACCCGCAATCCGGCGCGCGCCGCCGGGTTGACGGACCGGGGCGATCTGGCAACGGGGCAACGCGGCGATGTGCTGCGCGTGGGATTGGCCGGGAGCACGCCGCTGGTGCGCGCGGTCTGGAGCCGTGGCCAGCGGATCGGCTGACCATACGGATCGGATCAGGACCAGGGGCCTTTCGGGCCGCTCCTGCGCACCTTTGGCACACGGCTGGTTGCCATGCGGGGGCCGGCTGCGCGCGGCGCCTGACCCGCCATTGTCCGCAGTGCCGCGATACGGTTCTCGGTCGCCGGGTGGGTGGTAAACAGGTTGTCGCGCTTATGCGCATGCAGCGGGTTGATAATGAACATATGCGCGGTCGCCGGGTTGCGCTCGGCGGCGTCATTGTCGATCCGTGCCGCACCCATGGCGATCTTTTCCAGTGCCGAGGCGAGCCAGAGCGGGTGGCCGCAAATCTCGGCACCTGCCTTGTCGGCGGCATATTCCCGCGTGCGGCTGATCGCCATCTGGACCAACGTCGCGGCAAGCGGTGCCAGCACCATCATCAGCAGCGTCCCCACCAGCCCCAGCCGTTCGCGCGAGCCACCAAAGAACAGGGCAAAATTGGCCAGCATCGAAATGGCACCGGCAAATGTCGCGGTCACGGTCATGATCGCGGTGTCATGATTACGGATATGGGCCAGTTCATGGGCGATCACCCCGGCCAGTTCCTCGCGGCTCAGGCTGCGCATGAGTCCCGATGTCACCGCCACCGCGGCATGTTCCGGGTTGCGCCCGGTGGCAAAGGCGTTCGGCTGGGGCGTATCGATCAGATAGACCCGGGGTTCGGGAAGCCCGGCATTGCGCGCCAGATCGGCGGTCAGCGCGTGCAGGCCCATGCGATCCCCCGGTGCTACCGGCTGCGCGCCATGCATGCGCAAAACCATCCGGTCGGAATTCCACCAGGTAAAGACGTTCATTCCGGCGGCCACCAGCAACGCGATCACCGCGCCACCCCAACCGCCGATCAGATAACCGACCCCCATGAAGAGCGCGGTCATCGCCGCCATCAGCATCGCAGTCTTCAGATAACCCATTCGCGTCTCCGCAAGCCATTGCACAGCCAACGCAAAACATATGGGAGGGCGAACGGAAACTGCAAGGCGGGTCAGATACCGCCGATGTGAAACGCCTTGGTGCTCAGGTACTCGTCAATGCCCTCCTGTGCCCCTTCGCGCCCCAGCCCCGAGAACTTGACGCCGCCGAACGGGGCTTCGGCATTGCTCACCGCGCCGGTGTTCAACCCGACCAGGCCGAATTCCAACGCCTCGGCAAAACGAAAGGCGCGCGCCATGTCGGTGGTGTAGAAATAGGCCGCAAGCCCAAAGGGCGTTCCGTTTGCAATGTCCAGCGCCTGCGCCTCGGTTTCAAAGCGAAAGATCGGGGCGACCGGCCCAAAGGTCTCTTCCGAGGCGAGCCGCATGTCCAGCGAGGCATCGCGTAGCACCACCGGATCGGCATATTGCGCCGCGAGGTCACGTTTGCGGCTGACCTGTCGCGCGCCCTTGGCAATCGCATCGTCGACATGGGCGTTGATCTTGGCCCGCGCCGCCGCGTTGATCATCGGGCCGATATCGGAATGCCCCGCGTCACCGGGACCGACGCTGAGCGCATCGACGCGGGCCGTGAGCTTGTCGATAAACCGCTCGTAAACCCCGGCCTGCACCAGGATGCGGTTGGCACAGACACAGGTTTGCCCGCCATTGCGGAACTTGGACAGCATCGCGCCATCGACAGCGGCATCCAGATCGGCGTCATCGAACACGACAAACGGCGCATTGCCGCCCAGTTCGAGGCTCAGCCGCTTGAGCGTGGGAGCGCATTGCCCGGCGAGCATCGCCCCCACCCGCGTCGACCCGGTAAAGGACAGTTTCCGCACCGTGGGGCTTTGCGTCAGGGCCTTGCCGATCTCGGTGGGCAGGCCGGTAACGATATTGATCACACCCGCCGGAATGCCCGCCCGCTCGGCCAGCACGCCCAGGGCAATCGCCGAAAACGGTGTCAGTTCCGAGGGTTTGATCACAACCGTACATCCCGCCGCCAGCGCCGGCGCGACCTTGCGGGTGATCATCGCGTTGGGAAAGTTCCACGGGGTGATGATCGCCGCGACGCCCACCGGCTCGCGTAGCGCCATGAGCTTCTTTCCCGGCACCGGGATGATCTTGCCATTGATCCGGCGCGACTCTTCGGCGAACCACCGCACGAAACTCGCGCCATAGGCGATCTCACCCTCGGCCTCTGCCAGCGGCTTGCCCTGTTCCGCGCTCAGGATACGCCCGAGATCGCCCTTATGCGCAAGCATCAGGTCATGCCAGCCCATCAGCAGATCCGCGCGCGTGGCGTGATCGACCTGTTTCCACGTACTCATCGCGTCTTGTGCCGCCGTGATCGCCGCATCCGTTTCCGCGCCGGTACAGTCGGGGACCGAGCCGATCACCTCTGCGGTTGCGGGGTTGTACACCGCCAGATCGGGGCGGGCGATCCAGCTGCCGCCGATCAGGGCCTCCATGCGCAGCAGGCCGGGGTCTTGCAGTGTCATGTCGCTATTCCAGTTCGGATGTGATGGCCGCGGTGATTGCATCGGTGGACTGGCCGCCGGGGCGGGTTCCGATGCCACGCGCAGTGGTGCGTTCGATGGCCGCCAGCACCGCAGCCCCAGCCCGGCTCTCGCCCAGGTGGTCCAGCATCATCGCCCCCGACCAGATCGCCGCGATCGGGTTGGCGATGTTCTGCCCGGCGATATCCGGTGCCGAACCGTGAACCGGTTCAAACATCGACGGCATCGTGCGATCCGGGCAGATATTGGCCGACGCCGCATAGCCCAGCCCCCCCTGGATCGCCGCCCCGAGATCGGTCAGGATATCGCCGAACAGGTTCGACGCAACCACCACGTCCAGCGTTTCGGGGGCCATCACCATCCTCGCCGCCATCGCGTCGATATGCATGTGGCTGACCGTGACATCGGGGTATTGCCCCGCCAGTTCGCGGGTTAATTCGTCCCAGAACACCATCGAGTATTTCTGCGCGTTCGACTTGGTGACCGAGGTCAAATGACCGCGCCGCGCCCGCGCCTGTTCAAAGGCAAAGCGCAGAATGCGTTCGGTGCCGGTGCGGGTAAAGACCGAGGTTTCCACCGCCACCTCGTCGGGCGTGCCCTGATGAACGCGCCCACCGGCGCCGGAATATTCGCCTTCGGTATTCTCGCGGATGCACAGGATGTCGAAACCGTCGCTCCTGAGCGGGCTTTCGACCCCGTCCAGCAACCTGTGCGGGCGGACATTGGCAAATTGCGCAAAAGCCTTGCGAATGGGCAGCAACAGGCCGTGCAGCGACACCGCGTCCGCCACGGTTTCGGGCCAGCCGACCGCGCCCAGATAGATCGCATCAAAGCCGCGCAGGGTGTCGATACCGTCCCGGGGCATCATGCTGCCATGTTCCAGATACCAGGCGCAGGACCAGGGAAACCGCGTTGTCGCAAGGTCAAAGCCATAGAGTCCCGCGGCGTGGTTCAGCACGGACAGGGTCGCGTCGGTCACGTCAACGCCGATCCCGTCACCGGGGATCAGGGCGATTTCATAGTTGGTCATGTGGAATGCTCCCGATGGCTGTCTAGAGGTCGATCAAAACGGATTTGCTGCGGCGGTTGGCCAGAAAGGCATCGCGCCCCAGATCCTTGCCGATGCCGCTGGATTTCCAGCCGCCGGTCGGCAGGATATGGTCAAACGAGCGCCCGTACCGGTTCACCCAGACGGTGCCGGCCTGCAATGCGCGGGTGACGCGGATCGCCCGCGATAGATCGCGCGTATAGACCCCGGCACAAAGCCCGTAGGTCGGGTGATCGGCCAGCTCCAGCGCCTCTTCGTCGGTGTCAAAGGTCTGAAAGGTCGCCACGGGGCCAAAGATTTCCTCGCGCAGGGCGGGGTTGTCGCCATGCAACCCGGTCAACAGGGTTGGCCGGTAATAGCTGCCGGGGCGGTCAAACGGCTGCCCGCCGCAAAGCGGATCCGCCCCCGCCGCGACGGCGGCCTGCACGATGCTGTCGATACGGGCCATCTGCGGGACCGATATGATCGGAGAGAACCCCGCCGGGTCGTCCCATGTGGCGGCAGGAACCTGGGCTTCAAAGGCGGCGACCAGCTTGGC
The DNA here is from genome assembly GCF_049800935.1 of Microbulbifer sp. S227A. Lineage (NCBI taxonomy): Bacteria > Pseudomonadati > Pseudomonadota > Gammaproteobacteria > Cellvibrionales > Microbulbiferaceae > Microbulbifer > Microbulbifer sp. S227A. The sequence continues at coordinate 84,872 of NZ_JBNAFZ010000008.1, read as the reverse complement.
GGCCAACGCATCCGCAAGGCTGCGATGCACCAGCACGCGCGTACCGGCGACACAGGTCTGCCCGGCATTCGGCAGGATGCCCCGTGCGATGCAGTCCGCCGCCTTGTCGAGATCGGCATCGGCAAACACCAGCTGCGGCGACTTGCCCCCGAGTTCGAGCGTCATCGGCTTTACCCCGTTGCGGGCGATGTTCTCCATGATCGCACGGCCGGCGCGGGTCGATCCGGTAAAGCTCACCTTGGCGATATCCGGGTGGCCGGTGATCGCGGCCCCGGTCTGTGGCCCATCGCCCAGAACGATGTTGATCAGGCCCGCCGGAACCCCCGCGCGCTCGGCCAGCTCGGCCATGTAGAGCGTGGAAAACGGGGTCATCTCCGACGGTTTGAGAACCACCGCGTTGCCCGCCGCCAGGGCCGGGCCAAGCTTCCATCCAGCCATTGAAATCGGGTAATTCCAGGGCGTGATCGCCCCGACCACGCCATAGGGTTCATGCGAGACAAAGCCCAGCCGGTCATCGGATGTGGGCACCAGGTCGCCGCCTTCCTTGTCGGCGAATTCCGCGAAAAAGCGGATCTGCGTCGCGGTGATCCCCACATCCCCCGCAACCGCCTGCCCGACCGGGCGCGAAGAGCAGATCGCCTCCAGCCGTGCCAGCGTCCGGGCCTCGGTCTCGATCAGGTCGGCCCAGGCCCGCAACGCCCGGGCGCGATCACGCGGCGCGGCCGCCGCCCAGCCGCTGTCGCGCAGCGCCCGCTGTGCGCTGGTAACGGCGCGGTCGACGGTCTCGGCGGTGCCATAGGGGATCTCGGCGACGATGCGCCCGTCCGAGGGCGCGCGCACCGCACGCTCGGCCGGAGCGGCAACCGAGATGCCGCCGATATGGTGCTTGGCTGACAGGCTGAGCCCGTCCGGATCGAATGCATATGTCATGGGGGCCAGAAATCGTTGAACTCCGCATCAGGATACCGGCGCGCGCGTGGGGAAAATGCCTGAAATCACCAATGCAACAGCACAATCCGCTGAACACGCGCCGCAGCCGGGATTTTACCCGTCCAGCACCGCCGAAACCGGCAGGGGCCGCACCGGGGGCTGCGCCCGCAGCCGCCCCACCTGTTCGACCGGCTGGCCGCCCGCCATCGCAACCAGCCGCGCCGTCGCAAGCTGGCAATAGCGACCCTGGCAGCGGCCCATGCCAGCGCGGCACAGCGATTTCACCCGGTTGATCTCGGGGCCGACCTGCTGCGTCACCTGTCGGATCTCGCGTGCGGTAATATTCTCGCAACGGCAGATGATCGTGTCCTCGGGCAGCGCGCCGAAATGATCCTCGGGCAGGGCAAACCCGGCGGCCACTCCGCGGGCGAAACGCTCCATCCGCGCAAGCCGGGCCAGCATCGCCCGGTCATCGTCGCCGCCAAGCCCCAGATCATGCAGACAGGCCCGCCCCGCCAGCACCCCGGCACATTCCGCCCCGTCCGCGCCCAGCAATCGCATCCCGTCTCCGGCAAGGTACAGCCCCCTGCCCGCGCGCCCGTACCGGTCTGTCACCGGCAGCCACTGGGACCAGTCGCGAGACCAAGCGAATTGCGCGCCGGCCAGCTCGGCCAACTGGGTTTCGGCCATCAGGTGCCAGCCGATCCCCACCGCGTCACATGGGGTTGACCGCGCCTTGCCCCGCGCATCGTGCCAATGCACCGCCCGAGGCCCGTGGTCCGGGCCGAGCGCGATCCGCAAATCGCGCACCCCCGCATGGTAACGCCGCCCAAGGCTCGCCCGCAAATACAGGCCCCGCGCCGTCACCACCGGGCGGGCCAGCGCCATCCGCACCCCGCCCCGGATCTGCAAGGGCAACGGCGCGGTATCCAGAACCGCCGCAACCTCGGCTCCGGCCTTGCGCAGCTGCGTCGCCAGCAAGGTCAGCAACGGACCGCTGCCCGCGAGGACCAGCCGCCGCCCCAACGCGACCTCTTGCGTCTTGAGCGCGATCTGCATTGCGCCGAGGCTATAGACCCCGCCCGCCTGCCATCCCGGCAGGGGCAGGATACGGTCGGTCGCGCCGGCGGCGAGGATCAGGCGATCATACCGGATGGCGCGCAGCCCCGACGGGGTCAGAACCTGCGCCGATCCGTCCTGCAAACCGGTCACGCTGCTGGCGCGCAGATGGGTCAACCGGCCCGCCGCCGCCATGTCATCAAACAGCGCATGAAGCCGCGCCGCCTTGCCCGCCTCCGATCCATATCGGTCGCGCGCGCTGCGCCGCATCCCGGCGGGCGGGCGGCGATAGATTTGCCCGCCCGCGGCGGCGGCCTCGTCAACCACGGCGGGATGCAAGCCGGCCTTGACCAGCGTCTGGGCGGCGCGGATACCGGCGGGCCCGGCCCCGACAATCAGCACCTTGCTCATGCGGGCCACCGCTTGGGGGCGGTTGAGCACAGGCGCATCCCCGCGCTCAGCAACGTGGTACAGGCACGCAGCCGCTGGCCGTCATCGCGCCAGATCCAGCAGTCCTGGCAAGCCCCCATCAGGCAGAACCCCGCCCGCGTCCCGGGACCGAATTCCGCCGGCCTGAGCCCGCGCCGCTGGCTCAGCACTGCCGTCAGAACCGTATCCCCCTCGCAACCGGTCATCGGCTCATCGTCAAAAAGGAACGGCACCGCCGGACCGGCCGGGTCGGTCAGGCGCTGGACCCTGCCGCTCATGCGGCCCCCCGCTCGGTGCCGCTCGCGGCCACCAGATCGGACAGGCCCGGAAACCGCTCGCACATCTCGGCGAGCGCGGCCTCCACCCCGGCCACCCCGCTGCGCCCGTCCATGCGTGAAAAAATCTCGGTCTTGGCAAAGAAACGCCAATGTACGGGCAGGCCCAGCAGAAGATCGCACAGACGCTCATAGGCGGCATCGGTCCAGCAGCTTTCATACGCTTCGCGCTCAGGGCCGAAATCAAACTGCGCGCCGCTGCTCACATGCCCGTGGCGAAGTGCCTCGGTTGCCGCCTGATCGACCTCGTCATCGCGAAAGACAACGCCGTAATCGCGCGCGGCGGCAGCCTGGGACACGTATCCACAGGCCACATCCCTGGCCACCGCCTCGACCGGTCGCGTATAGGGGCAGCCCCGCCCCCCGCCCCCGGCCGACCGGATGCGCAGGCTGTCACCGGGCTGCATCACCACGGTATCGCGACTGCCAAGATCCTGTGCCGCTTCGCTGCCCGGGTTCAGCTCCATGCATGCCAGCCCGGCGGCCCGCCCCCCAAGAATGCCCCATGGCCGGAACCGGGAGCGGTCGCGGTTGCGCGCGGTGATCCGCGTATCGGGCGAGAACACGCGAAACGTCATGTCCGTGGCCAGCCCGCCACGCCACCGTCCGGCCCCGCCGGTATCACGCGCCAACCCGTAGGACAGGAACTCGACAGGCACCTCGGTCTCGGTGATCTCGATCGGGGTATTCTTGAGATAGGCCGCGTCGGCACCGGACCCGTTGGTGCCATCCCGGTGCGGCATCCCGCCGCCGCCGCCGACCACCGGATTGACCGCCGCGATCACGGTTTTCTGCTGGCGCTCGTCGCGGGTCATGACGTTGACGATGCAATTGTTCCCCGCTGGCGCCGCCGGCATCCTGTCGGGCACGGCCTGGGCAAATGCGCCAAAGATCACCGACCGCAATCGCGCACAGGTCAGTGACCGCATCCCCACAGCCGCCGGGGCCACCGGGTTCAACACCGTGCCCTCGGGGGTGATACAGGTGAAAGGCCGGGTCAGCCCGGTATTCAGCAGGATCCGCGGGTTGAGCGTATAGAGCACGTAATAGACCCCCACCAGCAACACCGTATGACGCGGGTCGCCGCCCGTAGGAACGTTGAGAGACGAACCCAGCTGTGGATCGGAACCCGAAAAATCGAGCACCGCCTCGTCCCCCGTGATCCGCAACCTGAGATGCAGGCGGCAGGGATTGCCCACATCGCTGTCTTCATCGGCGTAGTCGGCAAAGACATATTCGCCGTCGGGAATGCCCCGCAGGATCGCGCGCGCCTCTTGCTCGGCCTGATCCATCAGCATGGCGATGCCATCGACAAGACCACGCTTGCCAAACCGCCGCAGCATCGCGTGCACCTTGCGTTCGCCGGTGTTCAGCGCCCCGACCAATGCCTTGATGTCCCCGATATTCAGGCCCGGCTTGCGCACGTTGGTTTCCATGATCCGCAACAGCGTTTCATCGAACACCCCTTCCTTCACCAGCTTGAGCGGTGGAAAGCGTATCCCCTCCTGGTGCACCTCGGTGAGGGAGCGGCTGAGCGAGGCCGGAACCGCGCCCCCCATATCCGTGTTGTGGATATGCCCGCCGGTCCAGGCGACGATCTCGTCCCCGGCAAAGACCGGTTTCCACAGGTGGGTGTCGGGCGCGTGGGTGGCGACATGGCCGGAATAGGGATCGTTGGTAAAGGCCACGTCGCCGGGCCGGTAATCGCCGACCATGTCAAGCGCGCGCCGATAGGTCAGGCCCGGATACCAGGTCGCCCCGAGCTCCATCGGAACCGCAAAGGTATCCCCGCGCCGGTCCATAAGCATCACGGTAAAATCCTGGGTTTCCTTCACAAAGGCCGAATGCGCCGTGCGGTGCAGGGTATGCGCCATGTTTTCAGCCGCGGCGCGGGCGTGATTTGCCAGAACCCGCAGGGTCATCTTGTCAGTCATCGGTCCGCCCCTCGAAATGCACGACGATATTGGAATGCTGATCCACCCGCGCCCGGCAGCCCTCGGGCAATGTCAGCGTGGTATCCTCCTGGGTGACGATCGCCGGCCCGGTGAAGGCCGCGCCACATCCCAGCGCCTCGCGCTCGTACAGCGGGATGTCACGCACCGGGGCCAGATAGACCGGGACGCGCCGCGCCGCCTGTGCGCGGGCCTCGCCCGGCGGTTCGCTCGGCATGACCGGGTCAGGTCCGGCACCGATTGCCGCGAGCCGGAGGTTGACGATCTCGACCGCTCCATCGGGATCGACAAAATCATACATGCGCAGATGCGTGGCGTGAAACGCTTCGGCCATTTGCGCCGGGTCCGACAACCAATCCGATTTCAGATCAACTTCGATTTCATAGCTCTGGCCCACATAGCGCATGTCGGCGCTGAGCCGCAGGTCCGCGCCGCCGGTATGCCCCTGCCCCACGAGCCAGCTTTGCCCCTCGTCCGACAGGGCGCGATAGCTGGCCTGCAACCGGGCGCAAAGCGCGCCGGTCAGGGGCGCAAAGATCGTGCGGATGAAATCGCCGCGCAGATCCGCCACCAGCCCGCCAAGCGCCGAAACCACGCCCGGACGCCGGGGCGCGAGGAGTTTCCTCATGCCCAGATCGCGGGCCAGGAACGCCGCCAGCATCGGCCCGCCACCACCAAACGGCATCAGGGTAAACTCACGCAGGTCGACCCCTTCGCGCGAGGCCAGCTTTTCCACCTCGACGAACATTTCCGACAGGGCGATGTTCAGGATCGCCTGCGCGGTTTCCTGCACCGGACGCCCCAGCCGGTCGGCAAGCATCCCAACAGCCTCAAGCGCGAGGTCGCGGTCCATGCGCAATTGCCCATAGGCCAGTTCCGAATGCCCCAGCCAGCCACAGACCGCCATCGCGTCGGTAACAGTGGGTTGCGTGCCACCACGACCGTAACAGGCCGGTCCGGGCGTTGACCCGGCGGAGTCCGGCCCGACCCGCAACACGCCAAAATCATCCACCGATGCGATCGAGCCGCCGCCAATGGCAATCGAACTGACCGACACTGACGGGATATAAAGCGGGAAATCCCCGATCAGCTCGCCGGTGCCGTATTGCGGCTGGCCCCGGACAATCAACGCGATATCCGCCGATGTCCCGCCAATATCCAGCGTCAGAACCCGGTCCTCGCCCGCCTGCCGCGCCAGCCACGCCGCCCCGGTGACGCCCGACGCGGTGCCGGACAGCAACATCGAAACACAGTTTTCGCGCCCGTCAGCGGCACTCATGACGCCGCCATTCGACTTGGTCAAAAGAGGCCTGGCGGGCACGTTCCGCTGGCTCAGCCGGGCCTCGAGCGCCGCAAGATACCCCGATACGCGCGGATGCACATAGCCGTTCAGAATGGCGGTACAGCCGCGTTCATATTCACGAATGACCGGCCAGACCTCTGACGAGGTAAAGACAAATACATCCGGTGCCATGGCCTTGATATGGCGTTTGACATCTGCTTCCTGCTGCCCGTCGCGCCAACTGTGCAACAGCGACACGATGATGCCATCGACATTCGCGGCGCGCGCCTTGGCCACCGCCCCGGCAATTGCGGCGGCATCGGGGGCGCGGGTTTCCTGCCCCTGCGCGCTCAGCCGCGCGGGAATGCCAAAGATGCGATCGCGCGGGATCAGCGGGTCCGCGCGGTGACAGAACAGCGAATACATATCCGGCATACGCAACCGGGCCAGTTCGATCACATCCTCAAAGCCCTGGTTGGTGATCATCGCCAACCGCGCGCCCTTGGCTTGCAGGATCGTGTTGATACCCACCGTGGTGCCATGCACGAAACGGTTGATGTCGCGCGCATCGAGCCCGTCACGCTCGCCAAGGAACGCCAGCCCATCCGAGAGCTCTGCCCCCGGATCATCCGGCGTGGTCAGCACCTTGAGGGTCGCGATCCGGCCCGAATTGACCTCGAGCGCGCAGAAATCCATGAACGTGCCGCCGATATCGACGCCCAGCTTCCAATCCTCGCGCGGCGGTCTTGCCCCATCCATGTCCGTGTTCCCCTGCTGCTGTCAGGGCAATGAAACAGATCGTGCCAAGCCGGTCCAAGACGCTTGGCGGGCCACCTCATAAGCCAACCTTATGACAATGGAGGTTCGAAACCGGGGCAGATCTGGCGCAGCTCATCGGACATGAACAGATTGGCCTGAGACAATTGCCGTTCCTTCAGGGTCAGCAAGGACAGCGGCACCGTCGGGCTGTCGCGCAACGGTCGCAGGCACAGGCCCTGGAACTGCGCCCAGGGGGTGAGCGCATCCACCACGGCAACGCCCAGCCCCGCCTGGACAAACCCCACCGCCGAAAAGGACGAGTCGATTTCCAGGTCGGGGTCGAACCGCACATGCGACGGCGCGGCCTTTTCCAGCTCTTCGCGCGGGCGGGTCTGGCTGCGATAGGAAATCACCGTCTGCCCGGCAAGATCCCCGAACGACACCTCTGCCCGCGCCGCAAGCGCGGATCCCTGTGCCATGAGACAGCAAAACCTGACCGGTGCCAGCGGCTCGGCCTGAATGTCATGCGGCATCCTGTCATCCAGCGCCAGCGCCAGGTTGGCATCACCCGCGCGCAACATCGTGATCAGCGTGCCGAGCGGCGCAACATGGGCGCGCAACTGGATATCGGGGTGTTTTTTGCGTAGCGATTGCAGCGCCTTGGGCAGAACCGACAGCGAGGGCGGCGGCGAGGCGGCAATGCGCACGAGGCCGGATTTGCCCTTTTTCAGGTCCGTTGTCTTGCGGCGCAGCCCTTCCAGCCCGGCAAAGATACGTTCGGCCTCGGGGTAGAGTTCCACCGCCTCGGGCGTCGGATGCAGCCGCCCCTTTTCACGGTTGAACAGCAGAAAACCCAGCTCGTCTTCAGCATGGCGCAGAACCTGGCTGAGCGCGGGCTGGGAAATGTTCAGCGACCGCGCCGCGCCGGTCACCGTCCCCGCCCGCATGATCGCGGTGAATACTTCGAGCTGTCTCGCGCGCATCGGCCTGTCATAGGTTTTCCTTATGGGTCTTGCAGAAAGCAGACTTGGACGCAAGCGCCGATAAGCCCTTTGATGGGTGCAAGGAGGCGCGAGCCATGAAAGCGATCATCTTGGGCGGCGGATTGATGGGGACGGCGACAGCGTTTTTCCTGGCGCGCCGGGGCCATCGCGTCACCTTGATCGAACGCCGCCAGATCGGGGCCGGTGCCACGGTTGCCTCGTTCGGCAATATCCGCCGGTCCGGGCGCTACCTGCCGCAGATGCCTCTGGCCAATCGCTCGCTGGCGCTCTGGAACCGGCTTGCCAGGATGCTGAACCAAGACGTGGAGTTTCGCGCCACCGGACATCTGCGGCTGATTTTTGACTCGCACGGGCTTGAAAAAATGCGGCAATTCCGGGCCGATGCGATGGATTGGGGCCTGACCCTGCAAGAGCTCGACCCCGGCGACATCCGGCGGCGTTTTCCGGGGCTTGGCCCCGAGGCAATCGCCGCGTCGTTCTCGCCGCAGGACGGTTCGGCAAATCCCCGGCTGATCGCCGCGGCCTTTGCGCGCGCCGCGGTCCAGAACGGGGCCGCGCTGGTTGAACGGGCCAGCGTAGAGCGGATCAGCGAGACCGCGCAGGGGTTTCATGTCGCAACCCCGAACCAGACATATTCCGGCGATGTCCTGGTGAATTGCGCCGGGGGCTGGGGCCCCGACATTGCGCGCGTCTTCGGCGAAGAGGTGCCCTGCCGGCTGGCGGGTCCGCAAATGGCGGTGACCGAACCGCTGCCGCATCGTATCCACCCGGTTGTCGGCGTCTGGGCCCGCGATCACGGGGCCTATCTGCGCCAGGTCGAGCGCGGCAATGTGGTGTTCGGGGGCGCGGTGGCGCGCAGCAAGCCGGACCGGAACGGATTTGCGCGCGTCGATGCCGCAGGGCTCAGGACCCAGCTCCAGGCGGTTGTCCGGCTGGTGCCCGCGCTGCGCGGGGTCGCGGTGATCCGGCAATGGTCGGGCTGCGAAGGTTATATCAGCGACATGCTGCCGGTCATCGGCCCATCGGCCACGACGCCGGGGCTGTTTCACGCGTTCGGATTCTGCGGTCACGGGTTCCAGCTTGGTCCCGGTGTCGGCGACGCCATGGCCGAGCTGATCTCGACCGGGGACTGCGTGACACCGCTTGCGCCGTTTCACATCAGCCGGTTCGCCGCATGAGTTCAGAACTCCGCCACCTTGCCCCATTGGCTTTCCCGGAAGCGCGACAGGCGGTATTGCGCGGTCTCGGTGATCGGCGTGCGGCCAAGCAGCAGGTCGGCCATCAGGTGCCCGACGCCCGGGCCGATGCCAAAACCGTGCCCGGACAGGCCCGAGGCCATCGCCAGCCCCGGCACCCCGATCTGCGCATCGATCACCGGCACGCCATCGGGGGTGCTGTCGATATAGCCTGCCCAGCTTGCCTGTACCGGTATGTCCCGCAACGCGGGCAGCAGCGCGCGCGCCCGTTCCAGGGTCTTGGCGATCACCCGCGCGTCCGGGCGCGGGTCGAGGATGCGCATCTGCTCCATCGGCGTGGGACGGTCCAGCGCCCAGCGGCGGACCGTGTCAAACCCGGCCTGCCAGCCCTGCACCCCGCCCGGAGCCAGCGACCGCCAGCGCCGGGCAAACATCGGCAGGAACTCGCGGGCGCCGCGCAACATGCGCGGAGTCGGATCCAGCTTGGCCAGCCCCGAGATCGCCAGCGTATGGCCGCCATCGCCCCGGCGCGTGACCGAAACATCCCTGGTATGCAGCGCGTCCGGCACGCCCTCGGCCCCCGGTGCAACCGACAGAATGGAACTACGCACCGAGGATTGCGCAAACCCGATGCCCAACTGGTTCAGAAAGCTGCCCGACCATGCGCCGCCGGCCAGAACAACCTGCGCGGTGCGGATCGTGCCCGCCTCGGTCACCACGGCGCTCACCCGCCCGCCCTGGGTTTCAAGCCCGCGCGCGGCACAGCCTTGCAGCACGACCCCGCCATGTCTCTGCACCCCGAGGGCAATCGTCGGGGCGGCCGCGGCGGGATTGGCGATACCGTCAGTCGGCGACCACACCCCGCCTTTCCAGGCCTTGCCGGTGGCGGCACCGCGTTCGCTGGCCTGTTCACCGCTCAGCATGCGGGTATCGATCCCCTGTCCGCGCGCAAACCGCCCCCAGGCGGCCCAGCCTTCGAGCTCTGCCTCGTCATCCGACAGGTACATCAGGCCGCAGCGACGAAATCCAATCCCGGCGCCGCAATCCGCCATCATCTCTTCCCAAAGCGCCAGGCTCTGCGTCGACAGGGGCAACTCGCGCGCGTCGCGGTTCTGCTGCCGGCACCAGCCCCAGTTCCGGCTCGATTGCTCGGCTCCGATCCGCCCCTTTTCGAGCAACACCACCCGTTGACCCGCACGCGCCAGCCAATAGGCGGTGCTGACCCCGACGATGCCGCCACCGATCACCACGCAATCGGCCTGCTCCGGAACCCGGTTTTCGGTGGAAATGTGCAAAAGTGGTGCAGTCATCGCGATCTCCCTGATCATAGGTTCGGGTTTACGCCATTTCCGGGAACGCGAACTTTCGGATTGCGCCGGATTTCGGCATATTCTGTTAAATGGATCCGCCAAGTTGACATCGCAGCAGCCCCGCGATGGTATCGCCCGGTGGCCGCCAGGGACTCGCAAAGAAGACAGCATGACCTCACAACACAAGCTTGACCGCATCGACGTAAACATTCTGGCGGCGCTACAACAGAATGGCCGGATTACCAATGTCGAGCTCTCCGAACTGGTCAACCTGTCGCCCTCCCCCTGCCTGATGCGCGTCAAGAAGCTGCAAAAGGCGGGGTATATCTCGGGCTATACCGCGTTGATCGACATCGCCAAGCTGGGCGAGACGCTGACCGTCTTTACCGAGTTCACGCTCAAGAACCACCGGCAGATCGATTTCGGTCGCTTCCAGCAGGCGCTTGAAAACATTGACAGCTGTGTTGAATGCCACCTGGTGTCCGGGGGCTATGACTATCTCGCCAAGTTCGTCACCGGCGGTATCGTCGACTATCAGAACATCGTCGAAGCGCTGATCGACAAGGAAATCGGGATCGACAAGTATTTCAGCTTTGTCGTGATCAAGACACCCTTCGTCAAGAACCACATCCCGCTGGCCCGCCTGTTTGGCGACCGGCTGGGTGACTAGGCTTACCGCCCCTGCATCGCGCGGGTCATGGCCTGGTCGTTTTCGAGGCTGGCCAGCCAGTCGGGGTCGAGCTGGGGAACCGACGAGATCAACAGCCGCGAATAGGGATGCTCGGCGCTTTCGCCCATGGTCGCCGCCGGCAGGGCTTCGACAAGCCGCCCCTTGTACATCACCAGCACCTCGTCACAGATCGCTTCCACGGTGGACAGGTCGTGGCTGATGAACATGTAGCTCAGCCCGAGATCGCGCTGCAATTCCTTGAGCAAATCCAGCATCGCCGCCGCCACGACCGTATCAAGCGCCGAGGTGATCTCGTCGCACAGGATCAGCTCGGGCTCGGCGGCAAGGGCACGGGCAAAATTCACCCGCTGTTTCTGCCCCCCTGACAATTCTCCGGGCAGGCGATGGCGCATGGTCGCGGGCAATTGCACCATGTCCAGCAGCTCGATCACCCTGCGTTCGCGCGCCTGCCCGTTCATCCCGTGATAGAATTTCAACGGCCGGCCCAGGATCGCACCCACCGACTGCGCCGGGTTGAGCGCGGTATCGGCCAGCTGAAAGACGATCTGGATCCGGCGCAGCTGATCCTTGTGGCGCTCGGCCAGGTCGGGGGCCAGCATCTGCCCGTCCGACAGCACGTCGCCCCGGTATCTCGGCAGGATCCCCGCAACCGCCCGCGCCAGGGTCGACTTGCCCGAACCGCTTTCGCCGATGACCCCCAGGTTGGTGCCGCGCTCCATGCTAAAATCGATGTCATGCAAGATCTTGACCGTCGGCTCGGCGTTTCGGCGCATACCGTATCCCGCCGACAACCCCTTGACCTCGAGGATCGGTGCAAGCTCGGTGGTGTCCGCATCCCGGACCGAGACATAAGGCACCGGGTCGAATGCCGCGAGCAATTCCCTGGTATAGGGATGCTGCGCGTTCTCGAGGATCTCGCGGGTGGTGCCGACCTCCTGGATCTGCCCCCCCCGCAGCACGATGATGCGGTCGGCGATCTGCGCCACCACGGCCAGATCGTGGCTGACATAGACCCCGGCCATGCCGCCCTCGGACATGACCGAGCGAAAGGCGCGCAGAACCTCGATCTGCGTGGTCACGTCCAGCGCGGTGGTCGGTTCGTCAAAGATGACCAGCTTGGGATCGCCCACCAGCGCCATCGCGGCGGACAGGCGTTGCAGCTGCCCCCCCGATACCTGGTGCGGATAGCGCCGGCCGATGGTGTCCGGCTCGGGCAGCGCCAGCGCCCGGAACAGTTCGACCGCCTTTTTCTCGGCCTCGGCCCGGTTCATCAGCTTGTGGATCTCGGTGATCTCGATCACCTGCTCCATGATGCGCTGCGACGGGTTGAACGCCGCCGCCGCGGATTGCGGCACATAGGACACCTCGGTGCCGCGCAGCGCCGCGCGTTCGGTGCCGGTCATCGCGGTCACATCATGCGCGCCCACCCGGATCGAGCCGCCATGGATCGCACATCCGGGGCGGCAATGCCCCATCAGCGACAGGGCGATGGTGGTCTTGCCCGAACCGCTTTCACCGATCAGCGCGACGATCTCGCCGGGCTGGATGTCGAAATCGACCCCGCGAATGATCTCGACCTCGCGGCCTGAATCGGTCACCGCCCCGATGACCAGGTCCTGTACGGAAACAAGCGGTTGGGTCATCAGGCGCTCCTGTCACGAATTTTCCTGGGAAGGTTGTCGATGAACATGTTCACCGAGATGGTCAGCGAGGCAATCGCGATACAAGGGAAGATCACCGCCGGCGCGCCAAGGCTCAGCCCTTCGATGTTCTCGCGCACCAGGCCGCCCCAATCCGCGTTCGGCGGCTGTACGCCGATGCCCAGGAACGAGAGCCCGGACAGGACCAGAACGATGAACACAAAGCGCAGCCCCAGATCGGCCAGCACCGGGCCGAGAATGTTCGGCAGGATTTCCGTGCGGATCAGGTAGCCGGTCTTTTCCCCCCGCGCCCGCGCCACGGTGACAAAATCCATGGTGTCGATATTCACCGCCAGCGCCCGCGCAAAGCGATAGCTGCCCGGCATGTAGATCGCCGCGAGCGTCAGGATCAGCACCGGGATGGACGAGCCCACCGCCGCCACGACGACCAGCCCGAACAGCAGCGACGGAATGCCGTTGAACGCATCCAGGAACCGCGACAGCAAGGTGTCGAACCACCCCCCCATGACCGCCGCGATCATGCCGAACACGATGCCCCCGGTACAGGCCAGCGTCACCCCGGCCAGCGAAATGCCAACCGTGTATCGCGCCCCCATCAGGATCCGGCTGAAGATGTCGCGGCCCAGATAATCGGTGCCCATCCAGTAATCGGCGCTGACCGGGCCGAAATAGTCCCAGTCCACCATCTTTCCCGGCGGATAGGGGGTGATCAGCGGCGCGATGATCGCGATGACCGCCCAGAACAGGATGACCGACAGGCCGATCTTGCCGGTGGTGTTGAATGCATATCCCGAGAGGAGCCGTTGCCTGCGGGGCGTGCTGTGATCGGAATCGTGCATCAGGTACGGAGCCTCGGATTGGAGAGCGTTGCGATGACATCCGCCAGGGTTATGAGGCTCAGATAGCTGACGCAGAACACCATGGCGCAGGATTGGATAAGCGGCAGGTCACGGGTGGCGACCGCGTCCACCATCAGCTTGGCGACACCGGGATAGTTGAACACGGTCTCGACGATGATCACCCCGCCCACCAGGTAGGACAAGGACAATGCCACCGCGTTGGCGATTGGCCCCAGGGCATTGGGCAAGGCGTGACGCAGCACCATGCGGCGGCGGCTCGCCCCTTTCAGGAGCGCCATTTCCACATAGGGCGTGTTGATGGTTTCGATCACCGCGGCGCGGGTCATGCGGATCATCTGGGCCGACACCACGCAGGTCAGCGTGATCACCGGCATCGCATAGGCCCTGAGCAGTGCGGCGAAATTACTGGCATCCGCGCCATAGCTCAGCGCGGGCAACCAGCCCAGCCAGACCGCAAAAACCAGAACCGCAAGCGTGGCGACCATGAATTCGGGCACGGAAATCACCGAAATCGTCATGATCGAAACCGTCCGGTCCCAGATCGACCCCTGCCACATCGCCGCCGAAATCCCGCAGGCCAGCGCAAATGGCACACAGATCACCGTCACCACCGCGGCAAGGCGCAGCGAATTGGCGAGCCGCCCCCCCAGCAGGTCCGCCACATCCATGTCGTTCACATAGCTGCGGCCCATATCGCCCTGTGCAAGCCCGGCCAGCCACGACAGGAACCGGGACAAGGCCGGCTCGTTCAGCCCCATCGCCTCGCGCAAACCGGCGACGGCTTCCGGCGTGGCCGCCTGGCCCAGCAGCACCTCGGCGACATCTCCGGGCAGCATCTCGGTCGCAAAGAACACCGCGAATGAAACGATCACAAGGGTGATCAGGGCGATGCCAAGCCGCTGTCCTACCAGCAGCCAGGTTTTCGGCGATCTCAGCACATGGTTTCTCCCGCGCTTGGGTCCCGGTTCAACGGATGGCCCGCGCCGACCGCGTCAGCGCGAGCCATCCAGGATGTGTCGCGTGGTCAGGCGTCCAGCCAGACATACTCGGCAAAGGCATAGCCCATCTGCCCGCCCAGCGGGTTCGGACGCAGCCCCTTGACCGAGGTCGACAGCGCATCGACATTCGCCAGGTAGGCCGGGATCACGGTGCCCGCGTCATTGGCGACCATTTCCTGCATCTCCCAATAGATATCCCTGCGCAGGTTGTCGTCCAGCGCGCCGCGCGCCTCGATCAGCATCTTGTCGAACTTCTCGGACTTGAACTGGCTTTCATTCCACTTGGCATCCGACGTGTAGAGCAGCGAGAACAGGATGTCCGGCGTCGGGCGCGGGTTGATATTGCCAAAGTGAATCGGCGCCTTGAGCCAGTACTTGGACCAGTAACCATCCGAGGGCACCCGCTGAACGTCGAATGTCATGCCGATTTCCGCGCCTGCCTGCTGAACGACGGTGGCCATGTCGACCGAGGCGGTTGCCGCGTCCGATGCGACGATCGGCACCGTTTCCCCCAACAGCCCGGCCTTGTCAAAAAGCGCCTTGGCCTTTTCCGGGTCATAGGCCCGGGGGGCCAGTTCGGAATTGTGATACCGGTTGGCCTCGGATACCGGCTGGTCGTTGCCGATGGTCGCCATGCCGCGCAGCACGGATTTCTCGATGGCTTCGCGGTTGATGATGTGCTTCATCCCCTCGATGAAACCCTCTTTCATCCCCGGCTCCATGTCGAGGCGGTTGTTCAGGTTGGTATAGTTCCCCGAGCTGGTCACCGAGGACCAGACATGGTCGTGACCTTCCAGCATGCGCCGCGAACGGCCCTTGATCGACGCGCCCATATGGATGTCGCCCGACAGAACCGCGTTGACCCGTGCGTTGTTGTCGGTGATCGCGAAATACTCGAAACTGTCGAGATAGGGGCCGTCCTTGAAATAGTTCGGGTTCCTGACGGCAATCGATTTCACGCCGGGCTCAAAGGTCTCCATCATGAACGCGCCGGTTCCGATGCCTTGCGAGAAATCGGTGGTGCCATCGGCAACGATCATGAAATGATGCAGCGACAGGATGGTCGGCAAGTCGGCATTGGGCTCTTGCAGCACGATCTTGACGGTCAGGTCATCCACCGCCGCAATTTCCGACATCTGGCTGGCGATCGAGTTCACCTTGGAACCTACTGCCGGGTCGAGATGACGCAAGAGCGAGAACACCACATCCGCCGAGGTGAACGGCTTGCCATCATGGAAGGTGACGCCGGATTTGAGCGCGATCGTCCAGGTCTTGGCATCGGCGGTCTCAAGGCTGTCGGCCAATTCCATCTGCACCTGGCCATGCTCGTCGAGAAAGGTCAGGCGATTATAGATCGCACAGCAGCGCACATAGTCGGTGGACAGCGACGCCTTGGCCGGATCAAGCGTATCGGCGGTTGACGACGACCAGCCCGCCGCCTTCAGATGCCCGCCCATGACCGGGGTTTCGGCGACCGCTTGCGTGGCGCCCAGGAACAGCGACGAACCCGCGCCCGCCGCCACACCCGATGCTGCCAGCATTTTCAACAGGTCGCGCCGCGAGGCCCCGCGCCGGATCGCGTTTTCAACCATGGCATCGTCGCGACCGGTCCAGTTTGTTGGCTTTCTGTTTGTCATGTTTCATTCCCCGTTGGTTGGTGGCTTGTTCCCGTGGGCGGCAAGCCGGTCAAATTCCCCGCCGGATCGCGCGGTCCAGGTTAAAACCCCGGTATCGCCCGCGATCGGGCATGATCCCTATCGCCCGCGACCGGGCATGATCTATATTGCCCGCGATCGGGCATCGCCATTTTCGCCCGCGACCGGGCACACCCAGGCATCGATCCCGCCGGCTGTCCCGCGGCTTCGCCCCGGCAACCCCGATCCAATCCTTGCCCATCCGGTTGCCGCGTAGTCTCTGAATACGACAGGCATCGCAGCAGATTCTATTGAGTTGCCCGGCCGCGCAGAACATCCGTTTGCCGCGCAGACCGGCACCGGCTCAATATCCATGGCCGCGATCGATCAGCCCGGGCGGCGGCGTTCCCTGCCGTATCGCGCGCAGCACCTTCAGCGCATGTTGTGCCCCTTCGACCGCGTCGGTCTGGGCTGCGATATGCGGCGTGACGATCACCCGCGGGTCGCCCCAGGCCCAGTGATCGACCGGCAACGGCTCGGGCGCGGTCACGTCGAGAATGGCCGATCCCAGCTGCCCCCGGTCCAGCGCACCGCGCAAATCCGCCATGATCAGATGATCGCCGCGCCCGGCATGGACCAGATGCGCCCCGGCGGGCAGCTGGTCAAAGGTTTCGGCACAGAGCAGACCGCGCGTCGCATCGGTCAGGGGCAGCAGGCAGACCAGGATATCGCTGCCCCCGAGCAGCGCGCCAAGCCCGGCCGCGCCATGCACCTCAACCCCCGGAACCGCAGCCCCCGACCGCGACCACCCGGCAACCGGGAAACCCAGCCCACGCAGGCTTGCGGCAACCAGCTGCCCGATCCGGCCCATGCCCAGGATCCCGATCCTGCGTGCATGGGTTGGCCTGGGGCCATGCCCCTGCCAGACCCCGCGCTGCGCCTGTTCCAGATAGGTCGGCATGTCGCGATGCACCATCAGGCAGGACATCACCACCCAGTCACGTACCAGCGCATCGATACCCGGTGCCAGCGACCGGCACAGCATCAGGTGGCCCGGCAGTTCAGGCATCTGATCGACCCCGGCTCCGACCGAAAGCACCGCCCGAAGGTTGGGATAGACCGACAGGTCGGCGGGCGGTTGCCAACAGGCCAGCACCGTGATCCCGGCCGGGTCGGCGACCTGTGCCGCGTCGATATGGATCGCCTCGCCCTCGGCGGCGAAAACCTGCTGCCAGACACGCGCCCGTTCCGGCATGGTCGTGACCAGCAGCGTCATGTGCGCATCACCGCCCGCAATTCGGGCTGCTCGAGCGCCAGGTCCAGAACCGCGCGGCTGCGCTCGACGATCATGTCGATCTCATCCGCCGTGCAACATAGCGGCGGCGCATAGCCCAGCACCCCGTGATTGAACGAGCGCAGGATCAGCCCCTGTTCCCAGGCCAGGTCAAAGAGCCGGGTCGCCGCCTTCAACTCGGCGGGCAGCGGCGTTTTCCTGTCCTTGTCCGTCACCAGTTCCATCGCCGCGAGCATTCCGCGCCCGCGCACCTCTCCTACAAGCGGGTGGTCGGACAGTCCCGCCAGCCCCTGCTGCAGGCGCTCGCCCATCCGGCGGCCGTTTTCGAACAGCCCACCCTCGTAAAGCTTCAGCACCTCGAGCGCGACAGCGGCGCTGACCGGGTGGCCGGAATAGGTGAAACCATGGCCCACGGCGCTGGCCCCGGCCCCCTGGGATATCGTCTGGTAGACATGTTCAGACAGGAACACCGCCCCCATCGGCGCATAGCCCGAAGTCAGCCCCTTGGCCGTGGTCATCATGTCGGGCACGATGCCTTCTTCCTCGCAGGCAAAGATCGGGCCGGTGCGGCCGAACCCGGTGATCACCTCATCCGCGACGAACAGGATATCGAGTTCAGCACAGGTGGCACGCATTGCCGCCAGCCAGCCTTCGGGCGGAACCAGCACCCCGGACGAACCCTGGATCGGTTCCACGTAAAACGCCGCAACCCGTCCGGCCCCGAGCGCCTCGACCTTGGCGCGCAGGGCCGCCACCGACGCCTCGGTCACGGTGCGCGGATCATCCCCCATCGGGTTGCGATACAGGTAATGCGACGGGATCTTGTGCTGCCAGGCATAGGGCACCCCGAACCCCTCGTGAAACACCGGCAGCGCCGTCAGCCCGGCCCCCGCCGATGTCGACCCGTGATATCCCTGTTCCAACGAGATGAACTGGTCCCTTTGCGGCTCGCCGCGCGAGTGCCAGTAGTGACGGGCAAAGCGGATCGTGCTGTCCACCGCGTCCGACCCGCCCAGCGTAAAGAAAACATGGTCCAGATCCCCCGGCGAGCGTTCGGCAAGTGCGGCGGCAAGCCGGATTTGCGGTTCCGTGCCAAGATCGAAATACCCGGTCGCATAGGGCAATCTGCGCATCTGCTCTGCAGCGGCCTCGACGATGCTGTCATGGCCATAGCCCGCGTTCACGCACCACAGCCCGGCAAACCCGTCGATCAATTCACGGCCCTCGCCATCGGTGACGGTTGCCCCCCGTGCGCTGTGCAGCAGCCGCACGCCGCGCGCTTCGTGCCCCTGCCAGGACGACACCGGATGCACCAGGTGCTTGCGATCCAGCTCGTGCAATGCGTTTGATGTGACGAATCCGCTCATGATCTACCCCAATGCCTGCGACACCAGACCATAGGTCCGGTATCCGCGATCCTCGTTCCGTGCCGCCCCGCCGACTGACATCGCGGTACCGCCCCCCGCATGGGCCAGCCCCAGGGTCTCGGCATATTGCCCCAGCTCCGCGCAGGGCGTGTCGATCCGCAAAAACTCTCCCGCATGGTTCTGCGCCGCCGCCGCCAAAAGCGCGCGGGCGCGGGGCAGGTCCGTGGCGACGATCGGCCCCAGAACCTTGCCCCGGCCAAAATCGCGCATGATCGCGAACCCGCCGTCACAGCCAAACACCGTCCCCTGCGCACAGAGCCGGGCCAGCAAACCGTCCCGCCGCAGCCCGCTGGCCGCGACATCCATCGCCGCCAGCATGGCCGGATCGCCCGCCCCTTGCGAGACCGGTATCTCCGGCTCGGCAGCGACGGCGATGCCCTGATGCTGCCGGATGTCTCCCGTGGCACGGAAGCCCAGTTTTTCATACAGCGGAAGCCCGTCCCGCGTCGCCACGAGGCGCATCTGCTGCCCCTCTGCCATGGCGATGATCGCCTCCATCAACCGGCGTCCGATCCGTTTTCCGCGTTGGGTTTCGTCGACGATGATCATGCTGAGCAGCGCGACATCTCCAAAGACCGACACCAGCGCCGTCCCGACGACGGCATCGCCCGCAATGGCCACCACCCCGCGCGATTGCGACAGGGTCAGCGCCCAGTCCTCGGCCCGGTGCGGCCAGGCGACCTGCCGGCTCAGGCGGGCGGCATCGTCAATATGCTCGGTCGTAAAGGCGTCAAGCCGGAGCGTGTCCTCGGCAGGTGTCATTGGGTTCGTTCCATTGCTTTGCTTGGCCCAGCTTAGCGCCCCGCACGCCCCAGAAACGCGCTGAAATCCGGCCAAAGCCGATGCGGCCACGCTGCATTCATCCGGCTGGCGGCAGAATATGCTGCGGGCTCAGCTGGACAAGTCCACGCCCAGGCGCAGGATCATCCGCACGGTTGCGTCGAGTTCCTGTCGGGTCAGGTATTCCTCGGGCCGGTGCGCCCGTGCGATGTCACCGGGTCCGCAGATCACCGAGGGGATCCCCGCCGCCTGAAACAGCCCGGCCTCGGTCCCAAAGCTCACCGCCTGCATCGGGGTCGCGCCGGACACCCGCTGGATCAGGCCCGCAAGCGGCGCGTCTCCTGCGAGGGCAAGCGCCGGGTAGGTCGACAACCATTCGGCCCGCACCCTGTCTCCCGCCGCCTCCAGCACCGGGGCGATCAGGGCGCGCGGATCGACGCCGGCGATGGCACGTGCCTCGATCGTCGCATGGGCGTCTTCGGGGATGATGTTCACGGCGGTCCCGCCCTCAACCGTGCCGATCTGCACGGTCGACCAGGGCGGCTGAAACCGCGCATCCCGCCCGGCATGTTCCAGCGCCGCGGCCTGCCGCGCGGCGGCGGTCAGCGCCGGGAGCAGCGCATGGATCGCGTTCACCCCCTTGTCGGGCCGGGAACTGTGCCCGGGCACCCCCCGCGCGCTCAGCCGTACCGCCGCCTTGCCCTTGTGCGCCAGCACCGGCCGCAACCCGGTGGGTTCGCCAACGATGCATCCCACGGCGGGCGCGCAGAGCTCGGGAAGCCGCGCGATCATATGCGGCACACCACGGCACCCGGCCTCTTCGTCATAGGATAGGGCGATGTGGATGGGCCCCCCGAGCGGCATCGCCGCCAGCTTTGGCACAGCGGCGAGCACGGCGGCATTGAACCCCTTCATGTCACAGGCCCCGCGCGCGATCAGCCGGTCGCCATCACGGCGCAGCACAAAGGGGTCGTCACGCCATTCGGGTTCCTGCGCGGGCACCACGTCGGTATGGCCCGACAGGACATAGCCGGGCCGCGACGCATCGCCGATGGTCGCGAACAGGTTTGCCCGGTCGCCCTCGGGGCCGGTCATCAGTTTCACCCTGGCCCCGTGCCCTTCGAGATATTCCGCGATGACCGCCACAAGCGCGAGATTCGAGCTGCCCACAACCGTCCTGTGGCCGACCAATTGCTCCAGAATCTGCTCTGCCGTCATGTTTTTCATCGGGATAGGATCCTTTCGATCGCCGGGGTATGCCAGACCCTAACCCAGCCCGACGCCGTCGCGGCACCGAGCTGGACGTCATGCTGGCAGGCTATGCTGTCAGGCCATCGCCATTCGGAATTTCCTGCGCCGTTTCGGAACAAACGCGGCATGTAGCATTTCCGGGGATCAGGCAGGATGATCCTGACAGTGAACTGGAGACTCCGATGACGTTCCGCCCCAAATACATCACCTTTGACTGCCACGGCACGATGATCAATTTCGACATGGCCGGTGCCGCCACCGATCACTATGCGCCGCTGATGTCCGCGGACAAGCTGGCCGTGTTCATCCGGGATTTCTCGGCCTACCGGCTCGACGAGATCCTCGGCGACTGGAAACCCTATGCCGAGGTGGTGCACAACGCGCTGGAACGGACCTGCAAACGCAACGGCGTGGCCTTTGATCCGGCGATTGCCCAGGAGATCTATGACCGCGTGCCCGGCTGGGGGCCGCATGCCGACGTGCCGGCGGGGCTGGCAAAGGTCGCCGCCGAAATCCCGCTCGTGGCCCTGACCAATTCCATGAACGCGCAGATCCCCTCGAATATCGAGAAACTCGGCGCCCCCATCGCCCATGTCTTTACCGCCGAAGACGCGCAGGCCTACAAGCCCCGCATGCAAGCTTTTGAATACATGTTCGACCAGCTGAATTGCGGCCCCGAAGACGTGCTGCACGTGTCCTCGTCCTTCCGTTACGATCTCATGACGGCGCATGATATGGGGATCACCAACAAGGTCTGGGTCAACCGCGGTCACGAACCGGCCAATCCCTATTACGGCTATACCGAGATCGCCGATATTGGCGGGCTGCCCGCTGTCGTTGGTCTCTGATGGACTACCGGTCCTATTGGCACGCCACCGCCGCGCCGTTTGACGGGGATTGCACGGACCCGGTGCAGGGCCATTTCGATGTCGCGATCATCGGCGGCGGTTTCACCGGCCTGAGCGCCGCGCTGACGCTGGCCAGGGCCGGGGCATCGGTTGCGCTGCTCGAAGCCGATATCGTCGGCGCGGGCGGATCGGGCCGCAATGGCGGACATCTGAATAACGGCCTCGCCCATGGTTATGCCGAAGCCAAGTCCACCCTCGGAGCCGAGCGCGCCAAGGCGCTCTACCGCGCCTATGACCAGTCGATCGAAGCCATCCGGACGGTGATCCGGGACGAGTCCATCGACTGTGACTTTCGCGATGCCGGCAAACTGAAGCTGGCGTCCAAACCGTCGCATGTGGCCGGAATGAAAGCGAATTTCGAGCTTGTGAACCGCGAAGTCGATGCCGATACCCGCTGGCTTGGCCGCAGGGAATTGACGGACGAGATCCGGGGCGGCGATTTTCACGGGGGTATGTTGTTCGAAAAATCCGCCATGATGCATATGGGGCGATATGTGGTCGGGCTGGCGGCGGCGGCAACCCGGCACGGGGCCCGTATCTGGCAGGCCGCGCCGGTAACCGGCCGGGTAAAATCCGCGAAAGGCTGGCAATTGACCACCCCCAAAGGCACGCTGACCGCCAGCCGGGTGATTGCCGCGACCGGGGCCTATTCCGCCCGTGTGGCATCGGCACCGCTGGGCCATTTCCGGAAACGCATCATTCCCGTCGGTTCGTTCATCATTGCCACCCGCCCGCTCAGCGACGGCGAAATCGCCGCGACCCTGCCCGGCAATCGCACCTATGTCACCTCAATGAACATCGGCAACTACTTTCGCCTGTCGCCCGACAATCGCCTGATCTTTGGCGGGCGGGCACGGTTTTCCGCCTCGTCCGACCAGAAATCCGACGCCAGATCCGGCGAGATCCTGAAGGCGTCGCTGGCCCGGATGTTCCCACAGCTTGCCGATGTCGCGATCGACTATTGCTGGGGCGGGCTTGTCGGGATGACGCGTGACAGGTTTCCGCGGGCCGGGATTGCCGATGGCATGATCTATGGCATGGGCTATTCCGGTCACGGCGCACAGTATTCCACCCTGCTGGGTCAGCAACTGGCGATGATGGCGCTTGGGCATGACATGGACGGCCCGCTGGCGGGCCTCGACTGGCCCACCATCCCGGCACATTCCGGCAAGCCCTGGTTCCTGCCGCTGGTCGGGTTGTGGTTCGGGCTCAGGGACCGGCTGTCGTGAGCTGAGCGGTGGGTGGCCCGGTCACATTCGACCCGGCCGACAGCGTTTCAGCCAAGCGTGTGGGCCGCAAGCCCGTAAATCACCGCGCCGTCCATCGCCCGGCGATGCGGTCCGACGCGCATCTCGGTCACGGTGTCAAACACCCCAAGCCCCGCCGCCGCGAGAAAGGCCGAGAACGGGCTGTCTTCAACCGGCGTGTCCAGCCGCAGGAATTGCCCCTCGCGCCGCTGGATCAGCGGCGCGACCAGTTGCATCGCCATCTGGTCCGACCCGGCAACCACCGGGCCGATCACCTGCCCTTTGCCGAAATTGCGGATCATCGCATAGCCCGTCAATTGCCCGCCGGTCTCGGCCACAAGGCATTCGGATTTGCCATCCAGAACCGACAGGGCCGCGTGGCGGTCGGCCCCGAAGGCATGCAGGTCCAACGCCAGTATCTGCGGCCAATCCGCATCCCCGGCGCGTCTGACGATGGTATCTGCAACCGGTTCGGGCAGGTAGATCGCCGAGGCCCGCCCCTGTTGCTGCCGGATCGTCGCAACGGGTTCGAACCCGACCTTTTCATAGAGCCGATAACCGGCGCGGGTCGCACTCAGGCGCAGGTCGCGGCCGCTGCATTCCTCCATGATCCGGTCGAGCAACCACCGCCCCGTCCCCAGGGATTGCAACCGGGGCGCGGTGATCATCATTCCCAGCATCGCGAAATCCGACCCGTAGGTGAATTTCATCGCCGAACTCAGCGGACGCCCCACCTCGTCAAGCGCCAGGTAGCCGCCGCCAATCTGCAGCAACACCTCGAGATCGCGGGCCCGGTGCGGCCAATAGACCCCGACGATCAGCTCATTCAACAAGGGCAGCCTTTCGGGCGTGATCGGATAGCGTTTCGCCTGAAAGACATCGACCTTGCGGGCATCCTTGTGCGTCACGCCCGCCGCATCCTCTCCAATTTGGTTCAGCGATTTCCCGTCGTCTTGCGATGCCATCAACAGCCATGCCCCGCTTGCAGATTCACTCCCAAGCTAGCCGCAAGCCCATAGCGGTTTCTACCAAAGCACGGCCCGGTTTAACAGAAAATGCCGTGCGACCGCCGCGTGCACAGACGCGAAGGATGCTCTCGCGTTCTACAATGTCGCGACGACCTCGCCTCGCATCTCGCCGGTCATGCGGGCGAAATCCTCGGCGTGGATCTTGCCCCGCACGGCCTCGATCGCCTGTTCCGCCGCGTCCCGCGTCACCGCATCGGGCCATTCGGTGATCGCGGCGCTGGTCCGGTCGCTGGTGCGCACCACATTGACCCGCATGGCCCCGAGCTCTTTCAGCGCCGGCATTCGCTTGTCGCGAATGCTCTGCAACGACACATCATAGTCGGTTCCGTCGGAAATCTCCCAGGTGGTGATCGTGATATAGGTCATCATCCCCTCCTTTTTTGCCGATATCATGTTGCAACCATACACTTTTTTCGCGCAAATTGACAGTCTGCAAAGGCCGGGGGACGCCCCGCGCCCCTCCACCATCGCGACTCCGCGACCGCCACCTCGCCCATGCCGGACAATTTCTCTTGCGCGATGATAGACGAAATGCGATACGCCAAAATGCTAACGTTATCTTTTTCGACCCACTGTCTCCTTCTATAGGCCGGCCAGTCTTCGATCCAGACCAACCACGCCGGGCTGTCGCACTTCCGCGGACAGCAACCCAAAACAGGAGACCACGGATATGGCCACTGGCACCGTGAAATGGTTCAACTCAACCAAAGGCTTCGGCTTCATCGCACCCGATGGCGGCAGCAAGGACGTTTTCGTGCACATTTCTGCCGTTGAGCGCGCCGGTCTGACCGGTCTGGCGGACAACCAGAAAGTGACCTTTGACATCGAAGCCGGCCGTGACGGCCGCGAAAGCGCGACCAACCTCGCGCTCGCCTGATACCGGATATCGACCGGACAGAATGTGATCAAGGCGGGCCCGGTGCCCGCCTTTTTTGCATCCGCCCCGGACGATGATTGCCAGCCGCCCCGCAACGCGGCACAGTCACGATCATGTGGTATTTCCTGATCAAGGCGCTGCTCTCGGGGCTCATCATCGCCATCGTCTCGGAAGTGGCCAGGCGACAGCCGAGCTTTGGCGCGCTGATCGCGTCGCTGCCGCTGATTTCGATCCTGGGCATGATCTGGCTCTGGCGCGACCGCCCGGACGCGGCGAACATGGCGCATCACGCGCTGGCCACCTTCTGGTACGTGCTGCCGTCGCTGCCGATGTTCCTGCTGATCCCGGCATTTCTGAACCGGGGCTGGCCATTCTGGCTCTCGCTCGGTCTGGGCTGTGTCCTGACCGTGCTGCTGTACGGTGTCACCGTCTGGCTGCTGGGCCGGTTCGGGTTCGACCTGTAATCCCTTGACATCACAGCTGCGTTATCCGGCTCACGCCCGCGTCGGTTCCGCTGTAGAAACCAAGTCATGCACTGGATCGCTTTCCTCGCCCTCCCGCTGATCGCTGCCATGGCCGCATGGTATTCCGGCGTCATCAAACTGCTGGGCGCGCATCCCTTCTGGGCGGACGATGTCCTGTGGATCGGGCTGCCCGTCGGCATCGCACTGGCCTGGTTTGCGGGTGTTGCACGGCTTGGACAGGGGATGATGGCGACCCTGTGTTTGCTGCTGTCCGCAAGCGCCTGGATGCTGGCCCGTGCCGGCAAGCAAGCCTTTGCCGCGTCTTATGCCGAGGCCACCCTTGCCGGCCAGTTCTGGTATTTCGGATGGATCGCAACCTGTGCCTTTGCCGCATCGGCCCTCGCCACGATGGCCCGCCCGCCGCCCCGAGACCATTGACCGGACGTTCACAAATCCACGTATAAATGATAAGTATCCGTTGTAACCAGACCAGGGACCCGCCATGTTTTCACGCCGAACCTTCATCGCCTCCGCCGCGTCCGCAGCCGTTGTACCGGGCATTGCCGCCGCCCAGGGCGAAGCGTTTGATCCCACGCCGCAATTCGTACGGATCAAGAAGGACTACCAGCCGGGGCAATTGCTGATCCTGCCGCGCTCTTATTACCTGTATTTCGTCACCGAACCGCGCAAGGCCATCCGCTATGGCGTCGGGGTCGGCAAGGCCGGGCTCGAATTTACCGGCTCCGCGACGATCGATGTCAAGAAGGAATGGCCAAGCTGGCGCCCCACGGACGAGATGATCGAGCGCAGCCCCCAGACCTATGGCCGTTTCAAGGGCAACAAATATGTCCAGCCGGGCGGGCCCGACAACCCGCTGGGCGCGCGGGCGCTCTATCTCTTTCAGAACGGGGTGGACACCTATTTCCGCATCCACGGCACCACCCAGCCGGAAACCATCGGCCATTCGGCCTCAAATGGCTGTATCCGGATGCTGAACGAACACGTCATCGACCTGTATCAGCGGGTGCCCATCGGCACCGTCGTCACGGTTCTCTGACCCGCACAACCGCGCGGTCGCGCCGATGTTTCAGGGCGCGGTCCAGTCGATGCCCGCCGCCGGTTCAACCGTCAGCCGTCCATCGGGCCACGGGCGCATCAATTGCTGCGCCTCGGCGTCCGGGGCGTGCAACCACGCGGCGATATCCGCCTTGTTCAGGATCACCGCCATGCGGTGATGCACATCGTGCACGTCCCCCGAAGGCGCGCAGGTCACGGGGGCCAGCTGGTGCAGCCGCTGTCCGCCCGGTGCCTGCCAGACATCGCTGATCGCCGCGAAATACAGCAATCCGCCCTCAAGCGGCGTGATCCGCCACGCCGTCTTGCGGCGTTTTTCGCCGGTCCATTCGTACCAGCCATTGACCGGCAAGATGGCCCGCCCCATCCCCGCAAAGGCGGTCTTGTCAAACACGGTTTCCGAGCGGGCATTGACGATGGTTTCCATCACCGGGCGCCCCCGCGCATTGACCCGCCCGACGGGAATGATGCCCCAACGCATCCGCATCAACCCGTTCGCGCTCAGCGCCACGACATCCTGTCCCGGCGCGATGTTGAGCCGCGCAGGCTCTTCGGACACCGGATCGGGCGACACGCCAAGCGCCGCGGCCAGCGCAGCGGGCGGCTCTGTCAGGAACACCCGCCCCGGCATCGCCTATTGCGCCGCTTCGATCTGCCTGACCAGTTCGAGCACGCGCGGACCGATCACCCCGACAATCATGCGCACACCCTCGGGAGCGGGGTGGATGCCGTCATCCTGCATGAACTTGCGCATCTCGGCAGGGTCCGCCGTATCGCCAGCAATGCCGGCGAAAAAGCTCTCTTCGTAGAGCGTGCCATATTCGGCGGCCAGTTCCGGATAGATCGCGTCAAACGCCGCCTTGTACTCGGGCCCATAGTTTCCCGGTGCCTGCATCCCGACGAGCAACACATCCACATCCGCCTGTGACGCGGCCGCGAGGATCCTGTCCAGGTTGCCACGGCTGACCTCGGGTGCGATGCCCCGCAACAGGTCATTCCCGCCAAGCGCCACGATCATGCCGTCCACCTCGGGGGTCAGCGTCCATGCCACCCGCGCCGCGCCGCCCGCCGTGGTATCGCCGGACACACCGGCATTGATCACGGTCACATCCGCCCCCCGCGCCCGCAGCCAGCCCTGCAATTGCGGCACGAACCCATCCTGCTGCAACAGCCCGTACCCCTGCGTCAGGCTGTCGCCCAACGCGGCGATTGTCACCTGTCCGGCATTGGCCGCGAACCCGAAAATCGATAAAACAATGCCAGCCAAGACCTTGCGCATTCCGTCAATCACTCCATATGCCATCTGTTACACCTAATGAACCGGGGCCCATGACCGAGCCGATCCTCTCACTTAAAGATGCCTCTTTGTCGCTGAATGGCAATGCCGGGCCCGTCGATATCCTGCACTCTGTCACTTTGGACGTGAACCGGGGCGAAACCCTCGGGCTGATCGGGCCGTCGGGGTCGGGAAAATCCTCGCTGCTGATGCTGATGGGCGGGCTGGAACAGGCAACCTCGGGGGCGATCACCGCGCTCGGCCATGACCTGACCGCGATGGACGAAGACGCGCTGGCCCGGTTTCGCCGTGATCACATGGGGGTGGTGTTTCAGTCCTTTCACCTGATCCCGACCATGACGGCGCTGGAAAACGTGGCCACGCCGCTGGAGCTCGCCGGGGTCAAGGACGCGTTTGACCGGGCCGCCGCCGAACTGGAAGCCGTGGGGCTGGCGAGTCGCGCCAATCACTATCCCGCGCAGATGTCAGGCGGCGAACAGCAGCGCGTGGCACTGGCCCGCGCCTCGGCCCCGCGCCCGCATATCCTGTTGGCGGATGAACCCACCGGCAACCTTGACGAAGCAAACGGGGCCGCGATCATGGACCTGCTCTTTGGCCTGCGCGACCGGCACGGGGCGACGCTGGTGCTGGTTACCCATTCCAACGAGCTCGCCGCCCGCTGTGACCGGGTGATCCGCCTGCGCGACGGCTCAATCGCACCCGAGATCGAGCGCGAGGCCGCCGAATGAGCCTGCGCCTTGCCGCGCGCTTTGCCCGGCGCGAATTGCGTGGCGGGCTGCGCGGGTTTCGCATCTTTCTCGCCTGTCTTACCCTCGGTGTCGCGGCCATTGCCGCAATCGGCACGATCCGCGCCTCGATCGAGGCGGGGCTGACCCGCGAAGGGGCGGCGTTGCTCGGCGGGGACGCCCAGATGCGGTTCACCTACCGCTTTGCCTCCGAGGATGAACGCCTGTGGATGCGCGATACCGCCACGGCGATCTCCGAGATCGTCGATTTCCGCTCGATGGCGGTTGTGACGCGCGATGGCGAAACCGAACGCGGCCTGACCCAGGTCAAATCGGTCGATGACGCCTATCCGCTGGTCGGCACCGCGCGGCTGGCCCCGGACATGCCCCTGCAAGACGCGCTCGCGGGGCGCGATGGCCTGCCCGGCGCGGTAATGGATCGGGTCTTGATGGACCGGCTGGGCCTGGTCGCGGGCGATCGGTTCCGGCTGGGCACCCAGGAGTTTGTCCTGATGGCAACGCTGGCGCATGAGCCTGACGGGGCCTCCGAAGGCTTTGGCCTCGGCCCCCGTACGCTGGTCGCGACCAAGGCCCTGGCGGAATCCGGCCTGTTGTCGCCCGGCTCGCTCTTTTCCACCAAGTACCGCCTGTCCCTGCCGCCGGGCAGCGATCTTGACGGGCTCGCCACCGAGGCACGCGCTCGGTTCGAGAATTCCGGCCTGCGCTGGTCGGACGCCCGCAACGGCGCGCCGGGTGTCGCGGAATTCGTCAACCGGCTCGGTTCGTTCCTGGTTCTGGTGGGCCTGTCGGGGCTTGCAGTGGGCGGTGTCGGCGTCTCCGCCGCCGTGCGCGCCTATCTCGCGGGCAAGACCAACGTGATCGCAACCCTGCGCACCCTGGGCGCGGATCGCAACACGATCTTTCAGACCTATTTCCTGCAGATCGGCCTGCTGTCGCTGGTCGGGATCGTGCTCGGGCTGACCCTTGGCGCCTTGGTCCCGGTTCTTGTGGCCCCGCTGATCGAGGCGCAACTGCCGATTCCCGCCGCCTTTACCATCTATCCCGCGCCGCTCGCCGAAGCCGGCATTTACGGCCTTCTGACGGCGCTGATCTTCACGCTCTGGCCGCTGGCGCGCACCGAAGAAGTCCGCGCCGCGACCCTGTTCCGCGATGCTCTGGCCGGCGCGCGCCTGATCCCGCCGCTGCGCTATCTCATCGCCCTTGCCATCGGCCTCGCCGCCCTTGTCGGGCTCGCCACGTGGTTCAGCGGAACCGCGCGGCTGACCCTGTGGACCACGGGCGGCCTTGCCTTTGCGCTCGCCCTGCTGGCGATCTCGGCGATCCTGATCCGCACGCTCGCACGCCGTTCCGGCAACATCGCCCGTGGCCGCCCCGCCCTGCGATGGGCGCTGTCGGCGATTTCCGGCCCCGGCGAAGGCGCAACCTCGGTTGTCCTGTCGCTGGGGCTTGGCCTGTCGGTGCTCGCGGCGGTCGGCCAGATCGATGGCAACCTGCGCAACGCGATTTCCGGCAACCTGCCCGACATCGCGCCGTCATACTTCTTTGTCGACATCCAGCAGGACCAGATCGACGGCTTCAGCGAACGGCTTGCCACCGATCCCGCCGTCAGCCGGGTGGAAACCGCCCCGATGCTGCGCGGGGTCGTGACCCGCATCAACGGCCGTCCCGCCCAGGAGGTCGCAGGAGGCCACTGGGTCGTCGAAGGCGATCGCGGCCTGACCTATGCCGCCGACATGCCCGACAGCACGCGGCTGGTCGCCGGGCAATGGTGGCCCTCCGACTATGACGGCCCGCCCCTGATCAGCTTTGCCGCCGAAGAGGCCGCCGAACTGGGCCTGGCCTTGGGTGACACGCTCACGGTCAACATCCTGGGGCGCGACATCACCGCCACGATCGCCAGCTTCCGCGAGGTCGATTTCTCCACCGGCGGGTTGGGCTTTGTCATGTCGATGAACCCTTCGGCGCTGGCTGGCGCGCCCCACAGCTTCATCGCCACCGTCTATGCCGAAGACGCCGCCGAAACCCAGATCCTGCGCGACCTGGCAAACGCCTATCCCAACATCACCGCCATCCGGGTGCGCGATGCCATCAACCGCGCCTCCGAAGTGCTCGCCGGGCTGGCCGCCGCCACGTCCTATGGCGCGGCGGCCACGCTGCTGACCGGTTTTCTGGTGCTGATCGGTGCCGCCGCCGCCGGCGAACAGGCCCGCACCTACGAAGCCGCCCTGCTCAAGACCCTGGGAGCGGCCCGCAGCCGCATCCTCGCCAGCTTCGCCCTGCGCGCCGCACTGCTCGGAGCCGCCGCGGGCAGCGTCGCTCTGGCCGCCGGCATAGCCGGGGGATGGGCGGTCAGCCATTTCATCATGGATACCGATTTCACCGTGATCTGGCCCTCTGCCCTGGGCATCGTGGCCGGCGGCGTCCTTGCCACATTGCTCGCCGGTCTCGGCTTTGCCTGGCGTCCCCTCGCCAGCCGCCCGGCCCGCGTGTTGCGTGGCCGCGAATGATCAGCGCGAACAGGCAACCGGCTGCAAGAGCCGCAACAGATCGGTATTGTCACAAACCAGCGCATCCAGCGTGATGCCGTCAAGGCTCGCATAAAACGCCGACACCGCATCCCTGAGCGCCAGTCGCAACCGGCAGGACGCGACAAGCGGGCAGCTGTTATCGGCATCCGCAAAACACTCCGACACCGGCGGCTCGCCCTCGACATCGCGGAACACATCGCCGATCCGGATGTTCTCCGGCCTGCGCGCCAGCGTCATCCCCCCGTTGCGCCCCCGCTGCGTGTGCAGATAGCATAACTGGCTCAACTGGTTGATCACCTGCGCCAGGTGGTTCTCGGACACCTTGCAGCATTCCGCGATCTCCGCCTTGGTCACAAGCCGACCGCCATTGGCCGCACAATACATCAACAATCGCACCGCGATGTTGGTCCTCTTGGTGATTCTCACGCCCTCGCTCCCCGGATCCTTCGGATTGCAACTTGTCGCACATCGCGCGAAAAAGCGGTTTGACATACATCAATAGAAACAGCACGGACCCGGATGACAGCAGCCCCCTATTGCTTCGGCTATGGCAGCCTCGTGAACTGCGCCACCCACGACTTCACCAATCCACAGCCCGCCCGGCTGACCGGCTGGTGCCGCGCCTGGCGGCATACCGATCTGCGCCCGGTGGCTTTTCTCACGGCAATACCCGCGCCCGGCACCGCCATCGACGGGCTGATCGCCCATGTGCCGAACGACGACTGGCAGACGCTGGACCAACGCGAATGGGCCTATGACCGCATCCCGGCAACCGCCTCGGTCACACACCCCTTGACTTTCCCCGTCGAAATCGCGGTCTACAGCGTCCCCCGGACCCGCCACATCGCGCCGGCAAACCGCCACCCGATCCTGCTCAGCTATCTTGACGTGGTGATCCAGGGCTACTTGCGGGAATTCGGCGAAACCGGCGCCGACCGCTTCTTTGAAACGACGCGGGGATGGGACATCCCGATCCTTGATGATCGCAACGCCCCGCGCTACCCGCGCCACCAACATCTGACTCCCGATGAAACCGCCTGTGTCGACGACCGGCTCGCGGCGATCGGGGCCCGCATCGTGACCACCACAGCCGACTGACTCACCGCCCCTTCAGCTTTGGACAAATACTCCCGCCGGAGGCTCCCGCAGCCTCCACAGGCGCAGGTGCCGCGTCAGGCGCGCGCCCGTACAACCTGCATCAACGGCATCAGCGCCGCCATTTCCGGCCCGCGCTCCATCCCGGTCACCGCCTTGCGCAACGGCATGAACAGCCCCTTCCCCTTGCGCCCGGTTGCGGCCTTCACCGCATTGGTCCAGCTGCTCCAGGTGTCGCCATCATAGGGCCCATCCGGCAACAGCGCCATCGCCTGCGCGACGAACGCGCTGTCCTCCTCCGCGATCAATGGCTCCGCGCCATCCCGGCACAGGGTCCACCATGCCTCAAGATCGCCCAGCGTGGTGATATTGTCGCGCGCCATCAGCCAGAAAGCCTCGGCAATATCCTCCGGCACCCCCGCTGCCGCCACCGCGCCGCGCACGTCTGACAGCGGCAGACCTTGCAGGTAATGCCCGGTCAGCGGGAACAGGTCGTCGACATCGAACTTGGTCGGTGCGCTGCCGAAACGGGAAATGTCAAATCCTTCGACCAACTCGTCCATGCTGCCGCGCAGTTCCACCGGATCGCTCGACCCCAGCCGCGCCAGCAGGCTCAGCAGCGCCATCGGCTGCACCCCCCGATCGCGCAGGTCCCGCAAGGCCAATGTGCCCAACCGCTTGCTCAATGCCTCGCCCTGCGGGCCGGTCAGCAGCGAA
This sequence comes from Microbulbifer sp. S227A, assembly GCF_049800935.1. NCBI lineage: Bacteria > Pseudomonadati > Pseudomonadota > Gammaproteobacteria > Cellvibrionales > Microbulbiferaceae > Microbulbifer > Microbulbifer sp. S227A. The sequence goes on along the minus strand of NZ_JBNAFZ010000008.1, from coordinate 52,039 downwards.
TGATGCGCAAAGCGCGGCGGCTCGAACCCGAGCGCGCGGATGATCTGGATCTGTGTTGCGGTGTTGGTCACGTGGTCCGAACCGCGCACCACGTCAGTCACGCCCATCTCGGTGTCATCGACCACCGACGCAATCGTATAGAGCACCTGGCCATCGCCCCGGATCAGCACCGGATCGCTGACGCTGGCGGCATCGATGGAAATATCCCCAAGGATTCCATCGGCCCACTCGATCCGTTCGTGATCGAGCTTGAACCGCCAGACCCCGTCGCCGCGTTCGGCGCGCAGGGCCTCCTGTTCCGCCTCGCTCAGGTTCAGCGCCGCGCGATCATAGACCGGCGGCTTGCCCATGTTCAGCTGTTTCTTGCGCTTGAGGTCCAATTCGGTCGGCGTCTCGAACGCCTCGTAGAACCGCCCCATCCCGCGCAGACGCTCCGCCGCCTCCGCATAACGGTCCAGCCGCTCGGATTGCCGTTCAACCCGGTCCCAGTGCAGCCCCAGCCAGTCGAGATCCTGCTTGATCGCGTCCACATAGGCTTCCTTGGAGCGTTCCGGGTCGGTGTCGTCGATGCGCAGGATGAACGTACCGCCCGACTTGCGCGCGATCATGTAGTTCATCAGCGCCGTGCGCAGGTTTCCAACATGGATATAGCCGGTAGGCGAAGGGGCAAAACGGGTGGTTGTCATCGGTGTCTCCTGTTCGGCGACCTGTTGTCACAGGGATGCGCCATTGTCCAGCCAGAGCGCCAACTGGCGCATCATTCGCGGTGCACCGGCCAACGCGTCCCAAGATCGTCAAGCCCGGCGCGGATCAACTCGCCCAGCACCTCCATGTCGATATCCGCCAGCTTGTTGACATAAAGACAGGACTTGCCGATCCGATGTTTGCCCAGCCGCCCCAGAATACCCGCGAAATCCCCGTAGCCGGGCATGATATAGATCGACAGCGCCGCCTTGCGCGGGGAAAACCCGGTGGCGAGGAAATCCCCCTCGCGCCCACTGTCATAGACATAGTGATAGCGCCCGTACCCCACGATGCTGCCGCCCCACATCCGCGGCTGAAACCCCGTAACCGCGCGAAACAGCCGATCCAGACGCGCGCCCTCTTCCGCGCGGCGGCGCGGCTCGACGCCAGCGAGAAAATCGCTCACATTTGCATCGTTCGGCTGGGTCTTGTTCGCGCTCATGGCATCGCCCTATCACATCTCGGTGCGCGCTGCCAAACCGGGCAAACAACCTGTGGCCAAATGCCGGAACGGTTCTATCATGTCCGTAATGCACCGAACCCAGGAGATTGCCCGATGACCAAACTGACCCGTCGCGCCGCATTGGCCGGGGCTGCTGCGCTGCCCTTGGCCACCGCCGCCACCCGGACCCGTGCCGCCGCCCCGATGATGGGGGCCGCCGACGCCCCCTACAAGCGCTTCAAGCTGGGAGAGTTCGAAGTCACCACCATCCTTGCCGGTACCCGTGCGGTTCCGGATCCCCAGGCGATCTTTGGCATGAACGTGTCCCCCGAAGCTTTCAAGGAAGCCTCGGACGCGGCGCATCTTCCGATCGACCAGGCGCAGTTCTTTTTCACCCCCACCATCGTCAACACCGGATCGGAACTTGTGCTGTTTGACACCGGCCTGTCGGCAGAGGGCACAACCGCCGCGCTTGCCGCCGCCGGGTATTCGCCCGACATGGTGGATGTTGTCGTCATCACCCACATGCATGGCGACCATATCGGCGGCGTGATGAACGGTGACGCCCCGACCTATCCCAATGCCCGCTATGTCACCGGATCGACCGAATTCGACGCCTGGAGCGCCATGGGCAACGAAACATTTGATGCCAAGATGAAGCCCCTGGCCGAACAGACCACCTTTCTGGCCGACGGCGGAGACGTGACCGGCGGCATCACCGCGATGCAGGCTTTTGGCCACACCCCCGGACACATGACCTATCTGCTGGACAGCGGCGGCAAGCAATTGCTGATCGGCGCGGATTTCACCAACCATTATGTCTGGTCGCTCGCCTATCCGGATTGGGAAGTGAAATTCGACATGGACAAGGAAATGGCCGCGCAGACCCGGCGCAAGCTCCTCGGGATGCTGGCCGCCGACGGGGTTCCGATGATCGGCTACCACATGCCATGGCCCGCTATCGGCTATGTGGAAACGCGCGGCGATGGGTTCCACTATGTGCCGCACAGCTATCAATTGATGCTGTGATCCCGCCTGTGGCGGGCCTGTCCGGGTCCGCCACCCACGATTCGCGCCGCATCTTCAATTCGCGGCGATCCCGCGCCATATGATGCGCATGACCATGCCTCCAACCCTCGATCATTTCGAAACCGTGGCCCGCGCTACGGTCGATACGCTTCCGGACCCGTTTCGCGACCCGGCGCGGGACGTGGCGCTTTGCGTAGCGGACAGGCCATCGCAGCAGATGCTGCGCGATCTCGGGATGAGCGACCCCCTGCTCCTGACCGGCTTGTACGAAGGCACCCCGATGACCATGAAATCGGTCTGGGACCAACCGGCGCAGCCCGATACCGTGTGGCTGTTTCGTGAACCGATCCTCGCGGAATGGCGCGACCGGCGATCCGTGCCGCTCGACACGTTGATCGCGCATGTCACGATCCACGAATTTGCCCACCATTTCGGCTGGTCCGATGACGACATCGCGCGGATTGACCGCTGGTGGGAATGATCAGCTTGGATCGCGCCAGCGATTGACGATCGGATAGCGCCGGTCAAGCCAGAACGCCCCCTTGGTCAGGCGCGGCCCCGGTGCGGACTGGAACCGCTTGTATTCGCTGATGTAAATCAGCCGCTCGACCTTTTGCGCGATGGCCCGGTCAAACCCGGCGGCGACACAATCGGCAATCGACCCGTCCCTGTCCACGAGGATGTCCAGCATCGCATCGAGATCCGGATAATCCGGTAGGCTGTCGCTGTCTTTCTGGTCTTCGCGCAGTTCCGCCGAGGGCGGTTTGTCGATCACGTTGGGGCGGATCACCTCGCCCGCCGGTCCCATCATCCAGTCGCGATGATTGGCATTGCGCCAGCGGCAGGTTTCGAACACCCGGGTCTTGTAGAGATCCTTGATCGGGTTATAGCCCCCCGCCATGTCGCCATAGATGGTGGCATAACCGACCGCCACTTCGGACTTGTTACCGGTGGTCAGCAGCATTTCGCCGAACTTGTTGCTCATCGCCATGAGCAGCAGCCCGCGCAGGCGGGACTGGATGTTTTCTTCGGTCAACCCCGGCTCGGTGCCTTCGAAAAACGGCGCGAGCGTGTTGGTGATCGCGGCGCGCCCCTCGCTGATGGGAAGATAGTCATAGCGACACCCAAGCGCCCTGGCGACGGCCTCGGCATCCGCAAGGCTCTCGGCGCTGGTATATTCCGAGGGCAGCATCACACAGCGCACGTTCTGCGGGCCCAGCGCATCGGCGGCAATGGTCGCGACAATGGCGCTGTCAACGCCGCCGGACAGCCCCAGCAGAACCTTGGAAAAGCCCGACTTGGCCATGTAATCGCGCAGGCCGGTGACCATCACGCGATAATCCTGTTCGTATGCGTCGGGATGCGAATGCTCGACACCGGGCACGATGCGCCATCCGGCGTCGGAACGCTCAAGGTCCAGATGGGTGATCGCCTCATCAAACAGCGGCATCTGCAAGGCCAGTTCGCCACCGGGGTTCAGCGCAAAGCTGCCGCCGTCAAAGACCTGGTCATCCTGCCCGCCCACCATGTTGAGATAGATCAGCGGCAAACCGGTTTCGACGACGCGGGCCACCATGTGATTCAGCCGTGTTTCGAACTTGTTGCGGTAATAGGGCGACCCGTTGGGGATGAGCAGGAACTCGGCCCCGGTTTCCGCCAGCGTCTCGGCCACGTCCTCGTGCCAGGCATCCTCGCAGATCGGCGAGCCGATCCGCACATTGCCGACCGCATAGGGTCCGCCAAGCGGCCCGGTGTCGAATATGCGCACCTCGTCAAACACCGTTTCGTTGGGCAGGTGATGCTTGAACACGGTGCTGACAACCTGGCCACCCCGCAGGATCAGGTAGCTGTTGAAGAGCTCGGTCCCTTCGACCCATGGTCCGCCGATCGCCATGGCCGGCCCACCGGCGCAGTCGGCGGCCAGCTGGCGGACCGCCTCAATCGCCGCCGTGTGAAAGGCCGGCTTCATCACCAGATCCTGCGCATTGTAGCCGGTGATGAACATTTCCGGCAGCGCCACGAGGTCGGCCCCCGCCTCGCGCCCCTGTTCCCATGCGGCACGCGCCTTGTCGGCATTGCCGGCCAGATCGCCGACAACCGGGTTGAGTTGCGCCAGAGTTATGCGAAATCGGTCAGCCATACTGCCCTCGTGCCCAGAACCATCCCCTGCCATTTAGCAGATCATCGCCCGAGTGAAAGGGAGCAGCGGCAAAAGACATTGCTCAATCCGGCATGCTCGCCTAATTTCGGCCCACAGGGCGCAGAAGCCGCCAGCACATCGGGCAACAGGGCATCTCATGACATTTCCGACCGTATTTCGCCGATCTTCAGCGACCGCATCCGCAATGCTGGCCCTGATGATGGTCCTGTCCCCCGCTGGCCCGGCGCTGGCGCAGAGCGATCAGGTCCTGATCAAGCAGGACGATATCGGCGGCGTCTACGAAGGGACTTTTCGCGGCGGGCTGCAACACGGCACCGGCACCTATACCCTGCCCAACGGCTATGAATACACCGGCGACTGGGTTGATGGCGAGATCACCGGCTCGGGCATCGCGCATTTCCCCGATGGCTCGGTTTATGAAGGGGAATTCGCCAAGGGCAAGCCGCAGGGTACAGGAAAAATCGTCTTTGCCGATGGCGGCACCTATGAGGGCGAATGGGCCGATGGGGCGATCAACGGGAGCGGTGTCGCGGTCTATGCCAATGGCGTGCGCTATGAGGGCACGTTTCGCGACGCGCAGCATCACGGCACCGGCACCATGCAGGATCCCGAGGGATATGAATATGTCGGGGCCTGGGTTGACGGGGTCAAACAGGGCACGGGCGTGATCACATACGCGGATGGCGCGGTCTATGAGGGAGAGTTGCTTGCTGGCAAGCGCTCGGGCAACGGCAAGCTGACCCTGCCCGACGGGCTGGTCTATGAGGGCGAATGGAAAAACGGCCAGTTCGATGGCTCAGGCACGCTCGTGCAGCCCAATGGAGACACCTATTCCGGTCAGTTCGTGGGTGGCCGCCGGCAGGGCAAAGGGCGCGTCGACTATGCCAATGGCGACAGCTACGAGGGTGATTTCGCCGAGGATCACCGCGACGGCACCGGCACGTTCACCGGTTCGGACGGCTATGTGTATGCGGGCACATGGGCGGCCGGGAAAATCGCCGGCAATGGCCGGGTGACCTATCCTGACGGGTCGATCTATGTGGGCGAGTTCAGCGACGATCTCGCGGATGGCATCGGCACGATCACCTATCCCGACGGGTCATCCTATGAAGGCAGCTGGGTGGCCGGGGTCATCGAGGGAAGCGGCACCGCGACCTATCCCAACGGCGTGGTTTACGCGGGCGAATTCAAGAACGCGCTGAACCACGGCAGCGGCGTCATGACCTATTCGGACGGCTATCGCTATGAAGGCGGCTGGGTGGATGGCCAGCGGCAGGGCACCGGCAAGGCGACCTATGCGGATGGTTCGGTCTATGAGGGCGCGTTCGACAAGGGCGCGCGCCACGGCACCGGCAAGATCGTGATGCAAAACGGCTTTACCTATGAGGGCGACTGGACATCGGGCGCGATCACCGGCAGCGGACGCGCCACCTATTCCAACGGCGATGTCTACGAGGGCCAATTCCTCGGCGGCAAGCGCCACGGCGAAGGCACAATGCGCTATGCCAGCGGTCAGCAGGAAAGCGGCGAATGGGAAAACGGCGCGCTGAAACCCCAGGCCACGGCAACGCAGGAGTAATCCGCCCCGCGCCGCCCCGTCCGGTCACAGCCCGGCCCCGCCCCACGGCGGACGCAAAAACAGCCTTTTCATTTTCAGCCGGGCCGATATAACCTGTGCCCATGACACATGACGCACATATCCGTTTCGCTCCCGCCCCCGGCGGTGCGTCGCTGTGCGGCCTACTGATCCTAACGCGCCTCTGAGCGTGCCATTCGGCGCGCCCGCTCAGAGGATGCAGCCTGCGCGCCATTGGCTTTAGGACAGATACGAAAGAACCCGACATGACACAGACAACTGACAAAGATCGCGTCTTGATCTTCGATACCACCTTGCGCGATGGCGAACAGAGCCCGGGCGCGACCATGACCCATGCGGAAAAGCTTGAAATCGCGGGATTGCTCGACGAGATGGGCGTCGACATCATCGAGGCCGGTTTCCCGATCGCCTCCGAGGGCGATTTCAAGGCGGTCAGCGAAATCGCGGCAAACGCCCGCAACAGCGTGATCTGCGGCCTTGCCCGCGCCAATATCGGCGATATCGACCGCTGCTGGGAGGCCGTCAGGAACGCGGCGCGGCCCCGCATTCACACGTTCATCGGCACCTCGCCGCTGCATCGCGCCATTCCGAACCTCACGCAGGATGAAATGGCCGACCGGATCCACGAAACCGTGACCCATGCGCGCAACCTCTGTGACAACGTGCAATGGTCGCCGATGGATGCCACCCGCACCGAATGGGATTACCTCAAACGCGTTGTCGAAATCGCCATCAAGGCCGGTGCCAGCACCATCAACATCCCCGACACCGTGGGCTATACCGCGCCGGCGGAAAGCGCCGACCTGATCAAGCGGCTGATCGCCGAGGTGCCGGGGGCCGACGAGGTGATCTTTGCCACCCATTGCCACAACGACCTTGGCATGGCGACCGCCAACAGCCTTGCCGCCGTGGCCGGTGGTGCCCGCCAGATCGAATGCACGATCAACGGCCTGGGCGAACGTGCGGGCAACACGGCGCTCGAAGAGGTGGTGATGGCGTTGAAGGTCCGCTACGACATCATGCCCTGGCGCACCGGGATCGACACCAGCAAGATCATGAATATCAGCCGCCGCGTCGCCACCGTCAGCGGCTTTGCGGTGCAGTTCAACAAGGCCATCGTCGGCAAGAACGCCTTTGCGCATGAATCCGGCATTCACCAGGACGGGATGCTCAAGAACCCCGAGAATTTCGAGATCATGCGCCCCGAGGACGTGGGGTTGACCGAGTCAAACCTTGTCATGGGCAAGCATTCGGGCCGCGCCGCGCTGCGCGACAAGCTCGAACAGCTTGGGTTCGAAGTGGGCGACAACCAGCTCAAGGATCTGTTCGTGCGGTTCAAGGAACTTGCCGACCGCAAGAAAGAAGTGTTCGACGATGACATCGTCGCGCTGATGCGGGCGGGCGAAGATCCCGAGAACGACCATCTGCAAATCGTGTCGATGAAAGTGGTCTGTGGCACCGGCGGCCCCGCCGAGGCGACCATCGAGATGGAAATCGACGGCAAGGATGTTACGGCCACTGCCCATGGTGACGGACCTGTCGATGCCTCGTTCAAGGCCATTCGCGAATTGTTCCCCAACGCCGCGCAACTGCAACTCTACCAGGTTCACGCCGTGACCGCGGGCACCGACGCCCAGGCAACCGTCTCGGTTCGTCTGGAAGAGGACGGGATGATCTCGACCGGGCAATCGGCCAATACCGATACCGTGGTCGCCAGCGCCAAGGCCTATGTCAACGCGCTCAACCGGCTGATCACCCGGCGCGAGAAATCCGCGCCCGGCAGCGATGTCCGCGAGATCAGCTACAAGGACGTGTCCTGACGCGGGCACACGGAAAGCTGTCCCGATCGGCGCGCGCGGGATCGTTCGTGCGCGCCTCCCCTGTCAGCGGCCAAAGGCGGTGTTGGCCACCCAGCTGCGCTTTTGCCCGGCCGGGCCGGCCTTCATCATCAGACAGGAGGTGCCGGCATTCTGATAATAGAGGATGCTGAGGTCATACCAACCCGCCACCGGTGCCTCGACCTGGGTTACCACGGTGCCTTCGCAGCCCTGGATACCCGAGAAATACCCGACCTTCTGACCGCCGATATAGGCATCCAGACCGTCATTGGTGAACATCTCGATGTCATAGACCCCGGGCGCATCAAAGCGGTAATAGCCCTTGATCCTGGCGGCGAAATACCACGGTTGCGTTGCGGTCAGGTTAAGCTCGCCGAATTCCTTTTCGCGATAGTCCAGCCCGCGCAACGGTTGCCCGCGCTGCGGGTTCGCATCATGGATTTGCCTGGCCCGCGACAATGTCTTGAATTTGGTTTCCGAATAGCCATAGGTCACGTTTAGCCCGCTCTTGACCGACGAGGGTTGCGGCTTGGCGGGCGTCAACTTCAGCGGCGCCGCGACGGCAGCCGTGCAGAACAGCCCCAGCACCAAGGTCGTGCCGATCAGAAATCTGAACATGGTGGTCTCCTTGTTGTCGGCACGGGTCTGTTGCCCGGTCCGGTTTTGCGCCCGAGTCTAGAACCGCCATGTAAATGCGACAAGCCCGTCATTGCCGGGATGCAAGGGCACGTGGCGGCAACCGAACCGTCATATTGCCGGAAAACCCCGTGCTTTTCATGGCTTGCCCGATCTGCACCCTGCCCCCGCCTTGCGCGGCGTCATCGCCCGAACGGGCAATAATGCGCTGATCGGCGGGAATTCGGACCTTTCGCACAAACCGGCACGGGCATATAAGATGCACGGCTTGGCTCGCTGCGAGTCGCGGGCCCAATCTACAGTAACCTACAGGACCACGTGCATGTCGATCTTCGGTAATTTGGGCGGCATCTTTGCCTCGGACATGGCGATCGACCTCGGAACGGCCAACACGCTGGTCTATGTCAAGGGGCGGGGCATCATCCTGAGCGAACCCTCGGTGGTCGCCTATCACGTCAAGGATGGCGTCAAGCGGGTGCTTGCGGTGGGCGAGGATGCCAAGCTGATGCTGGGCCGGACCCCCGGTTCCATCGAGGCGATCCGCCCGATGCGTGAAGGGGTCATCGCGGATTTCGACACCGCCGAAGAGATGATCAAGCACTTTATCCGCAAGGTTCACCGCCGTTCGACCTTTTCCAAACCCAAGGTCATCGTCTGTGTGCCCCACGGTGCGACGCCGGTGGAAAAACGCGCGATTCGCACCTCGGTGCTGAGCGCCGGGGCGCGCAAGGCGGGGTTGATCGCGGAGCCGATCGCGGCGGCCATCGGGGCCGGGATGCCGATCACCGATCCCACCGGCAACATGGTCGTGGATATTGGCGGCGGCACCACCGAAGTCGCGGTGCTGAGCCTTGGCGACATCGTCTATGCCCGCTCGATCCGGGTCGGGGGCGACCGCATGGACGAGGCGATCATCGCCTATCTGCGCCGCCAGCAGAACCTGCTGATCGGGGAAAGCACCGCCGAGCGGATCAAGACCAGCATCGGCAGCGCCCGGATGCCCGATGACGGGCGCGGCGCGTCGATGCAAATTCGCGGCCGTGACCTGCTGAACGGTGTTCCGCGCGAACTCGAAGTCAGCCAGGCGCAGGTTGCCGAAGCCCTGTCCGAACCGGTGCAGCAAATCTGCGAAGCGGTGATGACCGCGCTGGAAACGACACCGCCCGACCTGGCCGCCGATATCGTCGACCGGGGCGTGATGCTGACCGGCGGCGGGGCGCTGCTGGGCGATCTCGACCTGGCACTGCGCGAGCAGACCGGGCTGGCTGTGTCGATTGCCGATGAAAGCCTGAACTGTGTTGCCCTGGGCACCGGCAAGGCGCTGGAGTTCGAAAAACAACTGCGACACGCGATTGACTACGACAGCTAGGGCGCGCACCCTCGCCTAGCATGGATTGCCGGTGCCCCGCGCGCCGCAAATGAGGTTCCGTTGGCCAAGGACCGTTCACAACGCGACGACTATACGACCCCGCTGCGCCGGCTATTGCTGGGGGTGCTGTGCCTGTGCCTACTGGCAATTTTCCTCGTCTGGCGGATCGACAGCCCGCGGGTCGAACGGTTTCGCGCCCAGGTCACCGACAAGGTCGTGCCCAACATGAGCTGGGCAATGGTTCCTGTCACCGGCGCCATCAACCTGATCCGCGATTTCCAGAGCTACCAGCGGCTGGCCGAGCAAAACCGCGACCTGCGCGACGAGTTGCGGCAGATGCAGGCCTGGAAGGAAGCGGCGCTGCAACTGGAACAGGAAAACGCCCGGCTCCTCGATCTCAGTAATGTCCGCCTCGACCCGCGGCTGACCTATATCACCGGCGTCGTGATGGCGGATTCCGGATCTCCGTTCCGGCAATCCGTGTTGCTGAATGTCGGGGCGCGCGACGGTATCGTCGATGGCTGGGCGGCGATGGACGGCATCGGCCTCGTGGGGCGCATTTCCGGTACCGGCGAGGCAACGTCGCGGGTCATCCTGCTGACCGACGCGGCAAGCGCCGTCCCCGCAACCATCCAGCCCTCGGGCCAGGGCGCGCTGGTGGCCGGTGACAACTCGGCCGCACCCATTCTGGATTTCCTCGAAAATACCGACCTCGTGCGCCCCGGCGACCGGGTGATCAGCTCGGCCGATGGCGGGGTGTTCCCGGCGGGCCTGTTGATCGGTCAGGTCGCCGCCGACCCTTCCGGGCGGCTGCGCGTCCGGCTGGCGGCGGATTACGAGCGGCTCGAATTCCTGCGGGTGCTGCGCCATCACGGGACCGAGGCGATATCGGATCCGGGCAATATCGTCGCCCCGCTTGCCCCCCGTGACACGGCACAATCGGAACCGGCAGGCGATGAGTGACATGTCGCTCTCGCATACATGGGCCATGCGCCTGTGGTTCATCGCCCTGTGCGCGCTGATCGTGTTTTTCCACCTGATCCCGCTGGACACCACGCCACGCAACTGGGCACCGCCCGATCTGCTGATCGCCTTTACCCTCGCATGGGTGCTGCGCCGTCCGGATTATGTGCCCCCGCTCAGCGTGGCGGCGGTTATCCTGATGGCGGACCTGCTGTTTCAGCGCCCCCCGGGGCTAATGGCGCTGCTGGTGGTTCTGGGCTGCGAATTCCTCAAGAGTCGCTCCAACAGCCATGGCGAAACCAGCTTTGTGGTGGAATGGTTCAATGTCTGCGTGGTCATCGCCGGCATCACCGTGCTGGACCGGCTCATTCTGACGATGACGCTGGTGGACAGGGCGCCGCTGTCGCTGCATCTTGTTCAAATGGTCCTCACCATGGCCGCATATCCGCTGGTGGCCTTCGTGACCCAGACCGTTATGGGCGTGCGCAAGCTGTCGCCCGGCAATTCCGACGCACTGGGGAGCCGCTGATGCGACGCAATCCGAGGGAACTTGAGTCGACCCACCGCCAGATGAGCCGCAGAACGCTGGTTCTCGGCGGGGCGCAGCTGGCGCTCATCGGGACGCTGGGGATGCGGATGCGCTATATGCAGGTGGATCAGGCCGACCAGTTCCGCCTGCTGGCCGAGGAAAACCGCGTCAATATCCGCCTGCTGCCACCGGCGCGGGGCGAATTGTTCGACCGCAATGGCGAACAGCTGGCCCATAACTCGCCCAGCTACCGGATCATCATCGTCCCCGAGGATGCGGGCGACGTGGAAAAGGTGATTGCCGACCTGTCCCAACTCGTGGAGCTGGACGAGGAAGACCTGAACAAGGCGCTGACCGAAATGCGGCGCAGCCCGCCCTTTCTGCCGATCACCCTCGCCGACCAGGTCAGCTGGCAGGACATCAGCAAGATCGCGGTCAATGCCCCGGCCCTGCCCGGCATCACGCCCGAAGTCGGCTTGACCCGCGTCTACCCGCGCCGCGCGGATCTGGCGCATGTGATCGGCTATGTCGGCCCGGTCAGCGACTATGACCTGAAACAGATCGACGATCCCGAACCGGTGCTGCTGATCCCGCGATTCCAGATCGGCAAGGTCGGGCTCGAAGCCAAGCGCGAAGACGTGCTGCGCGGCAAGGCCGGGGCCAAGCGGGTCGAGGTCAATGCCACCGGGCGCGTGATGCGCGAACTGGACCGGCAAGAGGGCCAATCGGGTGCCGACCTGCAACTGACCGTCGACGCCGACCTGCAAGGCTATGTGCAGGCACGTCTGGGCACCGAAAGCGCCGCCGCCGTGGTGATCGATTGCGAAACCGGCGATCTGCGGGCGATCTGCTCGTCGCCGAGCTTTGATCCCAATCTCTTCGTGCGGGGAATTTCGGTGGCCGATTATCGCGGTCTCACCGAAGACCCCTATCGCCCGCTGGCCAACAAGACGGTGCAGGGCACCTACCCGCCCGGCTCGACCTTCAAGATGATCACGGCGCTGGCCGCGCTCGAAGAAGGGTTGGTCGGTGCCGGGGAAACCGTCTGGTGTCCGGGGCATCTCGAAGTGTCCGGCCGGCGGTTCCATTGCTGGAAACGCGGCGGGCACGGGCATGTGGACCTGAATGCCTCGCTGATGCAAAGCTGCGACGTCTATTACTATGACGTTGCAATCAAGGTCGGCATCGACAAGATTTCCGCCATGGCCAAACGCTTTGGACTCGGGGTACGGCACGACATTCCGATGTCGGCGGTCGCCGAGGGGCTGGCCCCCGACCGGGCATGGAAAGAACGGGTTCACAACGATGTCTGGCGGATCGGCGACACCGCCAACTCGTCGATCGGCCAGGGCTATATGCTGGCCTCGCCGCTTCAGCTTGCGGTGATGTCGGCGCGGCTGGCAACCGGACGTGCGGTGACGCCGCGCCTGGTCAAGAAGATCAACGGCATCGAGCAACCCAGCGGCGCCGGCGACTCGCTCGGCATGAACGAAAACCACCTGCGGCAGGTGCGGCGCGGCATGTATGACGTGTGCAACAGCCGCCGGGGCACCGCCTATCGCAGCCGCATCATCGAAGACGCCTATCGCATGGCCGGCAAGACCGGCACCAGCCAGGTGCGCAACATCACCAAGGCCGAACGCGCGGCGGGCGTGATTCATAACCGCGACCTGCCATGGGAACGGCGCGACCACGCGCTCTATGTGTGTTTCGCGCCCTATGACAACCCGCGCTATGCGGTGTCTGTCATCGTCGAACATGGCGGCGGCGGATCGACCGCCGCGGCCCCGATTGCCCGCGACGTGATGTTGCAGGCCCTCTATGGCGACACCCCGCCCCTGTCGGCCTATCCCGCCGGCGATCGCAGCAAGATCAAGGCCCAGCAAGAGCGCCTGCACCGCGATTACCCCGGTGTCAGCGCCCCGGTGAGCGACCGCGCATGAGTTATCTCGAGCATAACGTCAAATCGACACCGACCGGCCCGCGCAAGATGCTGCACATGAACTGGCCGCTGACGCTGCTGTTGATCAGCGTCGCCAGCGTCGGATTCCTGATGCTCTATTCGGTTGCCGGCGGCTCGTTCAGCCCCTGGGCGGAACCCCAGATCAAGCGGTTCGCGCTTGGCTTTGCGGTCATGGTGATCGTGGCGATGGTGCCGATCTGGTTCTGGCGCAACATGTCGGTGCTTGCCTATCTGGTTGGGGTCGTGCTGCTGGTGCTGGTGGCGACAATCGGCGAAGAGGGCAAGGGCGCGCAGCGCTGGATCAACCTCGGCTTCATGCGCCTGCAACCGTCCGAATTGATGAAGATCTCGCTGGTGATGGTACTGGCCGCCTATTACGATTGGCTGCCCGCCAAGAAAACCTCACACCCGTTCTGGGTGATGATCCCGGTGGCGTTGATCCTGCTGCCGACGGCGCTGGTCTTGAAACAGCCCGACCTTGGCACCTCGATCCTGCTGCTGACGGCGGGGGGCGGGCTGATGTTTCTGGCCGGTGTACACTGGGCCTATTTCGCGGCCGTCATCGCCGCCGGCGTCGGCCTGGTCACCGCCGTGTTCGAAAGCCGTGGCACCGAATGGCAATTGCTCAAGAATTACCAATACCGCCGCATCGATACCTTTCTCGATCCCTCAAGCGACCCGCTGGGGGCCGGGTATCACATCACCCAATCCAAGATCGCCCTGGGCTCGGGCGGCTGGACCGGGCGGGGTTTCATGCAGGGTACGCAATCACGCCTGAACTTCCTGCCCGAGAAACACACCGATTTCATCTTTACCACGCTGGCCGAAGAGTTCGGCTTTGTCGGCGGGTTTTCCCTGCTGACGCTCTATGCGCTGATCATCGTGTTCTGTGTCTACACCGCACTGGCCACGCGCGACCGGTTTTCTTCGCTGGTGACGCTGGGGATCGGGCTCAATTTCTTCCTGTTCTTCGCGGTGAACATGTCGATGGTCATGGGGCTTGCCCCGGTTGTCGGCGTGCCCCTGCCCATGGTCAGTTATGGCGGTTCGGCCATGCTGGTCCTGATGGTCGCCTTCGGGCTGGTTCACAGCGCCCATATCCATCGCCCACGCCAACAAAGACGGTAACACATTGACCATCAACATTCTCTTCGCCGCCAAAACCGAACGCTGGGACAGCTATGAAGGGCCGCTGACCAAAGCCCTGACCCAGGCGCTGTCGCAGACCGGGATCGACTTTGACCTGCGCACCGATTTCGCGCCCGCCGAGGTCGATTACATCATCTATGCGCCCAACAGCCCGGTTCAGGATTTCCGCCCCTATACGCGGCTCAAGGCGGTTCATAACCTCTGGGCCGGGGTCGAGGGCGTGGTGCATAACGATACCCTGACCGTGCCGCTGACCCGGATGGTCGATCACGGGCTGACACAGGGCATGGTCGAATGGGTCACCGGGCACGTGTTGCGGCATCACCTGGGGATGGATGCCCATATCCACGGACAGGACGGGCAATGGCGCAGCGACGTGCCACCGCTCGCCGAGGACCGCCCGGTCACCATCCTGGGCATGGGCGCGCTTGGACAGGCCTGCGCCGCCGCGCTGACCGGTCTCGGGTTTCCCGTCAGCGGCTGGAGCCGCAGCGCCAAGACCGTGCCGCAGGTTGCCACCCATCATGGCTATGACGGGTTGCAGACCGCGCTTTCAACCGCGCAGATCCTCGTTCTGCTGCTGCCCGACACGCCGGTCACGACCGACATCCTGAACGCCGACACGCTTGCCGAATTGCCGCGCGGCGCAGTGGTGATCAATCCGGGACGCGGCCCGTTGATCGACGACACGGCGCTGGTCGCCGCACTTGACAGCGGACAGCTGAGCCATGCGACACTCGACGTGTTCCGGGCCGAACCGCTGCCCGCCGATCATCCGTTCTGGGCGCATCCCAACATCACCGTCACGCCGCATATCGCCTCGGCCACGCGCGAGGGCACGGCGAGCCAGACCATTGCCGAGAACATCCGCCGGGGCGAAGCCGGCGAACCGTTCCTGCATGTCGTGGATCGCGCGCTCGGGTACTGAACCTAGGGGATCAGGTTTTCTGCCACCACACGCCGGTATGGTCGATCTTGTGGATCTCTTCGGTGATCCCCTGCGCGTCCCGGTAATCGTGGATCGCCTGGCGGCAGGCCTTGATCCCGCCATAGTCGTCGACGATGACAAACCCGCCCGGAGCCAGCCGGGGATAAAGCGCCGAAATCGCCTGGATGGTTGACTCGTACATATCCCCGTCCAGCCGGATCAACGCGAATTGCGGCACGTCAAGCTTGTGCAGCGTGTCCTTGAACCAGCCGACCACGAACTCGACCCGATCATCCAGCAGGTCATAGGCCTCAAAGGTCTTCTTGACCGCATCGACCCCCACGGCCAACCGCCCGCGCGTGTGATAGCGGCTGCCCTTGTCTGCCGGATAGTCTTCTTCGTTGGGGGGCGGCAGCCCCTCGAAACTGTCGGCAAGATACACCTTGCGGTCCTCGATGCCGCGAAACTTCAGCACCCCGCGCACCATCGCAGACGCGCCGCCGCGCCAGACGCCGGTTTCGATGAAATCGCCCGGCACGTCCTCTGCGATCACCCGGTCGGTCAGGTGCGCGACATTCTGCAACCGCCGGACCCCCGCCATGCTGTGCCCGACAACCGGCCAGTCGCGCCCCTGAAAGCGCTTTTTCCTGTCAAACGCGATCTTGTTGCCGCGCCGCACAATCCGCCGGTCTCCGCCATAAATCATGTCGGTCAGGCATTTTGCCATGAGATCCACGTACATCTCGAAACCGGGATCGGATACCGAAACCTTGTGCAGGTCCGATTGTGGCGTGGCTTGGGTCTGGTCGGTCACTTGCTTGTCCATTCTGGTGTCCTTCATGCCGCCAATCCGCGGCCTTTCAACAGGGCTCCGACCTCGGGCAGGCGCCCCCGGAACGCGGTATAGAGCACATCCGGTTCCTGCGAGCCGCCGGCGGACAGGATATGTTCTTCCAACGCCTGCGCCCGCTCGGGATCGAACGCGCCACCGGCCTCTTCAAAGGCGGCAAAGGCATCGGCATCCATCACCTCGGACCACATGTAGCTGTAATAGCCGCTGGAATATCCATCGCCCGCAAAGACATGCGCGAAATGCGGCGTGGCGTGGCGCATCCCGATCGCGTGCGGCATGCCCAGCTCTCCGAGGATCTCGGCCTGGCGCGCCATCGGATCGGCGGGGGCGTCGCCCTGGTGAAACGCCAGGTCAACCATCGCCGAGGCCACGTATTCCACGGTCTGAAAGCCCATGTCGAACGTCGCCGCACCCAACACCTTGTCGAGCATCTCTGCCGGCATCGCCTGGCCGGTTTCCGCATGTACCGCAAATTCGCGCAGCACTTCGGGCACTTCCAGCCAGTGTTCATAGAGCTGGCTGGGCAATTCCACGAAATCGCGCGCGACCGACGTGCCCGAAATGCTCTCGTAGGTGACATCCGACAGCATCTGGTGCAGCGCGTGGCCGAATTCATGAAACAGCGTGCGCGCATCGTCATAGGACAACAGCGCCGGATCGCCCTTGGCAAAGTTGCAGACATTGATGACAATCGGTGCCTGCACACGCGGGAACCTGGCCTGCGACCGCATCGCCGAGCACCAGGCCCCGGACCGTTTCGATCCACGCGCGAAGTAATCCCCGATGAACAGCGCCACGTGCTCGCCTTTGCGCGTCACCTCCCACGCCCGGCAATCCGGGTGATACAACGGCAGATCGACCGCCCGGAACTCCAGCCCGAACAGGCGATTGGCACAGGAAAACGCCGCCTCGATCATCCGGTCGAGTTGCAGGTAGGGCTTGAGCGCGGCCTCGTCCAGGTCATGCTCGGCCTTGCGCCGCTTCTCCGCATAATACCGCCAGTCCCAGGGCTCCAGAGCGCCGTTGATACCGTCCTCATGCATCATCCGGGCGAGCACCTCGGCATCCTGATCCGCGCGCGCCCTGGCCGGTTCCCAGACCGCCATCAAAAGGTCGCGCACCTTGTCCGGCGTGCGCGCCATTTCGGTTTCCAGCTTGTAGTCCGCAAAGCTGTCATATCCCAGCAAAGCCGCCCGTTCCTGCCGCAGGGCCAGAATCTCGGCGGCAATCGCGCGGTTATCCGTATCGCCGCCATTCGCGCCACGCGCCACCCAAGCGGCATAGGCCCGTTCGCGCAGATCGCGGCGCGGCGAGAATTGCAGGAACGGCACGATGATCGACCGCGACAGGGTGACAACCGGCCCTGCCACGCCCTTTTCCCGCCCCGCCGCCTGCGCCGCATCGACGGCAAATGCCGGCAGCCCGTCAAGATCGGCCTCGGACAGTTCCATGAACCATTCCCGCTCATCCGCCAGCAGGTTCTGGGTAAAGGCGGTCCCAAGCGTGGCAAGCCGCGACTTGATCTCTTTCATGCGCGCTTCCGCGTCGCCTTCAAGCGCCGCGCCGGCCCGCACCAGGCCGCGATGGGTCAGCAGGAGAACCCGCGCCTGCTCGGCGGTCAGGCGCAACTCATCCTTGCGCGCCCAGAGTTCGGCCACCCGCCGAAACAGCACCTTGTTGGCGGAAATATCCGAGAAATGCGCCGCAAGCCTGGGTGAGAATTCCCGTTGCAGGGCCTCGCGGTCCGGGTTGCTGTCGGCCCCGGATACGGTGAAGAACACCGACAGGACCTTGTCCAGCGCCTCGCCCGCAGCCTCGAGCGCCTCGACCGTGTTGGCAAAGCTTGCCGGTTCGGAATTGGTTGCAATCGCCGCGATCTCGGCCCTGTGCTGCTCCAGCGCAGTGTCAAGCGCGGGGGCGAAATCGCTGTCAGAGATCGCGTCAAAAGGGGCAATCTGAAACGCTGTGTTCCAGTCGGTCAGGATCGGGTTGGTCATGGCAATCTCCTTCTGACACGCAAGCTAGGAGCGCACGGCCCCCGGGTCCAGTGGCCGGCGCGAGATTTCTGCTGTGGGGGTCAGCCCACCCGCCCCTTGCCGCCGCAAACCGGGCAATCCGCGCGCGGCGCAAGCCGGATGGTGCGGGTCTCGCCATAGAGCGCATCATAGATCAGCATCTGCCCCCGCAGCGGTGCCCCGGCATCGGTCACCACCTTGATCGCCTCGACCGCCATCATCGCGCCCACCACTCCGGGCAGCGGGCCAATCACCCCGGCCTCGGCACAGGAGGGGGCCAGCCCGGGCGCCGGGGCCTCGGGGAATATACACTGATAACAGGGGCCTGAATGCGCCGGGTCAAAAACCGAAAGCTGCCCTTCCCATTGCGACAAGGCCCCCGAGACCAGCGGCTTGCCCGCCGCCACCGCCGTGGCATTCGACAGGTAACGGGTGTCGAAATTGTCGGTGCCGTCAAGGATCAGGTCATATTCCGCGAACAGGTCCGCGGCGATTTCAGACGTCAGCCTGCGGTGATAGGGGCGTACCGTCACCGCCGGGTTCTGGGCCAGCATCGCCTGTTGTGCGGAAAACACCTTGGGCATGCCGATATCTGCGTCACGGTGGATGACCTGCCGTTGCAGGTTGGCGTTTTCCACCACGTCATCGTCGATCACACCGATTGTACCGATGCCGGCGGCGGCAAGATACTGCAAGGCCGGCGCGCCAAGACCACCCGCCCCGATCACGAGGATACGCGCCTGTTTCATGCGCTTCTGCCCCGGCCCGCCAATCTCGCGCAGCACGATGTGACGGGCATACCGGTCCAGCTCGGTTGCGCTGAACGTGCCCCCCGGCTGTGGCGTGGATTGCGGCGCGTCGCCAGCCCGCGCCCGATTGCGCAGCGCCAGCAGCCCGCGCCGGTACAGCGCGACGATCCCCGCGAACCCGGCGAGCAACAGCCAAGGCGCGGGCGCGCCGCCAGTCACCACCCGGACCGGATGCCCCACCGGCAGGATCAGCTGCGCCAACAGCACGACGCCGAAAAGGGCCGCCAACAGCGTCAGCCGCGCCTGTCGCGACACGCCCATCCAGCCACCGCCCCACCAGATCAGCGCGGCAAATCCAAGAACCAGCAGCATCAGCCCCGCCCGGTCGACCCAAAGCCGCCCGCGCCACGTTCCGTATCGCCCAGCCCATCGGCCAGGTCGAAACGCGCCTGCACCACCGGGGCCACGACCATCTGCGCGATCCGATCGCCATGAGCGATCTCAAACGGGGCCTCGCCCGCGTTCATCACGATCACCCCAAGCGGACCGCGATAGTCGCTGTCGATGGTGCCCGGCGCATTGGGCAGCGTGATGCCATGCTTGAGCGCCAGCCCCGAACGCGGGCGGATCTGCGCCTCGTACCCTTCGGGTATCTCGATGCGCAACCCGGTCGGCACCAGCGCACGCGCGCCCGGCGCCAGCGTTACGGTTCCGCGATCGGCAAAATTGGCGCGCAGGTCGGCCCCCGCCGCCCCTGCCGTTTCATACGAGGGCAGCGGCACGTCCCGGTCGGCACCGTCTTCAAATATCACCCGAATTGCTACCATTTCACCTGGCCCTTGTTGGTCATCTGCCCCGACGCCGGGGCGGTCAATCAATCTGCGAGCGCCGCCGCGATACGCTGGGCAAGCTGTTGCGCCACCGCGTCCTTGCCCATGCGCGGCCAGGTCTCGGCCCCGTCATCGCTGATCAGGACAATGGCGTTTTCGCTGCCGCCCATGATGCCGGTCGCCGGGCTGACGTCATTGGCGACGATCCAGTCACAGCCCTTGCGCGCCCGCTTGGCGGTGGCGTTTTCCAGCACATCGTTGGTTTCGGCGGCAAAGCCCACAACCAGCGGCGGACGTCCCTCGCGCATCTGCGACACCGTGGCGAGAATGTCGGGGTTTTCCGCGAATTCGAGCACCGGCAATCCATCGCGGCTTTTCTTGAGCTTGCGGTCGCTGGCCTGCGCCATGCGCCAATCCGCCACCGCTGCGGCGAAAACACCGGCATCCACCGGCAATGCCGCCTGTACCGCCTCGGCCATCTGCAACGCGGTCTGCACGCGCACGACCTCGACACCATCGGGCGGCGGCACATCGGCGGGACCGGTGACAAACACCACCTCGGCCCCGAGCCCGGCCAGCGCCCGCGCCACCGCCGTGCCCTGTGCTCCGGACGACCGGTTGGCAATGTAACGCACCGGGTCGATGGGTTCATGCGTCGGCCCCGACGTCACAAGGATACGTTTGCCCCGCAGCGGCCCGTCGGTCAGCGCGGTCTCGATGGCCGCGACGATCTCCATCGGCTCTGCCATGCGCCCCGGCCCGAATTCACCACAGGCCATGCTGCCCTCGTTGGGTCCGACACAACGGATACCATCCGCGATCAGCCGGGCATGGTTGCGCCGCGTCGCCGGGTGCTCCCACATGCGCACGTTCATCGCAGGAGCAATCAGAACCGGCGTGTCGGTCGCCAACAGCAGGGTCGAGGCCAGGTCATTGGCCAGCCCGCCCGCCATCTTGGCCATCAGGTCGGCGGTTGCCGGGGCCACCACGATCAGGTCGGCACTGCGCGACAGCTGGATATGGCCCATCTCGGCCTCATCCCCGAGATCGAACAGATCCCGGTAGAGTTTCTGCCCCGCGAGCCCCGACACCGCCAGCGGCGTGACAAATTCCTCGCCCGCGCGGGTCAGAACCGGGGTCACGCTCGCCCCCCGGTCCTGCAAGCGCCGGATCAGTTCCAGCGATTTATAGGCCGCGATCCCGCCACCGATGATCAGCAAAATGCGTTTTGACGCCAGCATCCCGTGCCCCCTGGTTCAGATCGCCCCGACCATATGCGGGCGGCTCACGATCTGCCAGCGCATTTCATCCGTCGTCGCGGAATGCAGTGCACGGATCTTCGCGCGCGGGGGCCTCGCTGTCGAGGACCGCGTCAAACGCGCCGTCGATCCGGCCGGCTTCGGACTGGCCCAGAACGAACAGGTTCAGACCCGGCTGTACCCGGTCCAGATAGACCGGGATGCCCCAATCGCGCCGGGCGTGCCCGTTGCCGGTGATCACCGCCACCGGCCCGCCGGTTTCCTTGAACGCCGCGATGACTTCACGCGCCAGAACCGCGTCGCGCAGACGCTGAATGTCGACCATGGCCCGCATCCGCTCGCGCGGCACCGCCTCGCAATGGGCGGCAAATTGCAGTGCTTCGCGGGCGGCCTCTTGGGCCTCGGGCAAGTGGGTCGTCAGACCGTATCGTTCGGCATCCGCCCCGAACACCGTGGCCGGGCCGCTCTGGATGGTTGCAAGCGCCGCTTCGCGCGGAACCTCGCCGCCAAAGATCCGCGCATCGGGAGCGGCGAGAAAAACCTGGTGATACATCGAAAACGCGGGCCAGCCGGATTGCGACCATTCCAGCGCCGTCGCCAGACGCTCTGGCGCGTGAATCATCTCGGAGGTGATCCGGCCCGCCTCGTCCCGCGTCAGCATTTCCCAGACCACGGCCTTGGGTTGCAACGCGCTCAGAACCGCATGCTGGTTGGCGTGATGGGCGGGGTTGTCATGCACCTCGCCCACGATCACCACATCCGCGTTCTGCAATCGTGCAATCACGTCCTCAGGCAGATCGGCCGCCCAGAGCGGCGCGGCCATCAGTGCCAGGATCAATATCTGAATGAACCTCATGCGAAGAAGGTTTGCACCTCGCGCGCGCGGGTTTCAAGGCTCTTGCGCATCTTCTGGAACGCCGCCGCCTCGAGCTGGCGAATGCGCTCTTTCGACAGGCCCAGCTCCTCGCCAAGATTTTCAAGGGTACGGGGCGTGTCGCGCAGCTTGCGTTCGCGCACGATGAACCGTTCGCGCTCGGGCAGGTCGTTCATCGCCAGCAGCAACCATTCCCGCAATTGTGCCCGGTCATGGCGGTCTTCGACAAGCTCGGCGGCCTGCGCCCCTTGGTCTTCGAGGGCATCGATCCATTCGCGCCCCTCATCCTCGGTCGATTGCGTCGCATTCAGCGAAAAATCACCCCCCGACAGACGGCCATCCATCATCTCGACATCGCGCAACGGCACGCCCACCTCGGAGGCAATCAGCTGGTGCAGCTGGTGCCGGTCCAGTTGCGCGCCCTGCGCCGCCGCCGTGCGTTCGAGCTGTGCCTGAACCCGGCGCATGTTGAAGAACAGGGATTTCTGGCTGCTGGTGGAACCGGTCCGCACCATCGACCAGTTGCGCATGACGTAATCCTGGATCGACGCCTTGATCCACCAGACCGCATAGGTCGAAAAGCGCACTCCGCGGTCCGGGTCGAACTTGTCCGCCGCCTTCATCAGGCCCAGCCCCGCCTCCTGCACCAGATCGTTCATCGGCGCGCCATAGCGGCGGAACCTGGCGGCCATGGAAATCGCCAGCCGCATATAGGCGTTGATCAGCCGGTGCAGCGCCGCTTCGTCACGGTCATCGCGCCAGGCATGGGCCAGCCGCAATTCGGTTTCCGCATCCAGCAACTCGGCCTTCATGGCCTTGCGCGTCAGGGACATGTCGTTCTGTGAATCCAGTGCCATCCTTACCCCCGGTCTGTGACCCGATCTTCGGCGGGTTGTTTTGCGTTTTCATGACAGATACGCAGGGCGCAGAAGTTTGGATCAATCATGGGTAGACGGACGTGCAACCAACCCACACCCTCGTTCTGGGCGGCGCAGCCTCGGGCAAATCGGCCTTTGCCGAAGGGCTTGCCGAGGGCGCGGACAAACCGATGGTCTATATAGCAACCGCACAGGTGTTCGACGCCGAGATGCGTGACAAGATCGACCTGCATGTGGCGCGCCGGGGCGATGCATGGAGCACGATCGAGGCTCCCCTGGATGTGGCCGCCGCGCTCCGGTCGCTGACGCCGCAACAGGTCTGTCTGCTCGATTGCGCGACCATGTGGCTCAGCAACCAGATGCTGGCCGGGCATGACATCGCCGGGGCCGAGGCCATGCTGGTGGACGCGATCCGGACCTGTGCCGCCGACCTGGTGATCGTGACCAACGAAGTGGGCCAGGGGATCGTGCCGGACAACCCGCTCGCCCGCCGGTTTCGCGAGACACAGGGGCGGCTCAACATCACGCTGGCACGGGAATGTCACACGGTTGTGCAGGTCGTGGTCGGTTTGCCGCGCGTGCTGAAGGGGGAATTGCCATGACCACGTTCCACTGGGTCCGCCATGGCCCCACCCATGAACGCGCCTTTGTCGGCTGGCGTGACGTGCCCGCCGACCTGTCCGACACGGCACAGATCGCGCGGCTGAACCGATTCCTGCCCGGGGATGCCGTCGTGGTGGCTTCCGACCTGATCCGCGCCACGGCCACGGCCGACGTGCTCAGCGCCGGTCGGACCCGCCTGCCCGACTTGCCCGAACTGCGCGAGTTTCACTTTGGCGACTGGGACGGGCGGCATTTTTCCGACGTCGCCAAGAGCCATCCCGCGCTGAGCCGCGCCTATTGGGAAACCCCCGGCGACCCGATGCCACCGGGCGGAGAAAGCTGGAACATGGCGGCGCAACGCATCCGCCCTGCGGTGGACCGGTTGATCGAGACGCATCGCGGCGGGCACATCATCGCCGTGGCCCATATCGGCGTCATCATGACCCAGATCGAGCGCGCCACTGGCCAGCCTGCACAGCAGGTGATCGGCAACAGGATCGACAATCTGTCGATCACCGAACTGCACCTGGCGGATGCCGGGTGGCAGGTCCGGCGCATCAATCATCTTCCGTGATGAACGCGGCCACAAATCGCCATTTTACCGGCCCCTGCCCCGCATCTAGGCTCGGAACATGACCTATGATCTGTTTATCGGCGACCGGATGTTCTCAAGCTGGTCCTTGCGCGGATGGCTGATGTTCGAGAAATTCGACATCCCCTGCGACACCCACCTGGTTGGCTTGTATTCCGGCACCATGGCCCGCGACATGGCGGAACTGGCACCGGCGCGGCTGGTTCCGGCGGTCAGAACCCCGGACGGCACCGTCATCGGCGAGAGCCTCGCCATCGGCGAAACACTGGCCGAACGCCACCCCGAGGCCGGAATGTGGCCCGCCGAACCCGCAAACCGGGCCACGGCGCGCTGGCTCTGCGCCGAAATGGCCAGCGGCTTTGGCGCGCTCAGGGCGGAATGCCCGATGCAATTGATGCATTGTTACCGCGGCTTCCAACCCTCGGACGCGGTCATGGCCGACCTGCAACGCATCGAAACCCTGTGGAGCCACGCGCGCACGATATCGGGGAGCAGATCCGGCTGGCTATTTGGCAACTACACGCTTGCCGAGGTGTTCTATACCCCGGTCGCGGCGCGGATCGTCGGATATGGCCTGCCCGTGTCCGACAGGGCGCTGGCCTATTGCCATGCCCTGCTGGCCGACCCGGCGGTTCTGGCCTGGCGCATCGCGGCACATGAAATCACCTATGATCCCCTGCCCTATCCCAGCGACCTGCCAACGGCACCCTGGCCCGATTTCACGTCACGCTGACACCCCCCGGCATCCAGAAACGGAAAAGGCCCCCTCCGATCCATCGGAGGGGGCCTTGTCATGTCTTGACGTGGCAGACCGGGTCTTACCAGTCTTCGCGCACCACGATGCGGGTCTTGATCGGCAGCTTCATCGCGGCAAGGCGCAGCGCCTCGCGGGCGATGTCGTCATTGACGCCATCAAGCTCGAACATCACGCGGCCCGGCTTGACCTTGGCAGCCCAGAAATCAACCGAACCCTTACCCTTACCCATCCGGACTTCGGTGGGTTTGGAGGTGACCGGCGTATCCGGGAAGATACGGATCCAGACACGGCCCTGACGTTTCATGTGACGCGTCATGGCACGACGTGCAGCTTCGATCTGGCGGGCCGTCACGCGCTCGGGCTGGAGAGCCTTGAGGCCATAGGTGCCAAAGTTCAGATCGCTTCCGCCTTTTGCCAGGCCGCTGATCCGGCCTTTGTGCATCTTGCGGAATTTTGTACGTTTTGGTTGAAGCATTGTCGTATCTCCTTAGCGGCGGCCACCAGCACCACGGGGTGCGGGACCATCCTGGAGTTCCTGAGCTTTACGGTCACGTGCAGCGGGGTCGTGTTCCATGATCTCGCCTTTGAAGATCCAGGTCTTGATCCCGATGATCCCGTAGGCGGTCGAGGCCTCTACATGTGCGTAATCGATGTCGGCACGCAGCGTGTGCAGCGGAACGCGACCCTCGCGATACCATTCGGTCCGCGCGATCTCGGCACCACCCAGACGACCGGCCAGGTTCACCCGGATACCCAGGGCACCCATGCGCATGGCGTTCTGAACGGCACGTTTCATCGCACGGCGGAACGATACCCGGCGCTCGAGCTGCTGTGCGATGGACTCGCCCACCAGCGCGGCGTCAAGCTCGGGCTTGCGCACTTCGACGATGTTCAGGTGCAGCTCGCTGTCGGTCATGTTGGCGATTTTCTTGCGCAGCGTTTCGATATCCGCGCCTTTCTTGCCAATGATGACCCCCGGACGCGCCGTGTGGATCGTGACGCGGCACTTCTTGTGCGGACGCTCGATGATCACGCGGCTGACACCGGCCTGTTTGCACTCATCCTTGATGAACTCGCGGATGTTCAGGTCTTCCAGCAGCAGATCACCATAGTCCTTGGTGTCCGCGTACCAGCGGCTGTCCCAGGTGCGGTTCACCTGAAGGCGCATGCCAATCGGATTGACTTTGTTACCCATTAGGCTTGCTCCTCGACTTGGCGAACTTTGATGGTCAGTTCCGAGAACGGCTTCATGATCTTGCCGAACCGGCCACGGGCCCGAGGGCGACCGCGCTTGAGGGTCATGTTCTTGCCAACATAGGCCTCGGCGACGATCAGTTCATCGACGTCCAGGTTGTGGTTGTTCTCGGCATTCGCAATCGCGGACTGAAGGCATTTCTTCACATCCTCGGCGATCCGCTTGTTGCTGAAGGTCAGATCGGTCAGGGCACGATCGACTTTCTTGCCACGGATCATCGCGGCAACCAGGTTCAGTTTCTGCGGGCTGGTGCGAAGCATGCGCAGTTTTGCCATTGCTTCATTGTCTGCCACGCGGCGGGGGTTCTTTTCCTTGCCCATGACTTACTTCCGCTTCGCTTTCTTGTCAGCGGCGTGACCGTAATAGGTCCGGGTCGGGGAGTATTCACCGAACTTCTGACCGATCATGTCTTCGCTGACGTTGACTGGGATATGTTTCTTGCCGTTGTAGACGCCAAACGTCAGGCCCACGAACTGGGGCAGGATCGTCGAGCGGCGCGACCAGATCTTGATGACTTCGTTGCGACCGCTTTCGCGGGCCGCTTCGGCCTTTTTCAACACATATGCGTCGACAAAAGGACCTTTCCAAACAGAGCGAGACATCTATCAGCGTCCCTTCTTCTTGGCGTGCCGCGAGCGGATGATCAGCTTGCTGGACGCTTTGTTCTTGTTGCGGGTTTTTGCACCCTTCGTCGGCTTGCCCCACGGCGTCACCGGGTGGCGACCACCCGAGGTACGGCCTTCACCACCACCATGGGGGTGGTCGATCGGGTTCATGACCACACCACGCACAGAGGGGCGAACGCCCTTGTGGCGCATGCGGCCAGCCTTACCAAAGTTCTGGTTGCTGTTGTCGGGGTTGGACACGGCACCGATGGACGCCATGCATTCCTGACGCACCAGGCGCAGTTCGCCCGAAGACAGGCGGATCTGGGCATAGCCACCGTCGCGGCCGACGAACTGGGCATAGGTGCCCGCGGCGCGTGCGATCTGGCCACCCTTGCCGGGCTTCATCTCGATGTTGTGGACAATGGTACCGATCGGCATGCCCGAGAACGGCATCGCGTTGCCCGGCTTGATATCGGCCTTGGCAGAGGCGATGACCTGGTCACCAACAGCCAGACGCTGGGGGGCCAGGATATAGGCGCGCTCGCCATCGGCATAGTTGATCAGGGCGATGAAGGCGGTCCGGTTCGGGTCATATTCGATCCGTTCGACGGTTGCCGCCACGTCCAGCTTGTTGCGCTTGAAATCGACGATCCGGTAAAGGCGCTTTGCCCCACCGCCCGTGCGACGCATAGTAATCCGCCCGGTGTTGTTCCGGCCGCCCGATTTGGTCAGACCCTGGGTAAGGGATTTGACCGGACGTCCTTTGTACAGCTCCGAACGGTCGATCAGCACCAGCCCGCGCTGGCCCGGCGTCGTCGGCTTATACGACTTGAGTGCCATGCTTTCTGTCTTCCGTTTAGCAATGCAGCGGGTTTGCCCGCCGCTATGTTTGAGGCCCCCGTAGGTGCCAGATTTGTAGGGCCCCGAAGGTCCCCGGTTATAAACATCAGAAGCCCCGGAACGAATCCGGGGCCACGACGATGCGCCCGTTTAGGCGATCAGGGTAACAGGGTCAAGGCCGCGAATGCAAAACCCGGCAATCCCGTTCACCGCTCCAGCGCGCGCGCCTCGGCAAAAGACAGGAGACGGCGCTGGTTTTCATCCCACAGGTGCAAACGGGCATTGGCAAGGCTCTGGCGTATGGTCATCTGATTGCTGTTCGCCAGCTCCTCGTGATCGCGCAGCACCTCGGTCAGCCTGTAAAACGGGATCCTGCTGTAGAGATGGTGAACATGATGGATACCGATATTGGCGCTGACCCATTGCAGGACAGAGGGCAATATATAATGCGAGCTGCCATGCAGCGCGGCTTCGTGCAATTGCCAGTTCTCCTGGATATTCCAGTGCGTATCCTCGAACTGGTGCTGAACATAGAACAGCCAGACCCCCGCCGAGGCCGCGATCAGTGTCGTCGGCAGGAAAATCAGCAGCAGCGGCATCCAACCGCCAAAATGATAGACAATCAAAAGCGCCAGAACGATGGCGACATTTGTCACCATCGCGCTGACCCAGTATTTCAGGCTATTCATCAATCCCAGCGGCACACGGTTCTGCAACAGGAACAGATAGCCGGGTCCAAAGACAAAAAGCGTCACCGGATGACGATAGGCCCGGTAAAGGAACCGGTTTAGCGGCGTCATGTCCCGGTATTCGGCGACCGTCAGCGTATGGATATCCCCGATGCCGCGCTTGTCCAGGTTGCCGGAACTGTTGTGGTGGATGGAATGCGTGCGACGCCAGACGTCATACGGGGTCAGGGTCAGTACGCCGATGACCCGCCCCACCCAATCGCTCAGGGCACGGTTCTTGAAGAAAGCCCCATGCCCGCAATCATGCTGGATCGCGAAAAGCCGCAGCAGAAAAGCGGCATTGACCGAGGCGATCGCAAAGGTCAGCCAGTAACTCACCGAAAGCGACAGCCATGCCAGCGCCCAAAGCGCCAGAAAGGGAATGAGGCTGACGGCTAGCTCATAACAACTGCGCAGCTGGTCCGGTTCGCGATACCTGGCAAGGGTCGTAACCCAATCGCGCGCATTGGCCGCCGTCGGCGTTTCCCCGGCCGGCAGAGACGGTTCACTCATGCGTCTACCCTGTCTGTTGTTACGGATCAAACCGGGTTGAATACCGCACCGGCCAAGCAAGTGATTTCACGGCAAGACGCCGTCAGCTGCGATCAAGACCCAACGTCACCGCCTATAGAAAAACCCCCGCTTTCGCGGGGGCTTTCATATCATTCCAAAGACAACGTCCGATCAAAGACCGGTGGATACGTCGATGGTGTTGCCCTCTTCGAGGGTCACATAGGCTTTCTTGACGTCCTTGCGCTTGCCCAGCTGGCCGCGGAAACGCTTGGCCTTGCCCTTGGTGATGGTGGTGTTGACCGCCTTCACCTTGACACCGAACAAGGCTTCGACCGCCTCTTTGATCTGCGGC
The DNA here is from genome assembly GCF_049800935.1 of Microbulbifer sp. S227A. Taxonomy (NCBI): domain Bacteria; kingdom Pseudomonadati; phylum Pseudomonadota; class Gammaproteobacteria; order Cellvibrionales; family Microbulbiferaceae; genus Microbulbifer; species Microbulbifer sp. S227A. Next base: position 22,985 of record NZ_JBNAFZ010000008.1, on the reverse strand, counting down.
TTGTTGCTGTCGATCGCCACCTCGAACACCACTGCGCCGCTCTCGGAGGCCATGGTGGATTTCTCGGTGATGACCGGCTTGCGGATCACGTCGTAATGTTCTGCTTTCGCGCTCATTTCAGACGAGCCTCCAGTGCTTCGACACCCGCCTTGGTGATCACCAGGGTGTCACGCTTGAGGATGTCATATACGTTTGCGCCCATCGACGGCAGGACATCCAGACCCTCGATGTTGCGGGCGGCCTTGGCAAAGCCTTCGTTGACAGCCGCGCCATCGATGACCAGAGCGCGTTTCCAGCCCAGGTTCTTGACCTGCTTGGCCAGGGCGGCGGTCTTGCCCTCTGCGGTTGCGTCTTCGATGATGACCAGTTCACCCGCCTTGGCCTTGGCCGACAGCGCGTGGCGCAGGCCCAGCTTGCGGAACTTCTTGGTCAGGTCATGGCCGTGGCTGCGCACGACGGGACCCTTGTAGATGCCACCACCACGGAAAATCGGCGCGTTGCGGTCACCGTGGCGTGCGCCGCCGGTGCCCTTCTGGCGATAGATCTTCTTGGTCGAATAGCTGGTCTCGCTGCGGGTCTTGACCTTGTGGGTCCCGGCCTGCGCGTTGTTGCGCTGCCAGCGCACGACGCGGTGCAGGATGTCCGCACGCGGCTCCAGCCCGAACAGTTCGGCATTGAGCTCGATGTCGCCGGCCTTCGCGCCGTCCAGTTTGATCACGTCAAGTTTCATGCTTCACCACCTTCCGCGGGCGCTTCTTCCGCGGGTGCTTCGGTTGCGGCTTTCTTCAGGCCAGCCGGGAACGGCACGCCTTCGGGCAGCTTTTTCTTGACCGCGTCCTTGACCGTGACCCAGCCACCCTTGGAGCCGGGAACGGCACCCTTGATGAACACCAGGCCGCGATCGGCGTCGGTCTTGACGACTTCCAGGTTCTGCGTGGTCACACGGGCAGCCCCCATGTGGCCGGCCATTTTCTTGCCTTTGAAAACCTTGCCGGGATCCTGACACTGACCGGTCGAACCGTGCGAACGGTGGCTGATCGACACGCCGTGCGTGGCGCGCAGACCGCCGAAGTTGTGGCGCTTCATGCCACCGGCGAAACCCTTACCGATCGAGGTGCCGCTGACGTCGACTTTCTGGCCTTCCAGAAAGTGTTCCGCCGACAGTTCTTCGCCAACGCCGATCAGGTTGTCCTCGCTCACGCGGAACTCGGCAACCTTGCGCTTGGGCTCGACCTTGGCGGCCGCGAAATGCCCGCGCATGGCCTTGCTGACACGCTTGACCTTGGAGGTTCCGGCACCCAGCTGAACGGCGGTATAGCCATCCTTGTCGGTGGTGCGCTGTGCGACAACCTGCAGCTGGTCCAGTTGCAGGACGGTCACAGGGATCTGCTTGCCGTCTTCCAGGAACAGCCGGGTCATGCCGACTTTCTTTGCGATAATACCAGAGCGCATGTTCACTACCCTCCGATTACGATTGCAGCTTGATCTCGACATCCACGCCAGCGGCGAGGTCGAGCTTCATCAGCGCGTCCACGGTCTGGGGGGTCGGATCAACGATGTCCAGCAGGCGCTTGTGCGTGCGGATTTCGAACTGGTCACGAGATTTCTTGTCAACGTGGGGACCACGCAGAACGGTGAATTTCTCGATCTTGTTGGGCAGCGGGATCGGGCCACGGACGTTGGCACCGGTCCGCTTGGCTGTGTTCACGATTTCCTGCGTGCTGGCATCCAGGACGCGGTAATCGAAAGCTTTCAGCCGAATGCGAATGTTTTGGCTTTGCATTTCGTCAGCCTTTCAAGGCTTTTGGAGTTGATAGGACGACCGCTGGCTCATTCCGGCGGCCCTCTTCGAACCCGAAGGGCGGGAATGATTCCCGCCCATAGGTCAAATCGTGTGTACGATCCGGGGCGCATAACCCGCCCCGGAGCGATCATCAAGCCCTTACTCGACGATCTTTGAGACGACGCCCGCGCCGACGGTGCGGCCGCCTTCGCGGATGGCGAAGCGGAGGCCTTGTTCCATGGCGATCGGCGCGATCAGTTCGACGCCAAAGGACACGTTGTCGCCCGGCATCACCATCTCGGTGCCTTCGGCCAGCGTCACGGTGCCGGTCACGTCCGTCGTGCGGAAGTAGAACTGCGGACGGTAGTTCGCGAAGAACGGCGTGTGACGGCCACCCTCTTCCTTGGTCAGGATATAGGCTTCGGCTTCGAACTTGGTGTGCGGCGTCACCGAACCCGGCTTGCAGAGAACCTGGCCACGCTCGACACCTTCACGGTCAACACCGCGCAGCAGCGCGCCGATGTTGTCGCCCGCTTCGCCGCGATCCAGCAGCTTGCGGAACATTTCAACACCCGTGCAGGTGGTTTTCTTGGTGTCGCGGATGCCGACGATCTCGATTTCGTCGCCAACGTTGATCACGCCACGCTCGACACGGCCGGTCACAACCGTACCACGGCCCGAGATCGAGAACACGTCTTCGATCGGCATCAGGAACGGCTGGTCAACCGCACGCTCGGGCGTGTCGATATAGTCGTCAACAGCCGCCATCAGCTCCTTGATCTTCTCTTCGCCGATTTCCGGCTTGTTGCCTTCCATCGCCGCCAGAGCAGAACCCGCGATGATCGGGATATCGTCGCCCGGATAGTCGTAGGAGCTCAGCAGTTCGCGGATCTCCATTTCCACCAGCTCGAGCAGCTCTTCGTCGTCAACCTGGTCGACCTTGTTCATGAACACGACCATCTTCGGGATGCCAACCTGGCGGCCCAGCAGGATGTGCTCGCGGGTCTGCGGCATCGGGCCGTCAGCGGCGTTCACAACCAGGATCGCGCCGTCCATCTGCGCCGCACCGGTGATCATGTTCTTCACATAGTCCGCGTGGCCGGGGCAGTCCACATGCGCATAGTGGCGGTTCTCGGTCTCGTATTCCACGTGCGCGGTCGAGATGGTGATCCCGCGGGCCTTCTCTTCCGGCGCGCCGTCGATCTGGTCATAGGCCTTGAAGTCACCGAAATACTTGGTGATTGCCGCGGTCAGCGTCGTCTTGCCGTGGTCAACGTGGCCAATCGTGCCGATGTTGACGTGCGGCTTGTTACGCTCAAACTTTTCCTTTGCCATGATGGCCTCCTTTGTCTGTCGGGGGCCGGGCATCTGCCCGGCCTGCGGTACTGGCAGGGCGGGGTCTCCCCCGCCTCGCCGCTTATGCGTATTTCGACTGGATCTCGTCGCTGATGTTCTGCGGAACCGGGTCGTAGTGATCGAACTGCATGGTGAAGTTCGCTCGGCCCGAGCTCATCGAACGCAGCGTGTTGATGTAGCCGAACATGTTGGCCAGAGGCACCATCGCGTCAATGGCGATCGCGTTGCCACGTTGCTCCTGTCCGGTCACCTGACCACGACGGCTGGTCAAGTCGCCGATAATCCCACCGGTATACTCTTCCGGCGTGATGACCTCGACCTTCATGATCGGCTCCAACAACTTGGCGCCAGCCTTTTTCATGCCTTCGCGCATACCCATGCGCGCCGCGATTTCAAAGGCCAGAACGCTGGAGTCAACGTCGTGGAACTTGCCGTCGATCAGAGCAACCTTGAAGTCGATCACTGGGAAGCCAGCCAGCGGGCCGCTGTCCATGACCGAGTTGATGCCCTTTTCAACACCCGGGATGTATTCCTTGGGAACGGCACCACCAACGATGCGGCTCTCGAAGGAATAGCCTTCGCCCGGCTCTGTCGGCGAGATGATCATCTTCACCTCGGCGAACTGGCCCGAACCACCCGACTGTTTCTTGTGGGTGTAGGTGTGCTCGACCTCGTGACCGATGGTCTCGCGATAGGCCACCTGCGGCGCACCGATATTGGCTTCGACCTTGAATTCACGCTTGAGACGGTCCACCAGGATGTCCAGGTGAAGTTCGCCCATGCCCTTCATGATGGTCTGACCGGATTCCAGGTCGGTTTCCACGCGGAAGGACGGGTCTTCGGCGGCCAGACGGGCCAGACCCTGCGACATCTTCTCCTGGTCGGCCTTGGTTTTCGGCTCGACCGCGATCTCGATAACCGGATCGGGGAAGGTCATGGTTTCCAGAACGACCGGGTCGTTGACCGCACAGAGCGTGTCACCGGTGGTGGTGTCCTTGAGACCCGCCAGCGCGATGATGTCGCCCGCAAACGCTTCGGTGATTTCCTCGCGGTTGTTGGAGTGCATCATCATCATCCGGCCAACGCGCTCTTTCTTGCCCTTGGTCGAGTTCAGAAGAGTCGCGCCCTTTTCCAGCGTGCCGGAATAGATACGGGTAAAGGTCAAGGAGCCGACAAACGGGTCGTTCATGATTTTGAACGCCAGAGCCGAGAACGCCATTTCATCATCCGCACGGCGGGCGATGTTCCGTTCTTCGGTTTCGTCACCGGGTTTGAAGCCCATGTAGTCAACCACGTCCAGCGGGCTGGGGAGATAGTCGATCACGGCATTGAGCAGCGGCTGAACACCTTTGTTCTTGAACGCAGAACCACCCAGAACCGGGACGAAGTGCAGCGCCAGCGTGCCCTTGCGCAGCAGTTTGCGCAGGGTCGGCACGTCGGGCTCGTTGCCTTCGAGATATTCCATCATCGCTTCGTCGTCTTCTTCGACGGCCGCTTCGATCATCTTGCCGCGCCATTCGTCGGCCATGTCCTTGAGGCTGTCGCGGATCGGGGCCTTGATCCAGCTTGCGCCGAGATCTTCACCCTGCCACAGCCACTCTTCCATGGTCACGAGGTCAACCAGACCTTCCAGCTCGTTCTCGGCACCGATCGGGATACCAACCGGCACGGCGCGCGCGCCGGTGCGGTCTTCGATCATGCGAACGCAGTTGAAGAAGTCGGCACCGATCTTGTCCATCTTGTTGACGAACACCATGCGCGGAACCTTGTAGCGATCAGCCTGACGCCACACGGTTTCGGTCTGGGGCTCGACGCCGGCATTGGCGTCCAGAACACAGACGGCACCGTCGAGAACCGCCAGCGAACGCTCGACCTCGATGGTAAAGTCAACGTGGCCGGGGGTGTCGATGATGTTCAGACGATGCTTGGGCGAGTCGGCGGTCTGGCCATCTTCGGTGCGTTCCCAGAAGGTGGTGGTCGCAGCCGAGGTGATGGTGATCCCGCGTTCCTGCTCCTGCTCCATCCAGTCCATGGTGGCCGCACCATCGTGCACCTCACCGATGTTGTGGGATTTGCCGGTGTAGAACAGGATCCGTTCGCTGCAGGTGGTCTTGCCTGCATCGATATGGGCCATGATGCCGAAGTTGCGGTAGCGGTCGAGCGGATAATCGCGTGCCATGAGTTCCGTGCCTCTGAGGGTTTACCAGCGGTAATGGCTGAAGGCTTTGTTCGCCTCGGCCATCTTGTGGGTGTCTTCGCGCTTTTTCACCGCGGAACCGCGGGATTGTACAGCGTCCAGAAGCTCGCCGGCGAGACGCTCTTCCATGGTGTTCTCGTTGCGGGCGCGGCTGGCCTTGATCAGCCAGCGGATCGCCAGCGCTTCGCGGCGCTCGGGGCGAACTTCGACCGGAACCTGGTAGGTGGCACCACCCACACGGCGCGAACGGACTTCGACGCTGGGTTTGATGTTGTCGAGCGCTTCGTGGAACACTTCGACGGGCGAACGCTTGATCTTGCCTTCGACGCGATCCATCGCGTTGTAGACGATGCGCTCGGCAACAGATTTCTTGCCATCGATCATGAGGTTGTTCATGAACTTGGTCAGAACGATATCGCCAAACTTGGCGTCGGGCAGGACTTCGCGTTTTTCGGCGGCGTGACGACGTGACATATCAGCCTCTCCTTCTTACTTGGGACGCTTGGCGCCGTATTTCGAACGGCGTTGCTTACGGTCTTTGACGCCCTGCGTGTCCAGAACACCGCGCAGGATGTGATAGCGCACACCGGGAAGGTCTTTGACACGGCCGCCGCGGATCAGGACAACCGAGTGTTCCTGAAGGTTGTGGCTCTCACCCGGGATATACGAGATGACCTCGAAACCGTTGGTCAGGCGCACCTTGGCAACCTTCCGCATGGCCGAGTTCGGTTTTTTCGGCGTCGTGGTGTACACGCGCGTGCAAACGCCACGCTTCTGCGGGCATTCCTGCAGATGCATGGACTTGGATCGTTTGATTTTAGGCTGGCGCGGCTTGCGGATCAGCTGTTGGATCGTTGGCATTCCGGTTCTTTCCCCGTTTCGCAACATACATGTCATGCACGCATGTGCGTGCGGTTCAAATTCTTCGCAACTTACGCGTCCGCAAGCGCAAAAACCGCAATCGTTCCCATTCCGAGGTGAACGACGCGGCGGGTATACAGAGGATCGGGGCGATAGGTGCCCGGATCGTGACCACTTCAGTATAGATTTCGACCGCTGGGGCGACCCCCAAAGCCGAGATGAGACCGGCGTATAAGAGGAGTCGCAGAGCGTGTCAACAGCCCGCGGCCGTTGCCGGCCGGCCCGGCCCATGCAGGGTCGTCACCGGGCCTTCACCGGGCCGATCGCGCCGACCGGACCGCCCGTTCACGGTAGAGTGTGAACACCCCGGTTGCCACCACGATCCCCGCCCCCAATAGGGTCAGATCCGATGGCCAGTCGCCAAATACCAGCCAGCCCAGGGCCAGCGCCCACAACAAGCCGGTATAGCGGAACGGCGCAATCACGGCGATGTCCCCCACCCGCATCACCATCACGCTGAACAGATAGCCGCCAAGGATAAAGAACGATGCGCCCCCGACAAGCAGCGTCAGTCGCAGATCGAGCGGTTGCCACTCGGTCCCCACCGACCCAAGCCCGAAAAACACCAGCACAGCCAGCGATGCAACCAGCGTAACGGTCATCGAGGGCACCGATGCCGACATGCGCCGCGTTGCGAGATCGCGCACCGTGACGCACAGCACCGCGGCAAGCGCATAGACCGAGTCGATGTCAAAGCCGTTTGGTCCCGGCCTCACGATCAGCAACATGCCGCAGAAGCCGACAAGGATCGCGCTCATCCGCCGCCAGCCTACCGGGTCACCAAAGAACAGGGCCGCGCCAAGGGTCACGGTCAACGGCAGCACTTGCAACACCGCCGTGACATTGGCCAGCGGCATGTTCAACAGCGCGGTCAGAAAAAAATAGGCCGCCGCGATTTCCGCGACCGAACGCAGTGCTACAAGGCCCCAGTCATGGGGCGACAAGTCGAACCGCAGCGCCCCCAGATGCCGCGCCAGCAGATAGATCAGCAGGCTGGTCACGATACCCCGCAGCGTCAGCAGCTGAAACAAGGGGAGCGCGTTGTCGGTGGCCTTGATACAGGCATCGTTCAGCGTGAACGCGGCCATGCTTGCCATCATCAGCAGCGAGCCATGCAGGTTTGGCGACATCGAGTGCTCCGTGAGAATGGGGCCGCGCCCCGCTTGCCCGTCCGGTCAATCGCAAATCCGCAGGCGGATCAAGTGCCGAGCTTCATATCTGCGCGCCGGGCAGAAAAAAGCCCCCCGCACAAGCAGCGCGGGGGGCAATCCTGGCTTGGCCATCTTCCGGCCAGCGGATCAGTCGCGGCTCTCCGGCGTTTCGACCATCGGGTCAAACGCATCGGCGTTGATGATGTCCGCCTCGGTCGGAGCCGCCAGGGCCGCAGCGGCCTCGGCTTCTTCGCGACGGGCATCGATCACGACATTGTCCCGCTCGGTCGCGATGCGGCGCACCCGCTGGGTGGCACCACCGGTCCCGGCCGGGATCAGACGACCCACGATCACGTTTTCCTTGAGACCGACCAGCTTGTCTTTCTTGCCCTGTACCGATGCCTCGGTCAGAACCCGGGTGGTTTCCTGGAAGGACGCCGCCGAGATGAAGCTGCGGGTCTGCAAGCTGGCCTTGGTGATGCCCAGCAGGATCGGTTCGCCCTGCGCCGGGCGACCATTCTTGGACAGCGCCTTTTCATTGGCGTGATCGAATTCCTGCTTGTCCACGTGCTCGCCCTTGAGCAGCGTCGTGTCGCCGGAATCCTGGACCTCCCACTTTTGCAGCATCTGGCGAACGATCACCTCGATGTGCTTGTCGTTGATCTTCACACCCTGAAGCCGGTAGACGTCCTGCACCTCGTGGATCATGTAGTCGGCCAGTGCCTCGACACCCATGATCGACAGGATGTCATGCGGCGCCGGGTTGCCGTCCATGATATAGTCGCCCTTCTGGATGAAGTCGCCTTCCTGCACCGGAATATGCTTGCCCTTGGGCACCATGTATTCCGCCGGTTCCAGCGAGTCATCCGCAGGTTCGATGCTGATGCGGCGCTTGTTCTTGTAGTCGCGGCCAAAGCGCACGTAACCATCGATTTCCGCGATGATCGCGTGGTCCTTGGGACGCCGCGCCTCGAACAGTTCGGCCACACGCGGCAGACCACCGGTGATGTCCTTGGTCTTGGACCCCTCGCGCGGGATACGCGCGACCACGTCACCGGCCTTGACCTCGGCACCGTCCTCGATCGACAGAACCGCATCCACCGACATCGGATAGGTCACCGGGTTGCCCGCATCGTTGCGGACCGGCTCGCCATCGGCGTCGACCAGGATGATCTCGGGCTTGAGCTCGTTGCCCTTGGGCGCGGCACGCCAGTCGATCACGATCTTCTGGGTCATGCCCGTCGCATCGTCGGTCTCGTCACGCACGGCAATGCCGCTGACCAGGTCGACGAATTTCGCCGTACCGGCCTTTTCCGCGATGATCGGCAGGGTATAGGGATCCCATTCGAACAGCTTCTGACCGCGGCTGACCGCCTCGCCCTCCTTGACGAACAGCTTGGAGCCATAGCTGAGCTTGAAGCTCGCGCGCTCTTCGCCGTGCTCGTCGTTGATGACGACCTTCATGTTCCGGCCCATCACCAGCATCTCGCCCGACGCGTTTTCAAGAATCTGCGGATTCTCGAAGACGACGACACCATCCTGGCTGGTTTCCTGGAACGACTGCTGGCCACCCTGCGCAACGCCCCCGATGTGGAAGGTCCGCATGGTCAGCTGTGTGCCCGGTTCACCGATCGACTGCGCCGCGATGATGCCCACCGCTTCACCCTGGTTCACCAGCGTGCCGCGCGCGAGGTCACGGCCATAGCACATGGCACAGACGCCCTCTTCGGCCTCACAGGTCAGCGGGCTGCGGATACGGGCGGTCTGGACATTGGCCTCGTCGATCGCATCCGCCATCCGCTCGTCGATGATCTGGCCTTGCGCCACCAACACCTCGTCTGTGCCCGGCTTGAGGATGTCGTCAGCCGCCACGCGGCCCAGGACACGCTCGGCCAGCGAGGCCACGACCTCGCCGTCATTCACCGCCGGTTCCGCGGTGATCGCCGTTTCGGTGCCACAGTCATGCATACGCACGATACAATCCTGCGCCACGTCCACCAGACGTCGGGTCAGATAGCCCGAGTTGGCGGTTTTCAGAGCCGTATCGGACAGACCCTTGCGGGCACCGTGGGTCGAGTTGAAGTACTCAAGAACGGTCAGACCTTCCTTGAAGTTCGAGATGATCGGCGTCTCGATGATGTCGCCGTTCGGCTTGGCCATCAGGCCCCGCATCCCGCCCAGCTGCTTCATCTGCGTGACCGAGCCACGGGCACCGGAATGCGCCATCATGTAGACGCTGTTGGGTTCCTTTTCGGCACCATCCGTGTCGCGGCCGCTGTCCGAGATCGAGCCCATCATGGCTTCGGTGACCCGGTCGTTACACTTGGACCAGGCATCGACAACCTTGTTGTACTTTTCGCCCTGGGTGATCAGGCCGTCCATGTACTGTTGCTCGAAATCCTTGACCTGTTCGCGGGTCTCTTCGACGATCGGCCACTTGGTGTCCGGGATCAGCATGTCGTCCTTGCCGAACGAAATGCCCGCCTTGAACGCCTCGCGGAAACCCATGGTCATGATCTGGTCACAGAAAATGACCGACTCTTTCTGACCGCAATAGCGATAGACCGTGTCGATGACCTGCTGAACTTCCTTCTTGCGCAGCAGGCGGTTGACCAGCTCGAACGGAGCCTTGGCGTTCAGCGGCAGCAACGCCCCCAGACGCACGCGGCCCGGCGTGGTTTCATAGCGTTTCTGAACCTCGTTGCCTTCGTCGTCGATCTGGGTCACGCGCGCGGTGATCTTGGTATGAAGATGCACCTCGCCCGCGTCCAACGCATGCTGGACTTCTTCGATCGACCCAAAGACCTTGCCCTCGCCCTTCATGCCTTCGCGTTCCAGCGTGACATAATAAAGACCCAGGATCATGTCCTGCGACGGAACGATGATCGGCGCACCGTTGGCGGGCGACAGAACGTTGTTCGTCGACATCATCAGAACCCGCGCTTCCAGCTGTGCCTCAAGGCTCAGCGGCACGTGAACGGCCATCTGGTCACCGTCAAAGTCGGCGTTGAAGGCCGAACAGACCAGCGGGTGCAGCTGAATGGCCTTGCCTTCGATCAGCACCGGTTCGAACGCCTGGATGCCCAGACGGTGCAGCGTCGGCGCACGGTTCAGCATGACAGGATGTTCGCGGATCACCTCGTCAAGGATATCCCAAACCTCGGGGCGCTCTTTCTCGACCAGCTTTTTCGCCTGTTTCACGGTGCTCGACAGCCCCTTGGCCTCAAGCCGCGAGTAGATGAACGGTTTGAACAATTCGAGCGCCATCTTCTTTGGCAGACCACATTGGTGCAGCTTGAGTTCCGGCCCCGTCACGATGACCGAACGGCCCGAGAAGTCGACCCGTTTCCCCAGAAGGTTCTGACGGAAACGGCCCTGCTTGCCCTTGAGCATGTCAGACAGAGATTTCAGCGGACGCTTGTTGGCACCGGTGATCACCCGGCCGCGGCGACCGTTGTCAAACAACGCATCCACCGATTCCTGCAACATCCGCTTTTCGTTACGCACGATGATGTCAGGTGCACGCAGTTCGATCAGACGCTTCAGACGGTTGTTCCGGTTGATCACCCGGCGGTACAGGTCGTTCAGGTCCGAGGTCGCGAAACGGCCGCCATCCAGCGGCACCAGGGGGCGCAGTTCCGGCGGGATGACCGGGATCACGGTCAGAACCATCCATTCCGGGCGGTTGCCGGATTCAAGGAAGGATTCCACCACTTTCAAACGCTTGATGATCTTCTTGGGCTTCAGTTCGCCTGTGGCCTCTTTCAGATCGGCGCGCAGGGTTTCGGCCTCTTGCTCAAGATCGATCGCCGCCAGCATTTCACGGATCGCCTCGGCGCCGATATTGGCGGTAAAGGCGTCCATGCCATAGGCATCCTGCGCATCCATGTATTCTTCTTCGGTCATCATCTGGCCGTATTGCAGGTCGGTCAGACCCGGCTCGATGACAACGTAGTTTTCAAAATACAGCACGCGTTCCAGATCACGCAGCGTCATGTCCAGCATCAGGCCGATGCGGGACGGCAGCGATTTCAGGAACCAGATATGCGCCACCGGCGCGGCCAGTTCGATATGGCCCATACGCTCGCGGCGAACCTTTTGCAGCGTGACTTCGACACCGCATTTCTCGCAGACAACGCCGCGATACTTCATGCGCTTGTATTTGCCGCAGAGGCATTCGTAATCCTTGATCGGGCCAAAGATACGCGCACAGAACAGGCCGTCACGCTCGGGCTTGAACGTGCGGTAGTTGATGGTTTCCGGCTTCTTGATCTCGCCATACGACCACGACAGGATTCGCTCGGGCGAGGCCAGCGACACCTTGATCTCGTCGAAGACCTTGGGCGGTGTGAGCGGGTTAAACGGGTTGTTGGTCAGTTCCTGGTTCATTTTGCGTCCTTACACATTGGGATGGGATGAGTTTGGGGCGAAACCGCCCCTACTCTTCCTCCGCATCCAGGAGTTCCATGTTCAGGCCGAGGCCGCGGACCTCTTTCACGAGAACGTTGAACGATTCCGGCACGCCGGCCTCGAAATTGTCCTCGCCCTTGACGATGCTTTCGTAGACCTTGGTCCGTCCGGCAACGTCGTCCGACTTCACGGTCAGCATTTCCTGCAGGGTATAGGCCGCGCCATAGGCTTCGAGTGCCCAGACTTCCATTTCCCCAAAGCGCTGGCCACCGAACTGCGCCTTGCCACCCAGCGGCTGCTGGGTCACGAGCGAGTAGGGTCCGGTCGAACGCGCGTGGATCTTGTCGTCGACCAGGTGGTGCAGCTTGAGCAGGTACTTGACGCCAACGGTGACAGGACGGGCGAATTGCTCGCCGGTCCGGCCATCATACAGCACCGACTGACCGGATTCGCTGAACCCGGCACGCATCAGCGCGTTGTTGACATCCGCCTCTTTCGCGCCGTCAAAGACCGGTGTCGCGATCGGCACGCCGCGGGTCACGTTGCCCGCCGCCTCGACAAGCTGATCCTCGTCCATGCCGGTGATGCCTTCGTCATAGACATCTTCGCCATATGCCAGTTTCATCGCGTCGCGCACCGGGGTCAGATCGCCCGAGCGGCGGTATTCCTGCAACGCCTCGTCGATGTTCAGACCCAGGCCGCGCGCGGCCCAACCCATGTGGGTTTCAAGGATCTGACCGACGTTCATGCGCGACGGCACACCCAGCGGGTTGAGGCAGAAATCGACCGGCGTACCATCCGCGAGGAACGGCATGTCCTCCATCGGCACCACTTTCGAAATCACACCCTTGTTGCCATGACGGCCGGCCATCTTGTCGCCCGGTTGCAGCTTGCGCTTAACCGCCACGAACACCTTGACCATTTTCATCACGCCCGGGGGCAGGTCGTCGCCACGACGGACCTTTTCGACCTTGTCCTCGAACCGTGCATCCAGGGCGCGTTTCTGCGCCTCGTACTGCTCGTGCAGAGCTTCGACGATCTTGGCGTCTTCCTCTTCGTGCAGGGCGAGCTGCCACCATTGGCCACGGCTCATGGTTGCCAGCAGGTCCTCGGTCACTTCCGAGCCCGCCTTGATGCCTTTCGGCCCCTTGGCAACGGTCTTGCCCATGATCACGGTTTTCAGACGCGCATAGATGTTACGGTCGAGAATACCCAGCTCGTCGTCGCGGTCACGGGCCAGACGTTCAACCTCTTCCCGCTCGATCTGCAGGGCACGTTCGTCCTTTTCCACACCGTGGCGGTTGAACACGCGCACTTCGACGACGGTGCCGAAATCGCCCGGCTTGACGCGCAGCGAGGTATCGCGCACGTCGCTGGCCTTTTCCCCGAAGATGGCGCGCAGAAGCTTCTCTTCCGGCGTCATCGGGCTCTCGCCCTTGGGGGTGATCTTGCCAACCAGGATGTCGCCCGGTTCCACATCCGCACCGATGTAAACGATGCCCGCCTCGTCGAGGTTGCGCAGCGCTTCTTCACCGACATTCGGAATGTCGCGGGTGATCTCTTCGGGGCCGAGTTTCGTATCACGGGCGGCGACTTCGAATTCCTCGATATGGATCGAGGTAAACACGTCATCCTGCGCGATGCGCTCGGAGATCAGGATCGAGTCTTCGTAGTTGTAGCCGTTCCACGGCATGAAGGCGACGACCACGTTCTTGCCAAGCGCCAGTTCACCGATATCGGTGGACGGACCATCGGCAATCACCTGCCCCTTTTGCACCGTGTCACCCACCTTGACCAGCGGGCGCTGGTTGATGCAGGTGTTCTGGTTCGAACGCTGGAACTTGCGCATGCGGTAGATGTCCACACCGGCGTCGCCCAGTTCAAGATCGGATGTTGCACGGATCACGATACGCTGGGCGTCGACCTGGTCGATGATGCCCGCGCGTTTCGCCATGATCGCAGCGCCGGAATCCCGTGCCACGACCTCTTCGATGCCGGTGCCGACCAGCGGCGCCTCGGCCCGCAAAAGCGGAACCGCCTGACGTTGCATGTTCGATCCCATCAGGGCGCGGTTGGCGTCGTCGTTTTCAAGGAACGGAATCAGCGATGCCGCAACCGAGACCAGCTGTTTCGGGCTGACGTCGATCAGGTCGACATTCTCGCGCGGGGCCAGCGTGTAATCGCCGGACTGGCGGGTGCTGACCAGCTCGTTGATGAAGTTGCCGCTCTGGTCCAGCGTCGCGTTGGCCTGCGCCACGGTGTGGCGCATTTCCTCGGTGGCGGACATATAGTGCACTTCGTCCGTCACGTGACCTTCCTTGACCACGCGGTACGGGGTTTCGATAAAGCCGTATTTGTTCACGCGGGCAAAGGTTGCCAGCGAGTTGATCAGACCGATATTCGGCCCTTCCGGCGTTTCAATCGGGCACATCCGACCATAGTGGGTCGGGTGCACGTCGCGCACCTCAAAGCCGGCACGCTCGCGGGTCAGACCACCCGGCCCAAGCGCCGAGAGGCGGCGTTTGTGGGTGACTTCCGACAGCGGGTTGGTCTGGTCCATGAACTGCGACAGCTGCGACGAACCAAAGAACTCGCGCACCGCGGCAGCCGCCGGTTTGGCGTTGATCAGGTCCTGCGGCATCACCGTGTCGATTTCGACCGACGACATGCGTTCCTTGATCGCGCGCTCCATGCGCAGCAGGCCAACGCGGTACTGGTTTTCCATCAGCTCGCCGACCGAGCGCACACGGCGGTTGCCCAGGTGGTCGATGTCGTCGATGTCGCCATGCCCGTCGCGCAGTTCGACCAGCGCCTTGATACAGGCAACGATGTCTTCGCGGCGCAGGGTGCGCATGGTGTCTTCGGCATCCAGCGCAAGGCGCATGTTCATCTTGACCCGGCCAACAGCAGACAGGTCATAGCGCTCGCTGTCAAAGAACAGCGTGTCAAACAGCGCGCTTGCCGCCTCGACGGTGGGCGGCTCGCCCGGGCGCATGACGCGGTAGATATCCATGAGCGCGGTTTCCCGGTTCATGTTCTTGTCCTGCGCCATGGTGTTGCGGATGTAGGGGCCGACATTGACATTGTCGATGTCCAGAACCGGGATGTCGGTGATGCCCGCATCGATCAGGTCCTTGACGGTGCCCCCGATCAGGTCGCCATCCTTGTCGTATTCCAGCGTCAGCTCGTCACCGGCCTCGACATAGATCGCACCGGTTTCCTCGTTGATGATGTCCTTGGCGACAAATTTGCCGACGATGTGGTCGAACGGCACCAGCAGGTCGGTGACCGTGCCTTCGTCGATCAGCTTCTTGACCGCGCGCGGGGTCACTTTCTTGCCGGCCTCGGCGATGATCTCACCGGATTTGGCATCGACCAGATCATAGGTCGGACGGGTGCCGCGCACCCGCTCGGGGAAGAACGGCGTGACCCAGCCCCGGTTGTTGTTCAGCGTATAGGATACGGTGTCGTAATAGGCGTCGGCAATGCCTTCCTGGTCCAGACCCAGGGCATAGAGCAGCGTCGTCACCGGCAGCTTGCGGCGACGGTCGATACGGGCATAGACGATGTCCTTGGCATCGAATTCAAAGTCCAGCCAGCTGCCGCGGTACGGGATGATGCGGCAGGCAAAAAGCAGCTTGCCCGAGCTGTGGGTCTTGCCCTTGTCATGGTCAAAGAACACGCCGGGCGAACGGTGCATCTGGCTCACGATGACGCGTTCGGTGCCGTTCACGATAAAGGTGCCGTTCGGTGTCATCAGGGGCATGTCGCCCATGAACACGTCCTGTTCCTTGATGTCCTTGACCGACTTCGCTCCGGTGTCCTCGTCAATATCGAACACGATCAGCCGCAGCGTTACCTTGAGCGGTGCGCTGTAGGTCATGTCGCGCTGCTGGCATTCCTCGACGTCGTATTTCGGTTTTTCCAACTCGTATTTCACGAATTCCAGCACGCTGGTCTCGTTGAAATCCTTGATCGGGAAAACCGACTGGAACACGCCCATGATGCCTTCACCATCGGTCGGCTGGGGCGCGTCACCGGAGTTCAGGAACAGGTCATAGCTGGATTTCTGAACCTCGATCAGGTTCGGCATTTCCAACACTTCACGGATTCTACCGTAATATTTGCGAAGACGTTTCTGGCCAAGGAAGGACTGAGCCATATCAGGTGTCACCTTTCAATATTCTCACCGGTCAAGGATGCCGCCGGGCCCTGGCACCTTGCCCATACGAGACAGCGCGTCCGGATCAATTCATGGCCACCGTCCCGAATGGCAGCCTCCCGATCCCTTGAACCGCGCCTTGGAAAAGGCTTGCTGCAAAGCCCTTTCCAAGACAGGTTCGGCTGGACCCGGATTTCTCCGGATCCAGCCAAATTTCATGCGGCGGGTTGCCCCACCAGCCGGCTTAGGCCAGCTCGACCTCGGCGCCAGCTGCTTCCAGCTTGCCTTTGACTTCTTCGGCTTCCTCTTTCGAGACGCCTTCTTTGATCTTGCCACCGGCTTCGACCAGGTCCTTGGCTTCTTTCAGGCCCAGACCGGTGATGCCGCGAACTTCTTTGATCACGTTGATTTTCGAAGCGCCGGCGTTCTTCAGAACGACGTCGAATTCGGTCTTTTCTTCCTCGGCTGCGCCACCGGCGTCAGCAGGACCCGCCATCATGACAGCGCCGCCAGCTGCGGGCTCGATGCCGTATTCGTCCTTGAGGATGGTTTTCAGTTCTTGTGCTTCCAGCAGGGTCAGACCAACGATCTCTTCTGCCAGCTTCTTCAGATCAGCCATTTTATCAGCTCTTTCCGTTTACAGTTCGTGTGTTCCAACGACGCGTGTTCACCCACGTGCCGGACTTACGTTGCTCAGGCGGCCGCCTTGTCCTCGATGGTGGACAAGATGGACGCGATGTTGCTTGCAGGTGCGCCAATGGCCCCGGCGATGTTGCTTGCAGGTGCACCGAGCATGCCAGCGATGGTCGCGATAAGTTCTTCGCGCGACGGCATTTTCGATACGGCCTGCACACCGGCCCGGTCCAACGCATTCTCACCCATTGCGCCGCCAAGAATCTCAAACTTCTTGTTTTCCTTGGCGAAATCCTCGGCAACCTTGGCCGCAGCCACAGGATCCTCGGAATAGGTCAGAACGGTCATGCCCGTCAGGAGCGATGTGATGGACTCACACGGCTTACCCTCAAGGGCGATCTTGGCGAGCCTGTTCTTGGCAACACGCACAGACCCACCCGCTTCGCGTGCACGCGCGCGCAGGTCCTGCATCTCGGCAACTGTCAGTCCGACGTAGTGGCTAACCACAACGACGCCAGAGCTTTCAAAGATCTGGCCGAGTTCCTCGACCACTTTCTCTTTCTGGGCTCTATCCACAGTTTCACTCCAAGTATGGGGGTTTCCCCCCGGCTCAGTTTCACCCCGCATATTGGCCACGGGGCATTCGGGTCCAATTTCAGGGTCCCGAGCCAAAACCACCCGAAGGTGCAGAATGTCTCGTTTCCCATCTCAGGAAGGAATTATTCAGGCAAATGCCTGAACCCTCCGTCTCGGACAGGACGGGGCCAGATGTTGCGGCCCCGCCATCTGGAGCCGAAGCTCCAAATTCTTGTGCGGCGGTCTTATTCGCCGGTTGCGTTGGCAACATCAATGGTGACGCCGGGTCCCATTGTCGAGCTCAGCGCGATTTTCTTCATATAGGTACCCTTGGCGCCGGCCGGCTTGGCCTTGGCGACGGCACCGACAAAGGCGCGCACGTTCTCGACCAGCTTGGCCTCGTCAAACGATGCCTTGCCGACACCCGCATGCACGACACCGGCCTTTTCGACCTTGAACTGCACTTCGCCGCCCTTGGCTGCCTTGACCGCGTCGGCCACGTCCATGGTGACGGTTCCGACCTTGGGGTTCGGCATCAGGTTGCGCGGGCCCAGGACCTTGCCCAGACGGCCGACGATCGGCATCATGTCCGGGGTCGCGATGCAGCGATCGAACTCGATCTTGCCGCCCTGCACGGTTTCCATCAGGTCTTCTGCACCGACGATGTCGGCACCGGCTGCGGTCGCTTCATCCGCCTTGGCGCCACGGGCAAAAACCGCAACGCGCACGGTCTTGCCTGTACCGTTGGGCAGACCCACAACGCCGCGGACCATCTGGTCGGCATGGCGCGGGTCGACACCCAGGTTCACGGCCAGCTCGACGGTCTCGTCGAATTTGGCCGTGGCATTGCCCTTGATCAGCGCAACGGCGTCTTCGACGCTCAGGTTTTCTTTGCCGGCAACGGCGTCACGGGCGGCGCGGGTACGTTTTCCAAGCTTTGCCATCTTACTTCACCTCGATGCCCATGGAGTTGGCCGAGCCAACAATGATCTTCATCGCCGCATCGATATCGTTGGCGTTCAGATCCTTCATCTTCGCTTCGGCGATCTCGCGCACCTGCTTGACGGTCACGGTCCCCACGACTTCCCGCGACGGGGTCTTGGCACCGGACTTCAGCTTGGCGGCCTTTTTCAGGAAATACGACGCCGGGGGCGTCTTGATGTCCATGGTAAAGGACTTGTCCTGATAATAGGTGATCACGGTCGGGCACGGCGCGCCGGGCTCGAGATCTGCGGTCTTGGCGTTGAACGCCTTGCAGAATTCCATGATGTTGATGCCGCGCTGACCCAGTGCGGGACCAACCGGCGGCGACGGGTTTGCCTGCCCGGCGGGCACTTGCAGCTTCATGGAGCCGACGAGTTTCTTGGCCATTGGCCATCTCCTTGTGTCATCGGCGGGTTGCCCCGCCCTAAGAGGCGTGACGCGTCACACCCCGGTTTGCTAGCGTGGTCCGGCTTGGGCACGCGTGCCCTTGCCTCCCACAAACGAACGGCCAACCCGGCCGCCGGCGGGGTGACCCCCGCCCCACACTCAGGCCTGCTTGCTGACCTGCGTGAATTCCAGTTCGACCGGGGTCTCCCGGCCAAAAATCGACACCGACACCTTCAGGCGCTGGTTCTCGTCGTCCACTTCCTCGATCATGCCATCGAAATCCTCGAACGGACCGTCGTTGACCTTGACCTTCTCGCCGATCTCGAAATGGATCAGCGTCCGCGGCGTCTCTTCGCCTTCCTGCACCCGGTTCATGATGGCGTTCAGCTCGGCATCACGCATCGGCATCGGGCGGCCCTGCGGCCCCAGGAAACCGGTCACCCGATTGATCGAGTTGATCAGGTGATAGCCCTGATCGGACATTTCCATATGCACCAGCACATAGCCCGGCATGAAGCGGCGCTCGGTGGTGACCTTCTTGCCGCGACGGACTTCGATCACCTCTTCGGTCGGAACGAGAACCTCGTCGATATCGTCCTCAAGCCCCTGCTCGGCAACCGACGTGCGGATCTGTTCTGCGATCTTCTTTTCGAAATTCGAAAGAACACTGACCGAATACCACCGTTTCGCCATGAAGCTCGTCGCCCTTGTCTTGCCGAGTCGCCCAGCATGGAACGCCCCGAATTCTATAAGTCTTTCATACGGTTGACCCGTCATCCGCAGAACAAAAAGCGGCGCGCAGCACGAATCGCCACACGCCAATGTTCGGGGACGGGCGTGACCTAACGCTGATTGGTCAAATGTTCAAGGGGTTAACCGAGTATTATTACACGTACCACGCGCATGCACCCGAATTCGCGGGACGGGGCAAGGCCGACGATCTGATGACGCTTACCACAAAACCGGTATCGTGCCAATCACCGGATCACGCCCCGGCGACGGCCCACTCTCCTCAATCGGACAGACTGTGTGCGCCCGACGGGCGTATCAGCCAAACATCCCGAGCAAGGCAGTCAGCCCGCCCCGGATCAACAGATCGACCACCGCGAAAAACGCCGCGGTCAGCGCCGCCATGATCAAAACCATCACCGTGGTCAACAGCACCTCGCGACGTGTCGGCCAAACGACCTTGGCAACTTCGGCACGCACTTGCTGGATGAACTGAATCGGGTTGATGGTGGCCATGAGGGGGCCCTTTTCTGATATCGATTAGCGGGCACATAACCTTCTGTGCCGCCGGTTTCAAGCCGCAGTTCACCGCGACAGGCCCCAATGGCGCAGAATTGCGCCGCCATATGCCCCGAACCGGACCAAAACCCGACACCCGCGGCGAGGTACCTTTGCGATGTCGTGGGAATTGGCAGGGGCAGCAGGGTTCGAACCCGCGACCTACGGTTTTGGAGACCGTCGCTCTACCAGCTGAGCTATACCCCTAGGGCCGGGGTTGTCCTATGCCAAGGCGCGCGCCGGGGCAAGAGGGAAATGACGCGGCCTCGCGGGTCGCGCGCGTAATATTTCGACACGGCTCGCGGAAGCGGTTTGCCTCGCGCCGGGGATTGCGTAAGAAAAGGCACCAAGCAATGAGGAGCGCGACGTGAGCCTGCGGAAAAGGATTGCCGACAGTGCCTGGCTCAACCGTTCGGTCGAGGGGGCGTTTGCCGCCCATGTCAGGTTTGCGCATCGCAGTTCCAGCTGGCGGCGCGAGGGGTTCGAACCGATGGACGCGGCCGCCGCCGCGGGCGAGCCGGTGATCATGGTGCTGTGGCACCAGCGGCTGTTCATGGCCCCTTACATGTTCGACACGTCCAAGGGGCCGATCTGTACGCTGACCTCGTCGGGGCGCGCCGGTCGCATGGTGGGCCAGATCCTCTACCGGTTCGGCATGGATACGGTGGCCATGTCCTCGCATGCGCGCAACCTGTCGCTGACACGCGAGGTGATGGGCAAGATGCGGTCGGGCATATCCATCGGCATCGCCGCCGATGGCCCGCGCGGCCCGGCGCGAATCTGCTCGACCGTGCCGCTCGCCTGGGCGCGGGCATCCGGCAAACGGGTGTTCGTGGTGTCCTATTCGGCGCGCCGGGTGCTGGAGTTTCCGACCTGGGACAGGATGTGGCTGCCCGCCCCCTGGACCAGCGGCGTGATCATGTGCCGCGAATGGAAGACCAAGATACCGCGCGCCGTCGATGCGCAAGAGCTTGAGCACCACCGACTCGATTTGCAGGCCGCGCTGAACGCGGTCACCGACGCCTGCGACCGGGCGATCGGGCGGGAGCCCGGCACACCGTCCGGGCAATAGGTCTCAGAGTGCCGCCGCCGCCGCTTCCAGGGCGGCCAGATCGCCGCCGCAAATGGCCGCCTCGTGGGCAAGGATCGTCTCGATTGGCCAATCCCACCAGGCAAGCTGCAGAAGCCGGTCGATCGTCGCTTGATCGAACCGCCTGCGCAAAAGCTGGCCGGGATTGCCGACAATGACGGAATAGGGCGGGATCTCCCCCCCGACGACCGCACCGGTCCCGACAATCGTGCCCGACCCGATCCGCGCGCCGGGCAGCACGCGCACCCCCTGCCCCAGCCACACATCGTTACCGATTTCGGTGTCGGGGAACGGGCCATCGGGCAGAGAAGGCCGGGCGGGGTCCATTCCGTCAAAGACGGCAAAGGGATAGCTCGAGAACCCGTCATGGCGATGATTGGCCGACGCGGTGACAAAGAGAACGCCATCGGCGATCTGGCAAAACCGCCCGATACGCAGGCGCTCGGCGCTCGCCGGATGCAAATAGGGCGCCAGATGCGCCGCCCAGTCCTGCGGCGGCTGAAAGGCCGAAGCATAGGAATAGTCGCCGATCTGCCAACGCGGATGGTCGATGGCGGCGGACAGGAACACCGAACTTGGATGCGGCTGCCCATCCGGCAGGATGAGCGGATACAGGGTTTCAGGAGACGGAAAAGGCATGATGACCTCGCTATGACCAGTGGGTTCGAACGGTTCAGCGCAGATAAATCATCAAAGCCTCCATAGCGTGGTGCAGGTGATACCAGCAGCGCCCGCAAAAGGAAAGGCATCCGGAATCCGGTGGGCGGTCTGGCCAATGGCCGGAACGAAAAAACCTCCCCCGGGTCCGATACCCGGAGGAGGCCAGTTTTCTGATTTCAGGTCGCGTCAACCGAAAGGTTCGCGCTGCGTCCTTACTCGACGATCTTTGAGACGACGCCAGCGCCGACGGTGCGGCCGCCTTCGCGGATGGCGAAGCGGAGGCCTTGTTCCATGGCGATCGGCGCGATCAGTTCGACGCCAAAGGACACGTTGTCGCCCGGCATCACCATCTCGGTGCCTTCGGCCAGCGTCACGGTGCCGGTCACGTCCGTCGTGCGGAAGTAGAACTGCGGACGGTAGTTCGCGAAGAACGGCGTGTGACGGCCACCCTCTTCCTTGGTCAGGATATAGGCTTCGGCTTCGAACTTGGTGTGCGGCGTCACCGAACCCGGCTTGCAGAGAACCTGGCCACGCTCGACACCTTCACGGTCAACACCGCGCAGCAGCGCGCCGATGTTGTCGCCCGCTTCGCCGCGATCCAGCAGCTTGCGGAACATTTCAACACCCGTGCAGGTGGTTTTCTTGGTGTCGCGGATGCCGACGATCTCGATTTCGTCGCCAACGTTGATCACGCCACGCTCGACACGGCCGGTCACAACCGTACCACGGCCCGAGATCGAGAACACGTCTTCGATCGGCATCAGGAACGGCTGGTCAACCGCACGCTCGGGCGTGTCGATATAGTCGTCAACAGCCGCCATCAGCTCCTTGATCTTCTCTTCGCCGATTTCCGGCTTGTTGCCTTCCATCGCCGCCAGAGCAGAACCCGCGATGATCGGGATATCGTCGCCCGGATAGTCGTAGGAGCTCAGCAGTTCGCGGATCTCCATTTCCACCAGCTCGAGCAGCTCTTCGTCGTCAACCTGGTCGACCTTGTTCATGAACACGACCATCTTCGGGATGCCAACCTGGCGGCCCAGCAGGATGTGCTCGCGGGTCTGCGGCATCGGGCCGTCAGCGGCGTTCACAACCAGGATCGCGCCGTCCATCTGCGCCGCACCGGTGATCATGTTCTTCACATAGTCCGCGTGGCCGGGGCAGTCCACATGCGCATAGTGGCGGTTCTCGGTCTCGTATTCCACGTGCGCGGTCGAGATGGTGATCCCGCGGGCCTTCTCTTCCGGCGCGCCGTCGATCTGGTCATAGGCCTTGAAGTCACCGAAATACTTGGTGATTGCCGCGGTCAGCGTCGTCTTGCCGTGGTCAACGTGGCCAATCGTGCCGATGTTGACGTGCGGCTTGTTACGCTCAAACTTTTCCTTTGCCAT
>NZ_JBNAFZ010000007.1:0-338694 GCF_049800935.1 Microbulbifer sp. S227A | reverse complement strand
CTCACAAACCTTTACCTGGCATCGTCACCTTATCTCTAAGCTTCTCAACCCGGTTCAACATCGGGGGCTAGTGCTCTTCCTGATAGTACTCAGGCGCCAGATCATCAAAGCGGGTGAATTTACCCACAAACGCCGCGCGGCAGGTACCGATCTCACCGTTACGCTGCTTACCGATAATCAACTCCGCCAGCCCCTTATCCGGGCTGTCTTCGTTGTAATACTCGTCCCGGTAGATAAACAGGATCACATCCGCATCCTGCTCGATCGCACCGGATTCCCGCAGGTCCGAGTTCATCGGGCGCTTGTTCGGGCGCTGTTCCACCCCCCGGTTTAACTGCGACAAAGCAATCACCGGGCATTCGTATTCTTTGGCCAGCGCCTTCAAGGAGCGGGAGATTTCCGAGATCTCCTGGGTACGCCCTTCGGTGCTGCCCTTCACCTGCATCAGCTGCAGGTAATCCACCATCACCATCGCCGGCAGCGCACGCTGTTCCGCATCTTCGCGGCTCAGTCTGGGGTCCGCCTGCATCAGCTTGTTGGTGTGATCGCGCACCGTGCGCTTCACACGCGCACGCACCTCTGACGGTGACAGGCCCGGGGTATCGTCGATATAGAGCCCCTTGCCCTTCATCTTCTGCACAGCACTGGAGAGCTTGGGCCAATCCTCCTCCTGCAACTTACCGTTACGGATACGCCCCTGGTCGATCTTGCCAATGGAAGACAGCATACGCATGACCAGGCTGTCCGACGGCATCTCCATACTGAAGACCAGAGTCGGCTTCTCCTGGCTGAGCATGGCGGCTTCGACGAAGTTCAGCGCCAGTGCGGTCTTACCCATGGAAGGACGGGCAGCGAGGATAATGAGTTCACCGGGCTGCCAGCCGGAAGTGCGCTCATCGAGCTCGGTGAGGCCGGTGCTGAGGCCGGTGAGGTCGCCCTCGGATTTGAACAGTTCGTCAATGCGCTCGACGGTTTTCTTCAGCAGCGAGTCGACACCGACAAAGCCGCCCTCTTTGGCGCGACCTTCGGCAATCTCTGCCACGCGGCGCTCGGCCATCTGCAGCAAGTCGACGGAGCCGAGCCCGCCGGGGTTGAAACTGGTACGGCTGATTTCGCCGGCGGCGGCGATCAACTGGCGCAACATGGAGCGCTCGCGCACGATTTTCGCGTAGGCGACGATGTTGGCGGCAGACGGGGTGTTTTCCGCGAGTTCAGCCAGGTACGCCGGGCCGCCAATATCAGCCAGCAGGTCGCGACTGGCGAGGCCTTCCGCGAGGGTAACGATATCCAGCGGCTGCTCGCCGCCGGACAACTCGAGCATGACGCCGAAAATAATCCGGTGATTGGCGACGAAGAAATCTTCTGCGCTCAACTGCTCTGCCACCGCATCCAGGCGGCTGGCGTCGAGCATCAGACCACCCAGCACCGACTGCTCGGCCTCGACCGAGTGCGGCAGCGGGGAGCTGGCGGTGGCTTCCTGAGCCTCTTCTTGCGGAGCGTATTCGTTCATGTTCGCTGCTATGTGTTACTACCGGTCGTTGCGGTCATTGGTTCCAGGCCTACCCCGCCGCTGACTCACAGGCCAGGTGCACCGGGGGCGGGAACCATTTGCCTGGCTCACAAACAAGTCAGGCGCTGCACCCTCCGACACCGGTAGAAAACCGGCAGGGAGAATCCAGCGCCTGATTGTAGCGCGGCTAGACGGAGAACGGGCAATTCCATTCTCCACAGGCCTCGCTGTGGCGATTCGGTAACTGCAGAAGCTTATTCGGCTTCTACAACAACCTTCACGCTGCTGATTACGTCGGCGTGCAGCTGTACGTCTACGTCGTACTCGCCCAGTTCACGCAGAGCGCCTTCCGGCAGCTTCACTTCAGCTTTGCTTACTGCAACACCGGCAGCGGTGATCGCTTCCGCGATATCGCGAGTGCCGATGGAGCCGAACAGCTTGCCTTCGTCGCCAGCGTTAGCAGCGATGGTAACAACCAATTCAACCAGCTGGGCAGCGCGGCCTTCAGCTTCGCTTACTTTTGCAGCGGCAGCTGCTTCCAGCTCAGCGCGCTTGGCTTCGAACTCAGCAACGTTTGCTGCGTTGGCCAGTACGGCTTTACCGGTAGGCAGCAGGAAGTTGCGGCCGTAACCGGCTTTTACTTCAACGCGGTCGCCCACGTTGCCCAGTTTGCCTACTTTGTCGAGCAGAATAACTTCCATCTCGGAACCCTCAGTTTCAGTTCTTGTGCGCCGCTCAGCGTTTGTCGCTGGCGCGTGCGCGAATATCAATCCAGCTATCGATCAGTGCCAGTCCGCACAGGAAACCAGCCAGCGGCAGTGCCGCAATTACCAGCATCACATACAGGGCAACCAGCGGACCGCGTCCCCAGCCCCTCTGGGCTACCAGCCAGTGGATCAGGCAGATACCTGCCACCATGATCGGGAAAGCGGCAACCGCACCCCAGAACACAAAGTGTTCACTGACCAGGCAGTAAATCCACAACAGCATGCCGGCAGCTGCGAGCGGCAACGGCATACGCAGGTTGTGCATTTCCTGCTGCAAACCACCGGGGTTGTACAACAGGGCCTGCCACCAGCGCCCCAGCAACAGTGCCAACATGGCGCTGATTACCGAGACCCAGGCCAGGTAACCGGTAGCCTGCGCTTCGCTGGTAAATGCCTTACCCAGCTGCTGCGCTTCCGGTGTGCTGGCACCGCCCGCGGCCTCATTGACCGCCTCGAGCAGGTTGCCCAGTACACCGCCAGTCACCTGCGAGGTCACTAGGATGCCCGCGGCGGTCACTGCGGTCAGCGTCACCAGTGTCCAACTCCAGGCGCGGGTTTCGCGCAGGACCAGGGCACTCGCCAACACCGCCACAAAGTGCGTGATCGCCATGCCAGCCATCAGCGGGGACATATAGCCCGCGCCGGCTGCGGCAACAATTGGCAGTAGACCCCAGACCAGCACAAACAGGCCGTCGCCACTGCCGCGGCGTAACCCCACCAGTGCAAGCACTGCGGGGCTGATCAGCGGGATTCCCACCATGGTGAGGATCACCGCGCGCACGCGCGATCGCATGGCAAATTCAGCGATAGCGCGCACTAGATAGCTTCTCTATAACAATCAATACGAAGCAAAGCGATGCTTAGGCTTCGTGGCTGTCCGTGTACGGCAGCAGCGCAATGTAACGCGCGCGCTTGACCGCGGTGGCCAGCTGACGCTGATACTTGGCTTTGGTGCCAGTGATACGGCTCGGTACGATTTTGCCAGTTTCAGAAACGTAGGCTTTCAGGGTATCGAGATCTTTGTAGTCGATACGCTTTACGCCTTCAGCGGTGAAACGGCAGAACTTACGACGACGGAAAAAACGTGCCATCTGACTATCCCCTTACTCTTCGTCTTCAGTGGTGTCGGAAGACTTAGCTTCCTCGGCGCCTTCGGAAGAAGATTCTTCACGTTCGGCGCGTTCGCGACGCTCAGAGCGTTCTGCGCGCGCAGCTTTGCGCTCGCGGGACTCTTTCTCAGCCTTCATGATCGGGCTTTCTTCGGTGATCGCTTCATCTTCGCGGATCACCAGGTTGCGCAGCACGGCGTCGTTGTACTTGAAGTTGGTGGTCAGTTCGGCCAGCGCTTCTTCAGTACACTCAACATTCATCAGAATGTAGTGAGCCTTGTGGATCTTGTTGATCGGGTAAGCCAGACGGCGGCGGCCCCAGTCTTCCAGACGGTGAACGTCGCCACCGCTTTCTTTGATGGTCGCAGTGTAACGCTCGACCATGCCGGCGACCTGCTCGCTCTGGTCCGGGTGAACCAGGAATACAATTTCGTAATGACGCATTTTCGCTCCTTACGGGTTAACACAGCCTCCCGGCTTGCCGCTGCCCTGTCTAATAAGTAGAAAGTGCAGCAACCGCCCAGTGAGGCAAGGAGTACGCAACAGCTCCCGGGATGGGGCTATTGCGGGCGGCGTATTCTATGCCTCTGTCGGAGTGGTTGCAAGTTGAACAATGGGTTGACCGCCGCAAATAGAAACACACCAGTCTGTAAGCACCCACTTACGCCGTGACGTGTATCTTATGCGCGCTGCCGCCAACCAGTGCACGGGCTCAGAGAGCCGCCTACATCCAGCAGCTCGTCCGGGCAGTCACATCCATAGCGGCAGCCGACCCTGAGCGAGATCAAGAGCCCAAGGCCGATTGCAGAAATAATTGAACAAAATAATTAAACGAGGGATTGAGGGGGTTGGCGCGCCAGACGTCATACAGGCATAGGTCGCGAAAATAATTCTAAACAATAACAATAACGTGCAAGGACCGAAGAATAACAAGCGGGATAACACCGTAGGGGGGCACTTGTGCCCCTTCATTTTTTACCCCTTATTGCTCCCCCTCAGAACACGTAACTAACGCCAAAGCTTAGCTCCGTCTTGTCGTAATCGTAGATTTCGCGGTTCTCCCGATTATCAATGTGCAGAAGCTTGCCATCGAGAGTCAAGCGCGGCGTCAGCCGGTAGCGGGTCGACACCCAGGATTTCACCCGATCCGACTCGCGCTCATATTCGAGCGACTCACCGCTGCTGTCACTGACCCGATTGGTTCCGTTGTACACACTGTAGCGATACTCCAGCCCACCACGCAGCTCCCAGCGGCTGAGAAAGCGCCAGCGCGCATCGCTGCCGAAAGCATGGCGCGCGGGTGAGTAGCTATAATAATCTCCCGCGGCCTGCTGCAAATCCTCGCGATCATTGGTGTCATACAGGTAGTAGATACCGAGGTCCGCGCCGAACGTATTGCGGCGCGCACGCGCCGAGAAGCGCTGCCGCCAGCCATCGAGATAGCGGTAACTCTCGCCACCCGAGTAGTAGGCGGGGATATAAGACAGCTGCACCCGTACTGCGCCGAACGCTCGCGCGGCCCGCGCGGTCAGCTGCAACTGCCGGCTCACCTGCTCACCGCCGAGGGAAACCTGCTCGGCACCTCCCCCGGTCTCCAGTTGCCACCCTCGCCAGCGTCTGTCGCGAATCAGCGAAGCGCTGAGACTTCCCAGGCTCAAACTGTCCAGCTCACTGTAGCGCCGGGTAAAACCGTAGCCCTGCAGTCGCCAGCCGTCGATGTCGCTGCCGGCAAGGCGGTACTGCCCCCAGGCAAACAGCTCGAGAAAATTGTCATCCCCGACCGCATCTTCACCCAGCAATTCGGCCTTCACCGCGTACGGGTTGTTGTCGAAGCCGCCGTTAACACTGGCCATGGCAAGCCAGGGACGCGGCGCTGATGCACGCTCCACGCCAGCTCCCAACTGCAGCGCAGCAAGACGTTGCAGCTTGGGCGAATCCGCGTGTTCACTCACCCGGCGAAAGTAGCGCGCAGCAAGCGCTGGATCGCCCTGCCTGCCCGCCAGCAGGCCAAGGTTATATTCCGCCAGATCACGCCACTTTGGCTCAGAGATCAATAACCAAAAATATTCGGAGGCCTCAGCGTAGCGCCCCAATTTGTAGAGGGTGACACCGAGATTGAACTTCAGCCGTGCACTTTTATCGCCGGCCTGCTCCATTTGCTGGAACAGGGCCAGCGCACGAGGATAATCACCACGTTTAAACGCGCCTGCAGCACTGGATAACTCCGCCGCGGCCAGCCGCGCGGGACCAAACACCGACACCAGCACCAACATGGTGATCAGCACAAACAACTTAATAAACTCGCGCATTCCTTGCCTCGTGAGCCTGCGGGGTTTTGTTCGAAGGAATAAGAGGCTCAGCTGCCGGTAGCGTCGCTCACATCAACCGGCTCAGTCGCCACATCCCCGCGCAAGGATTCCAGCAGTGCATCCACTTCACTCATGTCTACACCCGCGCCGGCGGGCAGACTGCCGAGAATGTCCTGCACCATCTGCTCGATCATGCCCTGCATCTCATCGCTGGTGAGGCCATTTTTCAATGCTTCCTCGACCGCCTCACGGGCTGACTCCACCGCCTGCTGCGCCTGTTCATTTGCGGCGAGCGCGGCATTCTGCGCGTTTGCCATCATCTCACCGCGTCGTTCGGCCATCTCGGCCAGCATGGCTTCCCTGCGCTCGGCAACGTCACTGGGCATCTCGTCCGAACTGGATGGAGACGCCTCACGCGCAGCCTTGAGCGCTGCAAGCGCCGCAGCGAGCCGCTGCTCCGCGAGCTCTCGCACCTCCTCTGGCAATTCAATGCTGTTGAGCAGGTCTTCGACGCTTTGCGCATCTTCGACCACCTGCAGGGTCACATCCGGGTCGACCACGTCAGTCTGCGCATCGAGTGCCGGACCGTCATCCGGCACAGCCACCTCTTGCTGGGCAACGGCAAAATTAGGCACAGACAGAGCGGCTATAGCCAAGCCAGCCAAACCGGCAGAAACGACATGACGTGTAAATACAGAAGGGATGTATTGAAAAAAACGGCGTGCTTGTTTTGCTGACATAATCCTTTACCTCGCGTCATCAAAAGCAATCAATGGAGCGGAAATACAAGGAAATTAAAGCAGGCTATTGGCGAAAGGAGTGGAAAAACTGCGCAAAGCAGGTCTCAAAACCTCAGGACGAAGCGCGAAGAAGCGACAGGTTACTGCCCGCAGGCGCGAGAGTACGCATCAGAAGTGATCAGAAGCAGGGAATAGCGAGGAGACCAAAGCAATAACCTCCCCGCCAATGAAAACGTCGGTGACAACCTTAATTGGCCCGACGCTGCCGAACGGCCTCAAACAGGCAAACACCTGTGGCAACGGAAACGTTCAGGCTGCTGACCTCACCCGCCATGGGGATTTTGATCAGGTGATCGCAGTTTTCCCGCGTCAAACGACGCAAACCTGGGCCTTCAGCACCCATCACCAGCGCCAGCGGCCCAGTCAGGGAAGACTGGTATACGTCCTGCTCCGCCTCACCGGCGGCGCCGTAGATCCACACTCCCGCCTGCTGCAGCATTTGCAGGGTGCGTGCCAGGTTGGTCACAGTAATAAACGGCAATACCTCGGCGGCACCACAGGCCACCTTGCGCGCAGTTGGCGTGAGTCCCGCAGCTTTATCCTTGGGCGCAATCACTGCGTGCACGCCGGCCGCATCCGCGGAGCGCAGGCAGGCGCCCAGGTTGTGCGGGTCGGTAACCCCATCGAGTATCAACAGGAAAGGCGCTTCGCCATTGGTGTCCAGGTCTTTCAGCAGAGACTTCAGGAACTGCTCATCGTAAATCTTGGTATCACCCACACAGATGGCCACCGCGCCCTGGTGATTACCTTCATCGGCAACTTTTTCATCCAGCGCACGGCGATCCACGAAGCGAATTACGATTTCGTTCTGTTCCGCCTGGCGAATGATTTTCTGCAGTTTTTGATCGCGGCGACCGCGCAACAGCAGTAGCTCCTGCACCTGCTGGGGCGAGCTTTTTAACAGGGCCTGCACCGCGTGCAGGCCATAAACCAATTGCTGAGCCACGATTTATTTCTTCCCGCCTGATTTCTTCGCCAGTTTTTTCTTCAGTTTCTTTTTCGCTGCTTTCTTGGCTGCACGCTGTGCTGACTCGGCCTTTTCCGCCTTCTGCGCAGCTTTGCGCGCGGCTACCGCCGGACGCTTGCCACCTTTACGAGGTGGCGTTTTCTTCGGGCGACGCTTCTTCGGTGCAGCCTCTTCACTGGTATCCGTTTCGGAAACGATTTCTTTTGATGGCGGCACCACCTCGGCGTCATCGCTGCCAACCTTGCGCTTGCGAATCGGGCGCGGCTCATCCTCAACGCTTTCGGTACGCTTGGATTTCAGCCCACCGCCCCAGGGGCTCGCCTTTTCCGCCTCTTTGCTAAAGTCGTGTTTGCCACGACGTTGGCGCTCGGCCTGAAACTCAACGGCCATTTCCATCGCGCGGCCACTGACCTGGGTGGACTCCTCTCCGGAACGGGACTTTTTCACCGCTTTCTTCGCCTTGCTTTTCGCATCTGGCGCCGATGTCGGCTCATCGGTAACACTGTACTTCACGGACTGCTTATCAACCTTACTGTCATCTTGCTTGCGGGATTTTTTGTCGGACTTTTTGTCCGCCTTCTTATCGGCCTTTTTATCGGCTTTAGGCTTGCGATACTTGGGCGTCTGGTAGCTGGGACGCGGATGCAATTCGACAAATGTGAAATCGACCTTGCGTTCCTCAAGATCCACCCGCGCCACCTGCACCGTGACCCCGTCACCCAGGTGGAAACGGGTACCGCTGCGCTCACCGACAAGGCGCTGTTGCGCTTGTTCGAAGTGGTAGTAGTCCTTTGGCAGTGCGGTGACATGGATCAGACCTTCCACATACAGGTCTTCCAGCTCCACAAACAAGCCAAAGCCGGTTACCGCGCTGATTACGCCGCGATACACCTCACCCACATGATCCTGTAAATATTCACACTTGAGCCAGCTGACCACGTCGCGGGTTGCGTCGTCGGCGCGGCGTTCGGTCATCGAGCAGTGCTCACCCAACTCCACCATGGCCACGGCGGTGTACGGCAAAATCTGGGCGCGCTCCATTACCTGGGCGCCCGGTGCCTGGCGCACCTTCTTGGCCACTGCCGCCGGATTGGCGCTGCCATTGCGAATCAGCCAGCGCAGCCCGCGGTGCAGCAGCAAATCCGGGTAACGACGAATCGGCGAGGTGAAATGTGCGTAAGCGCGATAATCGAGCCCGAAGTGACCGCGATTCTCTGGCTGATAAACCGCCTGGTTCATCGAGCGCAGCAACATGGTCTGGATAATGTGGAAATCCGGGCGACCATCTGCCTGGGAAAGCAGTTCCTGATAGTGGCTGGGCTGGGGTTCGCTCCCTCCTTCAAGACGCAAGCCCAGCTCGCCCAGGTACTCGCGCAGGTTTTCCAGCCGCTCCTGTTTGGGAATGTCGTGCACGCGGTACAGCGCTGGCAACTCCGCCAGCTCCATCAGCTCAGCGGCACACACATTGGCGGCAAGCATGCACTCTTCGATCATCTTGTGCGCGTCGTTGCGCTGCACCGGCACGATGCGCTCAATCTTGCGCGCTGCGTCGAACATGATCCGCGTTTCTGTGGTTTCGAAATCGATGGCACCACGGCGATCGCGTGCACCGCGCAGCGCACCGTAAAGGTCGTGCAGGTTGTCGATGTGTGGCGTGAGTGCGGCAAACTGCTTGCGAATACCACTGTCGCGGTTATCCCGCTCCTCAACCATTTCCCCAACCTGGGTATAGGTAAAGCGCGCGTGGCTGCGCATCAGGCCTTCGAAGAACTGGAAGTTGAGGATGTTGCCGGACGGATCGATGTGCATTTCACACACCATACACAGGCGATCGACATGCGGGTTCAGCGAGCACAAACCGTTGGAGAGCTTCTCCGGCAGCATCGGCACAACAAAGTCGGGGAAATACACCGAGTTGCCGCGCTGATGGGCTTCCTGATCCAGCGCAGTATTTACCTGCACATAATGGGAAACATCGGCGATGGCGACCAGCAGTTTCCAATTACCATCTGGCAGCACTTCACAGTAGACCGCATCGTCAAAATCCCGCGCGTCTTCACCGTCGATGGTGACCAGCGGCAGCTGGCGCAGATCGATACGCGCCGCCTTGTCTTCTTCCAGCACCTCGTCGGCGATGGTGTCGGTTTGCGTCAGCACCGCGGCGGGCCAGCTATGGGGAATACCGTAGTTACGGATGGCGACGTCGATTTCCATCCCCGGGGCAAGGTGGTCGCCAAGGATTTCAGCAACCTCACCCTGCGGCAAATTATTGCGGCCCGGCTGGGTGGTGATATTCACCACCACATACTGGCCACTTTGTGCATCGGCACACTTGCCTTCTGCCACCAGCACGTCGAGGGTCATGCGCGGGTTATCCGGGCGCACAAAGCAAACGCCGTCTTCGCGGTACAGGCGCCCGGCCAGCTGCTGGGTGTTGTGCTTGATTACCCGCACCACCGCGCCTTCGCGCTTGCCACGGAAACCTCCGGGGGTTTCCCGCGCCAGGACTTCGTCGCCATCAAATACCTTGCGCATCTGGCGATGGGACAGGAACAGGTCGTCGCTGCCGTCGCCCGCAGAGACAAAGCCGAAGCCGTCGCGGTGACCGATTACGCGACCGCGCACCAGGCTCATTTTATCGAGCACACCGAAGTCCCCAGCGCGGTTGCTGGCGATCTGTCCGTCGCGGCTCATGGCGATCAAACGGCGGCGCACACCCTCGCGGCGATCTTCATCGTCGATCGAGAGCAGGTCCGCGACCGTTTCCCAGGCTACCGGGCCCGGCTGCTGCTCCAGCACATCGAGCAGAAACTCGCGGCTGGGAACGGGTTTTTCGTATTTCTCCGCCTCGCGCTCGGCATGAGGATCATCCGAGATGGCAGAGGGGTTGGTTTTGTCTTGATTCAAATCTGCTTCCAATGTTCTGCGTTTAAGCACGCGCTCTGCGCGGCCCCGGAATCGTCCGGCGCAGGAAGGTAAGTGGGTGCAACTGCCAGGTCTCGGTGGAGGCCTGCCGGGGATTTACTCCCAGGCATGAGGTTCACGGGCAAGAATCCAAGGTGAGCATTTGGAGTGGCGAATGCCGAAAGCGGCACAGGGCCACTGAAATCGTTGCACATTGCCGCGATTATAAGCGATTTGCGAACCAATTCCCCCGTTGATTTGGAATATCCATCCGGATGTGTGTCCAGAGAGAGACTGAGTGGACAAAAAAGGGCACAAACCGCGCCGCAAAAAGCGTTGACACCCCCAGGGCAAATCACTATAGTGCGCGTCCTCAACGGAGCACACCGTTGAATTGCCCAGGTGGCGGAATTGGTAGACGCGCTAGCTTCAGGTGCTAGTGACCGCAAGGTCGTGGAAGTTCAAGTCTTCTCCTGGGCACCATCTTTAAAAAAGGGGCCAACTCGCAAGAGTTGGCCCCTTTTTGTTTTCCACCACTTCGAAATCACATCACTGTCGACTCGAAGACCAGTGGAGTTGCCGCTAGCGGCAGCAACTCCACAACAGCCACACAATTAACCGGTATTACGCATACCTGCCGCAATACCCGCAATCGTCACCATCAGTGCGCTTTCCAACACCGGGTCTTCCTCACGGGTGCGCAGACGCGCCATCAATTCTGCCTGCAGCAGGTGCAGCGGGTCGGTATAAGGGTCGCGCACGCGGATGGACCAGCGCATCACCGGGTTGTTATCCAGCAGACTTTCGCGACCAGTTAATTCACTCAGAGCCACGACGGTGCGCGCCAGACGGCTGCGCAGCTCGACGCCGAGACGCTGCAGCTCCGGGTCGTCGGTTAGGCGCTCTTCGTACCACAGGGCCACGCGGGTGTCGGACTTGGCCAGTACCATTTCCAGCATATCCACCACGGTCTGGAAGAAGGGCCACTGCTCGCTCATGGTACGCAAGGTATCCGGCGCATTTTCCAGGCCGGTTTCCAGTGCCGCGCCAGTACCCAGCCAGGCCGGCAGCATCAGGCGCATCTGAGTCCAGGCAAATACCCACGGAATTGCGCGCAGGGTCTCCACCCCACCCCCGGGCTTGCGGCGCGCCGGGCGACTGCCCAGCGCCAGGCGGCTGAGCTCGGTTTCTGGAGTGACGGTGCGCAGATAAGACACCAGTGCCGGATCGTCGCGCACCACCTCGCGATACGCCCCCACCGAGGCCTGAGTCAATCGATCCATCTCCGCACGCCATTCCGGGCGCGGCTCTGCCGGCGGCAGCAGCGTCGCCTCCAAAGTTGCCGCGATATATTGCTCCAGGTTGTAGGCGGCAACCGATGGGCGCCCGTATTTGAAGCGAATCATTTCCCCCTGCTCGGTCACGCGAATGCGCCCGGCAACAGAGCCCGGCGGCTGCGACATCAGCGCCATGCGGGTCGGAGAGCCACCGCGGGAGATGGAGCCGCCGCGACCGTGGAACAGGGTCAGTGGAATCCCGTGCTCCCTGAATATACGGGTGAGTGCTTCCTGCGCGCGGAACTGCGCCCAGGCCGCACCGAGGAAGCCCGCATCCTTGGCGGAATCGGAATAGCCGATCATCACTTCCTGGCCCGCCTTAACCCGCTCGCGGTAGAAAGGGATTTCCAACAGCGCATGCATGGTGTCGAACGCATTGTTCAAGTCGTCCAGCGTCTCGAACAGCGGCACCACACGCATGGGCGCACGCACGCCGGCTATTTTTTGCAACAGCATAACCGCGAGCACATCGGATGAGGTGCGAGCCATGGAAATGACGTAGGCACCGAGGCCCTCCGAACCCTGCTCCGCAATTACCTTGCAGGTATCGAGCACCTCGCGCACTTCGTCGGTACAGAACTCGCTCTGGTAGAAGGCGCCGTTGATCAGCGGGCGGCGACTCTCCAATTCCTCCAGCAGGAACTTCTGCTTTACCTTCTCGCCCCACTCGGCATAACTGCCGAGATCAAGGAAGCGGGTAATGGCATCAATCGCCATGGCGTGACGGGTGGACTCCTGGCGAATATCCAGCTTCAACAGGGTGATGCCAAAACCGTTGAGGCGACGCAGCGTATCTTTCAGCTGCCCATCGGCGATGGCCGCCAGCCCCACTTCACGCAGCGAGCGATCGATCAGGCTTAAAGGCTCATACAGCTCGCTGCTTGAGGTATACACCTCGCCCTGCGGCTCCGCCGCGTCGTTCACCCGCGCCTCCATCAATTCACGGGTATTGCGCAGGCGATCTCGCACCGCACGCAACAACAGCCGGTAAGGCTCGTGGCTCGGTCCGGTGTGCGCCAGCAGCTCTTCACTGGCGCGGTGCATGGAGAGGTCTGCGAGCAGGTTTTCCACATCGCGCAGGTACAAATCAGCCGCCATCCAGCGTGCCAGGTTCAAGACCCGGCGGGTAACCTTGGCGGTGACATTAGGGTTACCGTCTCGGTCACCCCCCATCCAGGATGCAAAGCGAATGGGAACCCAATCTGCGGGCAGTGGCTCGATACCGGCGAGCGCCAGCTCGTCTTCAATTTCGCGCATCCCCTGGGGGACTGCCTGCCACAGGGACTGCTCGATGGTGGCAAAGCCCCACTTGGCCTCATCGACCGGCGTCGGGCGCTCACGGCGGATTTCATCGGTGCACCAGGCAGACAACATCTGCTCGCGCAACAGGCGACGCAGGCGCTCGGCCTCTTCCGGCGTGCAATCCGGGCGGTCGAGGCCGGTCAACAGATCGGCCATCTGGTCGTATTTGCGAATCAGGGTGCGGCGCGTCACCTCGGTGGGGTGTGCGGTCAGCACCAGCTCCACAGACAGGTCAGACAGCACCTGGCGCACCTGCTCGGGGGCGACATTCGACTTCTTCAGTTCCTCCAACACCTGACGCAGGCCGCGGTCGGTATCCGGATCACCGGGGAAGCGCTCGTGCTGGCGACGCAGGCGTTCGCGGTGGCGCAACTCGGCAATATTGGCGAGGTTCAGGAACTGGCTAAAGGCGCGAGCCACTTCCAGCAGGGTCTCATCATCCAATGGATCCAGCAGCTCTCGTAATTTACCTACAGGCATCTCCCCATGGCTGCGGCTCTCCACCGCGACCTGGCGAATGGTCTCCACGGTATCGAACAATGCTTCGCCAGCCTGGCCGCGCAATACGGTTCCCAGCTCTTCGCCGAGAAGGCGAACATCTTCCCGCAACGGTGCATTTTGATCTTGATCCATGGAATATCTCCCCCTGACGGATTACTTTCTGGAATGCATTCTCCCATACTTCTCCCCAGATTTTGATGCCGCAGACCAAATTCTTGTAATTTAACTACAAGAAAATACAACAAACTCTGCCGTCAGGTAGACATCACAGGATTCACCGGTCACACCTGACAATTGACACGCCGCCAAAAACGGCTATAGTGCGCAGCCTCAACGGCGCATAGCGCTGTTTGCCCAGGTGGCGGAATTGGTAGACGCGCTAGCTTCAGGTGCTAGTGACCGCAAGGTCGTGGAAGTTCAAGTCTTCTCCTGGGCACCATCTTTCAAAAAGGGGCCGACTCGCAAGAGTCGGCCCCTTTTTACTTCCAGCAGCTACCATTTCGCAAACCATCGCTTGCCGCGCTCGTCTAGGACACCACTTTTCACCAATACCAACCAGGAAGGTTTGAGCTACGCTGGCGACAGACTCTCTTCCTTCTCAGAAATAATCTTTTTTAACCGGCTATTGACCTCACTGCCTGAAATACCAGCATGAATATTCCTATGGCAGGTCGGGCAGATTGCGGCGACGCCCTCCGGCGTATCCGCGCCCCCATCAGATACTCGATTAAGATGATGCACCTCTAAATATGGCTCATGCTTCTTAGTAAAAAAAGGAGCAGGAGAGTCGCAACATTCACAAATACCTTGCGCCCGTCTCAGCGCATATCTTCTTACAGCTTCGCTACGATAATACTGGCGAGCCTTTATGGTTCTAGTAGGCCGCGTACTAGTTCCACCAGAAACAGCTAGCTCACGAAGCTGTTCGATACTTAATGATTTAGGAAGTGTAGCCAAAGAATCATCTTCGAACCGCGTGGACAGTAACTGTCGCGCTACTCCAAGCGGCTCGAAAGCAAGCTCAAATAATATAGCCTTTCGATCATTTCCCTCTCGATCGCGTCTCACAACTATTTGATGATCTATAGAAACTGACAGAACCCCTTCCTCGTTTGCATAAAAAGTAGAACATGTCGTTCGTCTTTTATGTGATCTCTAAGCGCAAGGTTCCCTCTGGTAAAAGTCATATCGCCGACTTGTCCCTCACCCGAATACAAGAATTTACCATCCTCGGTGAAGCCATCAGTATAACCATGCTGCTCTCCGCTATCTCCTGTGAAAAGGAACATAACTGGGTGATCCGCACACTTACACATTCCGCCCTGTCTATTCCCTCCAAACTTGTCATGAAGATCCCCGCGACGGTTATACTCTTCACCTACTACGTAAGGTACGATCACTGACTGACCTCCAAATGTAAAACGAATTCATGATCTACCGGAGCAAGAGGTAAATCTTTCAAGGTAGACAAAGAGCAAAAACTATAGTCTTCATGCTCGTTAAGCACTGGTTTTCCGCTAACCGACACTCCAATAAAGTTAATACGAAATCTCGATCCAACTTCGCTGGAAGAAAAAATAGTTTTACCAATCGATACCACTTCTAATTCCAACTCTTCTCTCAACTCTCGCTCGAGAGCTTCCGAAAAACTTTCTCCAAACTCAACTTTCCCACCAGGAAACTCCCAAAGCCCCCCATGATGCTTATTCATGGGCCTCTTACAAACTAAGTAACGGCCAGAAATTTCCACAACGGCCGCGACCACATCAATAAGTCTATTTTCAATACTCACATTCAAATAACCGAAGTTTTATATCTTCGAGACTATCATTTTCTTAAAAAGAAATTTAGTGATTTGACCAATACTAATTAATACTATTGAGCAGATGTAGGTCAATCTACATTAGCAACACCAACAGAACCCAATAAAGAATAAAAAATATCTTATTGTAAAAGCGGGAAATTCAGACCGATTAGGAACCGAGGGAAGGCTCGGGCCGATGTAGAGTCAACCAAAATAGAATCACTGAAAAAATACCGCATACGGCAATGGATGCCACCAACGTGAACGGTGATCCGTCAAATACCGCACTGACAATAACAATGGCAATTGCTCCCAATACCATCTGCAGAGTTCCGCCCAGAGCCGCTGCGGTGCCGGCGATTGGCCCATGCTCATCCAGAGACAGCACCATGGTTGTTGGCACAATCAAGCCGAGAAAGGCATTCGATAAGAGCAACAATGCCACCAGGACGACAAAATTGTCCACACCGGCGATATTCAGCAGGAGATGGACAATGGAGGCGAGTGCGAACCCATTTACCGCCCACTTCACCACGGCGATGCCACCGAAGCGCTCGCCGAGGCTTGCTGCGAACTGACTTGAGGTAAAAAATCCAAGGGCATTCAAGGCAAAGGCCAGACTGAATTGTGTAGGGGTAAGACCGTAGTACTCCGTATAGAGAAAGGCGGCAATCGCGAGGAATGAGAAAAAGCTGGCGGTGCCCATGCCGCCAATCAGCGTCATTCCCATAAAGATCGGATCGCGGAACAAAACTTTGAACGCAGCGAACATCGCAGAAATTTTCACAGGTACCCGCTCCGCTACCGGCAGAGTTTCGGGTAAGGCAAAGCGGATCAACAGAAGACTCACCACGGTTGCCGCGGCCACCGCATAGAAAACAATCGGCCACCCAAATGGATTCATCAGCAAGCTGCCCACAAGCGGCGCCAGCATCGGTGAGATTGATATCACCAGCATCACCAAGGCCATCAAACGTGTAGCGTCGGTACCGGTATAACGGTCGCGGATAATCGCACGTGGAATCGACATCACCGACGCCGCGCCGACGCCCTGGATAAAGCGCATGGCGATCAGCCATTCGATTGTGGGGGACAGCGCACAGCCAACGGATGCGAGAAGAAATATCGCCAGACCGAAGTACAGTGGGGGTTTGCGGCCAAACATATCCGCCGCGGGGCCGTAGAAGAGCTGGCATACACCAAAAGCGATAAAAAAGGACACCAGCGTGTACTGGGACTTGGTCGCGGAGACACCAAAGTCTTCCGCCATCGCCGGCATGGCAGGGAGATACATATCAATGGCGAAAGGGCCCACACAGCTGAGCAGGCCCAAGATCAGCGCCATTTTTACAAAATCGGATTTCATCAAGCTCGGACTTATTTTCGGAAGCGCTTCCGGTACAACCACCGGACCACGGTGCGTCCGAACCTTTGCTGAGTCTATCAGCCCTTGCGGCAAGTCCAAAGCAAGCCAAACGCTATGGGGTAGGTTTCACTTTGAGGGCCGCTTGGCGCCCCGCAGTTATTGACGCACAAATAAAAAAACGGTGCCATGTCAGTCAATAGCTGACTACTTGGGCACCGTTTGTTCGTAAAAGCAGGTGTCAGTTCTTACGGATCAGCTCCAGAACCTCTTTACTGGGGAAGCCCTGCAGATCAACGCCGGCACTCTCTTCAAACTTGAGAATGGCTTTGCGCGTACCGCCGCCGGCCTTGCCATCGATCTCGCCCTCGTAGAAGCCTTTTTCCTTGAGCTTAGTTTGCAGCTCAATGATTTCATCGCGATCCAGCTTGGTGAAAGGACGCTTCCAGTCTTTGCTGAGCGGGGGGGCGCCGCCGATCTGGTCGGCGAGGATACCCACCGCCGCGGCATAGCGGTCGGAGTTGTTGTAGCGTTTGATGACGAAGAAATTTTTCAGCATCAGGAATGCCGGACCTTTGCGGCCAGCGGGAAGCTTCAGCTCGGCGACGTCATTCGGGCGGGGGAACGCCTTGCCGCGTACACGTTTTACGCCGAGTTTCTCCCACTCGGAAATCTTCAGCTTACCTGCGGGTAACTTGCGATCCGGGATAGTGACCTCGTAGCCCCAGGTTTGCCCAGATACCCAGCCATTCTTTTTCAGTAGATTGGCTGCGGTTGCCAGCGCATCGGGCACGGAATTCCAGATGTCTTTTTTGCCATCGCCATCCATATCTACCGCATAGGCCTGGTAACTGGTAGGAATGAACTGGGTATGCCCCATGGCGCCGGCCCAGGATCCAGTGAGATTGCTCTCGTCTATTTTGCCACTCTGCAAGATCTGCAGTGCCGCCAGCAGCTGACTGGTACCAAACTTTTTGCGCTTGGGGTCGGCATAGGCAAGCGTGGCCAGTGAGCGAACCACACTGCGCATGACGGTTTTGTTATCCAGGATGGCGCCAAAGCTGGACTCCATGGACCAGATCGCCAGCAGGATATTCGGGTCTACGCCAGACTGCTTCTCAATCTTGTCGAGCCAGGGCTTCAGTTCCTTTTTCTTGGCTTTGCCGCGCTGCACCGCGTACTTGGTTACACGGTTATCAAAGTACTGCCACACCGGTGCTTTGAACTCTGGCTGGAAGCTCGCCTTATCCAACACCCACTGGTCTGGCGAGTCGATGCCCTTGAAGGCGCGGTCGAAGGTTTCTGGCGTAATGCCCTCTTTCAGGGCCTGTTTGCGAAATTCCTTTTTCCACTTTTCAAATCCCGGATCGGCGGCAGCGGCCGCCACTTGCGGCCCCACAATCAACAGGGCACAAAGGGATAAAAGTGCGAACAGGAAGAAATAGTGGCTACCGGTGCGACGCGCCGGTAAAGAGGCAACCTGGCCCATAACAGCTCCTTGGCAATAACAGCTCGCACAAGGGTAGAACGGAAGGCTGGCGACGGAAAGGGAGGATTGACGCCAGTCATTCAGGGTGTGACTGGAACGACACTTTTTTCCACATGCTCGACCCGCGATACGCAAGTCGTGGGGCCAAATAAATCAGGCCGCCGGCGGAATCACATAAAACAGCACGGCGAAGAAGTGCAGCACACCACCGGCCAGCACAAACAAGTGCCAGATGGCATGGTGGAAGCGGAGGCTACGCCACAGGTAAAACGCAATGCCACCGGTGTAGCACAAGCCACCCAGCACCAGTAGCAACAGGCCGCCCGGCGCCAGGTTGTCCATCAGTGGTTTTACCGCAGCGACGATCACCCAGCCCATCAGCGCACTCAGGGTAATCGACAGGGCGCGGATCTTCTTCAGCGGCGAGAACTGGATAATCAGGCCCAGCAGGGCGAGCCCCCAGATAACACCAAATATCGTCCAGCCCCAGGGGCCACGCAGGGTTACTAGGGTAAATGGCGTATAGGTGCCGGCGATCAACAGGAAGATGGCCGAGTGGTCCAGGGTGCGCAAAATTTGCTTGGCTCCGGCGTGGGTAACACTGTGATAAAGCGTCGAAGCAGAGAAGCACAAAATCAGGGTAGCGGCATAAATGCTGCTGCTGACGATATGCCAGGCATCCCCGCGCAGGGCGGCAAAGGCACACAGAACACCGAGACCGGCAATGGCCAGCAAGGCGCCGACACCGTGGGTGACGCTATTGGCGATCTCCTCGGCGAAGGTGTAGCGGCTCGCGTTAAGGGTGGTGGACATGAAAACTGGACCTCCGGGGCGACCGAACGTGGTCCCACGCAATATCGCAAAAAAATGACTATTCAACAAAATCCAGTCTAATCTTCAACAGGAAGCGGCGGCAGTGCAAGCGAATTCTGAGACCATCCATTCAGGTTACGGCGCCTCTCACCCGCGCCCCCAAACGTTCACAGGGCCATAAGCACCGCAACGGCGGCAGCAATCAGCAGGGCAATGGCCCAGATGAGGTCGAAGTTGATCCAGTGCCGGCGCAGGATGGCCAGTCCGAACTTGCGATACACGATCCACGCGGTGGCCCCCATCACCAGCAACATGGCACCGGTGTGCAGGCTTATGGCCAGCAACATATTCAACCCACTCGCCCCGAGATGTGACGCGTGCTCGCCGTGTCCGGCATGCCCGGCATCGCCACCGGCAACTTCGATCAATGCCGGCACCACCATCAGTCCGGCGCCGTGGGCCGTCGCCATCAGGAAGGACCAAAGAAACAGATCCCCCATCCCAACCTTCATCCCGACCCAGCGGGGGTGACGGTAATAATTGAACAACTTGTACAGGCCAAAGGCGAGCAGCACCCCGGCCGTCAGCCACTGTAGCGTGGGCACAGAAATGACTTTCGTCCCGAACAGAACGAGCAGCGCGGCCAGTGCGATCGCCAGCGCGTGACCGGCTGCGATGGGTAACAGAGACAGCCAGATCACCCGCTCGCGTTGCTGCTGTAACCCCAGGGACAGGGCGAACAGCCAGCCCATACCGGGGTTGAGACCATGAAAGGCGCCGAACCCCAGCATGGCCAGCCAGGGGGCGATAGAAACAATCACATCCTGATCCACAGGGTCATGACGGGTAACAGAAGGAATCGGTGGAGGAGTCGCCCCCTTCGAGGCGAATCTGATGCACCCGGGTTTCACCAAAATCGACAAAAAAGTCCGAGTCCAACGCCATGCCGCCGTCAGGCTGAACGTTCACCTTCACCATCCAGCCCCCCATCTTGTCTGGATAGAACTGGTCGTCCCAGGTGCTGTAGAGCGAGTTGGTGAAATACACGCGCTTGCCATCGCGGCTGATCTCCACCATCTGCGGCCCGCCAAGCAGTGCCCCATCCGATTTGGGATGAGGCGCTTTGTTGACGATGCCACCGATGGCCACTTTGCCGGCAAGTTTCGGCTTGAGGGGGTCGGATACATCGTATTGCAGCAGTTCACCGGTCCCCCAGCAGGAAACGTAGAGAAAGCGATCATCCAGGGAGAGGTCGATGTCACTGACCAAAGGTGGCACCGCGCCAAAAGGTTTCAGGGCCGGGGGCAGCGCACTTTCCTCCGCCGGTACCGCGGGAATGGTAATGACCTTTTCCATTGCCCACTGGCCGTCTTTGTCGCTGCGCTGCCACAGCCAGATGGACGCAGAGAGATCCGCAGTACTGATGACGACACCCGCGAATCCATAGGTCTTGCGTGGGTCATGGGCCGGGCGCAATTCGAGCACCATCTGGTGTTCAGCGCCCAGGTCGATTGTCTGAATCCGCTTGCGCTTGCGCAGATCCCAGAAATGCAGGCGGTGACCGTACTTATTGGCCAACAGATCTTCAGGCACCAGTCCATTTTCAAACTGATGCGGCTTGGCCCACTCGCTGCTGACTAATACATCTTCGGCCAGGTGCCACCAGAAGTCGTAGGCCAACTCCTGATCCCCGCGATCGATTTCCCACGGCCCCTTCACCTCGAAGCTGAAGTGGTCGAGCATAAATATGCCGCCGGAACCGTCTTCCTCCGCAGAGCCCATGGCACTGACATAAATCGCATCCGGCCCGCAATGCACCGTATGCGGACGACTGTAGCCGGATTTTTCGATGACCTCCTCGGGCTCGATAATTTTTGCGATGTGCGGCTTGGTGGGATCGGGTTTGGTGTCGACAATGTAGAGACGGGAACTGCGAATGCCCGGAACCACCAGATAGCGACGCTCGAGGTGCGGGTGTGGCGCAAACGGGCACAGGGCAGAGCTGCAGGCATTCCAGCCAAAGTGG
This sequence comes from Microbulbifer sp. S227A, assembly GCF_049800935.1. Taxonomy (NCBI): domain Bacteria; kingdom Pseudomonadati; phylum Pseudomonadota; class Gammaproteobacteria; order Cellvibrionales; family Microbulbiferaceae; genus Microbulbifer; species Microbulbifer sp. S227A. The sequence continues at coordinate 317,693 of NZ_JBNAFZ010000007.1, read as the reverse complement.
TGCAACTCGTCACCCACATTGGGTAGTTCCAGCGTATTCAGAACGGTGCCATAGCTGGCGGAATCTGGATCAAGATCCACCACACAGATCCCGTCCGGCTGATCATTACGCCCGTAGTTCAGTGCTGCCACATAGGCGTGGCGCTCGGGCGGCGCCTGCATTGCCATTTTTGCAGACGGATAGAAAGATGGATCCGGCTTCCAGAGGCCCATGCGCCCCTCCTCGATTTATCATTTGTCGTGGGTAACGGAAATGGATCGAGTATAGAAACAGTACGGGAGAACCATTCAACAGGGAGGGGAATTGGGCGCGACGATCACCGGGTACTTGGGGGGTATTTGGGGGAACCTTGCGCAACAGGCGGCAGGGCCCGAAGCGGGAACCGACCGCTGGGCGGCGGTTCCCGAAGGCAAAGTATCAACAGGAGCGCGTCAGACACTCGCGTTGTGGATACCCATCTCGCACAGGGCGGAGGATTCGCGCACGATGGTCTGTACACGGTCCGGACCGGTGGAGATGATATCGATGGGCGCGCCCACTAGCTCTTCGATGCGGGCGATATAATCGCGCGCGGCCTGCGGCAGTTCCTTTTCGCGTTGTATACCGTAGGTGGTCTCGCTCCAGCCCGGCATGGATTCGTAGACCGGCTCCACGCCTTCCCAACCAGCGGCATCGAACGGTACCGGCACTTCTTCGCCGGCGGCATTGCGGTAGCCCACACAGATTTTCACTTCTTTCAGGCCGTCGAGTACGTCCAGCTTGGTCAGGCACAGGCCGGAGATGCTGTTGATGCGGATCGCATGGCGCACGGCAACGGCATCGAACCAGCCAGTACGGCGCTGTCGGCCGGTGGTAGCGCCAAACTCGTGGCCCTTTTCGCCCAGGTGACGACCCACGTCACAATCCAGCTCGGTGGGGAAAGGACCGCCGCCCACGCGAGTGGTGTACGCCTTGGTGATACCCAGTACGTAATCCAGGTACAGCGGGCCAAAACCGGAGCCGGTGGCGGTGCCACCTGCAGTGGTATTGGAAGAAGTTACAAACGGGTAGGTGCCGTGGTCGATATCCAGCAGGGAGCCCTGGGCACCCTCAAACAGGATGTGCTCGCCGTTCTCGCGTGCCTTGTGCAGCATATCCGCCACATCGGCAATCATCGGCACCAGCTCTTCGCGCCAGGTTTCCGCCAGCTTGAGGGTTTCCTCGTAGCTGACCGGCTCTGCCTTGTAGTACTGGGTCAGGGCGAAGTTGTGGTATTCGAGCAACTCTTTCAGCTGGGCACAAAAGTTGTCCCAGTTGCACAGGTCGCCGAGGCGCAGACCGCGACGGGCAACCTTGTCTTCGTAGGCCGGGCCAATGCCGCGACCGGTGGTACCAATCGCCTTGGCGCCGCGGGCTTTTTCACGGGCCTGGTCCAGGGCCACGTGTACCGGCAGGATCAGCGGACAGGCGGGGGACAGACGCAGGCGCTGGCGCACCGGTACGCCGGCAGACTCGAGGCCGCCCATTTCTTTGAGCAGGGCTTCCGGAGACAGCACCACGCCATTGCCGATCAGGCAGGTAACATCGGTGCGCAGAATACCGGAGGGAATCAGGTGCAGAACGGTTTTCTCACCGTTGATCACCAAGGTGTGGCCGGCGTTGTGACCGCCCTGAAAGCGGACTACCAGTGCGACTTTTTCAGTCAGCAAATCGACGATCTTGCCTTTGCCTTCGTCGCCCCACTGGGTGCCCAGCACCACTACATTCTTGCCCATGTGTGTATATCTCGTGTCGTCAGTTCAACGTTAGACGGGCGGAAAATAACTGTCGGCCGCGCCCGTCTTGCGGCCAGAAAGTGCAATAAAAAGTTCGACTCAATCGAATAGCTTAGGCTTCAGCCCCGTGGTTTCACCACCCAGTCGTCGCCTTCGCGCACCAGTTCGCGGTCACAGCGGGCCAGGGTTTCGGTGTCGCCACTGCCTTCGCCAGGCATGGTGCTGATGACAATCTCGCCGTCGGCGCGCAGAGCACCGATGGTTTGCCACAACTGCGCGCAGTCGTTGGCAGGGGCGAGAATCGCAGCGGCTTCGGCTCCGCCGTTCTGCCCCAGGGTATTGATGGCCACCAGGTCAGTACTGAAACCGGTGGCTGCACGGTCGCGACCAAACACAGCACCGATACCGTTGTAGCGGCCACCGTTAGCCAGCGCCTGCCCGTGCCCCGGGGAGTAGGCGGCAAATACCAGGCCGGTCTCGTAGTCGTAGCCGCGCATTTCACCCAGGTCAAAAAACAGCTCTACCTGTGGATAACGACGCGCCACCGCGTCCGCGACCTGCTGCAATTCGTCCAGTGCATTGCGCAGGGCCTCGGGGCCATCGGCAAAAAGTTCACTGGCGCGCGCCAGACACTCACTGCCGCCGGCAAGGCGAGGCAGGTTACGCAGCCACTTCGCTGCCTGCGCACTGGCAATATTCTCTTCCACCCAGCGCTCGATATCCGCCACCGCCTTGCTCTGCAGCAGTGCGGTCAGTGCGCTCTGTTGGGCTTCATCCAGTTGTGCGGCCTCCGCAAGGCTGCGGAAAATCGCCACGTGGCCCAGATCCAGATGGATCTCGCGGATACCCGCGGTGCGCAGGGTCTCTACCATCAGGCTGATGACTTCGATGTCGCCCTGCAGGCTCTCGACGCCATACAACTCGGCACCAATCTGAATCGGCGCACGCGGGCCCATCGGCGAACGCGGGCGGGTGTACAACACCTGACCGGCGTAACACAGGCGGTTGGCGCCACTCCTGGGGAAACTGTGGGAATCGATGCGCGCGGCCTGCGGCGTGATATCCGCGCGGATACCCAGGCTGCGACCGGACAACTGGTCGGTCACCCGGAAGGTACTCAGGTCCACATCGCGCCCCATACCGATCAGCAGTGAATCGGTAAATTCCACCATCGGCGGAATGATCATTTCGTATCCCCAGCGATGATAGAGATCCAACAGGTCTCTGCGCAGGGTTTCCACCCGCTTGGCGTCCGCGGGCAAAATCTCGGCGATGCCATCCGGTAGCATCCAGCGTTCGGCTTGGGTCATGATGTGGGCGTTCGATAATTAGCGGTGCGGCCTTTTCGGCCGGGAGAATCTCGGTCCTGAAGCTCAGTCAAACAGCATCAGCAGGGCCGTGCCGGCGAGCATACAAACGAGCCCCGCCGTGCGCAGGCTGCGATTATCCACAGATGCCAACTGCTGTACCAGTGCGCGCCAGCGTCTGGGGTAGAGAAAAGGCAAAATGCCCTCGATGATCAGCACCAGGCCGATGGCCCGGACCAGCTCGTCCCACACGTTGGTCATTCCTCAGGAGTATTCCGCAAAGAGGTACAGCAAGAGATTCGTCAAACGGGCCGGCACAAAAAAACCGGGCGCCGGCCCGGTTTTGGGGATTTTACCACTAAAATGTGGAGGTGTGGCCACTGAAGTGGCCACGAAATAGTCGAAACTGTCTTCGTTATTGTCCGGACGGATCCTTCAGGTAACGGAAGAACTGACTGTCTGGCTCCATGAGCAGCATATCGCTCTTGCTCTTGAAGGACTCTTTATAGGCCGTCAAGCTGCGCGAGAAGCGATAGAACTCCGGGTTCTTACTGAAAGCCTCAGCGTAAATCTGAGCGGCCTCGGCATCAGCCTCACCGCGCACCTCTTCCGCCTTGCGATACGCTTCGGACTCAATAACCACCTTTTGTCGATCGGCGCTGGCGCGGATACGCTCACTGGCTTCCTGACCCTTTGCGCGGTGGTCACGGGCTTCCAGCTCACGGCCGGCACGCATACGCTGGAACACCGATTCAGATACTTCCGGTGGCAGGTCGATACGCTTCACGCGCACATCCACGATCTCAACCCCGAGATCCGTCTGCGCGGTCTCGTTCAGGTTCTTGGTGATTTCCGCCATCAGCTCATCGCGCTGGCCACTCACCACTTCGTGCAGGTCGCGCACACCAAACTGGTTACGCAGGCGGTTATTGATCTGTTCTGCCAGCAGGCGCACGGCGTTGCGCTCATCGCCGCGGGTCGCTACATAGAAGCGGCCCACATCGAAGATGCGGAACTTCGCGTAGGAGTCCACCATCATGAACTTGTTTTCGCTGTTCAGCATCCGCACCGGCTGGGAATCCACGGTCTGGATGCGGGCATCGAATTTGCGCAGCTCATGTACCAGCGGAATTTTGAAGTACAGACCCGGTGTGTAGTCGGTGCGCACCACTTCACCGAAACGCAGCAGTACCGCTTTTTCAGTTTCTTTCACCACAAAGGCACTGCTGGATACCGCGAGTAGCGCAAGCAAAACCAGGGCGATGACAAAAAGAGATTTGTTACTGTTCATTGCTTCTCTCCTTATCGCACGTCGCGACTGCGGCGGCTGTTGGCCACTTCGGTACGCAACTGGTTGATGACGCGCTGAGAAATCTCATCGACTACCTGAGGTGAGATCTGCGGGCGCTGGCTTGCGCTGCTCGCACTATTTTCGGCCAGTTTATCCAGCGGCAGGTACATGATGTTATTGCCGCCTTCCACGTCGACCATCACCTTGGAAGTGTTTTGCATCACTTCCTGTACCGCATCCAGATACAGACGCTCGCGGGTTACTTCCGGCGCGCGGGTGTATTCGGTCAGCAGCTTCTCAAAACGCACCGCTTCACCACGGGCGCTCTCGACAATGCGTGACTTGTAGCCTTCTGCTTCTTCGATCATCCGCTGCGCCTGACCACGGGCCACCGGGATCACCTGGTTGGCGTAGGCCTGGGCTTCGTTCTGCAGACGCACCTCGTCCTCACGCGCACGTACCACGTCATCGAACGCGTCCTGTACTTCGCGCGGCGCCTTGGCGTCGGTGAGGTTGACCACGTCGACACGGATGCCGGTCAGGTAGAGGTCAAGATATTCCTGCAGGCGCTCCTGGGTATCCGCGGCAACCTGGGTACGATTCTGGGAGATAACACCATTCAGGGTCTGGGAACCAACCACGTGGCGCAGGGCACTGTCGGTGGCTTCCTGCAGACTCTTCAGCGGGTCGGCCACGCGCAGCACGAAAGACTCCGCATCGTCGATGTGCCACTGCACCTGCAGAACCACGTCCACGATACTCGCGTCTTCGGTGAGCATCTGACCGGTGGTGCGCTCGGTACGTACCTCGGTCATGTTCACCTTGGTGACATGATCGATCAGCGGTGGATTCCAGTGCAGACCGGCGGTCTCGGTGCTGTGGTATTTGCCGAGGCGCAGGACCACGGCGGATTCGTTCGCATCCACCTGGTAAAAGCCCCACAGGCCGTAAACCACGGCGAGCACGATCAATACCAACGACCAAGGGAAGCTGGCATTGCCACCGGGGCGACCGTCGTCACCGCCGGAAGGTTTACCACCAAACAGGCCATTCAGTTTCTGCTGCATTTTGCGCAGCACTTCATCTAGATCCGGTGGGCCATCGTTGTTGCGATTGCCGCCACCCCATGGGTCTTTGTTATTACCACCCGGTTCGTTCCAGGCCATTTATTCACTCCAACTGTGCAACTTATTAATCATTAGCTGACGCAAATTCTAGCATTGAATGCCTGGGCTGCGCCTTGCCTCGGGTAACCGTTAATCGATTTCCCAGTCTTCAGGACGGGGTTCTTCTTCCGGCTTCTCCGGCAACCACTGCGGTGGGTTACCAACTTCGCGGAAGGGTGCCATCAGGCGCTGCAATTCAGCGCGCGGCAACAAAACCTGTAGTTCTACGTCGCCATTGTCGCGATAACTTTCATTCTGTACCGCGTTTCCCGCAAACAACTGGGCACGCAAACGCGCGTGCTGCGGGGGAATAACCAAGGTACCGCTCACCATTTGCTCACCGATGCGCTCGGCGATTGCCTCCACCAGCAGGTCGCAACCGGCGCCAGTGACCGCCGACAACCATACCGCACGGGGCACCCCCTGATCGTCGCGGTCGATGCGCGGTGCCGCATCGGCCAGCAGGTCCAGTTTGTTGTACACGAGCAACTGGGGCAAATCCGCCGCGCCAATTTCCTCGAGTACCGTCTGAACCTCTTCAATTAGGTGCAGACGATTCTCCGCTGCAGCGTCCACCACATGCAGCAACAGGGAGGCATTAGCCGCCTCTTCCAGGGTGGCGCGAAACGCCTCCACCAGGCGGTGCGGCAGGTGGGATACAAAGCCCACGGTGTCGGCCAGGACCATCGCGCCGACATTGGGCAACTCTACCCGGCGCATGGTGGGATCGAGTGTCGCGAACAACTGATCCTGCACATATACGTCAGAACTGGTAATTCGGTTGAACAGCGTCGACTTACCGGCGTTGGTGTACCCCACTAGGGAAACCGTCGCGACTTCAGCGCGTGAGCGCCCGCGCCGGCCCTGCTCGCGCTGGCGACGAACCTTGTCCAGACGCTTTTCAATGGAATCGATACGTGCACGCAGCAAGCGGCGGTCGGTTTCCAACTGGGTCTCACCGGGTCCGCGCAGGCCAATACCGCCCTTCTGGCGCTCCAGGTGGGTCCAGCCTCGCACCAGACGCGTAGACATATGACGCAGCTGCGCCAGCTCCACCTGCAGCTTGCCCTCGTGAGTACGCGCGCGCTGCGCAAAAATATCCAGAATCAATCCTGTGCGATCGAGCACCCGGCATTTCAGCTCGCGCTCAATATTGCGCTCCTGACTCGGGGAAAGGGTGTGATCAAAAATCACCAGCTCCGCGCCGTGCTTGGTGACGGTTTCCTGAATTTCCTCCAGCTTACCGCGGCCGACAAAGGTCTTGGGGTCTGGAGTGGCGCGCTGGCCAAAGATAAAAGCCACCGGGTCGGCACCGGCTGAGAGCGCCAGCTCCTCAAATTCCCTAGGGTCATCGGGGCTGTCGATGGCGGAAAGTTCCAGGTGGACCAAGACGGCAAGCTCACCGGATTCCGGACGATCAAAAAACAAGGATTATTCTCTTGAACTCAATAGTTGCGCCGCACACTGTCTGATTCAATGCACTGACGCCGAACAACAGACGCCCCGGACGGGCCGGGGCGCTGAATACAACTTTCTGGGGCCGGTGCTGAACAAAAACGGGTTAACCCCAGCATTAACTCAGCACCTTAGACACCCGCTCCGGCTTAGCCGCCGAAGCTATCGCGCTCACCGCCTTCCGGTGCGCCGCCTTCACCACCCGGGCCAGCCGGATTCATCAGCGGTACGCGCACGGCGCGGGACGGCACTACGGTGGAAATCGCGTGCTTATAAACCATCTGGCTAACGGTGTTTTTCAACAGCACGACAAACTGGTCGAAAGATTCAATCTGGCCCTGCAATTTAATGCCGTTTACCAGATAGATAGAAACAGGGATACGCTCTTTACGCAAAACGTTCAGGTAAGGGTCTTGTAAGCTGTGCCCTTTTGACATCATTGTTCTCCTTGCCAAAAGATAGGTCGCCAGATGACGCACGATCGCGCCCGCGAATTCCGCGGACTAAAAAACGGCCATGGTGATGCGGCGTATAAAAAAGAGCCAAAAAATAGACAGGGCTCTGTGAATAACTGACTGATTTGGGACGGACACACCGGCCCACTCACGTTATGGCTGCTCAACCGAGAAATTTCAAGGCCTCTGGCAACATTTCCTCGATTTTGCGGACTTTCCCGCCAGGCTCTTGTGCGCCGATTCGAATAAGGTCGGGCCAACGCCGCAGCCAGGTGAGTTGGCGCTTGGCCAGTTGGCGGGTGGCAGCGATTCCGGCTGCCACCATCTGTTCGTAATCGGTATCGCCATCCAGGTACTCCCATACCTGGCGGTATCCCACCGCTCGAATTGCCGGCAGGTCCTTGTGCAAATCACCGCGCGCGCGCAGCGCCTGCACCTCTTCAATGAAGCCGTTTTGCAGCATCCGCTCAAAACGCTCGGCAATCCGGCGATGCAAAATACTGCGGTCTTCGGGCACGATCGCCAGCTGCTGCACTGCGTAGTGCGCCAGTGGCGACTCCCGTTCCTGCTCAGCACGCAACTGGGTCATGGTCTTGCCGGAGAGGTGGAACACCTCCAGTGCACGCTCGATGCGCACCGAGTGATTCGGGTGCAACTCTGCCGCCAGCTCCGGATCGATCTTCTGCAGCTCCTGATGCAGCGCCGGCCAACCTTCCTTTTCGGCCCGCGCCTCTATCTGCGCACGGAATTCGGGATCCGCCTCAGGCATCTCTGCCATTCCCTGTAATAGAGCCTTGAAATAGAGCATGGTTCCGCCAACCAACAGCGGAATCTTGCCACGCCCGCTGATCTCTTCCATCGCCGCCAGCGCATCGCTGCGAAAACGCCCGGCGGAATAGCTCTCCGCCGGATCGCAGATATCGATCAGTCGATGCGGGTAGCGCGCCAGCTCCTCCGGCGTCGGCTTAGCAGAGCCGATATCCAGCCCGCGATACACCAGCGCAGAATCCACGCTGATTAACTCCACCGGCAGGTGGTCACTGATGGCCATGGCCAAATCGGTTTTACCCGAAGCCGTGGGGCCCATCAGGAAAATGGCACGGGGACGGCCTTCAGCCGAAGCGTTCAACTTACTGACCTCGCATAAACCATTTATCCATGTCCGAGAGTTTTACTTGAGTCCATGTAGGCCTTCCGTGATTACACTGGCCGCTGCGCTCGGTGCGCTCCATGTCCCGCAACAGGCCATTCATTTCGGGAATGGTTAACTTGCGGTTGGCGCGCACGGAACCGTGACAGGCCATGGTGGAGAGGATTTCGTTGATCTGATTGCCGATGCGATCACTGCTGCCCTCGGCCAGCAGATCGCTCAGCACATCACGCACCAGCTGCTCTACCGGGGCACTGTGCAACATAGTGGGCACCTGCCGCACCATTAAGGTCTCCGGGCCCGCGCGCTGCAACACAAAGCCGAGCGCAGTGAATACTTCCTCACGCTCTTCAAAACAGTCTGCCTCGCGCTCACTCACCGCCAGGCTCACCGGCACCAGCAGGGGCTGGGCCTGAATACCGCCGGCGGCATGGGCAGCTTTCATCTGCTCGTAAACAATACGCTCGTGCGCCGCATGCATATCCACCACCACCATACCGTGCTCGTTCTGGGACAAAATATAGATGCCGTGGAGCTGGGCGATGGCAAAGCCAAGGGGTGGCGCCTCACCTTCGGCCTCGGCAGGTACTTGCTGCGACCAGGCGGCGGTCGATGCCGGGCCTGCCGTTACGGCCGGCACTTCCTGCACACCAGAATCCAGCGGCTTGTGCAGCTCGCCGTAGCTGTGCATTTGCTGCTGAATTCTGTCCGCTGATGGCTGAGCACCGAGGCCACCCATAGCGCCAAACGCGGGAGTGGCCGCTTGCGCCGGTGCGGAAGACAGCGCCATGCGCTCCTGGCCGGAAAACTCGCCGGCAGCAACACCGGAAACCTGAGGCGCAGAGGATTGCAACTCATCATCCTCTTCTCGCGCCCCCGGGCGTACATCTGCCAATGCCCGATGCAAAGAGCCAAAGAGGAAGTCGTGCACCAGACGGCTGTCGCGGAAGCGCACTTCGTGCTTGGTGGGGTGCACGTTGACGTCTACCGCCGCGGGGTCCAGCTCAAGGTACAGCACAAACGCGGGATGGCGACCGTGGTACAACACGTCGGCAAAGGCCCTGCGCACCGCGTGACTCACCACCCGGTCGCGAATAGCTCGGCCATTCACGTAGAAAAACTGTAAGTCAGCCTGGGAGCGCGAAAACGCGGGCTCGGCCACCCACCCCCACAGACGCAGGCCACTGCGTTCCATTTCGATATGCAGAGCATTTTGCATAAATGCCGGGCCGCACAACTGCGCCACCCGCCGTTCCATCTCCGCCCTTGAGGTGCCACCGCGAAGGTTGTGCACACCTTTCCCGTTATGACGCAGGCTGAAAGACACATCGAAACGGGCGAGTGCGAGGCGCTTGATGGTTTCGTCGACGCGGTTAAATTCGGTTTTTTCCGTGCGCAAAAATTTTCGCCGCGCGGGGGTATTGAAAAACAGATCCCGCACTTCGACGGTGGTACCGCGCGGATGTGCCGCCGGTGCCAGCTGGGTTTCCATTTCACGCCCTTCCGCGGTCACCATCCAGCCCTTGCCGGATTCATCGCGGCTGCTGGTCATGGTCAGGCGGGCAACGGAGGAAATACTGGCAAGCGCTTCGCCGCGAAAACCGAGCGTAGCCACCGCTTCCAGGTCCTCCAGCGCATGGATTTTCGAGGTGGCGTGACGGGCCAGCGCCAAATGCAGATCTTCTTTCTCGATCCCCTTGCCATTGTCGCGCACCATGATGCGCTTCACGCCCCCCGCATCCAGGTCGATTTCCAGTCGGGTAGCGCCGGCATCGAGACTGTTTTCCAGCAACTCTTTGATCACGGAAGCCGGGCGCTCGACCACCTCACCGGCGGCGATCTGGTTGGCAAGTCTGGGGGAGAGTAGTTGGATATTTTCTGGCATGGAGGTTTGAAAGCTGTGTGTCGTCTGTGCCGCCCCCACTAAGGGGCTCTGTGTACCGGGCGGGCCCGAAGCATCCGCAGCGCTTCGGGCTTTAAGAATTAGCCGGATGGGATCGTCAGTGTCTGCCCCACCCGAATCATGGAGTTGCGCATTCCATTCGCCTTTTTCAGGGCCGCCACGGAAATGTTATAGCGCGCAGCGATCGCCGACAGCGTATCTCCCCGGCTAATCGTGTGCTTGCGATCAACGCGACTGGCATTTGCCGCAAGCCAGGTTCCCGCGGGTGGGCGGGAACTGAAGTGGGCCACTATACCTTCACTGAGTTTTTCTGCCATTCGCCTCTGGAACGATGGGTCACGTAAGCGGCGCGCCTCCTGGGGGTTGGTAATAAAACCGGTCTCCACCAGAATCGAAGGCACATCCGGATTGCGCAGCACCGAGAAGTTAGCCTGCTCCACCTTCTTTTTGTGCAAGTGAGTAAAGCTGCCGAGAGAGCTCAGCACACTGCTACCAATGTCCAGGCTAGCATTCATGGTGGCGGTCATCGCCAGATCCAGTAACACGCCGGCAAGGGTGTCGTCCTTGTCACTCAGACTGAGATCACCGGCACCCCCAATCAAGTCGGACTCGTTCTCCCGCTGCGCAAGAAAACGCGCGGTCTCACTGGTGGCACCGCGAGAGGACACCGCATAGACCCCAGCGCCGCGGGCGTCTTTACGGGTAAAGGCATCGGCGTGAATGGATACGAACAGGTCTGCGCGCAACTGGCGGCCCTTCTTCACCCGGTCACGCAGGGGAATATAGTAATCCCCGGTGCGCACGAGCTTTGCGGAGAAGCCGCGTTTTTTGTCCAGGGATTTTTTCAGGTAGCGGGAGATTGCCAGCACCACGTCTTTTTCCCGCAGCCCGCCCGGGCCGAGCGCACCGGGGTCTTCACCACCATGACCTGCGTCGATGGCAATAACAATGTCTTTCTGGCCGCTGACCTGCACCTGCTGGATGGTTTTTTCTTCGACCTTGCCACGGTCGTGCAAATCGATCACCAGGCGATCGGGAAGCTGTTCGTGGCGGCGCAGGGCAAAACTGCGTGGATTGACCGGTTGCTTGAGGTCCAGCACCACGCGCAAATCCCGCTGGTTCTGGGTCGCATGACGCACGCCGGCAATGGGGGTATCTGCAAGCGGCAGGTCGTCGATTGCCGCGGTAAGTTTCGCCCCGCTTACGTCGATCACCACACGGTCAGGATTCTTCAGGGTAAACAGCTTGTGGTCCGCAGGGCCATCGAGATCGAATACCAGGCGTGTGTGGTCCGGCGCACGCCACAAGCGCACCCCCTCCACATCCGCACTGGATACGGGTAACGCAACCAGTGTTGCGAGGAGAAAAACAATGCTCGTTAGAAATCGCACCGGCAACCCTGCTCCAATCATTATTATTGCCCTGTTTATCGTCCGCCTGCTCGCGCTATACGCATCACGCCTGATCAGCCAGGGTCGAAAAGCGCCCTGCCCAGCACCTCATTACCAGCGTCACTGACTGCGGTTAATTTTAGACTGCGCCCTTCTCCCTGCAGCTGCAATTCAATCTGCAGATCCGGAGTCGGCAAAATGCCAGCGCCCCGCTCGGACCACTCCACCAGGCTCAGGCTACCGGGGCCAAAATAGTCCCGCACCCCCATATACTCCAACTCCTCCGCATCGCCGAGACGATACAGGTCGAAGTGGTATACCCGTTCTGAGGAGAACTCATAGGGCTCCACCAGAGTGTATGTGGGGCTTTTTACCGCACCGCGATGTCCAAATGCACGCAACACGCCGCGGCTGAATGTGGTTTTGCCGGCACCCAACTGACCGCCGAGAAAAAACACCAGCCCCCCGCTCATACCGGAGACGCGGCACGCTTCACCGAGCGTCTCGCCGGCCGCCACGGTGGCAGACTCATCCGGCAAATACAGCACTTTTTCCACAGGCTTACCGTCCAAGATTACTAGCCCCTATTAACGCTGCAACGCAGGCTTCAGTCCACAAGTGCGCGGATATGCGGCAACAGGTCCGTCGCCAACAGGCCGCGCTGGCCATCGGCGACCGCGCGATTACCCGCTTCGCCGTGCAACCACACCCCGAGACGCGCCGCCGCCGGCAGCGCCATGCCCTGCCCGATAAGGGACGCAATCACCCCGGTAAGCAGGTCACCCATACCCCCGGAAGCCATACCCGGGTTACCGGTATTGATCACATCGGCGCCGTCGCGGTGGGCAATCACGGTGCCTGCACCCTTTAATACCACCACGCCACTGAATTTTTCCTGAATCGCGCGCGCCGCAGCCACCGGGTCTGCGGTTACCTCCGCGTTGGAAATCTGCAACAGGCGTGCGGCTTCCCCAATGTGGGGTGTCAGCACCCAGTCATCGCGCTTGATGCCGGCGAGAACTCGACCACCGGCCAAGATGTTCAGCGCATCCGCGTCCACCACCAGCGCCGCTTGTGCGCGGCCCGCGCGGGCCAGTAGTTGTTCACTCCACGGCGACCGGCCCAGTCCCGGCCCAACCGCAATAACATTGGGCACCTCCAGCAAAGGCTCCAGCTCCTGCCCGGAGACCACCGGGTGTGCCATCACTTCCGGGCGACGGGTCAGTGACGCCACCACATGCTCCGGACGGGTGGCAAGTGCGATCAGGCCACTCCCGGTGCGCGCCGCGGCCTCCGCGGCCATCATGGCAGCGCCACCAAACCCGTGGTCACCGCCGACGATCATCACATGGCCGAATTGATTCTTGTAACTGTCTGCCGTGCGCGCCGGCAGTCGCTCCAGGCTCTCCGCAGTATGACGCAGCAACATACCCTGCACCTGTGGATAAATCTCGGCAACGGCACCCAAATCGTCGAAAATAACATCGCCGCTGAGCGCGGGGCCGCGCCCCAGATACAGGCCCGCCTTGCGTCCGATAAACGTCACCGTCACGTCCGCAGAGACCGCCTGCTCGGCGAATCCGCTATCGGCATTCAGGCCAGATGGCAGGTCTACAGCCAATACCGGAACACCCGCGTCATTGATATGTGACACCGCTGCATCCACTGGGCTGCGCAGTGCGCCGCTGAATCCAGTACCCAGCAAGGCATCCACCAGCACGGTGTTTTTCCCCGCCGCCGGCATGGCGTCAATGGCGGACACCAGCTTCGCACCCTCACGCTCGGCAAAGCCGTATGCCTCCAGCGCTTCACCCTTCAGCTTCTCGACCGGCACACCCACAAACACCGTCACCGGGATCTGGCGCTGGGCGGCGAGGGCGGCAATCACATAGCCATCACCGCCGTTGTTGCCACCGCCACAGAAAACCTGAATTTCGTTCACCTCTGGCCAGCGACGGCGCAGGCAGTCAAATGCCGCGCGCCCGGCACGCTTCATCAGCGCAAGTCCGGGGATTTTCTGCTGGTTAATCACCAGTTGGTCGAGCTGGCGCACGGCCGCAGCGCTGTAGAGTATTTGCGGCTCAGCAGCGGGGATTTGGGCAAAATTCTGACGTTCCATGGTGTCCGACATAAGCGAGTACTGCATTCCTGCTGTGGTCAATTTTTAAACTGTGGCAAAATACCGGCAATTATACCGCCTCAACCAGCGAACCGCCGCACGCGGCCAGTGCCAATTTCCCCAATAGCGACGAATGAGCAATACCCCCGACCCTCAGACCATGGCAGAACTCGCCACACAGATTCGCGTGTGGGGGCGGGAGCTGGGCTTCCAGCAGGTGGGGATTACCGATTGCCAGCTGGAAAAACACGGCGAGCGCCTGCAGCACTGGCTGGATGCGGGTTACAACGGCGATATGGAGTGGATGGGCGCCCATGGCGACAAGCGCTGGCGGCCGGACTTGCTCGAAGAGGGCACGCTACGGGTGATCAGCGTGCGCCTGGACTATTTGCCTCCGGATACCCAGCCGGTGCAGGTGCTGAAAGACCCCGGCAAGGCCTATGTTTCCCGCTACGCCAACGGCCGCGATTACCACAAGCTCATCCGCAAGCGACTGGCGCAACTGGCGCAACAGATCGACCGGTATTGTGAAGAGCGCGGTATCCCTACCCGGGGGCGCGCCTTTACCGACAGCGCGCCGGTAATGGAGCGGGCACTGGCGGAGAAAGCCGGGCTCGGCTGGATCGGTAAAAACTGCATGGTGATCAACAGCCAGGCCGGCAGCTGGTTTTTTCTCGGCGAGATTTACACCAATCTGCCACTACCGGTGGATGTAAGTGACGAGCCCAATCAATGCGGCGAGTGCACCGCCTGCCTCAAGGTGTGCCCCACCGATGCGTTTATCGATGCCTACACCCTGGACGCACGCCGCTGCATTTCCTATCTCACCATTGAAAACAAAGGCCCGATCCCCGAGGAATTGCGTGAACCCATGGGCAACCGGGTATTTGGTTGCGACGACTGCCAGATCATCTGCCCCTGGAACAAGTTCGCCAAACCCACCGCGGAACAGGACTTTCACCCGCGCCACGGCCTCGACAGTGGCGAACTGACAGACCTGTTTCGCTGGACGGAACAAGAATTCCTGAAAAAGACCGAGGGATCGGCGATTCGCCGCATTGGATTTGAACGCTGGCAGCGCAACCTGGCGGTAGCGCTGGGAAATGCCGATGCCACCCCGGAAGTGATCACCGTACTCGAAGAGCAACTCGACTCAGCGACGCCGCTGGTGGCCGAGCACATCCAGTGGGCACTAGCGCGCTTGCGCAGTGGACGGCGCAGGAAGCGTAAAATTAAACGCAGCTGAATCTGCGGCTGCATCAACTCATGCGAAAAAAGTGCTCGCGATAGTGCTTCAACTCGTTGATGGAGTCGTGGATATCGTCCATGGCCAGGTGCGACGAGGTCTTCTTCACCCCATCCAGCACATCCGGGCGCCAGCGTCGCGCCAGCTCCTTCACCGAACTCACGTCCAGATTCCGGTAGTGGAAGTACTGCTCCAGTAGCGGCATATACTTCACTAGAAAGCGTCGATCCTGGCCGATGGAATTGCCACACATGGGCGAGGCACCCTCGGGTACCCAGTGACGGAGGAATTCGATGGTTTCCCGCTCCGCCTGGTGTTCACTGATACTGGAATCCTTGACCCGGGCCACCAGCCCGGAACCGCCGTGCTGCTCGGTATTCCAGTCGTCCATGGCCGCCAGCAGCGCATCGCTCTGGTGAATCGCCATGGCCGGCCCTTCTGCCAGCACGTTCAGGCGCGAATCCGTCACCACGGTGGCGATTTCAATGATGCGCTCTTTCTCCGGATCCAGGCCGGTCATTTCCAGATCGATCCAGATCAGATTATTCTGATCCACAATAGTCTCCTTAACTGCCGCGTCCCGCGGCCAGTTGCCATTAAATTGGACGATAGCGAGGAAGGTACCGCAACCACCTAGCGATGCAAGTTATAATCCGCCGCTTTCCACAACCCGAGTCCTCATGAGCAAACGCAAACTCAACCGCCGCCAGCAGTGGCGCATCGCCAAGATCCAGCAGGAGCGGGAGGCCCGCGCGCGCAAACGCGAGGAAAACCTGGATCAGGCGGCGGAAGAAGGCGACCTGGGCCCAGAGCAGACCGGAATGGTCATCGCCAACTATGGCTCGCAAGTATTGGTGGAGAGCGCAACCAACAGCCAGCTGCGACAGCGTTGCCATGTGCGCGCCAATATCGACACCCTTGTCACCGGTGACAAGGTCGCCTGGAACCCGGCTACCGGTGATGCCACCGGCGGCCTCGGCGTGGTCGGCGCACGCCTGCCGCGCCACTCGGAATTACAGCGCCCGGACCGCTACGGCGACATGAAAACCGTGGCGGCCAATATTGACCGCATCCTGATCGTCATCGCGCCCTATCCGGAACCTTTTGCCAACGCCATCGATCGCTATCTGGTAGCGGCCGAGACCACCGGTATTCAGCCTCTATTGCTGCTCAACAAGATAGACCTGATCGACGACAGCAACCGGGAACACCTAGAAGACCTGCTCCAGCCCTATCCAGACCTGGGCTATCCGGTACTGAAACTCTCTACCAAAACCGGCGAGGGACTCGACAAGCTACTGGAAACACTGGTCGAGGGCACCAGCGTGTTCGTCGGCCAATCCGGGGTGGGCAAATCCTCACTAATCAATGGCCTGCTCCCCAGCGCCGATGCCCGCACCGGCGCCCTCTCAGAAGCCACCGGCAAGGGCACCCACACCACTACCGCCGCGGAACTGTTTCACCTGCCCACCGGTGGCGATCTGATAGACTCCCCCGGCATTAGAGAGTTCGGCATCTGGCACATGAGCGAACAAGCGCTGCTGGAAGGTTACGTGGAATTTCGCCCGTTTATCGGCCACTGCCGCTTCCGTGATTGCCGCCACCAGAGCGAACCCGGCTGCGCCATTCAGGAAGCGCTCGAGCGTGGCGACATCAGCCAGCGCCGCATGGACAGCTTCCTGCACCTGCGCAACAGCTTGGAAAATGACTGAAACTAACTGGCCGTCGACAACCTACTGCCCACAACAAGGAAAGCAACAAGGAACCCTGCGTGAGTGACATCCCACTGATTCTGGAACCGGAACAACTGGCTTCGCTGCTCGAGCACGAAGAGATCCGCGTGATCGATCTGAGTAGTCCGCAAAACTACCTCGCCGGCCACATTCCCGGCGCACTCGGTCTGCCGTTTCAGGCCCTGATGGCCGGCACCCCCCCGGCACCGGGCAAGCTGCCGTCAATCGAGCGCCTCACCCAGGTTATGCAGGCCATCGGCCTCACGCCGGATACCCACATCGTTGCCTGCGATGACGAAGGCGGCGGCTGGGCGGGTCGACTGCTGTGGACACTCGAAGTCATCGGACACACAAAATACAGTTATTTAAATGGCGGCATGACCGCATGGAAAAATGCCGGCCTGCCACTGACAACGGAAGATGTCGCTGTCACCCCCAGCAGAATCGATGTCAGTATCGCCGACGACGCCCCCATGCTTGACGCGGAACAAATCCAGCAGCGTCTCGGTCAACACGACCTGCAAATCTGGGACGCCCGCTCCCCTCTGGAATACAGCGGCGAGCGTATGGTGGCCATGCGCGGTGGCCACATTCCCGGCGCAATCAATTGCGAATGGACACAACTGATGGATCCGCAGCGCGACCTGCGTATTCGCGAAGACGCCAAAGAATTTCTCGCGGCGCTGGGTATCGATGGCAGCAAAGAAATTGCCACCCACTGCCAGAGCCATCACCGTTCAGCGTTTACCTGGCTGGTAGGAAAATCCCTTGGATTGCCGATCAAAGCCTACCCCGGCTCGTGGAGTGAGTGGGGCAACCTGTCGGATACGCCGATAGACACGTGAGCTAAGGCTCTAAAGCCCTAATTAAAAAAACCAACGATCAGAAGCGAAGGCCCGGCACCCGGACGCCACAGAATCACAACCAACGGGATCAAAAAATCCAAATGCACCCGAAATTATTCATCTTCCTGCAGTACATCACTCCCCAGCACCTGCTCTCGAGAGCCGCCGGCTGGCTGGCAGAAACCCGCATCGGCGGTATTAAAAACCCGTTCACCAAGTGGTTCGTGGAAAAGTACAAAGTCGATATGAGCGAGGCACTGGAAGAAGATTACACGGCGTACACCTGTTTCAACGACTTCTTCACCCGCGCCCTGAAAGAAGGCGCACGCCCCATCGCAGAGGGTGAGAAAACCATCGTCGGCTGTGCCGATGGCGCCATCAGCCAATTGGGTGAAATCCACAACGGCAGAATTTTCCAGGCCAAAGGTCAGGACTACAGCCTGCTCGAACTGGTCGGTGGCGACCCCGAGGTTGCCGCACAATTTACCGGCGGAAAATTCGCGACCGTATACCTCTCCCCCAAGGATTATCACCGCGTTCATATGCCCCTGGACGGCGTACTGCAGCGCATGATCTACGTGCCCGGCGAACTGTTCTCGGTAAACACCACCACTGCCGAAAACGTTCCGCGCCTGTTCGCGCGCAATGAGCGCCTGGTCTGCATCTTTGAAACCGCCGCCGGCCCCATGGCCATGGTCCTTGTAGGCGCCATGATTGTCGCCGCCATCGAAACTGTCTGGGCAGGCCAGGTCGCCCCTATTAAGCGTCAGGTCCGCACCACCCGTTACGATGAACAAAAGCCGATCGCGCTGAAAAAAGGTGAGGAAATGGGCCGATTCAAACTCGGCTCAACCGTGATTCTGCTGTTTGGCGCGGACAAGGTGAACTGGCTCGAAAGCCTCGCAGCGGAGACCCCGGTAAAAATGGGCGAGCATTTCGGAGACCTGATTTAATACCGCAACCAACATACCCTCTGTGCCCGAGTTTATCCGCAGCAACCCCAAGCTCGCTTTTTTTGCGCTGGTGGCGGTGGCGGCCTCTGGCTTCGGGCAGACATTTTTTATCGCCATTTTTGGCGGTGCCCTGCGCGCTGAGTTCAACCTGAGCAACGGTTTGTACGGCGCAGGCTACAGCGCCGCCACCCTCCTCGCCGCGTTGGTACTACTGGGCGCCGGCACCCTGATTGATCACTGGCCACTGAGACGCGTGGCCATACTCGGCACCCTGCTCTTGACCGCTGGATGCCTGGTGATGGGATTTGCACACAGCGCCTGGATGCTGTTACTGGGATTTTTCCTGCTGCGGTTTGCCGGCCAAGGGTTTATGACCCATATGGGAATGACTACCGCCGGCCGCTACTTCACCGAAAACCGGGGAAAAGTGATTGCGCTGGCCGCGCTGGGCTTCCCAATCGCCGAAGCACTGCTCCCCACCACGGGTTCACTGATTATCGAGCAGCAAGGATGGCGCAGCGTCTGGCGGCTCTCCGCTGGCGTGTTAATACTTGGCGTTTTGCCGGCCTTGTACTGGTTGGCGGGGCATGCCGGTAAACAAGATGCACAGTTGACCGAGGCAAATCATCACAACAATAACCACTATACGCGTGCGCAAGTGCTTCGTGATCGCGGGTTCTACTGCCTGCTTCCCGCGGCGGTAATGACCCCGTTTGTAGTAACCGCGATACTTTTTCATCAAGGTGCCATCGCCGACGAACGCGGATGGTCTCTTTCGGTATTGGCAGGCGCTTTTGCGGGCTATGCCGGTGGGCACCTGCTCGCATTGTTTTTTGCGGGCAGTATCGTGGACCGGATCGGTGCGCAGCGAAGTCTGCCAATCGCCCTGCTACCCATGTTCACGGCATTGCTGCTACTCGCATTTAGCAATGCATGGTGGGTACCTTACGTTTACTTAACCTTGATTGGTATCGGCCAGGCTGGAACGGGTACTGCAAGCAGTGCGCTATGGCCGGAGCGATACGGCACCACGCATCTCGGCGCCATACGCTCCGTTTCTCAGGCAAGCATGGTGCTTTCCACCGCGGTATCACCACTGCTGATAGGGCTTCTGCTGGATCAGGGAGTGAGCGTCACGGGTATTTCGCTGCTACTTGGAGCTGTCGTGTTGTTTGCGAGCCTACTGACACTGACAGCTTCGCTCACACCACAACAAACAACCGCACAGGGCGGCTAAATACCGCAATACTCTGCTTAAGGAGAAACAGCGGGATTAACGGTTGAGCAGGAAGAGAGAGAGGAAGCCCGGTAAGCGCGGCTGACTCAGATACTGATCACGAACCTTTGCCACATTGATCCCCGGATGCCGGCTTGGGTCCATATCCTGGGTGATGGTGATCAGGCCAGCGTCGGTGAGAGACTTCTTGCCTCGTTTGATCAGGGCTTGCTTGCGGTCATCGTCGACCGCCATATCGAAAACACGGGGTTTTTCCAGCAGCCGCCGCTTGGTATCGGTAACCAGCATGACCTTGGGCTTCAGGCGGCGCTGATGATTTTGCTCCACGACAACCGCCAACTCACCAGTGGAGAGCTCTACCTGGGTACCCGTGGGATACAGGCCAATGGACTGAATAAACTCCACCACCAGCTGCTCCTGGAAGGCCGCATTGCGCAACTCATACAGCTGCGCCACTGCATTTGAGGGTGGCACCGGGAATTCTGCACCGCGTGGATTAGTGGCCTCATCGTAAAAAGTGACGATGCCACACATGCGGGCCAGTACCGGAATCTGGCCACCGCGCAGTCCCTTCGGGTATCCACTCCCGTCAAACTGCTCCCGATGACAGCGGACAATATTCAGCACCTGGGGGTCCACATTCGGGTCACTGGACAATAACCGCACGCTGTAATCGACAAACTTGCGATATTCCAGCTCCTCGCGCGGGCTGCGCTTTTCCGCGGACACTATCTGTTGCGAGAGGTATAGCTTACCGACATCTTTCAACAGGGTGGCGACACCGAGGTGTACCAAGTCATGTCGGCGCAGGCCGATGTGACGGCCGAATACCACCGCCCAGATACTGGCGCGCACGGAATGACTATAGGAATGCTCATCTTTTGCCCGTACGCGCGCCAGCCAGGAGAAGGCGTCGGGGCTGCGCAGCACGCTATCGACCATCTGGGAAATAGTCTGGGTCACCTGCGTGGTGGGCAGGGGCTGGCCGGACTCAAGCTGCACCATCACCTGGTACATGCCCTGGACCATTCGCTGGTGCAACTTGCGCGCCTTGCCCGCTTCTTTTCGCGCGGGCTCAGGCGTAGGGTAACTGTTGTGTGTAACCTGGACCGGCTTGCAATTGATGGCCACAGGAATACGCCGGCTAGCCGACTTGCCGCGCTTCTCTCTGGCGGCACTTTCGGCCGCAGTGCGGGTAAGCTTGCGCAGCTTTACGCCCACATCGCCGACGGTTTTTGCAACATCCACGTAAACGAAGCGGCAAAACTTCTGCAGCTGGCGGATTTCGTCCAGATCGCGGATATAAAACCCTTGCAAGGCAAACGGTGTGCGCGTCCACGGGCGATCCAGGCGAGACACAAACATGCCCCGCTGCAAGTCCTCAACGAATACTTTCGCCTGTTGAATTTCCACTAGATAACTGCCGCGTTAACCGTTTTGGTGTAATTGTTCGTTCTATTATTTTTATGCACAACCGGCGCCCAATCAGGCCTGATCTTGGGGGAACAGGCCAAGCAAACAGATTGTCACATAGGCCCACCCACAGGCAGCCCTCTAATTTGTGATAAATATCACAAAATTGACCATGAACGCCAGTCCTGAGGGATCCAGTTAATCAAAAAGCCGCCATGTTGGCGCTTTTTTCTCGTTGGAACCCAAAAACTAGGCTCGCGGCCAAATTAACGCCACTTGGCCGCGATACACGTCAATCGTGATACTGCGGGGAAAGCTCCACCACCGCATCAAACATTGCCCCGGCATGCGCCGGGTCCACCTTGGGCGTTACGCCATGGCCAAGGTTGAAAATATGCCCGCTGCCACGACCATAACTAGCCAGGATGGACGCGACCTCTTCGCGAATACGCTCAGGTTTGGCCAGCAGGATAGACGGGTCCATATTGCCCTGCAGAGCCACCTTGCCACCCACACGCGCCCTGGCTTGGGCAATATCGGTGGTCCAGTCCAACCCAAGTGCATCGGCGCCGGTATCGGCCATTGCCTCCAGCCACTGGCCACCACCTTTGGTGAACAAAATCACTGGCACCTGACGACCATCCGCCTCCTTGATCAATCCCTGCACAATTCGCGCCATATAAGCGAGGGAGAACTCCCGATAGGCACTGTGGCTGAGCGCGCCGCCCCAGGTGTCAAAGATCTGTACCGCCTGGGCGCCCGCGCGAATCTGCGCATTCAGGTAATCAATCACGGAATCCGCCAGCACCGTCAGTAGCTGGTGCATATCCTCCGGGCGGTTGTAGAGCATCTCTTTGGCGCGGGCAAAATCGCGGCTGGAACCACCTTCAATCATGTAGGTAGCCAGGGTCCAGGGGCTGCCGGAAAAGCCAATCAGCGGCACGCGGCCGTTCAGCTCGCGGCGGATGGTGGTCACCGCGTTGGTCACGTAATCCAGGTCCTTCGCCGTGTTTACCACGTCGAGCGCCGCGATATCCGCACTGCTGCGGACAGGCTTCTTGAATTTAGGCCCTTCACCCTCTTCAAAATACAAGCCCAGCCCCATGGCGTCGGGAATGGTGAGAATATCGGAAAACAGAATCGCCGCATCCAGTGGGTAGCGCTCCAGCGGCTGCAAGGTCACTTCACAGGCCAGTTCGGTATTGCGGCACAGATCCATAAAGGTGCCAGCTTGGGCACGGGTGGCGCGGTATTCTGGTAAATAACGACCGGCCTGGCGCATCATCCACATGGGTGTGCGGTCTACAGGCTGGCGCAGAAGGGCACGGAGGAAGCGATCGTTTTGAAGGGGGGCGAACTGATTGTCAGACATGAGGGCAACGGCTGAATAAATGGGCGGCCATTGTACTCTCGGGGTGAGATTTAGGACAGGGAGTCCAATGACGGAGCAAAGAGTTTATGCAGAAGTAGCGCCGAGAAGCGGTGCCGCCAGATTTCTATCTGGCGGCACCCTGTACAGGCATCACAGATACGCGATCAGACTTCGAGGAAGTCCAGGATACCCTCGGCAGCCTGGCGGCCTTCCCAGATAGCGGTTACCACCAGGTCGGAGCCGCGTACCATATCGCCACCGGCAAACACCTTCTCATTGGAAGTCTGGAATTTGTATTCCTGCTTCTCCGGGGCAACCACGCCACCCCAGTCGGCCACTTCGATATTGTGATCACCAAACCACTCGGCCGGGCTTGGACGGAAGCCGAAGGCAACCAGCACGATGTCCGCCGGAATAATTTCCTCGGAACCGGGCACCACTTCCGGGCGGCGACGTCCGTTTTCATCGGGCTCGCCCAACTGGGTGGTGACAACTTTGACACCCTCAACCTTGCCATCACCGACAATACCCACGGGCTGGCGATTGAACAGGAAGTTAACCCCCTCTTCTTTCGCGTTGGCCACTTCGCGGCGGGAGCCCGGCATATTCTCTTCATCACGGCGGTAGGCACAGGTCACCCGCTGGGCGCCCTGACGAATTGAGGTGCGGTTACAGTCCATGGCGGTATCACCACCACCGAGCACCACCACGCGCTGACCTTCCACGGAAATATAGTCCTCCGCGTTCTTCTCCCAGCCCATGTTGCGATTCACGTTGGAAATCAGAAACGGCAGCGCGTCGTACACGCCAGGCAGGTCTTCACCAGGGAAGCCACCCTTCATGTAGTTGTAGGTACCCATGCCCAGGAATACGGCGTCGTAATCCGACATCAACTGGTCAAAGGTAATGTCCTTACCGATTTCAGTTTCCAGGCAGAATTCCACACCCATCTCGGTAAAGATGGCGCGACGCTGCTGCATCACGGACTTTTCCAGCTTGAATTCGGGGATACCGAAAGTCAGCAGGCCACCGATTTCCGGGTGCTTGTCGAATACCACTGGCTGTACACCATTGCGCACTAACACGTCGGCGCAGGCGAGGCCCGCGGGGCCAGCACCGACGATCGCCACACGCTTGTCGGTTTTCTTCACCGCACTCATGTTCGGGCGCCAGCCCAGTGCAAACGCGGTATCGGTAATGTATTTTTCCGCATTGCCGATAGTGACCGCTCCAAAGCCATCGTTCAGGGTGCAAGCCCCTTCACACAGGCGGTCCTGTGGGCACACGCGACCACACACTTCCGGCAGGGAGTTGGTCTGGTGACTCAACTCCGCCGCTTCCATAATGTTGCCTTCACTGATCAGACGCAGCCAGTTCGGAATATAGTTGTGCACCGGGCACTTCCACTCACAGTAGGGGTTACCGCAATCCAGGCAGCGGTGCGCCTGGTTGGCTACCTGCTTCTCGGTGAAAGGCTGGTAGATTTCCACAAACTGGTTGGTGCGGGTGATGATGTCTTTCTTGGCGGGGTCCACTCGGCCCACGTCGATAAACTGAAAATCGTTGTTTAGACGCTCTGACATAAGTAAATCTCCCCCTTATTCGCCGCGCTTGCGCACATCGGACAGCAGTCCGGCGAGGCTGGCCGCCTTCGGCTTCACCAACCAGAATTTGTTGAGGTAATCGTCGAAGTTGTCCAGCAACTCCTCACCCCAGGCACTGCCGGTCTCGGCCACGAACTCTTCGATCACTTCGCGCAGGTGACTCTGGTATTCCTCCAGTGCCTCACTGCTAATACGGCGCAGCTCAATCAACTCGTGGTTGCACTTGTCGAAGAAATCGCGATCCATATCCAGTACATAGGCAAAACCACCGGTCATACCTGCACCGAAGTTCACCCCGGTTTTCCCCAGCACCGCAACCATACCGCCGGTCATATACTCACAGCAGTGATCGCCGGCACCTTCGACCACGGCGTAGGCACCGGAGTTACGCACACCGAAGCGCTCACCGGCGCAACCGGACGCGAACAGCTTGCCGCCCGTGGCGCCGTACAGGCAGGTGTTACCAACAATGCTGGTTTCCTGCGAGGCGAATTCACTGCCTTGCGGCGGACGGATAACCAGCTTACCGCCGGCCATACCTTTACCAACATAATCGTTGGCGTCGCCTTCGAGATACATCTCCAGGCCACCGGCATTCCACACACCGAAGGACTGACCGGCAACGCCGGTAAGACGCAACTTGATGGGCGCATCCGCCATGCCTTGGTTGCCGTGACGCTTGGCAATTTCCCCGGACAGGCGCGCACCAATGGAGCGGTCGCAGTTGGTAAGCTCAAAACTGAACTCACCCCCGGCGAGGTTCTCAATCGCCGGCAAGGTCTCTTTCACCATGCGCTCCGCCAGCAGGCCCTTGTCCCAAGGCTCATTCTTGGCCAGCTGACAGGTCTGCGGCTTGCTGTCGAGCAGCTCGTCGGTGTGCAACAGTGGCGACAGGTCCAGGGTCTTCTGCTTGCTGGTTTCGCCATCCAGGGTTTCCAGCAGGTCCACGCGGCCTACCAGTTCATCCATGCTGCGCACACCCAGGCTCGCCATCCACTCGCGAGTTTCCTCGGCCACGAACTTGAAGAAGTTCATCGCCATGTCCACGGTGCCGATGTAGTGCTCGTCACGCAGCTCTTTGTTCTGAGTGGCGACACCAGTGGCACAGTTGTTCAGGTGGCAGATACGCAGGTACTTACAGCCCAGCGCGACCATCGGCGCGGTACCAAAGCCAAAGCTCTCGGCACCCAGAATCGCCGCCTTGATCACATCGAGACCGGATTTCAGGCCACCGTCGGTTTGTACACGCACGTTGCCGCGCAGGTCATTGGCACGCAGGGTCTGGTGTGTTTCTGCCAGGCCCAGCTCCCACGGGGAACCGGCGTAACGAATGGAGGTAATCGGGCTCGCCGCGGTACCGCCGTCGTAGCCGGAAATGGTAATCAGATCCGCATAGGCTTTGGCCACACCGGCGGCAATGGTGCCGACGCCGGGGCGCGATACCAGTTTCACCGACACCAGCGCATCCGGGTTGACCTGCTTGAGGTCGTAAATCAGCTGCGCCAGATCCTCAATCGAATAGATATCGTGGTGCGGCGGCGGCGAAATGAGAGTCACACCAGGCACCGAGTAGCGCAAACGCGCGATCAACTGGTTCACCTTGCCGCCAGGCAGCTGGCCACCCTCACCGGGCTTGGCGCCCTGGGCCACCTTGATCTGCAGTACTTCGGCATTCACCAGATAGTGCGGGGTGACCCCGAAACGACCGGAGGCAATCTGCTTGATCTTGGATACCTTGTCGGTACCGAAACGCGCCGGGTCCTCACCACCCTCACCACTGTTGGAGCGGCCACCCAGGCGGTTCATCGCCTGCGCCAGAGCTTCGTGCGCCTCAGGAGACAGCGCGCCGAGGGACATGGCTGCGGAATCGAAACGGCGCAGAATGCTTTCCGCAGGCTCTACCTCTTCCAGTGGAACCGGCTGCACATCTTTTTTCAGACCCAGCAGGTCACGCAGGGTGGCAACCGGGCGCTGGTTGATCAGCGTGGCGTAATCACGCCAGGCGCCGTAATCGCCAGTGCGCACTGCTTGCTGCAACGCCTGCACCACGTCCGGGTTAAACGCGTGGTATTCCTCACCGTAGACAAATTTGTGCAGGCCACCGGGAGAAACCTTCTTGCGCGGCTTCCACGCCAGCTGGGCACGGGCGTGCATGTCATCTTCCAGCTCGGCAAAGCCTGCACCCAGTACCCGTGCCGGGGCTTCCGGGAAGCACAGGTCGATCACTTCCTGGGACAAACCCACCAGCTCGTACAGCAGGGCGCCGCGATAAGAGGCAATGGTGGAGATACCCATCTTCGACAGGATCTTCAGCAGGCCTTTGCAGATACCGGTACGGTAATGCTTCTGCGCGGTAGCCGCGTCCAGCAGCAGCTCACCGGTTTCGATCAGGTGATTGATGATGCTGTAAGAGAAGTACGGGTGCACCGCGGTCGCGCCAACGCCAATCAGGCACGCCAGCTGGTGCGAATCGCGCGCAGTGGCAGTATCGACAACGATATTGGAGTCACAGCGCAGGCCGGCGTGCACCAGATGGTGATGCACGGCACCGGTGGCCATCAGTGCATCGATCGGCAGCTTGCCTTCTTCGATGTCGCGATCAGACAGCACCACAATTACGGTACCGTCTTCGCGCACGGAGTCTGCCACTTCGCGACACAGTTTTTCGATCGCACTCTTCAGATCCAACTGCGCGGGATCGTAATTCAGGTCGAACACCTTTGCGGTGAACTCTTCGCGCCCCAGATCCAGCAGCGCGGTGTACTTCATGTGCGAAAGCACTGGCGAGGACAGGATCACGCGGTCCGCGTGTTCGATGGTTTCCTCGAACACGGATTTTTCACGGCCCAGGCAGGTTTCCAGGGACATGACGATGGTTTCCCGCAGCGGATCGATCGGCGGGTTAGTGACCTGCGCAAACTGCTGTCGGAAATAATCGTACAGGCAGCGGTTACCCTCGGACAGCACCGCCATGGGCGTATCGTCACCCATGGAACCGACCGCTTCCTGACCGGATTCCGCCAGCGGACGGATCACCTGATCGCGCTCTTCCAACGATGAACTGAACAGCTTCTGGTAAACCTTGAACTGATCCAGGGAGAAATTGTTATCCACCGGCGCCGTCACCAGGGTGGAGCGGATGCGACGGGCTTTTTCCTTCAGCCACTTCTTGTACGGGTGCGCTTTTTTCAGCTCACCATCCACCTCACCGGTGTGGCGCAGCTCACCCTTCAAGGTATCCACAGACAGAATCTGGCCAGGTCCGAGGCGCCCCTTGGCCACCACGTCGGCAGGATCGTACTGGTAAGTACCCACTTCCGAGGCAACGGTGATGAAGTCGTCCTTGGTGATCACCCAGCGTGACGGGCGCAAGCCATTGCGGTCCAGGGTACATACCGCGTAGCGGCCGTCAGTCAGCACCAGGCCGGCCGGGCCGTCCCAGGGCTCCATATGCATGGAGTTGTATTCGTAGAAAGCGCGCAGATCAGAATCCATGGTGTCGACGTTCTGCCACGCTGGTGGCACCAGCATGCGAATTGCGCGATGCATATCGATGCCGCCCACGGTCAACAGTTCCAGCATATTGTCGAGGCTGGAGGAGTCGGAGCCAACGCGGTTTACCAGCGGTGTCAGCTCGGACAGCTCCGGCACCAGCTCAGTGATGAACTTGTTGGTGCGTGCCACTGACCAGTTACGGTTGCCGGTAATGGTGTTGATTTCACCGTTGTGCGCGAGCATGCGGAACGGCTGCGCCAGCGGCCAACGCGGCATGGTGTTGGTGGAAAAGCGCTGATGGAATACGCAAATCGCGGTTTCCAGTTGGGGATCGGCCAAATCCGGGAAGAATTTGGGCAGATCCGCGGGCATCATCAGCCCCTTGTATGAGAGCACCGCGGTGGACAGGCTACCTATATAGGTATCCTGGGTAAGTTGCTGCTCAGCCTTGCGGCGGGCGACAAACAGTCGCGCATTGAACTGCTGCTGTTCCAACGCTTCTTCCGCGTTGTTGATCAACAGGTGCTCGAAGCGCGGCAGGGATTCGCGGGCAATGGGCCCCAGGCATTCTTCATCGGTCGGCACTACACGCCAGCCCGCCACCTGCAAACCTTGCTCTTGCAGGGCGCGCTCGAGAATTTGACGCGCACTGGCGGCCTCAGCCTCATCAAGGGGCAACATGATGGAGCCGACCGCGTACAGGTCAGTCAGGTCCTGACCAAGCTCCGCGTTGGCCACGGCGCGCAAAAAGCTGTCTGGCTTCTGCAGCAACAGACCACAGCCATCGCCGGTTTTGCCATCGGCGGCAATGCCTCCGCGGTGAGTCATACAGGTCAGCGACTCAATCGCTGTCTGCAATAACTTGTGGCTGGTTTGGCCCCTCAGGTGGGCGATCAGTCCAAAGCCACAGTTATCTTTGAACTCATCCAATCGATACAGACCGCTACCCATAGAATTCCTCAAAGTGTTATCGCTACCCCGTGGGTGGTGAACGCACTGCATCGGCGCAGTGACAATCAGGTCACAGTCGGAGACCGGTCCCGGGGGTATATTTATCTACTCTCGAGCCAAAGGTGCCGCAGAATCCACTGAATTTTCGAAACCCCAGTGACAAAAAAAGCCCACATAAAGGGCTTGGTGTTGCTCGCTCGCTGCGAGCCTGCGTTTATTGTTATCGGCTCTTTTCCCCGGGTTTCATCGGGGGGGCGCGCAATATTACTCGTGCGCCCCTGCAATTGCAAGATTTGGCAGTTTTTTCCGCTGTTAGCGGGCAGTTCGACCGATTTATCTTCTTTTTAGCGCAAGTTCAAACAAAGAATCCTCAGTTTGGTAAAAAAACTACAGATTCATCACTGTGCGCCGCAGGCGCGCAAAACCTCAACCAGCTGATCTTTTGGCGTATCGCTGATTATTTGTGCATCACCGAGCGCATGCAAAAGGACCAGGCGCAATTTGCCGTCCTGCACCTTTTTATCCACGGACATTGCCTCGAGATAGTCGTTAACCGTCATCGCTTCTGGTGATTGTTGCGGCAAGTTGGCCTTCGTTAGCAGTGCGCGCAAGCGCGCGACTTCGGCTTTATCAATCCATCCGCGCAGACAGGACAACTCTGCCGCCATTACCATGCCAGCGGCCACCGCCTCACCGTGCAACCACTTGCCGTACCCCTGCACCGCCTCGATTGCGTGACCAAACGTATGACCAAAGTTCAGAATGGCGCGCCGGCCAGACTCCCTTTCATCCTCCGCAACCACCGCGGCCTTGTCCGCGCAGCTGCGCTCCACAGCGTAGGCTAACGCCTGCGGATCCCGCGCCAGCAACAAATCCATATTTTCTTCCAGCCAACCGAAGAAGCCTGGATCACAGATCATTCCGTACTTGATGACCTCGGCGATACCTGCAGAGAGTTCACGGTCGGGAAGCGTGTTGAGAGTATCGATATCGATGAGCACCAGCTGCGGCTGGTAAAAGGCGCCAATCATGTTTTTTCCGAGCGGGTGATTCACGCCAGTCTTACCCCCGACGGAAGAGTCCACCTGAGACAGCAAGGTGGTTGGCACCTGCACAAAATCGACGCCTCGCTGATAACAGGCGGCGGCAAAGCCACTCATATCGCCGATAACGCCACCACCCAAGGCAACGATGGTGGTGCCACGATCATGCCGATTTTCCAACAGAGAATCGAATATACGGTTAACGGTATCCAGGGTTTTGAAAGCCTCACCATCGGGCAACTCGACAACATCGACCTTGGAAAAGGCTTTCAAACCGTCGAGCACGGTCTTCAGGTACAGCGGTGCAATGGTCTCATTGGTAACCACAAGCACCTGCTTGCCACGGATATACTGCTCAAACTGCGAGGAATCAGTTAACAACCCCGAGCCAATCAGGATCGGGTAACTACGCTCACCCAAATCGACGTCAAGACGGTGCATGGTTACTCCCTAACGCGCACAAATTGGATATAAAAAAGAGATAGGACAGAAAGGGGCTACGGAAAGTACTTACGTGGTGGACCGCTCGGCGAGACGATCGGCGACAAGCTGTGCAGCCTGTTTTGGCGTACAGTGGTCGGTATCACAGACCAGATCCGCTACCTCCGCGTAATAGGCTTCGCGCTGCTCGAGAATCTCCGCCAGCTTCGCTCGCGGGTCGTCCACCTGCAACAAGGGGCGATTGCTGTTTTTCGAAGTGCGCTCCACCAACTGCTCAAGGCTCGCTCGCAGGTAAACAATAAAACCTCCTTGCTTGAGAAGCTCGCGGTTTTCTGGCATTAGGACGATGCCGCCGCCAGTCGCGATCACCTGTGCCACACCGTTACACAGATCCCGCAACACCTCACTTTCCCGACGACGGAAGCCAGCCTCCCCCTCTACATCAAAGATCCAGGGAATGTCGGCACCGGTGCGGTCTTCCAATACCTTGTCAGAATCGGCAAATGGCAGCCCCAGTTGGGCTGCCAGTAATTTGCCGATAGTGGACTTGCCGGCCCCCATGGGACCGACAAGAAAGATAGGCTCGGAGATCACTTGCTAAAGGACAGGAACTCGTCCTGCATGATGCGGGGCGTAATGAAGATCAACAGTTCGCGCTTATCTTCTTCGCGACTGGTGCGCTTGAACAGGTGGCCGAGGAAGGGGATATCACCCAGGAACGGCACCTTGCTTTCACCTTCAATAGTCTGAGCCTCGAAGATTCCGCCCAGCACAATGGTTTCACCGTTAGCAACCAGCACTTTGGTCTGCAGTGAGTTCACATTGATCGCCGGGATCTGAGCGCCGGTAATCACGTTGGTGAACAGCTCACCGACACTGTTCTGGTCGATATTCAGGCTCATGATGATGTTGTTATCCGGAGTAATCTGCGGGATAACATTCAGCAACAGCACCGCTTCCTTAAAGGTTACCGACGCTGCACCAGACGAGGTAGCCTCGAGATAGGGAATCTCCACACCGGAACGGATACTGGCTTCCTGCTTATCACCGGTCACCACTTTCGGCTGGGAAACAATTTCCGCCTGACCCACATCTTCAAGTGCAGACAACTCCAGACCAAGCAGGAAATCTTCTTTCAGAATAGCGTACGCCACACTGCCAGCAGGATTGGACACACCCAGGTCAATCAGCATCGGGTCGTGTAGAGTCTGCGGGGAAGTCAGATCAGGACCGCTTCCGTCGCCATCAGCAATCAGTCCGACTTGCCGTCCAGAGCCAATACCGAGACCGTCGTCTCCGACATTGTGGTCTTCCATATAGCTCCAACGGACGCCGATATCGCGCAAGAAACCGGTATTCGCAGTCACAATACGCGCTTCGATCATCACCTGACGAATCGGGATATCGATCGCATTGATCAGATCACGGAACTGGGAAATCTTCTCTTCGGTGTCAGTCAGGATGATGGTGTTGGTGCGCTCATCAACAATCGCACTACCACGAGTGGACAGGATGCTACGCCCTTCCTGATCTTCACTGCCGCCAGCGAAATTGCCCTGATTTAATCCACCCGCTCCCGATTGCCCCATACGATCACCTACGAAGAGGGTGAAAATCTCACGGGCATCCGCGTAGCGAATCTGAATATATTCAGTGCGCAGCGGGGCGAGCTCTTCCAGCTGCTTGCGGGTTTCGAGTTCACGACGTTCACGTTCGGCGATCTCAGCAGCCGGCGCCACCATGATCACGTTTCCTTCCTGACGCTTATCCAACCCCTTGGCTTTGAGAATCAGCTCGAGCGCCTGATCCCAGGGCACACCGTCCAGACGCAAGGTGATACGCCCTTGCACGGTATCACTTGCCACCAGGTTCAGGTCGGTAAAGTCGGCAATCAGCTGCAGCACGGAGCGCACTTCAATATCCTGGAAGTTCAGCGACAGCTTCTCACCGGTAAACGCAAACTCTTGCTGCTTCTCGCGTACTTGCGCCACGGTCAGCGGTTTAACGCTGAGCACGTACTCATTGTCTGCCTGATAGGCCAGGTAATCGTAATCGCCGTCATGGGGATCAACAGTAATTACCGTGTTGCGGCCGTCATAATCGACGCTGATAGCATTTACCGGCGTCGCAAAGTCGGTCACGTCCAGGCGCTGGCGCAGGGATGGCGGCAGTTCCGCGCCCAGGAAAGTGAGCACGATTTTGCCGCGGGTACGCTCCACATCGATATTTACAGCGGGATCACTCAGACTGACAATTACCTTGCCCTCACCGCCCTCGCCGCGGCGGAAATCCACATTGTTAATACCGACGTTACTCGCGGCCTTGAACTGCGGGCTACCGCCGACATTGGTGGTACTGCGCACCGGTGCAGCAGCTACGGCTGCAGTGGTAGCACTGTCGGCACCGACTTCCAGTACAACCTGATTACCCACACGCTCACTGGTGTATATCGGCAGCTTATCTAGGTTCAGAATCAGACGTGTGCGGTCTTCACCAGACACGATAACGGCGCTGCGGGCAGCGCCGATATCCATGTTGTATTTTTTCTGCGGCAGCACGCTTTCCACACCGGCAAAATCCATCACGATACGTGCGGGTTGCTCAATGGTGTAGCCCGTGGGCTCCGGCGGTACATCACTAAAGGTGAGCCGCAACTGCAGGCGACTGCCCGGCAGCTCGGAGAACTGAATATCGTTCAACTGGCTGGCCATAGTTGGCATTGCCAATGGCAGAATCAGCAGGCCCAGCAGCAACGCTTTTGCGCGCGACAGCTTATTGGCGCCCCAGGCCAATACTCGGGCGAGTTGCTTGATGATCATTTTTAATTGTCCTTATCTTCCAAAGTCAGTGCCCGTGGCCGCTCAATCCAGCCACCGGTGCCATCCGGCACAATTTCGAGTACATCAAGTTGTGACGACGAGGCGTTGACCACCCGCCCGTGGTTTTTACCCATGTAATTGCCGATGGTGATGCGATGGATCCCGCCGTCACCATCATTCACAAGCGCCCAAAGCTGCCCAGCCCTTGAGAGCGTGCCCACCATGGACAGGGCATCAAACGGATAGCGCTCCAGCAGCTCTTTCTGTCGGTTCAGGTCCGGAGCCACATCCAGCTTGCGCCCTACCAGGCGCTGATCCGCTTCCAGCATCGGACGAATAAACGGACTGCGCATTGCGGCCGCGCTGTACACGTACGGGCTGTAGGGTGTAAAAGTAGGGATCGGCTCAATTTGGCCTTTGGGCTTGTGCTTGACCGCCGCCATCTTCTGCCGCAGGTCACTGTGATTACCGTCGAGGCTGCAACCGGCAAGCGCCAGAATTGCCGCGGTCAGAGCGAAGTATTTTTTCATCCCTCTTCTCCCTGATCCTTGTAACGATAAGTCTTAGCACGCACCACCATATTCAGCAGCGCTGAACTGTCTTTGCTGGTACCAATCTCAAAGTCATGCAGGGTAACAATCCGTGGCATACCGGCGATACCAGAAATAAAAGCACCAAACTCGTGGTAACCGCCCTGCACCTCGATGCGGATCGGCAGCTCAACATAGAACTCGCCAACCTGCTCACCCTCGAGCGCAATCTTTTGAATGGTCAAACCGCTGCCGCGGCCAAACTCGTCGATATCTTCGAGCAGGCCCGGCACTTCAGTGTCCTTTGGCAACTGCTTCAATAGCGCGCCGAAGGTTTCTTCCATCTCTGCCAGCTGCTCGCGATATGCGTCAAGGTTCGCAGCCTCGAAAGACTTGCGCTCAAACTGGGTAAACAGCTCGCGCTCTTTGTTCTCAGCAAACTCCAGCTGACTGTAGCGATCTTTGATCATGAAAAAGTAACCGCCACCGATCAGCACCGCGGAAATCACGATCAACAACGCCACACGCCCAGCGAGGGGCCAGACACCGACGCGGGAAAAGTCGATATCGTTAATATCCAGCTCATTGAGCTGCTTTAAAGTATCTTCAAGCGCCACGATTACGCTCCACTGTTGGCGCCGTCATCGGCGCCCTCTTCTTTTTTGCGGCCGCTAACATTGACCGTCATTTCAAACGCGCTCGCCTGCTCACCAAACTCAGGCTTGGCGGTAACATCCGTCAGGTTTGGCGACTGGAACCACTCAGACTGATCCAGACTGCGCATAAATGAGGAAACCCGGTTGTTGGATTCAGCCATGCCGGATATTTGGAGGGTCTTGCCCGTGCGTTTGAGCTCGGTCAACCACAGGCCTTCCGGGGCGGCGCGCACCATTTCATCAAAGTAGCGCACGGCCAGAGGACGGTTACCCTGCAGCTCCTGAATAACGCGCATACGGTCAATCAGCTCCTGACGACGCTTCTTCAGCTCCTTGATTTCGCGCACCTGTTTGTTCAGCGCTGCAATCTCGGTATTCAGCAACTGATTGCGCCCATTCTGATTGGCAATCTGCGCATCCACAGTTTTCATCCACATCACAACCGAGACCACGGCAGCAAGCACCACCACAACCGCAACCTGCTGAAACTCTTTCTGCTTCTGCGCCCGGTATTCCTGACGCCACGGGAGTAAGTTAATTTTTGCCATTGATCAGAACTCCCGTTCGCGCATAGCGAGGCCAGCGGCGATCATCAGGGACGGCGCCTCGCTCACCAGAGCCTGGCGATTGACCCGAGACGCGACACTCATATCCCGAAACGGGTTGGCCACGAGCGTAGGCTTGTTAAGTTTTTCACCCACCAGCTCGGCGAGTCCTTCCATGGCGGCGACGCCGCCGCCCAGCAGGATGTAGTCGACATCGCTATAGGAAGTTGAGGAATAGAAGAACTGCAGGGAGCGCATGACTTGCTGAACCACCGCATCGCGGAAAGGCTCGAGCACTTCCGGGTAGTAGTCGTCGGGCAAGCCGCTGCCGCCCTGACGCTTGGCCAGAGTAGCCTCCTCGACAGACAGGCCATAGCGACGCTGGATTTCATCGGTCAACTGGCGACCACCAAACAGCTGCTCGCGGGTGTACACGGTGCGACCGTCAACCATGACCGACAACGCACTCATGGTCGCGCCGATATCAATCACCGCGACCACCAGCTGCTCCTGCGCCGGGAACTGGTTATCCAACAGGGTATAAGCGCGCTCGATGGCGTAGGCCTCTACATCCACCACACCCGGCTGCAGCTCGGCTTCGCTGAGGGCGGATACCCGCTGCTCCACATTCTCGCTGCGACATGCGGCCAACAGAACCTCAACCTGCCCCTCCCCCTTATCGGAGGGCCCCTGGACCTCAAAGTCGAGATTCACCTCATCCAGCGGGTAGGGAATGTACTGATCCGCTTCCAACGCGATCTGGGCTTCCAGCGCATCGTCAGAGAGATCGGCAGGCATATCCAGGGTCTTGGTGATGACCGCAGAGCCGGAAACAGCCACAGCCGCCTGGCGCAGGCGGGTCTTAGACCGGCGCACGACCTTGCGGATAGCCTCAGCAATGGCGCCGACGTCATTGATATTCTTATCCACTACCGCATTCGGAGGCAGAGGCTCGGCCGCATAGCTTTCCACTCGATATTTGTCGCCACTGCGACTCAGTTCGAGCAACTTGACCGAGGTGGAGCTAATATCGAGCCCAAGCATGGCTTTCGGGCCCTTATTGAGAAAAGGGAGCATCCCCATTTTTCTTATCTTTTCCGTGGGTTATGGAGGTTTGATGTTATAGCACTTTAAATTACCGCCGCAACCGCCTTTTGCATAGGTATCAGTGCACATTATTCGTATAATTGTCGAACAGTGCCGATATAATTGATTAAGACGTATACAGAAGCATTTCAATGACCGAAAAAGCCCGCAACCGCCTGTTGTCACTGCTGTGGCTGGCTCTAGCCGGCGCCGCAGCCGGCGCCATGGCGTTTTCCAGTATTTATCTGTACCTGAAACCGGGCTTACCATCCGTGGAGAGCCTGCGCGATATCCGGCTGCAGACCCCGCTACGCATCTATTCCCGGGATATGAAGCTGATTGGCGAATTCGGCGAGAAACGCCGCAGCCCGATCACCATCGACCAGACCCCGGAAATGTTCATCAACGCCATTCTGGCCGCAGAAGACGATGGCTTCTACTCCCACAGCGGCGTTTCTATCAAGGGCCTGATGCGGGCCGTGCGCCAGCTCATTGCCAGTGGCTCCATCCAGTCTGGCGGTAGTACGCTGACGATGCAGGTGGCGCGGAACTTCTTTTTGAGCCGGGAACAGCGCTTTATCCGCAAGTTCAACGAGATCCTGCTCTCCCTGCAAATCGAGCAGGAATTGAGCAAAGATGAGATCCTGGCGCTCTATATCAATAAGATCTTCCTCGGCAACCGCGCCTACGGTTTCCAGGCGGCGGCACAGGTCTACTACGGTAAAGACATTAATGACCTGAGCTTGGCCCAGTGGGCCATGATGGCAGGCTTACCCAAAGCACCGTCAACCTACAACCCCATTGCCAACCCCTCACGAGCACTGGTGCGCCGCAACTGGATCCTCAAACGCATGCTCGACCTGGGCCATATTGACCAGGACGAGTACAAGAACTCGATTACTGCGCCGGTCACCGCGCGCTTCCACGGTCGCGATCTGGATATGAGCGCCCCCTATGTGGCCGAAATGGCTCGCAAAGAAGCGGTAGACTTGTTTGGCGACGCCGCTTACACGGATGGTTACCAGATCATTACCACCGTCGACAGCGGACTCCAAGACGCAGCGCGCAAAGCCTTGCAGCACGGGCTGGAGACCTACGATGGTCGTCACGGCTACCGCGGGCCGGAACAACGCCTGGATGTAGAGCTTCTGGTGGACAATGACCAGCTCGTGGATCTGCTTAAGGAAATCCCAGTGCTCGGAGGCCTTGAGCCGGCGGTAGTAACTGCGGTCAATCCCCAGAGCCTGATGGTACAGCTGCGCGACCGCCGGGTCGTTGAAATTGCCTGGGAAAACGGCCTCAGCAGTATTCGTCCATATATTTCTGAGGACGCGCGCGGCGCACGGCTGACCTCCGCAGAAGAACTGTTCGCACCTGGTGATGTGGTACGCCTGCGGCGTATTGTAATCAGTGCAGAGCAGGTTGCAGCGGAGCACAAAGCGGCTCAGGAAGCGGCACTGGCATCGGCAGCTGAAGCACTCGCCGATACCAATATCACCGAAGACCCCTTCTCTACACCAGAAGGACTGGAGCGCGAAGAGCCCGCTGAGGCACCAGAAGCCCGCGAAGAGTGGCACCTGACCCAGGTACCAGCGGCGCAGGGCGCTCTGGTATCGCTGGAACCGGAAGACGGTGCGATTCGCGCCTTGGTCGGCGGATACGATTTCCGCCAGAGCCACTTCAACCGGGTGACCCAGGCCGCACGCCAGCCGGGATCCAGTTTCAAACCCTTTATCTATGCGGCGGCGGTTGAAAATGGCTATACCGCGGCCAGCATCATCAACGACGCCCCCATCATCTTCGAGCAAACCAATCTCGAAGATGTATGGCGCCCGGAGAACGATGGAGGGACCTTCCTCGGTCCGACCCGCTTGCGCAAAGCCCTGTATATGTCGCGCAATATGGTATCCATACGCCTGTTACAGGCGCTGGGACTGGACCGCGCGCTGACCTACACCGAAGGGTTTGGTTTCGACCGTTCCAAGCTGGATCGTAACCTCTCCATCGCGCTCGGCACTTCTGCGCTCACCCCACTAGAAATGGTGCGTGGCTATGCAGCTTTCGCCAATGGAGGCTTTCGCGTAGAGCCCTACCTGTTAGATCAGGTACTCGACGTGCACGGCGACACCGTCTATCAGGCGTTGCCACTGACTGTCTGTCGCGACTGCCCGCTGCCAGGCGAAGTACCCACCGCGGAGGCGGAGCCCATCGATCTGCAGTCGGTACAACACGAAGCGGCCGCCGCCGCCAATGAAGAAGAGCCTCTAGAGCTTCGCACGCTGCCGGTCGCACCACTGAGCGCCGATGAACAAGCACGCCCCCGCGCGCCGCGCGCCATGGCGGCAGAAACTGCGTTTATCATGGACTCCATGCTGAAAGATGTCGTCAAACTGGGTACGGGTCGCAAGGCACTGGCAATGAAGCGCGGCGACATCGCCGGCAAGACCGGAACCACCAATGGTCCCCGCGATGCCTGGTTCTCTGGCTACAGCCCTTATCTGGCCACCAGCACCTGGGTAGGCTTCGACGACAATACGCCCATTGGTCGCAATGAGTACGGCGGCTCGGCCGCACTTCCCATCTGGATCGATTTTATGGCGGCTGCCCTCGATGGTCTGCCAGAGCGCCACCTGCCACAACCGGAAGACATCGTAACCACGCGTATCAATCCGCGTACCGGTATGCGCACCTCACGCGGCGGTATTTTCGAGATATTTCGCGCCAACCGGGTACCCGGCCGCGAGACCTACAGCAACTACCCGTCAATTTATTCGGATGGGCCGAGCAACCCATCCAACAGTGACAGCCAGTCGCAGGATTCCGTGCCGGAAGAGCTGTTCTAACAGTACGGGTTACACCAGACCAATAAAAAAGCCGCCCCGAGGGGCGGCTTTTTTATTGGTCTGGTGTTTATTGGTTACAACGTCGGAACTAATACCTGGCAGTTCTGCAGTCCCGGACCCAGCCTGGACGGCCTAGCGCGAACTGCGATATTCGAGGCAGGCCTCTTCCAGCGTACCCAGATCCGGGATCACCGCCGCTTCGCCGGTGACCGAGACATGCATCAACTCACCCATGGCGCAGTCACCCTCGCGACCGGCCAGGTCTGCGGGCGTCACACGTACCAGACGTGGAGTCCCCTGCAGGACCACGGCAAAAAACGGCAAATCCCCGTCCGGGTTGCCGCTGCTGAGCACCGCGATACGGCAGTTACTACGCAACACCGGCATGGGGTTACCGCGCATTACCTCAAACGAAATCAGCGGCAAGCGCAACTCACGCCAGTGCAACTCGCCCATATACCAGTCCGGCGCATCAAATGCCGATACCGGGCT
The DNA here is from genome assembly GCF_049800935.1 of Microbulbifer sp. S227A. Lineage (NCBI taxonomy): Bacteria > Pseudomonadati > Pseudomonadota > Gammaproteobacteria > Cellvibrionales > Microbulbiferaceae > Microbulbifer > Microbulbifer sp. S227A. The sequence goes on along the minus strand of NZ_JBNAFZ010000007.1, from coordinate 278,398 downwards.
CTGCAGGGCGATAATTTCGGAAAGTGTATCCACCGGCACCAACAACTGACCATCCGCCAGCGGCAACAACAGACTGCTGACCTCGGTCGGCACCTCGGTGTTAGGCAGGGTATCTACGCCATTTCCACTCATGCTATGTACGCTCCACCACCTGATGTGGCATCAAAATTCTCTTGGCCGGCCGTCATTAGGAATCTGCCTTTGCCTCGGTAAAGTCACGAATGGCTTCCAGCAGGATCTCTTCCTGATACGGCTTACCCAGGTAGTGGTTTACCCCGAGGGATAAGGCGTGATCGCGGTGTTTCTTACCGGTACGAGAGGTGATCATGATGATCGGAATATCCCGCAGACGGCTGCTGGAGCGGATATTGCGCGCCACTTCAAAGCCGTCCATACGCGGCATTTCAATATCCAGCAGCATCACATCGGGAATCACATCCTGCAGCTGGATAATTGCATCCTGTCCGTCTTTCGCGGTAATCACCTGGAAACCCTCCCGCTCCAGGAAGCGCGTGGTCACCTTGCGTACGGTTACCGAGTCATCCACCACCATGACCAGCTTCTGGGTCTCCGGTTCCTCCCGCCCACTTTCCGCGGATATTTCTTCCAGCAGCGGCGTTTCCGGGCGCGCCATTTGCGCGGAGTGTTTGCGCAGCAGTGCGTGCGCATCGAGGATCACCACCACGGTACCGTCACCGGTAACCGTCGCACCGGATACCCCCTGCACCCCCGCAAACTGCGGGCCGAGGCTCTTCACCACGATCTCGCGGCTGCCCAGGATTGCATCTACCTGCAGCGCCATCGCGGTATTGTCAGAGCGTACCAGCAGCACTGGCATCTGCATGTCCTCTACCGCCAGACGCGGCTGCGCCGACGACTGCAGCAGGCTGCCGAAATAATTCACCTGATAGGGCTCGCCGGCATACTCAAAACGGGCTTCCGGCGTGCGGTAGTAGTGCTCCAGCTCGAACGGGCTCAGGCGCACAATACCCTCGATGGTATTCAGTGGCATGGCGAACAGATCGTCCCCCACTTTCACCATCAGTGCACGGTTTACCGATACGGTAAACGGGAGGCGCACCACAAACTCGGTTCCCTGGCCGGCCTGCGAGCCGATCGTTACCGAGCCGCCGATCTGCTTGATCTCGGCAGATACCACGTCCATGCCGACACCGCGTCCGGATATCTGCGTGACCTGATCCGCAGTACTGAAACCAGCCTGCAGAATAAACTGCATGATTTCATTGTTGGACAACTCGGCGTCCGGGCGCATCAGGCCACTTTCAATCGCTTTTTCACGCACCCGCATCAGGTTGATACCGGAACCATCGTCACTGATGGTCAGCACCACCTCACTGCCCTCACGGGCGACAGCAACGGCGATACGGCCGCGCTCTGGTTTGCCAGAGTCGCGACGTGCTTGTGGAGATTCAATACCGTGGTCGACCGCGTTACGCAGCATATGTTCGAGCGGCGCTACCATGCGCTCCAGCATGGAACGATCCAATTCGCCTTCCACGTTGGAGAACACCAGATCCACCTGCTTACCCAGCTCCGCACTCACCTGACGCACAATACGGCGCAGGCGCGGCACCAACCGCGAGAAAGGCACCATGCGGCTGCGCATCAGGCCTTCCTGCAACTCGGTATTTACGCGCGACTGCTGCAACAACAGGGTCTCAGTATCCCGTGCCTTGTTGCCCAGAGTCTGGCGCAAATCCAGCAAGTCTGAGGTGGACTCAAGCAAGGAGCGCGACAATTGCTGGAAGGACGAGTAGCGGTCCATTTCCAGCGGGTCAAAATCTACATCCTGTTCCTGACGGAACTGAATCTGTGCTTCGGTTTCTTTATCCAGGCGACGCAGCTGCTCGTTCAGGCGCAACAGGGTCACGTCCATTTCGTCGAGCGCGAGACCGAACTCACTGACCTGCTCTTCGAGGCGGCCACGGGAAATAGAGGTCTCACCGGCGAGGTTTACCAGTTCTTCCAGCAGCTCGGATGCGACCCGCACCATTTCCTGGGGCTGGTTGCGCGGCTGGCCGCCATCGCGCTCACCCACATTTTTCGATTTGCGCACAAAAGGCAGCACGTTGCTGCTTGCCGCAGGTGCCGGCTCAACTTGTGTCGGCTCAACAACGGCTGGCGGAGCTTCTACGGTCGGGGCGGCCGGCGCGTCTACAATGTGCGCCTGCTCTATTTCAACCGCCGAGGTGTCTACAACGATACTCTCTTGGCTAACTTGGCTCTCTTGGCCCGCTTCGTCGGCGGCTGTCGGCGCTGTATCCTGAACCGCCTCACTGGGTACGGCGTGCGCATCGGCCCACTGGGTTTCCAACAGCGCGCAGAATGCGGGTAACTCTTCACCGCCCATCCACGCCTGCACGGTTTCAACACCAGCAGCGAGACGGTCGTAAATTCCATGAGCGTCGGCAAAGAAATTCGCAGATGGAACGCTGCCGCTCTGCATGTTCTCGATCACGGTCTCGAAGCGGTGGGCGACTTCACCAAGTCCCATCAGAGCCGCCATGCGCGCACCACCTTTGAAGGTGTGCAGCACACGCTTGAGCGCTTCTGGCATGGCATTGTCGTCGGGAGCCTGCTCCCAGTTCTGGACCAGCTCTTCCAGCTCATCCATCAGGTCGGAGGCCTCCTCAAGGAAAACCTCTACAACATCAGGATCGATTTCCGCCAGTAGCGCACGTTGCGCATCGGTAACTTCACCGGATGACGCTTGCGGAGCTGAAACCGCAGCGGTCGGCGCAGGGGGTGCGGCCTCTACCGGAGCCGCGGCTGGCTCAGCCATCAGGCGCTCAACGACGTCACGTTCGGGCGCGGAAAATTTTGCTTCCTGCGCAGGTTCGTGGGTCACAGGCTCAGAGACTATCGGTTCTGCAACGTCTTGCTCAGGGGACTGCAGTTCCACGATTTCGGACTCAATCGCCGGGATTGCATCGCTCAGGAGAGTATCCGAGGAGGGTTCGCCCGGCGCACCGGCAGACAACTCGGCCTCCAACCATTCGACGGTCAGTTCCCGCTCATCTTCCACTACGCCAGCTGCATCAATGACAACATCATCAACAAGCTCGAGCTCTGCAGGTTCATCTTCGACAATGCCCTCGACTACCTTGTCGTCGGCCACCTGCTGCTCTGCAACCAGGTCATCGAAGCCCAATTCACCGAGATCATCTGCGGCGATTGCAGAAACCGCATCGATCTCCGCTGCGGGCGGCACCTCTTGCTGGACAGCCTCCTCATCGAACGCGAATTCGCTGGCATCGATGCCAAACTCGGAGAGGTCGATATCTTCCTCTTCGCCGCTGTCATCCCCTTGCGCCAGTGTGCGCAGGGCCTCACCCACCGCATCACTGACCTGCGGCAAATCGGTTGACGCGGCAACCGCATCGACCAGATCCAGCAGTTCATTGTGGCCCTGTTCAAGGGATGCCCACAGTGCGGGCTCCTCTTCCAGGTGACCATCGATCACCTGGCGATACACGGCCAACAAAAGGTTGGCCAGTTCCTGCAGTGTTGGTAACTGCGCCTGGCCTGCGGCCTGCTGCAGAACATCAAGCTCTTCCGCAACCGGCAAAATAATGGATCGATCACCAGGCGCAGCGCGCCAGCGGTTGAGCATCTCGTCCGCGTCCAGCAGCACCTTCATGCCGTCGGCCATGATCACCGCCAGCAGCTGGGGATCCACGGCCTTCGGTTCGTTGGCTTCGCGTTCGCGAATCAGGTGGCCAACGGCACGCTCCTGCAATTCCGCCACGCGCGCGAGGAACTGCTCGCTGCGCTCCACATGCAGTGGCTCACGACGGTAAATCTGCTGCAGCACCTCTCGTACATAGCTGGCGCCGTCACTGATTAGATCGTAAGTATCGCTATCAATCGCGACCTGATAGGTACGCAGCTCTTTGGCAAAGCGCTCCAACGGTGCCATCAGTTCCGCTACCTGGGTGACCTCTGCCATATGGGCAGAGCCTTTCAGGGTGTGCAGGGCGCGGTGGAAAGGATCAGACGGAATGTCATATACCGGAGCCTGGCGCTGCATGTCAGCGAGGTATTCCGCCACCGTCGCCAGGTGGGTTTCGGCCTCCTGGGCGAAGATTTCCCACAACTGGGCATTTTCATCCGCTTCAAGCTGCGCTTCGTCGGTAACGGCTGGTGCAGCAGCGGCAGCCTCGGTGGTGCCGGCAGTATCAGACTGCAGCAGTGCATCGGGCACCTGGCCCTGGGAAAGCTGTTTCGCCCACCCCTCCAGCTCCGCCGTGCGGGCCGGATCCGGGTCACCGGTACGGGTGCGGAAGCCATCCACCATGGACGGTAGCTTGGCAAGCACCGTCTCGATCAATGTGACATGGGCGCGGGCCGGGGCGATCGTCTCGTCGAGCACCCGGTTGAGCATGTTTTCCACAGCCCACGACAGTTCACCGACTTCCAGCGCTTCCACCATGCGGCCGGAGCCCTTCAGGGTGTGGAAACCACGGCGGAATTCCACCAGCGACTCGCGATCGCCAAAATTGGCTGCCCACAACGGGAAGTAGTGGTTGATGGTCTCGAGAACCTCACCGGCCTCCTCGAGGAAAATCTCGACGATTTCATCGTCGATGATGCTGGTATCGTCGTCATCGTCCAGCGGAGGCAGGACGGCAGCAGGCGGCTCCGTAACTTGCTCCACGACTTGCTGCGCGACGAGCTCCGAGGAGTGTTCCGCGGCTGCGGTCTCGGTCGCAGTAACAGTCTCAACGGGCGCCGGGTCGCCAGCACTCTCTTCCGCAAACCAGCTTTCTTCAACCTGTGAAGGCGCTTCCTGCTCGGCAAGCGGTGCATCTTCAATAACAATCGATGGCTCGGAGTCGTCGATATCCGAGGGCTCCTCGACCAGACTGTCCGCAAGTGCGGCCAGCGGATCCGCCTCAGCCGTCGGCTTGGCAGCGGGCACTTCCTCTTCCAGCTCGAGAGAAAGCGCAAACCCATCGAGTGCCTGTGCTTCCTCGTCGGACGCCGGTGCTGCGACGACCGGCCCAGCAGAATCTTTGACGGTCTCTTCGGGCAGTTCGAGACCGCTCAGGGCACCGGCGGCGGCGCCATCGGTTGCCCCAGGGAACACATCACCGTCGGCGACCGCGTAACCCAGCGTTGCCACGCTTTCTTCCGCCAGTGCCAGCAACATGTCGGCATCTTCGATGCCATCGGAACGGCGCTCGAGATAGTACTCGACGCTGGTAACCGCATCCGCAAGGGTATCCAGCAGCTTCCAGTCCGGCTGATCACCGGCATTGATCAAACGCTCTTCGATATAACCGCGACAGGCACCCACAATTTCCGCAGCGCGGCCGTAGCCCACCATTTCCAGGCCACCGCAGACTTCCTGCAGACGCTTGGGAACCTGGGCGAGATGCCCGGCGTCCCAGTGGCTGGCGATGTACTCCACCACTGCCTCTTTCACGGTTTCCAGACCGATGCGAGCTTCGCGGAGTACCTGCTCGGTCGCCTCGCCCATCAGTGGCGATTCGCTATCGACCTTGCGATCCCGCTCCGCAGCGGCGGCGAGACCGGAATCGAGCTGCACCAACTCGGATGCGGCCTGCATTAACAGGTCATCGGGTACAGCAACGCGCGATGCGTCCCGGAGATACTCGTAAATACTGCGGGCGCGGGTACGCTGATTCTCCAGCCCCAATACACCCAGGGTATCGGCAATACGCTTGGCAACAATCGCGGTGTCGGAAAGCGGCGCGCGCTCGGCGGTGCTGATACTCGGATCCAGCGCTTCCCGCACGCTGGCGAGCTCTTCACGCAGTGCGGCCACCGCGGTACCCATTGCCTCTGGCCCCATGGCCAGGGCGTCTTCGTTATCCGGGCGCGGCGTGCCGGGCACCGCGCGATCCAGTGCGAATTTCTGATACAGCGCGGAGGTACGCGGGCCATTCGGACCGCTCAGGTAAACGTAAAACAGCAGATTGCGGATGAGATCCCGGTCCGGACGCGCATCAAGAACGCGCGCACCCTGCCCCGCAAGCAAGCGAAATTCGATATCGATGCGGCGCAGCAGCTGGCGCAGAGCGGGCAAGACATTAACCCGGTGGTCAGCAATACCCTCGAGCAGACCCAGGACAATTTCCCACAGATGCTGACGTTGGCTGCCGCTATACAGCAGTGCCATTTTTTCACTGACCTTGCCCAGATAGGCAAGGCTTTCAGCACTGTTTACATCGCGGATCAGGCTGGCGGCCGCCACGTGATACATCTTGCGCAGCTTGGTAACTAGTTCCTGCAGTTTTGCCTTGTCACCCAGCAATGGCTGGCGCTGGCCAGTTACTTGCTCCAGGGCAGACAGATCCGGGGAGAACAGTGCACCTTCAGTGATCAGACGTTCGCGGCGCACCGCACGCAAGTCATTCAGCAGCGGCAGCAGCAGCACCGCATTGTCGCGACGCTGGAAGGCAATCTTTTCCAGGTAGAGGGGTAATTCCAGCAGCGCGCGCATAAGGAATTCACGCGTTTCATCGCTGTTTTCGACTTCACCGCTGGCAAGTGCCTGTACCAGCTGCTCCATCTCTTCAGCGAGCATGGCGGCGCCGGTAAGCTCCGCCATATGCAAGCTGCCGTGGACCTGGTGAATCAGGCTAAGGCAATTCTTTAGCAGGCTATCTGCGGAATCAGAGACATCACTGGAGTTATCGGAAGCGACGGAATCCGAGGCAAAAGTTTCCAACTGCTGGCGCGCCTGTGCCAGCGTCTCGTTGATTTCGCCTATCAGCCAATCCAGGGCCACAAAATTGGGATTGTCGTGACTCACGCCAAGTCCTCGGTAATTCAATTTGCCCGCCCGGCAACGGGATTCAAAAAGTCCCCCGTCGCGGGCTGCTTTACACCCTCACAGAATCGACAGTGAGGGCGTCCGCTTTGTCGTTATCAGAATGTGCGGTAAATCAGGCCAGAGCCCGGTCTTCACGCTCTTCTTGAGATAGTGCGGCGAGGCCATCTTCTTCCGCCATCGCACCCTCAAGGGTTTCGTCATCCAGCATCGGGAACTCTTCGGACAACTGTGCCAGATCGCTATCGTACAGATCGCCTTCACCGTCCACGTCGTCCGCTTGCGGCAGCTTGAAGCCGGCAACGGAGTCGCGCAGGCTGGATGCGGTCTGGGCCAGGTTACCAATGGACTGTGCGGTGGCCTGGGTACCGGCAGAAGTCTGTGAGGTAATTTCCTGAATCACGTTCATCGTGTTGGAGATGTGACCCGCGGATGAGGCCTGCTGGCGTGCCGCGTTGGAGATGTTCTGGATCAAGGATGCGAGGTTGGTGGATACCGTTTCGATCTCCTCCAGGGCAACACCCGCGTCCTGAGCCAGGCGAGCACCGCGCACCACCTCGGTGGTAGTGGATTCCATCGAAACTACCGCTTCGTTGGTATCCGACTGAATCGCTTTTACCAGACCCTCAATCTGCTTGGTTGCCGCAGCGGAACGTTCCGCGAGGCGCTGTACCTCGTCCGCAACCACCGCGAAGCCTCGACCCGCGTCACCGGCCATAGAGGCCTGGATCGCGGCGTTCAGTGCGAGGATGTTGGTCTGGTCCGCAATGTCGTTAATCAGACTTACGATGTCACCAATCTCCTGGGAAGATTCACCCAGTCGCTTGATTCGCTTGGAGGTGTCCTGAATCTGTTCACGGATCGTATCCATGCCCTTGATGGTGTTCTGTACCACCTTGGCACCGTTACTTGCGATCTGTACCGAGCGTTCTGCTACCTGGGCAGATTCCGCGGCGTTCGCAGATACCTGGTCAATGGTCACCGCCATTTCGTTCACCGCCGCAGATGCACCGGCAATTTCCTGCGCCTGGTGCTCAGAGGCCTCGGCGAGGTGCAGGGCGGTCTGCTGGGTTTCCTGCGACAGGGACGATACTTCCTGCGCAGTGCCGTTGATTCGGGATACCAGTACCCGCAGCTGGTCAATGGTGTAGTTGATGGAGTCCGCGATCGCACCGGTGAAGGCCTCGGTTACCGTTGCGGAGGTGGTCAGGTCACCGTCTGCAAGGTCGGCCAGTTCGTCCAGCAGCTGCATAATCGCCTGCTGGTTACGCTCGTTGGTTTCGGACTCTTCCTTCAGGCTTCGACGTGCGCCGGAGAACGCGGTGACCATCATGCCGAAGATCAGCAGCACGAAAACACCGGCAATAATGGCAATGGTCTGGTTGTTCGGCTGACGCTCACTGGACAGACTAACAATCCGGTCGTTCAGCGTGGACAGGGCTTCCAGCAGCTGCGGGGAAGAGGTTGCAATACCGTCAGCGGCCTGACGGGTCGCAAACAGTGCCGGCGTTGCTTCGAAGATTTCGCGCACGGAAGAACTTACGAATTCGAACAGTTCGGTAATTTCTTCCAGAGACTCACGGGCCTCGCTGTCGGTAACGCGGGAGATTCCCATCACCACGTCACCGCCCTTCATGCCGTCTACCACCTTACCAAACAGGCTGGCATCGGTGTTGAACTGGTCGGCCGCGGCTTCCGCGTCGTCGCCACCCTGCAGCATCTTATCGATGTTTCGACCGATACGCTCCGCACGCCATACCTGCAGCTGCGCCTGCTCTACCTGGTTGGCCGGAGCATTGTTGGCCAGCAGGATTTCCACAATATTGTTGTGCTCTGCCTGCAGTTCCGGCAGCGAGTCGTTCAGGGTGCTCGCCACGTCGTTCAGGAAGATAATGGAATCTTTGTTACCAATAATGGTGTCGGCCTGCTCGCGCATCTGGCGCCAGACCTGACCGTAGGCACCCAGCTCAGCCTCCAGCGCGCGGCGGCTGCCCTGATCCATGCCCTGCAAACCACTCCAGGTCGCTGCCATCTGGTTCACAACCTGCTCCAGATCCGCGAACGCCTGCTCGTCACCTGCGGTAGCAGCCGGTGCGTAGGACACCAACTGGTAAGAAAGAGCGCGCATTTCCGCAACGTCTTCCAGGTACGTCTGATCCCGGTCAGCGTGGCTCTGCACCAAATAGATGCTGACGATCAGCCCCGCCAGTGTGGCGAGTACCAAGAAAAACATAAACAGCGCGGCAGGGTTACTGCGCAACGCGGAAAATGAATTCTGGGAGCCTGTTTTCATAATTTACTCCTGGCGGACCTGTGCCTCAGGCCAATTCTTGTTTTCACCACTTATTGAGACCCTCTGGCCTCACAACCCCAACTGCCCGCAATGCGGACATCCCCAATACCGGCCACGGCCGACTACGGTTCGTGACCAGCACCCTCTGCCGCAGCAGTTTCGAGGCCGAACACTAATATGACGTACGGAAACTACCGCACCTCATTGACCCGCCAGTGCGAGCCGGCACAAACACGAATGCCTACGCCTGTAACGCAGAATGCCGCGGCTTAGTGAGCCGCGGCATCCGCAAATTGAAAATCGTTCATCAGCGCCTGAAAATCGAACACCAACCAGCGCCCCTGCTGCAACACAAACTGGCCGCTCACCATAGGCGCGAAGGGTTCGGCAAGGTCTGCCGGTGGCATCTGCCCATATTCGAGCGCCAAGTGTTGCATACCATGCAGCTCGTCCACGATTAGCCCGGCGTAGAGTTTTTCATGCTCAAGCACCAGTACGCGGCGACTCTGGCGAGAATTTGCGAGATGGCCACCAAAGAAAGCAGCCAGATCAAACAGCGGCAGCAGGCGACCACGTACATTGGCCACACCGCGCACCCAGGGCTGGACCCCAGGTATGAAGGTGTACTGAGGAACCTCAAGCAGTTCCACCACGTCTTCCATGGCGGCAACAAAGCGCTGCCCCAGCATAGAAAATCCGATGCCCGTCCAGTAGGGTTTGATTTCCTGACGGGCGGGCAGCCCCTTCGCCTGCGCCTTGGCGCGGTTGGCAATATCGACGAGCGCGAGATAGGGGGTAAGCGTTGATTGCACGGAGACTCAACGTCGGCCTCAGGCCAACACCTCCGCGATAGTACCGAGCAACTTACCCTCGTCGACCGGCTTGGTCAGGTAGGCACTAGCCCCCTGGCGCATACCCCAGACACGGTCGGTATCCTGATCCTTGGTGGTCACAATCACGACTGGAATGCCAGCGGTCTCGCCGCCCTTGCTCAGCTGACGAGTGGCCTGGAAACCATTCAGGCCCGGCATCACGATATCCATCAGGATAACGTCGGGGCGCTGTTCACGCGCCACGTCCACACCGCTCTCGCCATTGGTGGCGGTAAGCACGGCGTGACCGTTCTTTTCAAGAATGGTGGTCAGTTTGTGAGTTTCGGTTGGCGAGTCATCGACGATTAGCACTCTGGCCATCTTGTCCCCCGAGATAGTGTTGTCCACTCCGGCCATCGCAATTTTACCGGGCGGATGTTGTTGGCACTGGCCACCCCCATGAACGGAGTGTGACCACACGCTTTGTTATTTATTGCAAACGACACTGACGTTCATGACTTTCGATCACTTTTAAGATCGTTGACCGGCACCAGTGTGGCTGGATGCAGTAGTCTACGCCATTTCTGCCAAGGGTTTCACGCCCTGAATGAGAAGTCATTCTCAGGCAGCGTGATGCGGTTTGGCATGGGCGGAAATTGCGCCCAGAAGTTCGCTTTTACTGAACGGTTTGGTCAGGTACTGATCGCAGCCAACCACGCGCCCCTTCGCCTTGTCGAACAGGCCATCCTTACTGGACAGCATTACGACAGGTGTGCTGCGGAATTCGCTGTTGTTTTTGATCAGCGCACAGGTCTGATAACCGTCCAGGCGCGGCATCATGATGTCCACAAAGATAATGTCCGGACGCGAATCGGCGATCTTCGCCAGCGCATCGAAACCATCGGTGGCGGTAACGACCGCGCAACCGGCTTTTTGCAGCAACGTTTCCGCTGTGCGACGAATGGTTTTACTGTCGTCAATCACCATCACGGTGAGACTTTCCCAGTTGAGCTCCATAGTGTGTTCCCAAATCCCCTTCTACTTATTTTCAGGCGTCTCGGGTTTAAGCGCCGGGCCTGTCTTTACAACCTCATTACGGGGTCCGATCGTTGCTGCGAACAGCCACCTGGGGCGGGCTTGCGCACTTTCGCAAACCCAGTGACCGGCGGACGCAGATCAGATGCAAACTTGTATCACAGATGACCTGGTGAATCTAGCGACGTCCGAGTGTGGCAGCGCACAATGATCATTTTGTGAGCGGTGCCGCACTTTACTCACCAGCGCTTCTACACAGGCAGCTTGCAGAGTGAGGACACTACTCTTACCTTACCCGTTGCGCGGCCACCCACTCTTGGCGCGCCCCACCCAGCAAGTTCAGTTTGACGGACATTCTATGAGCCAGACTCTCGGCGTGGTCATGGACCCCATTGCCAATATCAACTTCAAAAAAGACACCTCCCTCGCCCTCCTGTTGGCGGCCGAGCGCGCAGGATTTGAGTTGTACTATTTCGAACAGGCAGACCTGTATCTCGACGGCGCCAAGCCGATGGGCAACGGTGCGCCGCTGCAGGTGTTCGAAGACCCGCAAAACTGGTTCAAACTCGGTGAGCGCAAGCCGGTGCACCTGGGCGACCTCGACGTGCTGCTGATGCGCGTGGACCCGCCGTTCGATAACGAATACATCTACGCGACCTACATTCTCGAAGCCGCCGAGCGCGCCGGCACCCTGGTTGCCAACAAGCCGCAGTCCCTGCGCGACTGCAACGAAAAGATTTTCGCCACCCACTTTGCCGACTGCATCCCGCCACTGATCGTGAGCCGCGACATGCAGCAACTGCGCGCTTTCCACAGCGAACACCAGGATGTGATTTTCAAACCCCTCGATGGCATGGGTGGCACCGGCATCTTTCACGTCAAGCCGGATGGCAGCAATATCGGCGCGATTCTCGAGACCCTTACCGAAGACGGCCAGCGCCAAATTATGGGGCAACGCTACATTCCCGAGATCAAAGACGGCGACAAGCGCATTTTGGTTGTAGACGGTGAGCCGGTACCTTATAGCCTCGCGCGCATCCCACAAGCCGGGGAAACCCGCGGCAACCTGGCGGCAGGCGGGCGCGGAGAGGCGCGCCCGCTCACTGAACGCGACCTGGAAATTGCTCACCGCGTCGGCCCCACGCTTAAAGAAAAGGGATTACTGTTTGTCGGCCTGGACGTAATCGGCGACTATCTCACCGAAGTCAACGTGACCAGCCCCACCTGTGTACGGGAAATTGACGCAGCCTTCGGTACCGATATCGGCGGTATGCTGATGCGCGCGATCACAGACCGATTGGCAAAAAAGGGATAAACTGCCTAGCGAATGGTCCAGTACCCGGCCCGCAACATTCAATCGGGCCGATGGGTGCTGAAATCGAGCAGAAGTAACCGCAACCGCAGTAACAACAATAACCAAAATGACCGCAGCTCCCAGCCAGCCCAAGCGCCAGACTCCGCCACACGCCCCGGCCAACCAACCATCCCAGGGTGATCGGTTTACCTTTGCCCTGTTTCTGGCCTGTGCCCTGCATGCTCTGTTGATATTCGGCGTTGCGTTTACCGCACCGGAGGCCCGTGAGGCACCGCCGACACTGGAAGTCACCCTGGCTCAACACCGCTCCATGGATGCACCGGAAGACGCCGACTATCTGGCACAGCACAACCAGCAAGCCAGCGGCACCGCGGAAACGCCCAAGGAACTGTCTGCCGACCGCTACGCGGAGATTGCCGACACCAGTATTCGACAGGTCAATCCGCTGCCCCAACAACAAGCAGCGCGCCCGGCAGACCAGCTGCGCCAGCTGATCACCACCATCGGCGATAGCCCCACTCAGGCACCAGAGCTTCCCGCCGAGGACAAACGATCGGAAGAAAGGCGCGGTGACGCGCCGTCAGACCTGCCTCCCACCAATCCGGAAATCGCCAGCCTGCAGGCACGCCTCGACAAGATTCGCCAGACCATTGCCCAGCGCCCACGGGTACGCCGCCTCACCTCAGTCGCCACCAAGGCCTCCCCTGATGCGGCCTACCTGCACGACTGGCGCCAGAAGGTAGAAGCAGTTGGCAACGACAACTTCCCCGAAGAAGCCCTCGCCCGGCAGATCACCGGCGACCTGCGTATGATGGTGCGCCTCTTGCCCACCGGCGCGGTCGAAGAAGTGGTCATCCTGGAGTCCTCCGGCGAACCCATCCTCGACGATGCCGCGCAGCAGATTGTGCGCCTGGCGGCGCCGTTCGCGCCTTTCCCCGCCGAAATTCGCCAGCAAGCCGACCGGCTGGAAATCATCCGCACCTGGCGCTTCGAAATGACCGGTTTCTCCACCGCCGCCGGTAAAACTCCCAGCCGCGGCTGACAGCCTCTAAACTAGCACCATGCAACCCACAAATACCGATAAGCTCGACAGCGATCTCACCAGCAACAGCCTGCGCGGGCAATTGCTTCTGGCCATGCCCGGCATGCAGGATCCGCGCTTCGTGCATGCGGTCGCATTTGTTTGCGAGCACAGCGCCGACGGCACCATGGGCGTGGTCATCAATGCGCCGAGTAAAGTGACCTGGAAAGAAGTGTTTTCCCAACTCGAACTCGACGACGTCAGTCTGCGCGGTGATGAACCGGTACTGGTGGGTGGCCCGGTGGCCCAGGAGCAGGGGTTTGTGCTGCACGGCCGCGGCATGCAGTTCGCCTCGACCGCCGAGGTCTCTGAAGACATCAGCCTGACTGCATCCAAGGACATTATCGAATCCCTCGCCGCCGGCCGCGGCCCCGACGACGTGCTACTGGCACTCGGTTACGCCGGCTGGGGACCCGGGCAACTGGAACAGGAAATTGCCGAAAATGCCTGGCTGACACTGCCGGCCTCCGCCGAAATCCTGTTTGCTACCCCGTGGGAAAAACGCTGGCAGGCCGCCGCCGCACGCCACGGGATTGACCTGAGCGGGATCGGCACCCAGTCCGGTCACGCTTAGGATTACGTTTTACGCAATGAAAGCCATCACCGCCCTCGCCTTCGACTTCGGCACCAGCTCCATTGGCCTGGCCTACGGCCAAAGCCTCACCGGCAGTGCCCGTGAACTGGATCCACTTCCGGCCAAAGACGGCAAGCCGGACTGGAACCGGGTACAAAGTATCGTCGACGAATGGAAACCCAAGGTGCTGGTGGTTGGGCTGCCACTGAACATGGACGGCAGTGAAAGCGAGTTTGGCGCCCGCGCGCGCAAATTTGGCCAGCGCCTGCACGGCCGCCTGGGCCTGCCGGTGGAATATGCCGATGAGCGCCTTAGCACCCGCGCCGCCAAAGACGAAGCGCGCGACCGTGGGCATCGCGGCAATTACGCCGACCAGCCGGTAGACTCCATCGCCGCACGCATCTTTCTCGAGGACTGGCTGCGCAACGTCGCCACCACCTGAGTCACTGGCCGGTAATCCGGCGCACAAGCTGGTAAACTTGCGCGCAACATCAGTCCAGCCAGTTTTCGCGCATGCCCGAATCAAACAACACCACCAGTTCCCCGATTTCCACTGTCCGCATCGCTACCCGCGAGAGCGCGCTGGCCCTGTGGCAGGCCCACTTCGTCAAAGGTGAACTGGAACGGCACCATCCGAATCTCACCGTGGAACTGCTGCCCATGACCAGCCGCGGCGACCAGCTGCTCAGCATCCCGCTGAACAAGGTGGGAGGCAAAGGGCTGTTTGTGAAAGAGCTGGAAAAAGCCATGCTGGAAGGCCGCGCCGATATCGCCGTGCACTCGATGAAGGACGTGCCGATGGAATTCCCTGAAGGCCTGCACCTGCCGGTGATCTGTGAGCGCGAAGACCCGCGCGATGCCTTTGTGAGCAATCACTACGCCTCTTTCGCAGATCTCCCGCAGGGCGCGGTAGTTGGCACCTCCAGCCTGCGCCGCCAGTGTCAGCTGCTGGCGGTGCGCCCGGATCTCGAGGTCAAATTCCTGCGTGGCAACGTGAATACCCGCCTGGCCAAACTGGACGCCGGCGAGTACGACGCTATCATCCTCGCCGCCGCCGGCCTGCTGCGCCTGGAAATGCGTGAGCGTATCGCCGCCTACATCGAGCCGGAAGTATTGCTGCCTGCGGGCGGCCAGGGCGCCGTGGGCATCGAGTGCCGCCGTGACCCGGCGCTGGAGGCCTTGCTGGCACCACTGCAGCACGATGAAACCCGCTTCCGTCTCGACGCCGAACGCGCCATGGTGCGCCGTTTGAATGGTGGCTGCCAGGTACCGATTGGCTGCTATGCAATTTTCAGTGACGAAAGTAAAACCCAGCTGTACCTGCGTGGCCTGGTGGGCAGCCCCGACGGCGCAACCATGCTGCGCGGCGAAGTCCACGGTTCTATCGAAGAAGCGAAATCCCTCGGCATTCGCCTGGCCGAACAACTGCTGCAGGCCGGCGCCGACGAGATCCTCGCGGCCATTTAATTCGACCACCGCAACCGCATAGCAATGACCCAACCCCTCGCCGGCCAGCGCATTCTGATCACTCGCCCCACGCACCAGAGCGACCGCTGGCAGGCACTGCTGCAAGCGCAGGGAGCGATAGTGGATAGCATTCCAATGCTGGCTATCGAACCGGTAACCGATGTGGACGCGGTACAGGCAGTAAAAAGCCTGATTATGGATTTTGACCAGTTCGACCACGCCATCTTTGTCTCGCAGAATGCGGTGCAATGCGGCTTTGACTGGCTGGATGATTACTGGCCGCAACTGCCGCAGGGGCCGCGGTACTACGCCATCGGCGCGGCAACGGCCAAAGCGATTCGCAACCGCGGCGCCGAGCCGGAGTCTTGCGACAGTGCTGCGATGGATTCTGAAGCGCTACTGGGCCTAGCGCCACTGCAAAACCCCGATGGCGAGCGTGTCATCCTCTTTCGCGGCCAGGGTGGGCGCCCACTGATCGGCCAGACACTGGCAGAGCGCGGCGCGCGCATCGACTACTGTGAGCTTTACCAGCGCCTGCTGCCGAGTGCAGCCTGCGAGCAACTGCGTGCCTACGCGCACACCCCCGATGCCATTACCCTGCACAGTGGGGAAACCCTGGAAAACTTGCAGCGCGCGCTGGAAGAGACCGGCAAACGCGCAGCGCTGAATAACTGCCCCCTGATCCTGCCGAGCCAGCGAGTTGCCGAACAGGCCCGGGCCCTCGGCTTCAGCAAGGTTTTTGCCGCCAAGAACGCTGGCGACGCGGCCATGCTGGACGCATTGAGCGAAGTAGTTTCCTCCCATCATTGCTGAAATTCCGCCGATCACGGTAAAAAATTTTATTTCCGCGCCAGACTTCCTATAAAGAACCGCTGCAGTCGCTATAATTTGGCGACAAATTTTCTAGCGGCCTCCGTGCAGTCCACCGCCCTGACAACCGCCAGAACGACCGGTGCCCCCACGCATCCACCCTGAGCAAGCGAGCCCATGAGCGATAAAAAAGCCCCAGCTTCCGCCACGCCGGACGACAAAAAAACCAATAACCAGAAAGACGTGCCTACGGTGACAGACAAGGCGGAGCCGAAGAGCAACTTCGCCAAGGCCGCAGAAGGTCGCGACACAAACGGCAAAAAGGGTGACAAGGCCGCAGTAAAAACTGGCGGCTCAAAGACCGGAGCAAATACAAAAGCCCCAACCAAGCCCCGCGCCGCAAAGAAGGGCAGCGGTTGGACCTGGTTCTGGTTGCTACTACTGGCACTCATTGCCCTCGCGGTCGCCGCCTGGTACTTCATTCCCAGTGTGCGCACCCAAGCCAACAGCCACCTGCAGAACTTGCCACTGGTGGGGCGGCATTTCGCTGCCGACACACAGACCATTTCGCAGAGTGGCCGCACCACGGCCACCCGAGACAATGTATCGACAGCGGGCGGCCAGTCGAAAGGCGCCGACAGCGTATCCTCTACACCCTCCGCCACGGGTAACAACAATGCCACCGACGCAGGGTCGACAAATAACCAGAGCGCAGCAGCCGACAGCGCGCAGCCACCAGTACCCGAGCAACCCATACTGCAGCCCAGCGAATCCCAGCCCACGCCGCCGACGGCAACTTCACCCACGCCGCCAGTAAACCAGAACCTTGAGTTGATCAAAGGCCTGCGCCAGCAACTGGAACAGCAAAATCAGGTGATCGAACAGCTGCAGCAACAGCTGGCTGGTGTACAGCGCAATGTCACCGCGCAGGGCAATCGCCTGAGCCAGCTGGGCAACGCCAGCCGCGAGGACTGGCAACTGGCCGAAGCGGATTACCTGCTGCGCCTGGCCAACCAGCGTCTGATGCTGGAGCAAGACAGCCGCTCCGCCCTCGGTCTGCTGCAGGAAGTCGACAAAATTATCCGCGACGTAGACATGCCGGATTTATACGGTGTGCGCCAGCAGCTGTCCCGCGATATCACCGCGCTCAAGCTGGTGGAAAACGTGGACCGCGAAGGCCTCTACCTGCGTTTGCGCGCGCTGGAGGAGCAGATGGTGAAATTGAACATCCAGCCCCAGTTCGACCTGGCCAAGCGCGATGCGGCCGCCATCCAGCAGCAGAACGACAACCCCGAGATCGGCGAGGCACACTTCCGCTCCAGCTGGGATAACTTCCTCAACTTCCTCAAAGGCTCCGTGCGCATTCGCGATGGCGAGGTGGACCCGGTACTGCTGTCGCCACAGAGTGAAACCCGATTCCGCCAGAGCCTGCGCCTGAATATGGAACAGGCCGAGTTGGCGGTACTGCGCGCGGACGACACCGTATTCAAGGATTCGATGAATCACGCGCGTCAACTGCTACTGGACTATGGCGTGGACAACCCGCAGCGCCAGGTAATCCTGCGTGAGCTGGAAGAACTCGCGCAGGAAAAAGTCAAAGTCGAGCTGCCCAACCTGAGCGCGTCGCAGACCGCACTGCGCAATTACATCGACAAAATGCACAAGGTTTCCTCCGGGCAAACCCCTGACAACGACAACGGAGGTAGCGACTGGTGAAACGCTTTCTCCTATTTACCCTGCTGTTGCTGCTCGGCGGCGCCTTCCTCGCCGAGGCCATGCGCTCCTACCCAGGCTACCTGCTATTAATGATCGGCGGCGATGGCGGGAAACGTATTGAAATGAACCTGTGGGTCGCCATCGGCGGCCTGGCCCTGGGCGTACTCGCGCTGTTCCTGTTTATCTGGTTGCTGCGCAGCATTGCGCGGGCGATTGGCGGCAGCGTCAGCCGCATCCGCTTCGGCCGCAGCCGTATTGCACGCCGCCGGCTTACCAACGGCCTGGTGGAGTTTATGGAAGGCAACTGGGCACGCGCGCGGCGATTACTGCTGAAAAGCGCCGCGCGCTCCGATGCGCCCATCATCAATTACCTGGCGGCCGCACGCAGTGCATTCGAACTCGGATACCGGGACGAAGCCAACGAGCTTCTGGCCAAGGCCGAAGCCACCGGCGACGACACCCAACTCGCCGTAGCCATCAGCCAGGCGCGCATGCAATTGCTCGACAAGCACTACGAGCAATGTATCGCCAGCCTGCAGCGCGCCATGCAGCAGGAGCCCAATCATCCGGCACTGCTACAACTGCTACGCCACGCCTATTACAACATCGGCGAATGGCACGGACTGCGCGAGCTGTTACCGAGACTGGAAAAACACGGCAGCATGCCCGAGTCGCAGTTCCAGCAGCTGGAGCTCGAGGTCTACCAGAACCTGCTGCGCGACGCCGCCAATCGCGACGATAAAGAAAAGTTGCGCGAAACCTGGCACAGCCTCAGCGGGCGCTGGCAGCGCAATATTGAGCTGCGCAATCTCTATGGGGAAATGCTGCACAAGGTGGGCGACGACGTTGAAGCGGAAAAACACCTGCGCTGGATTTTGAACCGGGAGTGGCGCGCGGACACCGTGCGTTTATACGGGCACCTGACCGGCGCCGACGCCAGTCAGCAGGTCACCATCGCCGAAGGCTGGCAGAAGGAATACGGGGAAAACGCCGATCTTCTCACCTGCCTGGGCCGTCTGTATCTGCGCAATCAAATCTGGGGCAAGGCGCGGCAGTACTTTGAAAAGAGCCTGCTGCTGCGCTCGGATCCGGAGACCTCCGCCGAGCTGGCGCGACTGCTGTATGCCCTCGGCGAAAAAGACAAAGCCGCGCAGCTGTATGAGCAAGGGCTGCTGCAGGCGGTCTCCACCCTGCCCCAGCTACCGCTACCCGACCAGCAAGCGCATATGCTCAGCACGCGGGCATCCTGATCACAGGAGTCCGCGCAACGCCTCCGGGGCCAGTCCCCAGCCGTATTTTTCGTTGTCCGCCAGCGCAACGGCTTCCGACGGTTCCAGGAAGGCCAGCTCATGGTTGGTCGACAATCCGATACTTTTCACATACTTCGGAATCTTCTAAAGCGATAAAAGCTTCCCAAGTAACAACAGAGCCCAGAAACGTCTTAACGCACAATGACAGAAGTTTCGTACAGCGCCTGTTTTATCATCCCAATCTGCTTATGCAGGAAATGTTCACCACTACCAGTGAAAGTCCACGCAATAGATACCAAATTAGAAAGTACGCAAATCCAGAATATTTGGCGAAAAGGTTGTTTCGATGTCTTGTGATTGAACAGTGCCTGCCCCAACAGGGCTCCCGGCCAACCACCAATGAACGACAGCAAATGCAGGGTATTTTCGCTGGTACGCCAGCGCCCCGTTAGTGCAGCCAACTTATCCCACCCATAGACCAAGATGGTCAAAATCGAGAGCATACCAATGAGATAGAGCATCTCAATTGGGTAACGGTTGATTGAAATCGCAAAAGCTATACCGGCTAAAAAACCGGCCACAATGGAGAACTGGAAAAATATGAACCACGCTTTTTTACTGCGTTTCATAGTTCAAACCACGACTGGCTATCATCCGCGGGCACCATCCGGCTGCATAGCGTCCCAACGCAGAATAGAAATGGGTTGCGTCCATCAAACTGGTGGCCGCTCCTATTGATCGCTAACCAGGTAATTCAGTATATCGACGACCTGTTGTGGGGTAGTTGCCCATGCATATGCCGCAGCGTCCACTTCTTTTAGGGGGTGGACGATATCTTCAGCATGCAAGGTAATGTATGGCTTACCCAGAGCGGCGCAATAGCCCGCATCAAACGCTGCATTCCATTGCTTATACTTATCACCAAACCGAATGATCGCAACATCACATTGTTCGATGAGCGTCTTTGTGCGTATTGCGTTTACTTTTGCCGACTTGTGATCGCGCCAAAAACCGGATTCTTCAGTGCCAAGCACATCACCTGCCGCATCACTGGCAGCGTGATCGGTGACTGCAGATGAAAAAACAAAATCACTCCCGGCACAACCATCGATAATTTGTTTGCGCCAGTCTGTGTGGATTTCACCGGAAAGATAGATGTTTAGCCCCATAATTGTATTCCTTAAACCTAAAATATACTTATATAAAAACTTCATTCTTTAAGCAGCATAAAGCAACCCGCTAACTTCTGCCGTTTGATAATGGCCGAGGGGAGCAAGCCGGTGTCCAATATACTTCCTAACGTCTTTACTTACTTTTATGGACTAACTTATGCGCATGCTGCTCCCAATCCTGGCCGTCAAATTCAGTGATGTTAATTGATACTGGTACGGTATCCAGGCAATTCACATTAATGTCGATACCATCTGGGTTTGACCTGGGCGTATAAAACGGCTTGATGCCGCACGCCTTACAAAAGGTATGCTTTGCAACGCCAGTGCCGAAGGTGTAGGTAGAAATCGAATCGGCCCCGGATAGCAAGCGAAATTTATTGAGCGGAACGATCAAATGTAGGAACCCGGACTTCGAACAGATTGAGCAGTTACAGCGATCGACCTCAAGTACTTCTGGGGCCTCCACCTCAAAAGTGATGGCTTCGCAGTGACAGCTACCCTGATAGAGCATCATATAATCTCACGTAAAGCCAACCTCACTGGGCCAGGCATTAAAATCCTCGCCAACCGTTTTTATCATATCCATACGCCCTCCCTGGCGCTGTGGTGGCTTATTTAAAGTCCGAGCTCACCCCAGATCTCGTCGACTTTCTGCGTTACTTCCGGGTCTTTCACAATTGGGCGCCCCCACTCGCGGGTGGTTTCGCCTTCCCACTTGTTGGTGGCGTCAAAACCGATTTTGGAACCCAGGCCGGATACCGGTGAGGCGAAGTCCAGGTAGTCGATGGGTGTGTTTTCGACCATGACGGTGTCCCGCGCGGGATCCATTCGGGTGGTCATGGCCCAGATCACATCCTTCCAGTCGCGGGCGTTCACGTCGTCGTCGGCAACGATGACGAACTTGGTATACATAAACTGCCGCAGGAAGGACCAGACGCCCATCATCACGCGCTTGGCGTGGCCGGGGTACTGCTTCTTCATGGTGACCACCGCCAAGCGATAGGAGCAGCCTTCCGGGGGCAGGTAGAAATCGACGATTTCCGGGAACTGCTTGCGCAGGATGGGCACGAAGACTTCGTTCAGCGCTTCGCCGAGTACCGCCGGTTCATCGGGTGGACGGCCGGTGTAGGTACTGTGGTAAATAGGGTCTTTGCGATGGGTAATTTTCTCGACGGTGAAGACCGGGAAGCTGTCCACCTCGTTGTAGTAGCCGGTGTGGTCCCCATAGGGGCCCTCATCCGCCATATCTTCTGGGTAGATATAGCCCTCGAGCACGTATTCGGCGCTTGCCGGCACCTGCAGGTTACTGAGTTTGGCCTCGGCCACTTCGGTCTTGCTTCCGCGCAACAGGCCGGCAAATGCGTATTCCGACAGGGTATCGGGTACGGGGGTGACGGCGCCGAGGATGGTGGCGGGATCGGCACCGAGCGCGACGGCTACCGGAAAGGGCTCACCGGGGAATTCCTGCTGCCACTCGCGGAAGTCCAGGGCACCGCCGCGATGGGAGAGCCAGCGCATGATCAGGCGGTTCTTGCCGATCAGCTGCATGCGGTAGATGCCGAGGTTCTGGCGCTTCTTTTCCGGTCCGCGGGTAATCACCAGCGGCCAGGTGACTAGCGGCGCGGCGTCGCCGGGCCAGCAGGTCTGTATCGGCAGTTTGGTGAGGTCGATGTCGCCAGTTTCGATTTCGATCTGCTGAGAGTCGGCCTTACTCACGACTTTCGGCCCCATATTCATGACTTGTTTGAATATGGGGAGCTTTTGCCAAGCGTCCTTGAAACCCTCTGGCGGCTGCGGCTCCTTGAGGAACGCCAGCAGCTCACCAACCTGGCGCAGCTCGGAGATGGACTCTTTACCCATACCAAGGGCGACGCGCTCGGGCGTACCAAATAGGTTGGCGAGCACCGGGGTATCGTAGCCGGTGGGGTTTTCAAACAGCAACGCCGGGCCACCGGCACGCAGGACGCGGTCGGCGATTTCTGTCATTTCCAGGTAGGGGCTTACCGGGTGGGTAATACGCTTCAGCAGGCCGCGCTTTTCCAGCAGCTTGATAAAGTCGCGCAGATCTTTGTATTTCATGCTTTATGGGTCGACGGGAAATTCACCGGCCAGTGTAAAACAGTCAGCACAAAATAGGGAACGAACGCTGTCAATTCGACAGAGTTGGGGAGATTTAGGGAGGGGAGAACAACCCGCAGTACAGGACTGCGGGCTGCCGAACTTCTAAGAAATCTTAGAAGCGGGGACGACGCGGACGGTCTTCGCGCGGCTTGGCTTCGTTAACACGGATGTTACGGCCAGACAGCGGCTGATCATTCATTTCTTCGATTGCCTTACGCGCTTCGTCGTCGTTCGGCATTTCTACGAAACCAAAACCTTTAGAACGGCCAGTTTCCCGGTCAGTGATTACAGTAGCCCGGGAGATTTCACCGAACGCACCAAAAGCTTCGTGCAGTTCGTCAGAGGTTACGCCGTAGGCCAGATTTCCAATATAGATATTCACAAAAAAGTCTCACATGAGTAAGTGGGCTGTCGTGCATTCACAAACGGATAACCAGCACCACCACGTTATCCACTTGAGTTTGGTCCGGAGTCAGACAACTTCCCAGCTATCTGGAACCAATTCGGTAAGTGTTGAAAAACCGCACAACACATTGGTGGAAGCCTTTATATGCCTAACACCGAGGGTTTTCAACTGAATTCGACGTAATTTCACGCCTCATTCAACGTATTGCAAATTTCATCTGCATTACACGAAAAAGGCCGGCATTTAATGCCGGCCTTCATACTAAAAGAGAATTATTTCCGTTTCATGGACAGGAAGAATTCATCATTCGTCTTAAAGTCTTTGAGCTTATCGATAAGGAATTCGGTGGCGGCCAAATCTTCCATATCATGAAGCAGCTTGCGCAGGATCCAAACGCGCTGCAGCTCACCTTCCGGCATTAGCAGTTCTTCGCGGCGAGTACCGGAGCGGCGCACGTTAATTGCGGGATATACGCGTTTTTCAGCGATCTTGCGATCCAGCTGCAGTTCCATGTTGCCGGTACCTTTGAATTCCTCAAAGATCACTTCGTCCATTTTGGAGCCGGTATCCACAAGTGCGGTGGCGATAATCGACAGGCTACCGCCTTCTTCGATGTTACGCGCTGCACCAAAGAAGCGCTTCGGGCGCTCCAGTGCGTGCGCGTCCACACCACCGGTGAGCACCTTACCGGAGCTGGGCACAGTGGTGTTGTACGCACGTGCCAGACGGGTAATGGAGTCCAGCAGGATCACCACATCTTTTTTGTGCTCTACCAGACGCTTGGCTTTTTCAATCACCATCTCTGCAACCTGCACGTGACGCGCAGGCGGCTCGTCAAAGGTCGAGGCAACCACTTCACCGCGCACCGAGCGCTGCATTTCAGTGACTTCTTCCGGGCGCTCGTCGATCAGCAGAACAATCAGGTGACATTCCGGGTTATTGCGGGTAATCGCCTGTGCCATGTTCTGCAGCATAATGGTTTTACCGGCCTTGGGCGGTGCCACGATCAAGCCACGCTGACCTTTACCGATTGGGGCTACCAGATCGATGATCCGGCCGATCAGGTCTTCAGAGGAACCATTACCGCACTCCAGTCCCAGCCGGTCATTCGGGAACAGCGGCGTGAGGTTTTCAAACAGAATCTTGTTGCGCGCGTTTTCCGGCTTATCGAAGTTGATGTCGCTGACTTTCAGCAGGGCGAAGTAGCGTTCACCTTCTTTAGGGGGGCGAATTTTGCCGGAGATGGAATCGCCGGTACGCAGGTTGAAGCGGCGAATCTGACTCGGGGAAACATAGATGTCGTCCGGGCCCGCGAGGTATGAGGAGTCTGCGGAGCGCAGGAAGCCAAAACCATCCTGGAGGATTTCCAATACACCTTCGCCGTAGATGTCTTCACCGCTTTTGGCGTGGCGCTTCAGGATATTGAAAATAATGTCCTGTTTGCGCGAGCGGGCGAGGTTTTCGAGCCCCATGCCCTTGGCAATTTCAATCAGCTCTTCAATGGGTTTGGTTTTTAATTCAGAAAGGTTCATACCAATTGCTTTATTACGGTTTCTTCTGTCGGTTCGCGCGGACGCGCTGGACGTTTCTGCGGAGGGAGTTGAAGTTTCGATGGTGATAATGCCTAGTTCGACATGCTGGCTGGATTACTAACCGAAGCAACACTCATTCAAGTTATTCACGTTTTCTCTCGAACCCTAATCGATAACAACGACCCGGGTAAAACGGATCCCTATTTACCACGACACTAGTGCCTGATTGCCAATATGGCTGCGACAGATATGCCAGTGGGGGATGTTCAACTTGAGGAGTTTGCGCCGGAGAGGCCGCGTCAGCAGCGGGGTTGGCGACTTGGCTCAGGTTTAGACTGAACAGTTAATTTGATTACTAGCCAGTATAACCGCAGTTCGGCATCCTGCAAGGGCTATTTCGCAAGCCTGGGGCGCCATTACCCGGGGCTTCGCCCCTCTTATCTCCTGTCGCGCATGAGGCCCAATGCCCCAAAACGACACAGGGCGCCAATGGCGCCCTGCGGGATCGATCAGATCTGGCTGTCGATAAACTCGGTCAGCTGAGCTCGGGACAGAGCGCCGACCTTGGTGCCTTCCACGTTGCCGCCTTTAAACAGCAGCAGGGTCGGGATGCCGCGCACGTTGTACTTGGCCGCGGCCTCTTTGTTCGCATCTACGTCCACTTTGACGATTTTCAGCTTCTCGCCGTAGTGACCGGAAAGATCTTCCAGAACCGGAGCGATCATCTTGCAGGGGCCACACCACTGTGCCCAGAAGTCTACCAATACCGGGCCTTCGGCCTTCAGTACTTCGGCTTCAAACTCTGCATCGGTTACGTTTACGATGTTCGCGCTCATAATGCTTTCCTGTGGTTCTGTTTCTTCAGGCCGGTGCCCGGACTGGCAGACATAATAAGTAGGGTCCGCAGCCCCCGCAAGGCAATTACTTTCACCATTCATGGCGTTTTGCCCTATATGCGGTCCGATTTGGGGTTTTCAAGGGTAACGCTGTGGAATACCGCAGCGGCTCAGCTTTCCACCAGATAACGCTGCAATATCTCGTCTATATAGTCATAGCCAAATCGGGTGGTGCCAATGGTGGGCCCCAGTGGGCGCACCAGCTCCATCGCCTCGAGGCGCCGCCATTCCCGGCGCAAGGTATCGAGCGGCAGCCCGGTATATTGCTCAAAACTCTGCGCGGGCACCCCGGCTTCGAGCCGCAAGGCATTCATCAGGAACTCCAGCGGGCGATCCTCCCCCGCCACCTCCTGCAGCTTGGGCAGTGGAAACTCCACGCCGCCGGCACCGGTTCCACAACCCAGTGCCAGGTAGTGCTTCGGCGCGCGGGTTCGCTGGGTGCGCAAAATTCGCCCGGTTTGCGGCAAGGTCACCTTGCCGTGGGCACCGGCACCAATACCGAGGTAGTCGGCAAAGGACCAGTAATTGAGGTTGTGCCGGGAGGCGAGCCCCGCACGGCCATAGGCCGACACCTCATAGCGGCCATAGCCCTGCTCTGCCAAATACGCCCGGCCGACCTTTTGGATCGCCGCAATCTGCTCGGACCCGGGAGTAACCGGGGGTGCCGAGTAAAAGGCGGTATTGGGTTCGATGGTGAGCTGGTACCAGGAAATATGCTCGGCACCCAGGGCAACCGCCTGCGCCAGGTCCTGCAGCGCTTCAGTCTCGCCCTGCCCCGGCAGGCCGTGCATCAGGTCGATATTGATATTATCGAAACCCGCCGTGCGCGCCTGGGTCGCCGCGGTCAGCGCCTCGGGGCCAGAGTGGATGCGCCCGAGGTTCTGCAGCTGCAGCGGGTCGAAGCTCTGCACTCCGATCGACAGGCGATTGACGCCGGCGTGGCGATAGCCGGCAAACTTGGCCTGCTCAAAGGTACCCGGGTTCGCTTCCAGGGTGATCTCGATGTCGTCGGCAAAGCCCACCAGCGACTCGGCGAGATCGAGAATGCGGCCGATGGCCAGCGGCGAAAACAGGCTGGGCGTACCGCCGCCAAAGAAAATGGAGCCAAACTTGCGCCCCTGAACCCAGGGCAACTGGCTGCGCAGATCGCGCTCCAGCTGATCCACATAGTCTGCCTCTGGCAGATGACGCTCACCGGCTGGACTGCCCTGCGCATGCTCCAGGGTGCCGGCAACAAATTCATGGGAGTTGAAATCGCAATACGGACACTTGCGCACACACCAGGGGATATGCACGTAGAGGCTGAGCGGTGGCAACGCCAACAGCGAGCGGCCGGTACCCTGAGCGGTCATCTAGAAAAACTTCGTGCCGGTTACGCTATGGGCCTGCTGTTCCGGCACCACCATTTCCTCATGCCACAGCTGCTCGAACTTTTTCACCGCATGCGCCCGGTGGCTGAGACGGTTTTTCACTTCTCGCGGCAACTGTGCCGAGGTGAGCTGTTCCGAGGGAACGTAAAACAGCGGATCGTAGCCAAAACCCTGATCGCCGGCGGGTGCAGTCAGGATTACCCCGCTCCAGCGCGCGGTACATACCAGCGGGACGGGGTCATCCGCGGCGCGCACAAAGGCCAGTGCGCAGTGAAAACTGGCACCGCGTTTTTCTGCGGGCACACCTTCCAGCGCTTGCAGCAGTTTCTGGTTGTTCTCAGCGTCGCTGGCGCCGGCACCGGCGTAACGCGCAGAATAAATACCCGGTGCGCCGCCGAGTGCGTCCACCGCCAGTCCCGAGTCATCCGCCAGCGCGGGCAAACCACTGGCGCGGCTCGCATGGCGCGCCTTGATCAGGGCATTTTCAATAAAACTGAGACCGGTTTCTTCCGCCTCATCCTGCAAAAATTCGGACTGAGGCAACACCGCAATCTGCCAGCCAGAAAACAATTGGGAAAACTCTTTCAGCTTGCCCGCATTGCCACTGGCGAGGACGATTTTTTCCATAGGAAGCGAGTTCCGTTCAACGCAAAACAGCGAACGCGCTGCGCTCGCTGTTATTCAAGTAAAAGGGTGACGGTTTGCGATTCAGTTCTTGTGCAACTGGCGACGGAAGGTCAGCTGCTGCTTGCTGCCGTCGGGCATTACCAGATCGATTTTGAAAGTCAGGCTTTCTTCGTTCTCAAAGCGGAACGGCGCCAGGTAATACACCGCGTCGCCATCGCGCACTTCCTGAAACACCAGGGGGCGCGACTGCTGGATCAGGTTCATCGCGTTGCCGGAAACGCCAGCACTCTCACCCTTGGTACCGTCTTTTTTACCGACGGAAATATTCACAAAGGCCCGGTCACGGGCACGCACCAGATTGTACTCACGCGCAATTTCCGGAGGGATAAAGTCGCTGTTAAACACCGAATAGCTCACCCGGTAATCGCCGAAGTCCTGATGGTTCTCGATGATCTTGGCTTGTTGCGCCGCGGCCGCTGCAGCCCACAGCAATAAGGCCACAGAAATAAATGCAGCAAAATAACGTTTCACGGCGTCCTCCTGTCTGGTTTCCATGCGCACTCAGGCTTCTTGCAGCCTGAACACATGGCGGATAAAACGACCCACTACAAATAATATTAGCGAGTCAGATGGTAAATCGCTGTCTCGCCGAATAAATTCGGCAAAAAGTCCTTCAACACGCCGGAAACCGGGGACTCCGATACCGCCTGGCGGTGCAGAATCTTCCAGTTGTGCTCCCGACACAGCACTTCAAAGTCTTTGAAAGTACAAAAGTGAATATTGGGCGTGTCGTACCATTCGTAAGGTAATAAATCCGACACTGGCATGCGACCCGAAAAGGCCAGGTGCCAGCGCGCCTTCCACTGCCCGAAATTGGGGAAAGTTATAATGCATTCGCGCCCGACCCGCAGCATTTCCTCTACCACCAGGTGCGGAAAACGCAGGGTTTGCAGGGCCTGGGTCATTAGCACCGTATCGAAACTGTGATCGGCGAAATTTTTCAGGCCGTTATCCAGGTTCTGCTCCACCACGTTGACACCGCGCTCGACGCATTTTTGGATTTCTTCCGGATCGATTTCAACGCCGTAGCCACTGACCTGCTTCTCGCTGGCCAGACGTGCAAGCAGCGCACCATCACCACAACCCAGGTCGAGCACCCGCGATTGCGCCGGCACCCAGTTGTGGATGATATCGAGATCCTTACGCATCATTGGACCACCTCGGCGCGTGCGCTGTCCGCCAGTTCGCGGGCAACATTATTCATATACGCAGCGAAAATATTTTCGTAGCGCGCGTTCGGCAACAGGAAGGCGTCGTGGCCCATGGGCGACTCCACCTCCGCGTAGGTGACCGGTACATTGGCGTGCATCAGAGCGTCGGCAATTTCCCGGGAGCGTTCCGGCGCAAAGCGCCAGTCGGAGGTGAACGACACCAACAGGAATTTACTGCGCGCATGGGAGAATGCCGCCACCGGGTCGTCATCGTATTCCCGCGCGAGATCGAAATAATCCAGGGCACGGGTCATCAGGATATAGGTATTCGGGTCAAAGCTGCCAGAGAAGGAGTCGCCCTGATAGCGCAGATAGCTCTGCACCTGGAACTCCACCAGCTCTTCCACACCCTGTTCAAAGGTGCCGGAGCGCAATTCACGGCCGAATTTCTTGCCCAGCCCATCGTCCGACAGGTAGGTGATGTGTCCGATCATGCGCGCAACCGCGAGGCCATGGCGCGGCAAAGTATCTTCTTCCAGATAGCGACCATCCCGAAAATCCGGGTCCGAGGTGATGGCCTGGCGGGCGGTTTCGTTAAACGCAATATTTTGCGCAGACAATTTCATCGCCGAGGCGATCACCACGCAATGGCGCAAACGCTCCGGGTATTCCAGTGACCAGCGCATGGCCTGCATGCCACCCAGACTGCCACCGACCACCGCAGCCCACTGCTGGATACCCAGTAAGTCGGCCAGTTGGGCCTGGCTGTGTACCCAGTCGCGCGCGCGCAGCGGCGGGAAGTCTGCACCCCAGGGTTTGCCGGTTTCCGGGTTGATGGAGGTTGGCCCGGTGGAGCCGTGGCAACCACCGAGATTGTTCAGGGCAACCACGAAAAACCTGTTGGTGTCGATGGGTTTGCCGGGGCCGATATAGTGATCCCACCAGCCCGGACGCTTGTCGCTGGCACTGTGGTAACCGGCGGCGTGGTGGTGGCCGGACAGCGCATGGCAGATGAGTACGCCGTTGCTTTTGTCGGCGTTAAGTTTCCCGTAGGTTTCGTAGACCAGGGTGTATTCGTCCAGCACGCGGCCACAGGCCAGTTTGAACGGGCCTGGGAATGTGTGGCTTTTTGGCTCGACAATACCGACGGAGTTGGCGGGCAGCCCTGCCGGTTTTCCTGAGTGGTGAGATTGCGCTTCCGTGGTCAAAGTTTTTCGCATTTACTTACTGGGCGGGGCGCCAAGTTTACGAAAGCTGGGGACTGTAGTACACCTGTTAGCTTGCTGTGGTCACGCGCCGCCGTGCCCCCGAGGGCACAGCTAACCGCAAAAATTGCCCACAAGCTAGGAAGTGGCGGGCGCCTTCAGTGGGGTGACATTATCCGCAACCGCCGCTACCGGCGCCGGTGCAATCGGCTGTGGCGCCGCCTGGGTGTGCTTGAGCAGATCTTCCAGCGCACCCAGCGCGCTGTGGTTGCGCACCAGTTCTTCTTCCAGCGTACGCAGGTCGGTGCGCTTGCCCTGGGTTTTCTGCTTGAGCTCGGTAAGCTTGATCATGTGGCGGTTCAACAGGTGCTTCTGGTACTGCACATGCTGTTTCAGTGGCTCGAGCACCTGTTCCAGCCAGCCATCCACGGAGGAGATCATCTGGCTGTACATGCGGCCCACCTCGTTGGCGAGGGTTGCCACGAAGCGTTCGGTCAGGCGATTACGTCGCGCCAGCAGCAGCTGTGGTGAACGGCGCAATTGCGCCGCCTGGCGGTGCAGGCCGCGCAGAGCCGCCCGGAAGCCGCCAATATCAAAGTGCTGCTCGTTGGAAACGATGTTGTTCAGGGTCGAGCGATCGTAAATCGCATCTACCAGACGGTTGGTCTGATCCACTTCCCGCTCGAGATTGGACAGCTGATATTCCACGCCCCCCATAAAACCATCAATGGCGCGGGCCAGTCCCAGCGGCGACCAGCGCTCGTTCAATGCCGTGCGGGTTTCGTCGATCAGCTGCTGTAGCTGCTGGCTGGACACCGGTGCCAGCAGGGAGGCGCGCTGGCGGGCCAGCATGCGCTGGCTGGATTTCAGGGTCAGCAGCTCCTGGTGACAGTACTTGTGCTGCTCCTTGGCGGTGGCGTGCAGCTGCTTCAGTTCTTCAAACTGCTCCGGGCTGGCGGAGCCGCGGCGCTTCAGGTGGTCCAGCGTTGCACGGCCACTGTTGAGACGATTCTTGAGCAGGTCGCGGGTGTCTGCCATCAGGGTCAGGGCCTGATGCAGCGAGCGGTGATTGGCCACCTTGTCGCGGTGCTCCATCAAACGCTGCACCAGCAGCTTTTCGAACTCGCCAAAGCAGCTTTGTTGCAGCAGCATCGGGTCGCGCTCGGCGCGCGCCAGCAGGGCTTTTTTCGCGGACACGCCGACCACGTTTTCCTGTGGCAGCGACAGCAGCTTGCTCACCTCACCGCGCATCTTGCGCAGCATCTGGTCCGGGTCTTCGTCCGGGTCGTCCCACAGTACGTCGATCTTATTCAACAGCGCCATTACTGCGGTGCCGCGATGCTCCTTGAGCGGCACCAGATGGGTTTCCCACATATTGAGGTCGGTGCCGCTGACACCGGCATCGGCGGAGAGCAGGAAGGCCACCGCCTGTGCACTCGGCAGGGTGGATAGGGTCAATTCCGGCTCGTTCCCCAGGGCATTGAGCCCGGGGGTATCAATAATGCGCAGGCCCTGGGCCAGCAGCGGATGCGGCAGGGAAATCAGTGCGTAGCGCCACGCCGGGATCTGCACCAAATTGCCATTACCATCCAGGTGGCGACGGTCAAAACCGTAGCGCGCAGCTTCTTCCGGCATCACCGCCTTGGTGGCAGCCACCTTCATCAGCGCTTCGCGAGTGGCGCCCGCATCTTCCGGGTCAAAATCAAAGTTGACCCACTTCTGCGGAATACGGCGGAAGCTTTCCAGGCTGGTATTGGTGGCCAGGGTCTCGATGGGCAGCAGGCGGACAGACGCCTGTTCAGTGCCATCACTGTAAATTTCGGTGGGGCACATGGTGGTGCGGCCGGGGCGCGAGGGCAGCAGCCGCTTGCCATAAGTGTGTGACAAGAGCGCGTTGATCAGCTCGGTCTTGCCGCGGGAGAACTCACCTACCAAGGCGACGGTAAACTGGTCATCCACCAGTAACTGGCGCGCCTGCTGCACCACCTGGCGGGCACCGGCAGAGTTGGGAAAGTGCTCTTCCAGCCAGTGACTAAACCGGTGGAACTGCGTATCCAACCCCTTCTTCCAGAGATCGTAGTCGGCTATGTGCTGGCGCAAGGTCACATCTTCCATGTTTGGGAGTTCTTATTCTTACTACTTGGACGAATTTACAATTTCACCGGGCATTCTCCAGCATGCGCGCCCGGAGTTAAACCCTGGCACAGGGATTTCGCGAACTGGATAGCGTAAGGAAAGTGAAATGCGGAGAGAGAAAACGAGAGCTGACAGTTATGACAGCTCTAATAGACCGGGAGGGGCGCTTGAAAACGTAGCGAGCGGGGCCTCGACAGCCCCGCGCAACAGTTTTCTAACGGCCCTCAGAAAGGGATATGCCAGAACAGGTTGTACACCAACTGCGGCATGCTGGCGCTCTGCGCAAGACCCACCAGCAGTTTGTCCGCCACCGTCAGCAGGATGAACACGAAGATCGGGCTAATATCGATCACCCCCAGCGGTGGAATCACCTTGCGCACCGGCGCATATACGGGCTCCAGCAACTGGCGCAGCAGCATCAGCGCTGGATGTGAGCTTTGCGGTGCAATCCAGCTGACCACGATGGAGATCAACATGCCCACAAACAGGATGGCGATCAGCGTCATCAGAACACCCAGCAGGGACCACAGCAGTGCGCTCAGCGGGTTGAGCATGCCGGCGCCAGCGAGAAACCCGGCACCCATAATCATCACCCAACCCACCAGTAGTGCGAGCACCAGGGAGGCCATATCGATGCCAAACATTCCAGGCACAATTTTGCGCAGCGGGCGCAGCAGCGGGTTGGTCACCTTGACGATGCCCTGCGAGATCGGATTGTAAAAGTCCGCCCGCGCCAGCTGCAGCATAAAGCGCAGCAGCACCGCAAACAGAAACAGAACCCCGATGGTGGCGAGAATGAATACGCCGATATTGCTAAAGGTGTTGGCCATTAAGCTTCCTTTTTACTTATCCAGTTCTTGCGCCATTTCCGCCGCGCGCGCCGCGCAGTCTGTCATCGCCTGCTCTACCAATTGCGGCAGGCCGCCTTCCTGAAAACGCTTGATCGCCCGCTCGGTGGTGCCATTGGGCGACATCACATTGCGCTTCAGTTGCGCCACATCCACATCCGCGGCCACCGCAAGTTTCGCCGCGCCCAGAGCGGTTTGCAAGGTGAGGCGCTCTGCGTCTGCGCGATCCATACCCGCCTTCTCGGCCGCGTCGATCATGGATTCCATAAATTGAAAGTAGTATGCGGGGCCGGAACCGGATACCGCGATGATTTCATCTATGCCGGATTCCTCCGCCACCCACTGGGCAATCCCCACCGCCTGCGCCATCTGCGTGGCAACGGATTTGTGCTCATCGGTGACACCTTCGCCCGCATAAAGGCCGGTAACCCCGGTGCCCACCAGTGCCGGCGTATTGGGCATGGCGCGCACAATGGGCACACCGGCACCGAGCCAACGCTGGTATGCGGACAGGGGAATACCGGCAGCGAGCGTAATCACCAGCGGTTTGTTGGCACTTACTTCCGGGGCAATGGTTTCGCACAGTGCCTGCATGACCTGCGGCTTCACCGAGAGCACCACCACATCAGCCTCTTTCACTGCCGCCAGATTATCGGTACGCCCGTGCACACCGGTACGATCACAAAATGCCTTGAGTTTCTGCTCGTCGCGCCCGGTCGCAACGATCTTATCCGCCGGGTAACCGTTGGCCACCATGCCACCAATTACCGCGCCCGCCATATTGCCGGCTCCGCCGATAAACACCATGTTGTGTTCAGACATTCCTTCCTCAACTCTCTCAATAATTGATCACAGCCATAAGCCGAGTGTTAGTTTCTGGCTCCGAAGATATCCGTGCCGATGCGCACGATGGTCGCGCCGCTGAATATCGCCGCCTCCATATCCCCCGACATCCCCATCGACAGCGTGTCCAGCGGCTGATCCGGCAGCTGGGACTTGAGCGCATCCAGCAATGTCGCCAGTTGAATAAACGGCGTGCGCTGGTCTTCCGATGCCCCGCGCGGTGCCGGGATCGCCATCAGGCCACGCAACTGCAGGTTGGGCAGCGCTGCCACCGCCGCGGCCAATTCCGGCAGATCCTCCGCACTCACCCCAGACTTGCTATCCTCTCCATCGATATTGACCTGCAGGCACACATTCAGTGGCGGCATATCCGCCGAGCGCTGTTCCGACAGGCGGCGCGCAATTTTTAACCGCTCAACCGTGTGCATCCAGTGGAAATGCCCCGCCACATCGCGGGTCTTGTTCGACTGCAGCGGGCCAATGAAGTGCCAAGTGATGTCGCAATCGGCCAGCTCGGCCTGCTTGTCCAGGGCCTCCTGCAGGTAATTCTCGCCAAAATGGCGCTGACCCGCCTCATAGGCCACCCGCAGGTCTGCCGCCGGGCGGGTTTTGGACACCGCCAGCAGCGTGACATCGTCGGCTTGCCGGTCACAACTGCGGCAAGCTGTGACGATTCGCTCAGCGACGGAATTCAGGTTTTCGGGGATCGACCCTTTGCGCATATACTGGGACCCAACTTTTGCTCGGTGGGCATTCTATGTGCTTGTGGCCCCCGCGTCATATCGACCAGTGAATGTAAGAGAAGAATAAAGGTAGCAGTATGGACATTACAGAACTCCTCGCCTTCAGCGCCAAGCAGAATGCCTCGGATTTGCACCTCTCCGCCGGCCTGCCCCCCATGATCCGGGTAGATGGCGATGTGCGCCGTATCAACCTGCCGCCCATGGAGCACAAACAGGTGCACGGTCTGATCTACGAGATCATGAACGACAAGCAGCGCAAGGACTACGAAGAGTTCCTGGAAACCGACTTCTCCTTCGAAGTCCCCGGTGTGGCCCGCTTCCGTGTGAACGCATTCAACCACAACCGCGGCGCCGGCGCCGTATTCCGGACCATTCCCTCCAAGGTACTCACCATGGAAGACCTGGGGATGGGCCAGGTGTTCAAGCAGATCTCCGACACCCCGCGCGGCCTGGTGCTGGTGACCGGCCCTACCGGTTCCGGTAAGTCCACTTCGCTGGCGGCGATGATCGACTACATCAATGACAACAAATACGAGCACATCCTCACCGTAGAGGACCCGATCGAATTCGTGCACGAATCCAAGAAGTGCCTGGTCAACCAGCGGGAAGTCCACCGCGACACCCACGGCTTCGCCGAAGCACTGCGCTCCGCACTGCGTGAAGACCCGGACATCATCCTGGTTGGTGAGATGCGAGACCTGGAAACCATCCGCCTGGCACTGACCGCCGCGGAAACCGGCCACCTGGTATTCGGCACCCTGCACACCACCTCCGCCGCCAAGACCATCGACCGTGTCGTCGACGTATTCCCGGCGGAAGAGAAAGCCATGGTGCGCTCGATGCTCTCGGAA
Source organism: Microbulbifer sp. S227A (assembly GCF_049800935.1). Lineage (NCBI taxonomy): Bacteria > Pseudomonadati > Pseudomonadota > Gammaproteobacteria > Cellvibrionales > Microbulbiferaceae > Microbulbifer > Microbulbifer sp. S227A. The sequence continues at coordinate 243,264 of NZ_JBNAFZ010000007.1, read as the reverse complement.
TCGTTGCAGGCAGTAATCTCCCAGACCCTGCTCAAGCGCAACGGCGGCGGCCGAGTGGCGGCCCACGAAATCATGCGCGGCACCCCGGCGATCCGGAACCTGATCCGCGAAGACAAGATTGCGCAGATGTACTCCGCCATCCAGACCGGTGCCAACGTGGGCATGCAGACCATGGACCAGTGCCTGCAGGACCTGCTTGAAAAACGCATCATCACCCGCGAAGTTGCGCGTGAAAAAGCGAAGATGCCAGAAAATTTCTAAATAGCGCCTGCGTTACTGATTAAGCGAGCGCTTACGAAGCACAACACAACGAATTGAAGGCAAAGTGCCGGGGATTCGTTTTCGAAAGCGTCGGCGACATGGACGTCGCCGACGCAGCGTACAGGGATGTATTTACAGCGGTTTCGAAAACGAATCCCCGGTGCTTTGCCGCCACCGGACTGTAAAAGAACAAGCCCGGATCCGAATAAACCGACAGCGGTAAATAAAAATGGAAATCGAACGACTCTTACAACTGGTGAGTGAAAAAGGCGCATCCGACCTATTCATCACCGCCGGCGTACCCGCCTCCATCAAACTGCACGGCAAAATCGTTCCCGTCACCACCTCACCGCTGTCTCCGGAAAAAGCCCGGGAAATGGTTGTCGGCATCATGAACGACCGGCAGAAAAAAGAGTTCATCGAAAACAAAGAACTCAACTTCGCCATCTCCCTGCGCAACGTCGGCCGCTTCCGGGTATCCGCCTTCTTCCAGCGCAACCTCGTCGGCATGGTGCTGCGTCGAATCGAAACCAAGATTCCCACCATCGACGGACTCGGCCTGCCCGAGCAGCTCAAAGAGCTGGCCATGACCAAACGCGGCCTGATCATCTTTGTAGGTGCAACCGGTACCGGTAAATCCACCTCGCTGGCCTCCATGATCGGCCACCGTAACGAAAACTCGAAGGGTCACATCATCTCCATCGAAGACCCCATCGAATTTATCCACCAGCACCGCGGCTGTATCGTCACCCAGCGGGAAGTTGGCCTCGATACCGACTCCTTCGAGACCGCCCTGAAGAACACCCTGCGTCAGGCCCCCGACGTCATCCTCATTGGTGAGGTGCGGTCGCGGGAAACCATGGACCACGCCATCGCCTTCGCCGAAACCGGCCACCTGTGTCTGTGTACCCTGCACGCCAACAACGCCAACCAGGCGCTGGACCGGATCATTCACTTCTTCCCGGCGGACCGCCACGAACAGCTGTGGATGGACCTGTCGCTGAACCTGCGCGCCATGGTCGCCCAGCAGCTGGTGCCGACGCCGGACGGCGACGGTCGCCGCGCCTGCCTCGAAATCATGATCAACACCCCGCTGATGTCGGACCTGATCCGCAAGGGCGAGGTGCACAAAATGAAGGAGCTGATGAAACGCTCCATCGAACAGGGAATGCAGACCTTCGACCAGGCCCTGTACGAACTGTACGACCGCGGCGAAATCACCTACGAAGACGCCCTCGCCCACGCCGACTCCGCGAACGACCTGCGCCTGATGATCAAGCTCAAGTCCGAATCCGACGCCGAGTACCTCAATAGCGCCGCCGACGAACTGAGCCTGGCCGGCGACAACGACAACAACAGCGGCCCGCAGCTGTATTGATTCAATGCCCGGCGGGAGCCATTCAATAGGCTCCCGTCCCTCCTCCATCTCACGAGAAGTTCACAGTGAAATTCCTGGAACTGGACGTCCGCACCGCTCTCGTCGTACATGGCTACGATGAGAATAATCAGGAAATTATCGAGCAGGTTAATGAAGCCAGCTTTATGACCAAACTGATCGCTATCGAGCGGATTCAATCTATCAGCGAGCAGTACATCCTGGTGACCGGCTCCCATGGCCGCATCATGTATTGGGAATACCGCGACGCCATGGAACAGTTGCGTGGCCGCCTCGCTGAAGCCGGACTGGTAATTCCATGAAGCCCATCGCCCTGGTCACCGGTGGCAGCCGTGGTATCGGTGCCGCCACCGCCACTCTACTTGCTGGGCAGGGCTATGACCTCTGCATCAGCTACCGCACCCGCAAAGCGGACGCGCATCGCATCGTTGAAAAATGCCAGGCACTGGGTGCAAATGCGATTGCAGTTCAGGCCGATATCGCCGTAGAGACCGACGTTGAACGGCTATTCCGCGAAGTGGACCAACAACTGGGCCGGCTGAGCGCACTGGTGAACAATGCCGGCATGCTGCTGACCCAGTCGCGATTGGAAGATATGACCGCAGCGCGTATCAATCAGATACTGCAAACCAATGTAACCGGCACCCTGCTTTGCTGCCGCGAGGCGGTGCGTCGTATGTCCACGTTGCTCGGCGGCACCGGCGGCGCCATCGTCAATGTTTCCTCCGGTGCCGCACGCAGCGGCTCACCCAATGAATATATCGACTACGCAGCCAGCAAAGGTGCCGTGGACACCCTCACCATTGGCCTGAGCAAAGAGGTGGCCAAAGAGGGCATTCGGGTAAACGGTGTACGTCCGGGTTTTATCCACACCGAAATGCATGCGGACGGTGGCGAGCCGGAGCGTATTGCGCGCCTTGCACCACAAATTCCCCTCGGGCGCGGTGGCAAAGATACAGAAGTCGCCGCAGCCATCGCCTGGCTACTCAGCCAACAGGCGGCTTACAGCACCGGTACCTTTATTGACGTGACCGGCGGCTGCTGAACAGGAACAGCATTTATGACATTCGTTAACACCCTCGCCCTGTTCGGCGCCATGATCGTGCTGGCGGCGATTCCTGGTCCGGGTACCTTCGCGGTCATGGCGCGCTCGGCCAGTGGCGGCATGCTGCATGGCCTGGTAACCACCATTGGTATTGTGTTCGGGGACTATGTCTTTATCGCCCTGTGCTTGTCTGGCCTCGCCTATATTGCCGATGTGATGGGCAATGCCTTTGTGATCCTGAAATATGTGGGCGCGGCCTATCTAATCTGGCTTGGCCTCAGCCTGTTGCGCGCACGTGGCACTGCGGAAGTAAACACGACGCCGAAGCAAAGTTCGCTCGCGTCCAGCTGGTTGCTGGGACTGACGACGACGCTGGGCAACCCCAAGGCGATTCTGTTCTATCTGAGTTTTTTCCCCGCGTTCCTGCCCATCAAGGAAATTACCGTGATGGATACCATTATTATTTTCGTCGTGGTTACCCTGGCGGTGGGCGGTGTTATGTTGACCTACGCTTGGGCCACGGTGCGCGCGCAGGCGATATTAAAAAATCGCACGCAAAGTCGACTATTTAATTATGTCGGCGGTGCCACATTGATCGGCAGTGGCATCTGGATGGCCGCCCGCGGTAACTGAGTTAAGCGAAAGCAGTAACAATAAGAATAAAAATGTATTACACCAATCTTCTACGCTTTCTGCTTATTGTTTCAGGCATATTGATTTGCGCCTGTTCAAGTTCCGATAAAGCCGACCGCATTTTCGTCAACGGCACCGTCATCACGCTGGACGGGAACAACACTATCGCCGAGGCAATTGCGGTCAGGAAAGATCGAATCCTCGCCGTCGGCAGCAACCGCGAAATCCAGGCGCTGGCCGGCACCGATACCGAAACCGTCGATCTCGCAGGCAAGACAGTACTTCCCGGCTTTGTTGCCGCCCACGAGCACCCTGCCATCAGCGCCGTGTTCCGCAACTTCCTCGATATGAGCGGCTTTACCCATGCCTCGGCAGCGGATGCCTGGCAAGCCCTGAAGGATGAAATCGCTAACACCCCGCGCGGCGAGTGGGTGTATGCCATGGGGCTGGATCCAATTCTGCTTGCGGACCTGCAAACACCTGACCGCGCACAGCTGGACGCGCTGGCACCCCACAACCCGGTATTTATTCTCGCAGCAAACCTGCACACCGCTTGGGTAAATTCCGCCGCGCTAGCCGCCGCCGGAATCGATGAAAGCACACCGGCGCCCGGCGATGGCTCCTATTTCGGGCGGGACGAAGACGGGCGCTTGAATGGCATGCTGGTGGAAAAGGAAGCCATGGAGCCGTTTACCGCGGTGCACAAAAAACCACTCAGAGTGGCGGCGGCATACCAGGCGCGCCTGGATGACCTGCGCGCGGCGGGTTTCACCAGCGTGGCTTCCCTCGGCTTCAATGTACCCGCGTGGCTGGCTCGCTGGGCCGCCAGCGAAAACTTCGCGCCGCGTATTCGCCAGTTCTTTTACTATCGCGGTGAGAACCTGACCAAGCTGGACGGAAAACCGGATTTCGACAGCGATTTCTTCCGCGTTCTCGGCGCCAAATTCTGGTACGACGGCTCGCCCTACAGCGGCACCATGATGGTAGAGCAGCCCTATCGCGATAGCGCGCTCAGCGAGCAGCTGGGTATCGGCCACGACAGTCACGGTGAGGCGGTGATTACCGCAGAGTCCTTCCGCGCGCAGCTGCGCGATAAAAATACACGCGGCTGGCAAACCGCCACCCATGTGCAGGGCGACCGCGCCGCGCAAGAATTTATCGAACTGCTGCAGCAAGAATACGACGCGCTGGACGCGCGCGAACGCGCAGCATTTATTGGCAGGCGCCACCGGCTTGAGCACGGCCTGCTGGTCGACCGTACAACGCTGAGCCCAATGGCCAAGCTGGGCATTACCCCCAGCTTCCATATCAACCATCTCTACTATTACGGCAATGCGCTGAAAGAGAGTTTGCTGGGCCCCGCGCGCACCGAACAAATTCTGCCGGTAAAAACCGCGTTTGATCTCGGCATGTACCCAACCCTGCACGCGGACAGCCCGATGTTCCCCGCCGAACCGTTTAGCCTGATGCAGACTGCCATCACCCGACTATCCCGCAGCGGCACACTGATCGGCGGCCATGAAGCAATCAGCCCGCTACAGGCACTGCAGGCCATGACCATCAACGGCGCCTGGCAGCTGGGGATGGAACAGGAAATTGGTTCGCTGGAAGTGGGTAAGTATGCGGACCTGGCGATTGTGGATAAAAATCCACTGCAGACGCCTGCGCAAAAATGGCGGGATATTCAGGTACTGGAGACTTGGATTGCCGGCAGGCGCTAAGCCTTTCCGGGCGTATCATACTCAAATCGGCTCACATTCAGGCCACCGCAGAGTCAGGCCATTTCCGTAAGCAGCGCCTTGATACCGGCGAGCAAGCGGCGCGAAACCACCGGGAAATGTGCACAACCCGCCAGGGTTACCCGGTAGCCGTCACCCTCTTTTTGCAGACCGGTGATATGCATCTTCGCCACAATGGTATTGCGATGCACCCGCACAAAGCGCTGGCCAAATTCCGCTTCCAGTTCCTTCAGCGATTCATCGAGCAATGTCTCGCCGGCACTGTGGTGGGCAATCACATATTTATCTTCCGCGACAAAACAGCGGATATCTTCGATATTGAGCAGCTGTACACCGCGGCGACTCACCGCCTTGATCTGGCGACGGCCACCCGTTGCTTGCGCGGGTTCCGCGGTGCGCTCCAGCAGTTGCGGCTTGCTCAGTCTTCGCGCCTGGGCAATCGCCTGTGCAAGTTGCTCCACATTGACGGGCTTGAGCAGGTAACCCGATGCAGCAACCGCAAAGGCAGGGAGCGCAAATTCGTCGTGGGCAGTGCAGAATATGATCGCGGGTGGATTGGGACGGTTGGAGATTTGGTTGGCGAGTTGCAGCCCGTTTTCTCCGGGCATTTCGATATCCAGTAACAGCAGGTCCGGGTCGAGTGAATCCAGCTGTTGTAACGCGCTTTCCCCATCGGCAGCTTCTCCCAGCAGTTGGCAACCATCAATACTCTGCAACTGTCGGGCCAGTCTGGCCCGTGCCAGAGGCTCGTCATCGACGATCAGCACTCCCAGAGGGCGTTCGGCGACATTCACAACGCCACCTCGTCTCGAGCGCTCGCTTGGGCTCGCTCGCTCCGGGCCGGTGCATGCACTGGCTGAGTTGATCTGGTTGCCACTTCCGCGTTCATCGGCAGGTGTAATGCTACTTGGTAGACGCCACCTTTCTGCTCCGCGCTAAAGCGGAAGCGATTGCCGTAAAACGCACTGAGACGCTGGCGAATATTTTCCATCGCCATACCGTTGCCATCGTGCGTGTCTAGATGGGCATTGCGGTTGCGAGCACTCTCAGTGTTAGCTTCTGCAACAGGATTATGAATCGACAATAGCAGCTCGCGCACTTCACTGCCAATGACATTTTGACCACCGCTGTGTTGCTCGCGCACCGCGACTTTTATCGCACCGCCACCGCGCAAGCGCGCCACACCGTGCAGCACTGCGTTCTCCAGCAACGGCTGCAACAACATCGACGGCACCTGTAGGCCATCGCTCACAACATCGATCTGCCACTGCTGTTGTAACCGATCCCCGAGGCGGAGAGACTCAATTTCCAGATAGCGTTTTGCCAGCGCAATTTCCTGCTCCAGCGGTACCATTTTCGAGTCCGCCAGTGACGCGCGAAACAGCGCAGACAAATCTTCCACCAGTTTTTCCGCGCGCTCCGCGTCCACCGCAATCAGGCTGGCGAGGCTGTTCATGCTGTTAAACAAAAAGTGCGGGCGAATGCGCGATTGTAACGCCTCGATGCGTGCACCGAGCTCCGCCTGTTGCTGGTTGTGCAGTTGCTGTTGCACGTAGGCGTAGCGGAGTACCACGCCCGCGCAGATTGCGCCCACCAGGAAATTCGCCAGCAGCGACATCCAACCGATACCTGCCCCGGCCATATCCGCCGCCCACCAGTGCTGGCCAAGCAGCACCAGCAACAGCACAGCAAGCACCGCGCAGTAACTGAGCGCAGCGGCGAGCCTGTGGGTAAGTTTTGCCAGGAATGGACGCAGGCGGCACAGAATGGCGGCGGCAGGCAGGGTCACCCACTGCACCGTAAGCGACACAAGCCCCAGGCGTTGCCAGTTAAACGGGTGGATACCATCGGTGGCGAGCACCAGCACCAAAGCCAACAGCTCGCCCATCAGAACTAGGGCAGTTACGCCGGTCACGCTGCACAGGTCAGGGAGGAAGTGGGGGTATTGGGGGCTATCCGAATTGCCGGGGTCCAGACGCGCAGAATCTTTGCCTTTGGGGGCAATTTTACGAATTTGCTGCGCTATAATGCCCGCCGCTTGCGCGGGCCGGGAAGATGTCATACCACGTTATCTTTATTCTGGAGCCGTTCTAGAGAGTAAAGAAGATACCGCCATCCCGGATCGACTTCCATATTCCAACGCACATTCGAGCAGAGGCAGCATGAGTAACGACAACGCATCCACAAACAATCCCGCAGCCAAGCTCTGGGGCGGCCGCTTCAGTGAAGCCACCGATGCTTTCGTGGAGCGCTTCACCGCCTCGGTGATGTTTGATCAGCGCATGGCACTGGAAGACATTCAGGGCTCCCTGGCCCACGCGCAGATGCTGTCGGAAGTAGGCGTGCTCACCGCCGACGAATTCCAGCAGATCGCCGGCGGCCTCCAGGATATCGCCGAGGAGATCAAATCCGGCGACTTCCCCTGGTCGGTCGAACTGGAAGATGTGCACATGAACATCGAAGCCCGCCTGACCGACCGCATCGGCGCCACCGGCAAGAAGCTGCACACCGGCCGCTCGCGCAACGACCAGGTGGCCACGGATATCCGCCTGTGGCTGCGCAACCGCATCGACCAGATCGCAGCCGAACTGACCCGCCTGCAGACCGGCCTGGTGAACCTGGCCGAGCAGCAAGCCGCTACCATTATGCCCGGCTTCACCCACCTGCAATCCGCGCAGCCGGTAACCTTCGGCCACCACCTGCTGGCCTGGAACGAAATGCTGACCCGCGACTTCGAGCGCCTGATGGACTGCCGCAAGCGCGTCAACCGCTCGCCGCTGGGTGCCGCCGCACTGGCCGGTACCAGCTACCCGATCAACCGCGCGCGCACCGCCGAGCTGCTGGGCTTTGATGCGCCCACCGAAAACTCGCTCGATTCCGTGAGTGACCGCGATTTCGCCATCGAATTCTGTGCCTTCTCCGCGCTGCTGCTGACCCACCTGTCCCGCGCCAGTGAAGAGCTGGTGCTGTGGACTTCCAGCCAGTTCGACTTTATCGACCTGCCGGACCGCTTCTGCACCGGTTCTTCAATCATGCCGCAGAAGAAAAACCCGGATGTGCCGGAGCTGGTGCGCGGCAAGACCGGCCGCGTAAACGGTCACCTGATCGCCCTGCTGACCCTGATGAAGAGCCAGCCACTGGCCTACAACAAGGACAACCAGGAAGACAAAGAACCGCTGTTCGACGCCGCCGACACCGCCCTCGACTGCCTGCGTGCTTTTGCCGATATGGCGCCGGCGCTGAAACCGAAGAAAGAAAACATGCTGGCCGCAGCCGGCAAGGGCTTCTCCACCGCCACCGACCTCGCCGATTACTTGGTGCGTAAGGGCGTGGCCTTCCGCGATGCCCACGAAATTGTCGGCCAGTCCGTGGCCTTCGCCATCGACAAAGACTGCGACCTCGCCGACCTCAGCCTGGCCGAACTGCAAAAATTCTCAGACGTGATTGGCGACGATGTATTCGACGCACTCACCCTGGAAGGCTCCGTCGCCGCCCGCGACCATATCGGTGGCACCGCGCCGAATCAGGTGCGCGCTGCCTGTGAACGCGCCCGTGCACTGATCGCCGCGCGATAAGCAGGCAATAAAAAAGCGGGCTTTTTGCCCGCTTTTTTATTGTTGTGGCACTGCCGCAATTAAAGACCGAGGGCGACCGCACTCCCCTGCTGCTCGGTCAATACCCGGTCCAGCAGAGTCGGCAGGTCTTCACCGGTGGTGGTGCACTGCCACCCGGGGTTTTGAAAACTCAGGTGGTAACCGCCGGAGCGCGCCGCCACCCACAACTCCTGCACCGCACTCTGGCGCGACAGAATCACCTGGGTGCCGTTGTCTTCAAGCACAATGGTGAGCACCGCATCCGCGCGCTCGTAATCCATGTCCACATCGCAGTTATCCAGCGCATCTTCGATCGCAATCAGGGTTTCTTCGATGGCGGCGTTGTAGCTGGCTTGGGAGGCGGCCTGGGTCATAATTCGGTTACTTTTGTTACTGTGTTGCATTAGAGCGAGGGTCGCTATACTAGCAGGCTTTTCTGGTCTTCTCGTCCCGCATCAGGCGGCAGGTATACCCAATGCGCACACAGCTGATTTCACTGACCGCCATCATCGCGCTTTCCGCGACACTTGGCGCCTGCGGCCAGAAGGGCCCGCTCTACCTGCCGCAAGATCCGGCTGCGCCCGGTGCAACTGGTGCTCCGCGGGCACCCGGGATGACCACCGGCGCTCACAGCCACGGGCAGCCCGCGACCAGCAGTGAGGACAAGCGGCACAAAACCGGTTCTGCACAACAAGAACAAGATACCCACCAGCAACACACGGAAGCGGAAGCAGTATCCAAATGAGTGATTTTCACTATCAGCAGGGAAGTCTGTGGGCCGAGGGCGTCAGCCTCGAGCAGATTGCCGAACAGTTTGGCACCCCCACCTATGTGTACAGCCGCGCCCACTACGAGCTCCAGTATCAGGCCTACGCCGACGCGCTGGGCGACCACCCGGGGCTGATCTGCTACGCCATCAAGGCCAACAGCAACCTGGGTATCCTGTCGGTACTGGCGCGACTGGGTGCCGGCTTTGACATCGTGTCTGCCGGTGAGCTGGAGCGCGTACTGATGGCGGGCGGCGACCCGGCCAAAGTAGTTTTCTCCGGCGTCGGCAAGACCGCCGACGAAATGCGCCGCGCGCTGACGGTGGGTGTGCACTGCTTTAACGTGGAGTCGGAATCCGAGCTGGACCGCCTGGAAGCGGTCGCCGCCGAAATGGGCGTGGCCGCACCGGTGTCCCTGCGGGTGAACCCGGACGTGGATGCGAATACCCACCCCTACATTTCGACCGGCCTGAAAGAAAACAAATTCGGCATCGCCATCGAGCGCGCACGTGCGGTTTACGCGCGTATTGCGGACTCACAAAGCCTCAATGCGGTGGGCGTGGATTGCCATATCGGCTCCCAGCTGACCGAGCTTGCCCCCTTCCTCGACGCCCTCGACCGCCTGCTGGTACTGATCGACGAACTCGCCGAAGACGGTACCAAGCTGAAGCACCTGGACCTGGGCGGCGGCCTCGGCGTGCGCTACCGTGGCGAAGAGCCGCCGCAAGTGAGCGATTACCTCGGCGCGGTGAAACAGCGTCTCGCCGGCCGCGACCTGGAACTGGTACTGGAGCCCGGCCGCTCCATTGCTGCCAACGGCGGCGCACTGCTGACCAAAGTGGAATTCCTCAAGCGCACCGAAGATCACAATTTTGCTATCGTCGATGCCGCCATGAACGACAACCTACGCCCGGCGCTGTACCAGGCGTGGCAGGATATCGTTGCGGTCACCCCGTCCAACGGCAAAACCGAGAGCTGGGACATTGTCGGCCCGGTGTGCGAAACCGGCGACTTTCTCGGCAAGCACCGCCCACTCGCGCTCGAAGAGGGCCAGCTGCTGGCCATGCTGTCGGCCGGCGCGTACGGCTTTACCATGAGCTCCAACTACAACTCGCGCACCCGCGCCGCGGAAGTGCTGGTAGACGGCGACAAGACCTACCTGGTGCGCGCGCGCGAAACTCTGGCGGACCTGGTGCGCGGGGAATCCACCGTGCCGGCCAAAGACGACCAGTAAGCGAACGTACAGAGCAGACGGAATAGACGGACAGGAAACACAGTAGATGCGGCTCAAATTCACCAAAATGCACGGACTCGGCAATGACTTTGTCATGGTCGACGGCATCACCCAGCGGGTGAAACTGTCGCCGGAAAAAGTCCGTCAGATCGCCGACAGGCACACCGGTATCGGCTGCGATCAGCTGTTGCTGGTGGAAGCGCCGCGCAATCCGGATGTGGATTTTCGCTATCGCATCTACAACGCCGACGGCAGCGAAGTGGAAAACTGTGGCAACGGAGCCCGCTGCTTTGCCCGCTTCGTGCGCGACCGCCGCCTCACCAGCAAGGAACACATCCTGGTAGAAACCGCCGCGGGTATCCTCGAACTCAAGGTGCAGGAAAAGGACCAGGTGAGCGTCGACATGGGCGCGCCGGTGCTGGAACCCTCCGACGTACCCTTTCAGGCGGACATTCAGGCAGAGTCCTACCCGCTGGAAGTCAACGGCGAAACCTATAACGTCGGCGCCGTTTCCATGGGCAACCCACACGCGGTGCTGCTGGTGGACGACGTCACCAAGGCACCGGTCGACAGCCTCGGTGCGGCCATCGAAAGCCACCCGCGCTTCCCGGCGCGCGTTAACGTGGGCTTTCTGCAGATTGAGGAGCGCGGCAAAGCGCGCCTGCGGGTATTTGAACGGGGCGTCGGCGAGACTCGCGCCTGCGGAACCGGCGCCTGCGCCGCGATGGTGTCCGCACGACTGCGCGGACTGGTGGATGAAGAGGTGCTGATCACCCTGCCAGGCGGCACCCTGACGATTCACTGGCCGGGGCCCGGCGAGCCGGTTACCATGACCGGACCTACTGCCTCCGTATACCACGGCCAGATTGTTCTCTGAGCCTGTTTACGCTTTGCACGCAGTGACTGCGATTTCGACAATACATAACGAACCCGAACATGACCGATCACAGCGACGCCCCCCTGCTCGATAGCGAAGTCGAAGCCAACCTGGACAAACTGGAAGCGGCCGACAGCGAAAACCAGCGCAACAAAAAGCTGCTGTCGCGACAGGTGGCCCGCTACCTGATCCAGAACCCCACGTTTTTCGCCGAGAATATGGAATTGCTGGAGACCATCCAGCTGCCGAAAGAATCCGGCAAGACCGTGTCGCTGATGACGCACCAGACCAACCTGCTGCGCGAGCGCAATATCGAAATGCGCCAGCGTCTCGACCAGCTGCTGCAGGCCGCACGGGACAATGACCAGCTGTTTATGCACAGCCGCCAACTGGTGCTGGCGCTGCTGGAAGCGCGCAGCGTGGGCGAAGCGGGCGATGCACTGCTGCGCAGCTTCGCCGATGACTTCAAGGTAGAAATCACCTCACTGACCGTATTTGGTCCCCTGCCCGGTTCCGGTAAACACCTCGGTCAGGTTCGCACCAGCAGTCGCGTCAGCGCGGAAAGTGCCATCGGCTCTATTCTGCGCAACGGTCGCACCGTGTGCGGCACCCTGCGCCCCACTGAAACCGCCTACCTGTTCGGCGACGCCGCCGACAAGGTGGCATCGGCGGCGGTGGTGCCTCTCGCGGGCCAATTGGGCATCCTCGCGGTGGGCTCCAGCGACCCCAATCACTACCGCTCCAGCCTGGGCACCCTGTTTCTGTCGTATATCGGTGAAGTTCTCGAGCGCCTGTTGCCCGACCTGCTGGCCCGCAGCTAATCCCGCAGCATGCTCTCACCTCACACCGCGCGCTTTGCCATCCACACACCACTTAGCCGCAGGGTTGCCTGCAGGGCTGCGTAACTAGTGGGTGAAGGGAAACGAGAAGCGGAGGAGAACTGGACCCCGGCACGGGCCGGGGTGACGCATTCAATCGGCGGGTGAGCCCCTTCAATCTGTCGTCTTGCCGGCCAAACCGGCACCCAGTATTTCCTGTTCCAGTGCGCTTAGATCGGCCGACTGCCGTACTTCGGCTGCGGCTTGCGCGGAGGGTCAGCAGTTACATCTGGCGCCACTTCATCGATGGCGCCGCCTCTGGCGAGAAAGGCCTCGACTTCGGCACTCAGTTGACTGCGGGCCCGCTGGCGGGAGGAAAGCGTGCGCTCTTCGGCGAAATCCTCATTGTCTTTCGATCGAGCGCTGGACTGGTCGTCTTTCATGTCAATTACCCTGTAACTTGATACCCCTGTTACAGAGGGAATACCCCTGCTGCCGCAGCACATCTCCGACATGCGTCATCGTTTGGCGGCAACCTTGCCTTTTCTCCCGCCAGTAAAAAACCGACGCGGGAAAAACAGCAAATAAAACTCGCCAAGCAGAAGATTACCTGCGGCGAAATATTTATAGGCAGTGTCCAACCAGCCTGCCAGAAAAGGTTCCCTTTTCCGGTAGAGTTTTTTTGTGCGTTTTTTGCCCGATTTATTGCTGTTGGTTATGCTTTTTTCGACGCCACAATTACGACGTCATCCACAGCGGCAAAACGTTTTCGCCGCCAGGCAACGCACGCCTATCCAACATTTCTTTCGCGCACAAAAAAGCCCCGCAAAGCGGGGCTCATAAAACACTGTGTCCGATTCTTTGATCAGACCGCTTCGCTGCCGGTTTCGCCGGTACGAATACGGATTACTTCTTCGAGCGCAGTGATAAAGATTTTGCCGTCACCGATCTTGCCAGTTTGCGCCGCTTTGGTGATCGCTTCTACAGCGCTATCTACCATGTCGTCGCCAACCGCCAGCTCCAGCTTAACCTTGGGCAGGAAATCTACGACGTATTCAGCGCCACGGTAGAGCTCGGTGTGGCCTTTCTGACGGCCAAAGCCCTTCACTTCGGTCACGGTCATGCCCTGCACGCCCACTTCAGACAGCGCGGTGCGCACGTCGTCTAGTTTGAATGGCTTTACAACAGCCGTAATCAATTTCATGACTTATCCCCTAATTATGTTTCTTGCGGGTACCGGCCCGAAAACCGGTACCGGAAGATTCCTTACTGCCGTCGATATTGGAAGTCCAACTATCGACGGCCTTCTTTAAGAGCAATTACTTGCTAGTAAATTCCGGATAAGCTTCCATTCCGCACTCAGCCAAGTCAACACCTTGTTGCTCTTCTTCTTCGGTAACACGGATACCGGTGATGAGCTTCAGGGCGTACCAGACTACGAAGGAGGCAGAGAATACCCAGCCAAAGATGGTAGCGGCGCCAATCAGCTGACCGCTGAAGGAAGAACCATCGTTGGTAACCGGTACCAGCAGCAGACCCAGCAGACCAACAACACCGTGCACGGAGATGGCGCCAACAGGATCGTCGATGCGCAGCTTGTCCAGGGTGATGATGGAGAAGACTACCAGGATGCCACCCAGCGCGCCGAACAGAGTCGCCTGCAGGGGAGTCGGAGTAGAAGGCTCAGCGGTGATCGCTACCAGGCCAGCCAGTGCGCCGTTCAGCAGCATGGTCAGGTCGGCTTTACCGAACAGGATGCGGCCAGTAATCAGAGCGGCAACAGCACCACCGGCAGCAGCGGCGTTGGTGTTCAGGAATACCAATGCAACAGAGTGCGCGCTTGCCGCATCGCCCAGCTTCAGTACGGAACCGCCGTTGAAACCGAACCAGCCCATCCACAGGATGAAGGTACCCAGGGTCGCCAGCGGCAGGTTGGCACCAGGAATCGCGTAGATTTCGCCGTTCTTGCCGTATTTACCTTTACGTGCACCCAGCAGCAGTACGCCAGCCAGAGCAGCAGCGGCACCAGCCATGTGTACGATGCCGGAACCGGCGAAGTCGGAGAAGCCCAGGTCGCCCAGGTTGTACAGGCCGAATACTTCACCGCCGCCCCAGGTCCAGTAACCTTCCAGCGGGTAGATGAAACCGGTCAGGGCAACCGCGAAGATCAGGAAGCTCCACAGCTTCATGCGCTCGGCAACCGCGCCAGATACGATGGACATTGCGGTAGCAACGAACACAACCTGGAAGAAGAAGTCAGAAGCACCGGAGTACACGGAATCGCCATCGAAACCGTTCTCAGCAGATGATGCGAGTACTTCGTCGAGGCTGAAGGCCTCAATGCCGTTCAGCAACCAGCCGCCATCGTACATGATCGCGTAACCGCTGATCAGATACATGGTGCACGCAATCGCGAACAGCGCTACGTTTTTGGTAAGAATCTCGGTGGTGTTCTTAGAACGCACCAGGCCTGCTTCCAGCATGGCAAAGCCCGCTGCCATCCACATAACCAGTGCACCACACACGAGGAAATAAAATGTATCAATTGCGTACTGCAACTGAAAAATTTGATTTTCCATTTTTCGCTCCGTTTAACCCAAACTAGTCCGGGTTACCCCGGCAGTTGTTGTCTATTGATCAAAGAATCGTTTTGGCAATCTGTTCTATTAATTAGATCGCTTCAGCACCGGACTCGCCGGTACGAATGCGGATTGCCTGCTCAAGGTTTGCCACAAAGATCTTGCCGTCGCCGATCTTGCCGCTTTGCGCTGCTTTACCAATTGCTTCCAGCACGGCATCCACCTGGCTGTCTTCAACGGCAATTTGCAGCATGGTTTTGGGCAGAAAATCCACTACATACTCCGCTCCACGATAGAGCTCGGTATGTCCTTTCTGCCGCCCAAAACCTTTTACTTCGCTCACGGTAATGCCATTGACACCGGCTTCTGCCAGGGAATCGCGCACTGCGTCGAGCTTGAAAGGTTTGATGATTGCGGTTACCAGTTTCATGGTCTCCCCCCTAAATAATTAAGCCCACTCAAAGAGCGGGCTCATTTTTGTTGCTGTTACCAGCTGTAAGAAGCACCAGCCAGAACGGTCGGCTCGCACCAATCGGTCAGGAAGCACTCCTGGTCGCTTACGTCGGTACCAACCAGAGAAGCGCTCAGGGCCAGGCCGCCGAACTCTTTACCTACAGATACGGAGTAATCGATGTAAGAATCGGAACCGTTCAGGAAGATTTCTTCGTCAAACAGGTTCAGGCCAGCGCTCAGGTCCAGGGAAATGTCGTTGGCCAGGGCGAAGGAGTAGCCAGCGCTCAGGTAGTAGAACTCACCGCTCTGGTACCAGTAGTCGTCGGAGTAAGCGAAGCCAAAGGAAGCGTCGCCGAAGCTCAGGCTACCGTAGATTTCCTGATAGTCTTCGTCCTGATCGCTACCGTGGTAGGCGTAGTAGATGTAGCCAACGTCGTAGCCAACACCGCCAGCAGTCTCACCGGCGTAACCGCCGTAGAAGTCCTGTTCGAAATCGGTTTCGTCAGCACCGTAAGCGAAGTCAACCTGAGAAACCCAGGTACCTGCGTAAAAACCGTTGCCCAGGTCCAGGTCTACACCAGCCTGAACAGCCGGGTTGCTGTCGGTCTGGGAAATACCGCGGAAACGGTAATCGGTCACAACACCAACATTGGCGCTGAAGCTGGGGCCAGATTCTTCGGCAGTAGCGGCGCTGGAAATAGCCATCGCCAGAACGCTACCGGATACGATTGCTGCAACTTTTTTATTGAATCCCACTTTTAGGTTCTCCTAGATCTCTGTGTGAAATATTTGTTTTGTATTTTTTATCTAGCGGCGCTGACTACGTCGGGGAGACGACACTGACCGCGCTCGCCCGGGTGCTTCACAAGAAGACCTGTCCCCTGCCTTCGTTACCAGGGCGATTCAGGGAGACTACTTGCAGAGTTAGTGCCAACTTTTAAAAAGCCAAGAGAATCAAACAGTTAGGTCTACATCTGGACATTTCTCACAGAAATCGCCACGACCGGCTCACACCACTGCGCAAAAATAGTGCGCACCAAAATGGAACCTGCACCCAAAGTGGGCGCCGATCTGCGCTGACTTGCCGGTGCGTGACCTAAATAGGCGCAGCGTCAGATTACCTTGGTAGGAAATCCGGGCTGCGGTACTATTTGCAGCTACGAATATCGTGTTTTGTAGTGGAGAATTGCGCTTGGCCGCGGAAAAATTGCAACAGTTACTCAATGAACTGCAACAACAAGGGGCAGTCATCAGCAGCGATCTGAAGGATGCGCTGGCGGTGGCGCTGGGCAAACTCCCGCTGGTAAGCCAGCAGGAGTTCGATATCCAGGCCGCCAAACTGGCGCGGGCAGAGGAAAAGCTCGCGCAACTGGAAACGCAGATCAGCGCACTGGAACAACAACTGGAACAACAGCTGCCAGATCCGCAGTAACTGCCACGCCCAGTCACGCAGGAAAGCTTCGGGTTAATTTGGCTCGCAGCCGCTCGCAATGAGCAAAAACTTTCACGGAAGACAATTTTTCAGGAAGAAAAGTGAGCCTATCCATTACCTATGCCCGTGCCCAACTGGGGGTCGCGGCGCCACTGGTCACCGTAGAAACCCACCTCGCCAACGGTTTGCCCGCATTCAATATTGTCGGCTTGCCGGAAGCCGCCGTGCGCGAAAGCCGCGATCGCGTGCGCAGCGCCATTATCAACAGCCATTTCGAGTTTCCCCAGCGGCGTATCACCGTGAATCTGGCGCCCGCCGATCTACCCAAGGCCGGCGGGCGCTACGATCTGGCGATTGCCCTGGGCGTGCTGGCCGCCTCCGGCCAGATACCCGGAGAAACCCTGGAGCAGTTTGAATTTATCGGTGAGCTGGCCCTGTCCGGCGGCCTGCGCCCGGTGCCCGGGGGGCTGCCCGCGGCCATGGCCTGCGGCGACAGCGGCCGCACCCTGGTGATTTCGGCAGAGTCGGCGCCGGAAGCGGCGCTGATCAAGACCCCGGTCAAATCCGCTAACAGCCTGCTGCAGGTCTGTGCGCAACTGCACGGGCGCGAGCCCTTGCCCGATGCCGTCGGCGATGAATCCATAGAAGAAGCATTGTATGCGGACCTCGCCGACGTGCGCGGACAGTTGAAAGCGCGGCGCGCTCTCGAGGTGGCTGCCGCTGGATCGCACAACCTATTGTTTTACGGACCGCCAGGTACCGGCAAAACCATGCTCGCCAGCCGCCTGCCGGGAATACTGCCGCCACTGACCGAGCGCGAGCGCATCGAGGTCGCCGCGCTCTATTCCAGTGCAGGGCTCGCGCGGGAGAGCCAAAGGCCTTTCCGTGCACCACATCATTCCGCCTCGCCTACCGCACTGGTGGGCGGAGGCAGCAACCCGCGCCCGGGGGAAATCAGCCTCGCCCACCGCGGCGTACTGTTTCTCGACGAGATGCCGGAATTCCCCCGTGCGGCGCTCGAGATTCTGCGCGAGCCACTGGAGAACGGCGAGGTACGCATTTCCCGCGCCCGCGCCCAGGTCACCTTTCCCGCCCAATTCCAGCTGGTTGCGGCAATGAACCCCTGCCCCTGCGGCTATCTGGGAGAACCCCGCTGTCGCTGCACCCCGGATCAGATCGACCGCTACCGCAACAAACTCTCCGGCCCGCTACTGGACCGCATCGATATGCAGGTAGAAGTCGCCAGCATGAGCGCGGCCCAACTGCAGGATTCGCCCGCTGGAGAATCCTCGGCAGTGGTACGGAATCGGGTGCGCAGCGCACGTCAGTCACAATTGCAAAGGCAAGGGAAGATCAACGGCGAGCTGCAGGGCAGTGAACTGGATGAATACTGTCGTTTGGGAAAAGCCGAGAGCGCACTGTTGCGCGCCTCGGTAGAAAAGCTCGGGCTGTCTCCGCGCAGTTACCACCGGGTACTGCGAGTGGCACGCACCCTGGCGGACCTGAGTGAGCAGCAACATATCGGCACAGCGCACATCGCCGAGGCTCTGGCCTACCGCAACCTGGATCGCAAAACCGCTATCCCCGCCTGAGCATGCCGTCTATTTCACGCTAGAGTAGAAAGTGACTCGGAAAAACGCGCTACCAGAAAAAATCTGTCCGGTATGCGGGCGCCCTTTCAGCTGGCGGCGGAAATGGAAGCGCTGCTGGCACGAAGTGCGTTACTGCAGTGAACGCTGCCGGCGACAGCGTCGCAAAAGCGCGATGAAAAGTCGCGACGAAAACTAGCGACGAAAAGCAGTAGCGGAGGCTAAATGAAGCTGGTCTGGTTTCTCAATAATCTGCGCAGCCATGACAATCGGGCGCTGACTCGAGCCTGCGCGCCAGAACATGGTGATGAACCAATTATCGCCCTCTACTGTTTTGATCCGCAGTTTTTCAGCAGCGATCCGTTCGGATTCCCGCGCACCGGAAAATTTCGCGCGCAGTTTCTCCTGCAGAGTCTGGAAGATTTACAACAACAGCTAACCGACCTCAATATTCCGCTACTGATACGCTTGGGTGCACCTGCACAGATTATTCCAGAGCTTGTCGCCGAACACGGAGTAACCAAGCTGTTTTTGCAACGTGAGTGGACCCGCGATGAGCGCACTGCGCTGGCGTCACTGCAAGCGGCATCGGCCATGGACGCAGTGCACCTCCACGTCGATTACGACCAGTTTCTCATCCACCCCGACGACCTGCCGTTTGCGGAAGTCGCAGAGTTACCGGAAGTATTTACCCAGTTCCGCAAGGTGGTTGAACAACAGTTACCCATACGCTCGCCACTGCCCACCCCCATACCGCGACCCGTAAAAAATCTCACCGCGGCGGGTGGCAGCTCGCCGTTACCGGCTCTCGAAGGACTTGGTCTGGAACAGCCGGCAGCGGATCCACGCAGTGCTTTTCCCTTTGTCGGCGGTAGTTCCGCGGGCAGGCAGCGCATGGAAGACTATTTTTGGCGTAGCGAAAACATTACCCGCTACAAGCAAACCCGCAACGGATTAATCGGCACCGAGTACAGCAGTAAGCTCTCCGCCTGGCTGGCCAATGGCAGCCTGTCGGCACGGGAGGTGTATGCCGAACTGAAACGTTTCGAGCGGGAGGTACAGGCCAACGAAGATACCTACTGGCTGCAGTTTGAACTGCTGTGGCGCGACTACTTCAAGTACATATCACTAAAGCACGGCGATCGCCTGTTCGCCCTCAGCGGTATTCGCGCGCGGGAATACGCGTGGCAGCTGGACCCGGAAAAACTCGCGGCATGGATAGACGGGCGCACGCCCTACGATTTCGTCAACGCCAATATGCGCGAATTCGCCGCCACCGGCTGGATGAGCAACCGTGGGCGGCAGAATGTGGCGAGCTACTGGGCGAAGGAATTACAACAGGACTGGCGCGCCGGCGCCGCCTTATTTGAAAGCCAGCTCATCGACTATGACGTGCACAGCAACTACGGCAATTGGATGTATAACAGTGGCGTGGGGAATGATCCGCGCGACCGGCGATTTAATATCGAGCGGCAAGCGGAAAATTACGATCCGGATAAACAGTATCGCACGTTGTGGTTAGGTAATTAGCTGAAATTAAACACGCACAACGATCACGCAGATCGCGATAGCCGGTACAACACATGGTCCTGCATCGGGTGCCCGGAGGGTAATCCCGGATGCAAAAAGTTATCTTCCCGCACCATGCCCAGCTTTTCCATCACCGCACGCGAACGCAGGTTACTAACTACGGCAAACGAGACAATTTCCTCAAGCCCTAACCGGGTAAACCCGTACTCCAGACTCGCACGCGCGGCTTCGGTAGCGTAACCCTTGCCCCAGGCAGCGGGTGCCAGGCGCCAGCCAATCTCCACCGCCGGGGCAAACGGCATATCTTCGGTAACATTTTTGATGCCAACGAAACCAATAAATTGCTTGTCTGCCAGAGTCTCTATTGCCCAGAAACCCCAACCGTGTTTTTCGACATGCGCAATCTGGCGGTCGACGCCGGCATCGCTCTCTTCACGGCTCAGCAGCTTGGGGAAATATTCCATCACCACCGGGTCAGCGTTCATTGCGGCAAACGGTGCCCGGTCGCTATCGCGCCATTGACGAAGTTGCAGACGCTCTGTTTTAGGTTGTGCAATTTCCACAGCCATTGTTATTTCCCACTGCGACGACACTGCACCAGCCAGCGGTCCAGCTGATCGGCAAACGCCTTGCGCTCCTGCTGCCCGAGCGGCGGCGGCCCGCCGGTATGCACGCCGCTGGAGCGCAAGGTCTCCATAAAATCGCGCATATTCAGGCGCGCGCGAATATTGGCCTTGGAATATTTCTCGCCGCGCGGGTTCAACGCGGTGGCCCCCTTGTCGATCACTTCCGACGCCAGCGGGATATCCGCAGTAATAATCAGGTCGCCCGCCTCACAGCGCTGCACGATTTCGTTATCGGCTACGTCAAAGCCCGCGGTCACCTGCACCGCGCGAATATATTGGGAGGGCGGCACACGCACATACTGGTTGGCCACCAGGGTCAGTTCGGTCTTGGTGCGCTCGGCAGCACGAAACAGAATTTCTTTGATAACGGTGGGACAGGCATCGGCGTCCACCCAGATCTTCGGCATTAATTGGACTCTCTCGATTGTGAGGGCGGTTGTTCATCCAAGGGGGCACCCTCGTCGCACTTTTTGCACTGGAGCTTGAACCCCAGCATCTTGGCCCGGCCCTCCGCGGTAGTGACCCACGGCCGATTCTGCCACGGTGGGTCGTGACGTACATGCTGGTTGTGGCCACAGGCGAGCTGCGCCACCCAGTGGCCCTCGTCATCGCGATGATAGCCGGTGATCGGCTGCTGCATTGCGCTTCCCCCTCTAGTAAGCCCCACCTTGGTTGGGCCGTCCTTTATAGACAAAATCCCGGCCTGGGTAAAAGCACCGTCCTGCTGGTCACAATAAAACCTGCCCACAGGCACAGCCAAGCGGCCCTTGCGCTGGTAAAATCGCCCAACTCTGTCGCCCAACCCAGCTGTATCTCGATCCTGTTTCGCTTATGACCAAGCTCAATCCACGCCAGGCGGAAGCCGTCAAATACATCGACGGGCCCTGTCTGGTACTGGCCGGTGCCGGCTCCGGCAAGACCAGTGTAATTACGCGAAAAATCGCCTATCTGATCGAAGAATGCGGCTATCAGGCGCGAAACATCGCTGCACTGACGTTTACCAACAAGGCCGCGCGGGAGATGAAGGAGCGGGTCGGCAAGCTGGTCACCGGCCCAGATGGCAAGAAATCCAAGGCCTCCCACGGCCTGACCGTGTCCACCTTCCACAACCTGGGCCTGAACATCCTGCGCAAGGAATACCGCGCCGCCGGCTTCAAGCCGGGCTTCTCCATCTTTGACGCCGAAGACGCCCGCGCCCTGATCAAGGAGCTGATGCTGCGCGACGGCGACCTGGATACCGACCTGCTGGACCGGGTACAGAACCAGATTTCCAACTGGAAGAACGACATGCTCACCCCGCGCAAGGCGCTGGAAATGGCCCAGAGCCCCGGTGAGCAGGCCATGGCGGTTGCCTACGGGCGCTACTGCGACGCCCTCAAGGCCTACAACTCCGTGGACTTTGACGACCTGATCATGATCCCGGTGGAGCTTTTCGATACTGACCCCGAGCTGCTGCAGCGCTGGCGCCGCAAGATCCGCTACCTGCTGGTGGACGAATACCAGGACACCAACAGCTCCCAGTACCTGCTGGTGAAAATGCTGGTGGGCAGCGGCGGTGGCCTCACCGTGGTAGGTGACGACGACCAGTCTATCTACGCGTGGCGCGGAGCGCGCCCGGAAAACATGAGCCAGCTGAAGCAGGACTACCCCAACCTGCGCCTGATCAAGCTGGAGCAGAACTACCGCTCCACCAGCCGCATCCTCAAGGTGGCCAACCACCTGATCGCGCACAACCCGCACGAATTCGACAAGGCACTGTGGTCCGACCGCGGCCTCGGTGACGAGATCCGCGTACTCAAGGTGGCCAACGAAAACGAGGAAGCCGAGCGCGTAGCCAACGAGATCTTCCTGCAAAAGGCCCGCCGCGGCTGCAAGTTTATGGACTTCGCGGTGCTCTACCGCGGCAACCACCAGGCGCGCCTGATCGAAATGAAGCTGCAGGAAAACCAGATTCCCTACCAGCTCTCCGGTGGCACCAGCTTTTTTGCCCGCGCCGAGATCAAGGACGTGATGTCCTACCTGCGCCTGCTGGTCAACCCGGACGACGACAACGCCTTCCTGCGCATCATCAACACCCCGCGCCGCCAGATCGGCACCAGTAGCTTGGAAGCCCTGGGCAACTATGCCAAAGGGCGCGAGATCTCCATGCTGAGCGCGTGTACCGAAATCGGCTTCAAGGAGCACATCTCCGAGGCGGGCTACGAGCGCCTGAACCGCTTCGCCCTCTGGTTGGAGGGTGTATCCCGCAACTGTGCCAACAGCAGTGCGGAATCGGCATTACGCGAGATGCTCGACGATATCGATTACGCCGGCTGGCTGTCACAAAATGCCAGTAGCGAGAAGGTGGCCGAGAAGCGCATGGAAAACGTGTACTGGCTGCTCGACTCGCTGATGAAAACCATGGAAGGTACCGACGACGAGCTGGAACAGGACGTGCGCCTGGAGCAGGCCATTTCCAAGCTGATCCTGCGCGACATGCTCGACCGCCAGGAAGAGGAAGAGGCCACCGACAAGGTCAGCCTGATGACCCTGCACGCCTCCAAAGGTCTGGAATACCCACACGTATTTATGATCGGCATGGAAGAAAACCTGTTGCCGCACCGCAACAGCATCGAAGACGACAATATCGAGGAAGAGCGCCGCCTCACCTACGTGGGCATCACCCGCGCGCAGAAGACCCTGACCATGACCCTGGCCGGCAAGCGCAAAATGTTCGGGGAAAATCAGGATACGACACCGAGCCGCTTCCTCGAGGAACTGCCCGATGAAGATTGTATCTTCGAGGGCTTTGGCAAGGCGTCGCCGGAGCAGAATCAGGCCAAGGGTAACGAGACGCTCGGATCGTTGCTGAGTATGTTTGACTAGGTGGAAACGGGTGGCGCTATAAATAGATAGCACCGCCGTCACCTTGGCGCAGAACTTACAGCCCCAGTGCCGCCAGGTCCCAGCTCCAGCCCAGCTTGAAGGTATTATCCGCTGCCCGATCCAATGGCAACTCGCCATCGGTATAAGCAATAAACATATTGTTTTTCAGATTGAGGACCGCTTTGGCATGACCGAATCGGTCCAGCTCCGCCTGCTCAATAACCTCAGGCGCATCCACCTCGGAAAAGTAGCGGTAACTCAACTCCAGGTCTTCGGCATAATCCCCAAGCAACTGGTCCACCCGCACCTTGTAAAGAGCCTGAAGATCCCAGCGGTTAAATGGCTCCAATGCATCACCGAGTATTTGTTGGCGCTCGCCGTCCGCTATCGGAGTGACCTCCCCAAAAGCTACGCTTAGATACAAGTCGCTACTCGTTTTATAGGTACCCGGCACACGGAAACCATAATGGGACAGGTAGCGCAGCCCCAGCACCGTTTGCTTGTCCTCTAAAGATTGGTCCGCCTCATATTTGTAAACGCCACCGAATTGGTGCTGCCAGGGATCGCAAGTAATACTCTGGCAGTCACTAATAGACTGAAGGTCGGCAAGCTTCACGTAATTCAGGAAAAGATCGAACTCCATAAAGTTCTCCGGATTGTTTTCCGGATCACCCGTGATGGTACCTTTCAGGGTATAGCCCCACTCCAGCTTGTCGGTATCGATTTCCTCCCATTCATCACCACCATCGGCGGCGGGATTGGAGAAATCACGCGACGACTTGCGCTTGAATTCATAGGCAAGCCCCAATACTGCAGACCCAGAATCACCAGTGACTACTATGGGAGAAACCAGCCTTTTTTCTTCCTGCCCATCTGCGTGGGCCGGAAAAGCCAGAATTAATGCGGCGAGCGAGCCCAGGGCCCAACGTATTTTGCTAATGGGCATCAGAATTCATCCTCAAACTTGCAGAAGCGATCCACCGTAGACGCCAGGTCGGTCAAGGTTTTTTCATCACTGGCAAATAATTCGATTAACTCACCCAAGAATTGCTCACTGGTCATTTCCCGCTGCTCTTTCTTCGGGCTGTAGTCGTCCCGCAGCGCGCGAAAAAACATCAGCGCGGTAGGCTTTGCTTCATAGCCATCAAAATTGCTGGTGCTGGTAATGCGAAAGCGCAGGTTCTTCAGTTTGAGGTCACCAGCCTGCGCAAGCGGATAGTCTTCCGAATCAAACTGGTCCATCTTGTTCTGGCCGGACAAGATCTTGTAGGTAGCCAAACAGGCCAGGTTATTTCTCCACTCGTAAGACACTCGGATCTCCTTTGATATTGTTTTCCACCGCAATACTTATTCAGAAAAAATTTCTGTAAAAATTCTCACAAAGAGGAAAAACACGCTAAAGGAAAATGAGACGTGTGTCACGAAGCGATCGCACCAGTGGCGCGACAAACATCTTTTATGCCGGCACCGACTGCGGCACTACCAACATCGGCGACGATATATCCGCCTCAACGAAGCGTTCGCGCAAGCACAGCCTCTTCATCTTCTATATTTGGGCAGTTGATCCAATCGGAGCACCCTGCCCATGCGCCTCCCGTCCAACCTGCCCGCTTCACTTTGTGTCCTTCTGCTTGCTGTTCTGGCCAGCCCGATAACGCTGGCGCAGGGGGCGAAGTTCGAGCCGGCGCCGAAAGACCGTATTTATTCACCCTACCCCGCAGAGAACTTTCCGCGCCGGGTCTATTTTGGTGACACCCACCTGCACACCAGCTACTCCACCGATGCCGGCATGGCCGGGCAGGAAAAAGTTGGCCCGGATGAGGCCTATCGGTTTGCCAAGGGTGCGGTGGTTGAATCGCAAACCGGACAGAAGGCACGACTGCGTGCGCCACTGGATTTCCTGGTTGTGGCGGATCACGCCGAGCTTCTCGGGCTGGCCCCGTTTATCCGCAAGTCGGATCCGTCTGTACTGAATGATCCGTTGGGTAAGAAGTGGCACGACATGGTCAAGGCGGGCAAAGGCTATGATGCCTTTATCGAGTGGCTGAATTTCGGCTCCGAGAAGCCGTTCGATAGCCCGGAGATGACCAAGTCTGCCTGGGGCGAGATCGTGGATGCCGCAGAGAAACACAATCAACCGGGCGCCTTCACCGCGCTTATCGGATTCGAGTGGACCTCGCACCCTGACGGCAACAACCTGCACCGGGTAGTGATCTTCCGCGACGACGGTGACAAGGCAAAGCAGGTGGTGCCGTTTTCCGCCTACGATTCGGAAGCACCGGAAGAGCTGTGGAAGTACATGGACCGCTACGAGCAGACCACCGGCGGCCGCATGCTGGCCATCCCCCACAACGGTAACCTCAGTAACGGCCGCTTCTTTGAGAAAAAGAAATTTGATGGCTCCAAGTGGGATCGAAACTATGTGGAAGTTCGGGCCAAGCGCGAACCGCTGGTAGAAATCACCCAGGCCAAGGGCACCGGGGAGGCCCATCCGTATCTCTCGCCCAAAGATGAATTCGCCGATTTTGGTTTGCTGGATAAAACCAACCTGCAGGGCTCCGCACCCAAAACCAACGACATGCTGGCAAACGAGTACGCACGGGAGGCATTAAAAGATGGCCTGGCCCTGCAGGAAACCTACGGCACCAACCCGTTTAAATTCGGTTTGATCGGCAGCACAGATAATCACACCGGCCTTGCCACCGCCGCGGAGAACAACTGGTTCGGCAAGGCGCACTTTGTGGAGCCAAGCCCGGAGCGCTACAAGGATGTACTGATCAAATCCCTGGTGGATCCGAACCTGAATATTTCTGCGGTGGACCTGCAGGCATCCGGGCTGGTTGCGGTCTGGGCCAACGAGAACACCCGCCCCGCCCTGTTTGATGCCATGGAGCGCAAAGAGGCCTACGGCACCAGCGGTACCCGCCTGCAGGTGCGGGTGTTTGGCGGCTGGGATTTTTCCGAAGACGACCTGGCCAGTTCGGAGTTCGCAAAAATCGGTTACGACAAGGGCGTCCCCATGGGTGGTGACTTGACTCGCGCGCCCAACGGCAAAGCACCGACCTTCCTGGTGCGCGCTATGCGCGAAGTCGAAGGCGGCAACCTGGATCGCATTCAGGTGGTAAAGGGTTGGCTCGACAAAGATGGCAAAACCCACGAGCGCATTTACGACGTCGCCGTCTCGGGTGATCGCAAGATTGACAGCAGCGGCCGCTGCAGAACGGCGGTAGGCAATACCGTGAATGAAGCCGACGCGAGCTTCACCAATACCATTGGCGCGCCCTTTTTACAGGCCTACTGGAAAGACCCGGAATTCGATCCGGAAGAGAAAGCGTTTTATTACATCCGCGTGCTGGAAATTCCCACGCCCACCTGGCTGGCTCACGACGCAAAGTACTACGGCCTGAAAATGCCCAAGGGCACGCGCCTGTCTTCACAGGAACGCGCCTACACCTCGCCCATCTGGTACAACCCGAGTTAACGCCCGAAAAACTTAACCTCAGGGGCATTCCATGATCAAAAAAATAATCAAAGAGCCGCTGCTGCATTTCGCTGTTATCGGCGGGCTGGTGTTCGCGCTCTATGCGATGGCACCGGGAGATGCGAATGTTGGGGAAAAGCAGATCGCTGTCTCCGCGCAGGACATTGAGCGGCATGTGGCACTGTTCGAGCGCAAATGGCAGCGGCTTCCCACCGCCAACGAACTCTCCGCGCTGTTAGAGAATGATATTCGCGAGGAGATCTTCTACCGGGAGGCGCTGGCACTCGGGCTGGATCGCGATGATGCACTGGTGCGACGCCGGCTCGCGCAAAAAATGGAATTCATTTCGGCCGATATCGCGCAAATGCGCCAGCCCAGTGACGAAGAGCTGCAGGGGTATCTGGACAGCAACCCCACCGCGTTTACCGCGCAGGCACGTTACAGTTTCGATCAGGTTTATCTGGATCCGGCCCACCGCTACAGCAATGCGGATGTATTGGAGCTCCTCGCGCAATTGCGCGGGGCAGCATCCGTGGATCACCGCCAGTTCAGTGACCCAATCATGCTCCCGGCTGAGGTCGCGGATACCGACACCCAGACAATCGGCCGCACCTTCGGCGAAGGCTTTGCCACTGCGCTGGCGAATATCCCCAGCGGCCAGTGGCACGGCCCCATCCAGTCCAGTTACGGCATGCATCTGGTGCGAATTGCCAGCCACCAGCCAGGCCGCAATGCCAAGCTGGCCGAGGTACGTGATGCGGTGGAAGGGGCCTGGCGACAGGCAGAACGCAAGCAGGCACAAGCGGCCCTCTACCAATCACTGCGCGCGCAGTATCAGGTGTTGATACCGGAGGCGGCGCAGCACTTGCTGGCGCCGGTTGAGGTTGAGGTTAAGGTTGAGGTCGCAGCCGAATGAGACGGATATTGCGTCTACTGGGATTGGGAATCCTGTTACCACTCGTGCTTGTGGCCAGCCCGCTCAGCCATGCCCACGAAATAAAGCCCGCGTATCTGGAGCTCAAAGAAGCCAGCAACGATGTATGGGAGGTGTTGTGGAAAATGCCCATCAAGGGTGGCATCCCCGCGCCGATGGAACCTACCTTACCGGGAAACTGCCGCGAACAGGGCGACCGGGTTAGCCTTGAAGTCACTGGAGCGCGCGTGCATCGCTGGCGGCTAACCTGCGAGGGCGGTATCGACGGGCAGCCCGTTGCCATCGCCGGCCTGCAACACTCGATGACCGATGCCCTGGTGCGGATTGCCGGCGTCGACCGGCCCGTCCAGACCGTCAGGCTGACGCCCCGACAACACAGCACCATCGTGGATGCCGCCCCCGGTACCGGGGCGATTGTGTGGAGCTATTTCACTCTGGGCGTCGAACACATACTGCTCGGCATCGACCACCTGCTGTTCGTGTTCGCGCTGTTGCTGATCGTGATTGGCTGGCGCCGCCTGCTGGCCACCATCACCGCATTTACCGTGGCCCACAGCATCACCCTCAGTGCGGCGTCGCTGGGGGTAATCCAGATACCACAGGCACCGGTGGAGGCGGTGATCGCCCTCAGCATCCTGTTGCTGGCCGCAGAAATCGTACGCGCTCAATTCGGGCGACCCGGTCAGACGCACCGCAGCCCCTGGCTTGTGGCATTTGGCTTTGGCCTGCTGCACGGCTTTGGCTTTGCCGGCGCGCTGACGGAAATCGGCTTGCCGGCGACGGATATCCCGCTCGCGCTGTTATCGTTCAATGCCGGGGTGGAGGTCGGCCAGCTACTGTTTGTGGCCGGGGTGGTATGCCTTGGTTACCTGGCACTCGGGGTCGCGCAGCGCTATCGACAACTGGCACGGCTGGCCGCCGCCTACAGTATTGGCAGCATCGCCATGTTCTGGACCATCGAGCGCATTAGCGCCTTCTACGTATAGCCGGGGCAACAAAAAAGGCCGCTCAGTGAGCGGCCTTTTTGCGGGATAAGTAAGCGGTCGCTTACTTGCTGCCTTCTACCATGTAGTCAACGGCAGCCTTGATCTCGTCGTCGGAGCAGGTCATGCACAGACCTTTCGCCGGCATCGCACCGATACCGCTGATGGCATTGGTATAGAGCGTATCCATGCCCTTGCCAATGCGCGGCGCCCAGGCCGCGACATCTTCATACTTGGGTGCACCAGCGGCGCCAGTCATGTGGCACGCTGCGCAGTGCGCACCGTACACATCGCTACCGCTGCGAGTACCGCCGGCAGATGCGCTGGCTGCAGGCGCTGCCGCCGCACACTCATCGCCCTGCATGCAGGTCTTGCCCGCTGGCGCCAGGCGCTCGGCAATTTCTTCGTCAACAGACTGGCTCTGGGCAACCGCTACTGCTGCGCCCACCGCTACGGCCAGAGCCGCTACAAAATTGAATACAACCTTCATCCATTCCCCCTAAAGGCCAGATACAGCCTGCAGATTCCGGCGCGATCGCCACAAACCTCTACTAAATTGCCGCGCATTATAAGCATTGCGCCGCCCGCTGCGAAGGGCCGTAAGCCATAAGTGGGCAAATCTCCCGGATTTCCTTTGCCCTGCCATAGCCCTTCTGTATAATCCGCGTCCGCGCCAGATGTCGGTAAACCCTTGATTTGGCGCCGTTTTGACCTCCAAGGTCACCCCAATCCGCCCGTAGCTCAGCTGGATAGAGCGTCGCCCTCCGGAGGCGAAGGTCAGAGGTTCGAATCCTCTCGGGCGGGCCATATATAAAAAAGGCCACCCATTGGGTGGCCTTTTTTATATATCGTCCCAAGCCCGAGGGCTTTGCTCAGTTCCCAGGTTCGACTCGGAGGCGGCAAAGCCACCGCAGCGCAAACGCCTCAGCCGACAGGTTCCGACTGCTCCGCCAGCAACTGCTGAATTGTGCGGGAAACCAACCACAGGCGGTCCTGCCCCCACACCGCCAGCCGCTCGCGGCCGTTCTGGTCGAGCAAGCGGAAACTCGGCACGCCCCACAGCCCCGCCTGGTATAGCACCTCGCGATTACTCTCCAGCACGTTTTCCCAGACGCGCTCGCCTTGAGGCGTGCGTGCGTCTGCGTTGAGGATGTCCTGTGCCTGCTGCCAATCGAGGCCCGCCTGCTCCACCACGTAACGCAGCCCCCGATCTTTATTGGTATTGATGCCTTCGGCAAACGCCGCCCGCAGGAAGCAGGACATCAGCTCGACTTCCCGCCCCTGTTCACACGCCCACGGGTACAGCGCATAAGCACGGCGCACCGGGTCGCCAATCGGATCGTAGAAATTACCGAAGGCTACTCCCGCCGCGTGCGCTTCCCGCGCGGCGTCGGTAAAAATGTACATGCCTTTTTCGCGCGTTGCCGGTACGCCGCGCATCACCATCGGCAGCACCGGCCGCAGTACCAGCTTGATACCGGCCGCACGGGCAAACGCCACCACGCGGTCAAAACAAACCGCGGTGTAGGGGCTGCGCAGGGAGGGGAAGAATTCCAGGGTCAGGCTGCTCGCAGCTTTACCCTGAATCGGCTCGACGGGCGGGCGCGGTGCCAGCGCGGGGTTGGCAGGGAGCTGGTCCGCACCCAGCCCCGCCAAACGACGCTCCAGATGGTAGAGGCGGTCGACACCCCAATACAATTCATCGCCATAAAAGAACATGGCCCCGGCGTAGTGCTTGAGCTGACGGCGCCGCGCATTACCGGCGGCGATGCGTTCCGCTACCAGGTCATCACTGGCACTGCCCCATCGCGCGACGAGTGCCTGCATACGCGCCCGGTCACCGGACCACAGTGCCTGCCCGACTTCCGCGGCGCACGCCAAAAAACCGCTGGTACTCTGGGCACACAGGATGGCAGAGGCCTGCTCAACCAGCTCCGGCGCCGGGGCCGCGTCACCCCCTGGAAACCGCAGGCCGTAGTGCGGCGCGATCAGGGCGGCATCCACCCGCGACAGGCGCGCGAGCAATTCGGGCTCGGGTACATTGTCACCACTCGGCGCGCTGACCAGATGAATTACCAGCTCAATACCATAGCGCCCGGCCAGAGCCCCCAGCATTTGCGCGGCCAGATGGCTGTATCCATCATCCACCTGGTGGAAATACTCCACCACATGTGCGGCGCCGTCGCGCTGGCGGGCGGCTTCCGCTTTGTCGCGGCGCCCCTGCAGGCGCTGTGGCGCACAAACCCGCGTCATCAC
The DNA here is from genome assembly GCF_049800935.1 of Microbulbifer sp. S227A. NCBI lineage: Bacteria > Pseudomonadati > Pseudomonadota > Gammaproteobacteria > Cellvibrionales > Microbulbiferaceae > Microbulbifer > Microbulbifer sp. S227A. The sequence continues at coordinate 212,173 of NZ_JBNAFZ010000007.1, read as the reverse complement.
CTTCGACGTCAGCCAGCGCAGCAATCTGCCCGGGTCCATGGTGGCCGCACCGCCCTGCTCTTTGAATGCTTGTGCCATCCCAATCTTTCTCCCGCCTCTTGTATTGTCCTATCTTATGACATTATATTTAAGGTTGCTATCTAGGCTTACGGACAAGAATTACTTACAAGAATTAGTATCGTAGCGTTACATCTAAGCGCACCCGCGCGCGATGTACCACAGTAACGCGAGTAGCCCGTTTGGCGCCAAGCAGCGAGCACAGCAGCAGCGAGGAAAAAATAATGAATAGACCCTGGCAAGAAACCCTGTACCCACCGGGTGTCCCCACAGAAATTGACCCGGATGCACACGCCTCCATCAATGACGTTTTTCAGGAATCGGTTAAAAAATTCGCGAGCAAGCCGTCCTTCATCAGCATGGGCTACGAATTAACCTACGCCCAGCTGGGAGAAAAAGCCGAGGCATTTGCGGCTTTCCTGCAACAGGACCTGGGGCTGGTTAAAGGCGACCGCCTGGCCATCATGGTACCCAACCTGCTGCAGTACCCCATCGCTCTGTTTGGCGCACAGTTGGCGGGCATTACCGTGGTCAACGTCAACCCGCTTTACACCGAGCGTGAACTGCGCCATCAGCTGCAGGATTCCGGTAGCAAGGCGATCGTCATTTTCGAAATCTTCGCGCACACCCTCGAGGCAGTTATCGACGATACGCCAGTGGTGAATGTAATTACCACCGGGGTGGGCGACTGCCTCGGCCTCAAGGGCAAATTGCTTAATTTTGTGGTGCGCAAAGTCAAAAAGGCGGTGCCGGCGTTCCAACTACCCGGCGCTATCGGCTTTAACGAGGCACTGGCCCGCGGTGCGCGCCTGAGCCTTTCGCCGGTGACCGTTTGCGGAGATGACATCGCGTTCCTGCAGTACACCGGGGGCACCACCGGTGTGGCCAAGGGCGCGGTACTGAGCCAGCGCAATATCATCGCCAACATGCTGCAGACCCGCGCCATGATCGAGCCGATTGTGGAAGAGGGCAACGAAATAATGGTCACGGCGCTGCCGCTCTACCATATCTACGCACTCACCTGTAACTGCCTCGCCTTTATGTTCAGTGGTGGCAGCAACCTGCTGATCGCCAACCCCCGCGACATGGACGGGTTTGTAAAAACCCTGTCCAAATACCGCTTCACTTTCTTCACCGGTGTTAACACCCTGTTCAACGGCCTGATGAATACCCCCGGCTTCGACAAGCTGGACTTCAGCGCCCTCAAGGTAACTATGGCCGGCGGCATGGCCACCCAGCGCGCAGTGGCCGAGAAGTGGCAAGAAAAAACCGGCTGTGCCGTGCTCGAGGGATTTGGCCTTACCGAGTGCTCCCCCTGCGTAGCGGTAAGCCCCTACACCCAGGATTACTTCAGCGGCGCAATCGGTGTGCCATTGCCTTCCACCGACGTGCGTTTGGTCGATGAAAACGGCGAGGATGTGGCCGCGGGCGAACCCGGTGAGCTGTTGGTGAAAGGGCCGCAGGTCATGCAGGGCTATTACCAGCGGCCGGAGGCCACGGCAGAAGTCATCCGCGACGGCTGGCTGGCCACCGGTGACATTGCCACCCTGGGCGAGGATGGCCTGCTGCGCATTGTCGACCGCAAGAAAGACATGATTCTAGTGTCCGGCTTTAACGTATTCCCGAATGAAATCGAGGAAGTGGTGGCGATGCACGAGTCCATCGCCACCGCCGGCGCCATTGGCGTGCCCTGCGAACAGACCGGAGAAAAAGTCCGTGTGTATGTGGAGGTTCACGAGGGCGAACTGGATACCGAGGCACTGATTGCCCACTGCCGCCAGCACCTCACCGCCTACAAGGTGCCGCGGGAGTTCGAGGTGATGGACGAGCTGCCCAAAACCCCAGTCGGCAAGGTGCTGCGCAAAGACCTGCGCAAACTGCTTGCCGAAGCCTGATTTTCCGATCGAACAAAGTATTAGAGAGTTATCGTTATGCCCGAATATAAAGCCCCGCTGCGCGACATGCAGTTTGTACTCCAGGAAGTGTTCGACTGCGAGACCCACTACCGCAAACTCGGTTTCGAAGATGTCGATGCAGACACCATCAACGCCATCCATGAGGAAGCAGCCAAGTTTGTCGAAGACGTTGTCGCGCCCCTGAACCGCATCGGCGATGAGCAGGGCTGCCAGTGGAACGACGGTGAAGTGACCACGCCCGACGGGTTCAGGGAAGCCTACGAGCAGTATATGGAAGCGGGCTGGCCAACCCTGGCGCAGAACGAGGCGTTCGGCGGACAGGGCCTGCCACACTCGCTGCAGCTACCGATCAGTGAAATGATATCCGCAGCCAACCACAGCTGGAGTATGTACCCGGGGCTCAGCCATGGCGCCATGGCAACGCTGGAGGCGCACGGCACCGACGCACAGAAAGCCCGCTTCCTGCCTGCACTGGTCGAAGGGCGCTGGACCGGCACCATGTGCCTGACCGAACCCCACTGCGGCACCGACCTGGGCCTGTTGCGCACCAAGGCCGAAGCCAATGATGACGGCAGCTACCGCCTCAACGGCAGCAAGATTTTCATCAGTGCCGGTGACCACGACCTGGCCGAAAACATCGTGCACATCGTGCTGGCGCGCATCCCCGGCTCCCCGGCGGGCACCAAAGGTATCTCGCTGTTTATCGTGCCCAAGGTCAACGTCAATGAAGACTCCTCCCTGGGTGAACGCAACGGTGTGCACTGTGCCTCCATCGAACACAAGATGGGCATCAAGGGCAGCGCCACCTGCGTACTCAACTTTGACGATGCCCGCGGCTACCTGATTGGCGAGGTCAACCGCGGCCTCAATTGCATGTTCACCTTCATGAACTCTGCGCGCCTGGGTGTAGCACTCGAGGGCGTGGCCGCTTCAGAAGCCGCCTTCCAGGGCTCGCTGGCCTACGCCCGCGAGCGCCTGCAGATGCGCGCGCTGTCCGGTGCCAAAAACCCGGACGGCGCCGCCGACCCGATCATCGTGCACCCGGATGTGCGCCGCATGCTGCTGACCCAGAAGGCATTTGCCGAGGGCGGGCGTGCCATGAGCGCCGACCTGTCAATGCTGATCGACACCACCCACAAAGGCACCGACGCCGACGAACGCGCGCGCGCCGATGCCAAGCTGGCCCTGCTCACCCCCATCGCCAAGGCCTTCCTCACCGAGACCGGCATGGAGTCCACCAGCCACGGTGTACAGGTGTACGGCGGCCACGGATTTATTTCCGAGTGGGGCATGGAACAGCTGATGCGCGACACCAAGATTTCCTGCCTGTACGAAGGCACCACCGGCATTCAGGCACTCGACCTGCTGGGCCGCAAGGTGCTGGGCAGCCAGGGCGAATTGCTGAAAGGCTTTATGCAGGAAATGGGCAGCTTCCTCGGCGAGTGCAGCACTGACGAACAACTGGCTGCACACGCAGCAGTGATCGGCCAGTACCTGGAAGAACTGCAATCGCTGACCGCAACAATCGGCAAGCGTGCCATGAGCAACCCGGAAGAGATTGGCGCGGCCTCGGTGGACTACCTGATGTTCGCCGGCTACGTGGTGCTCGGTTACTACTGGCTGCGCATGATGGCCACCGCGCAGCAGAAACTCGCCGAAGGCAGTGGCGATGCCAATTTCTACACCGCCAAACTACAAACCGGTGCGTTTTATTTTGACCGGGTTCTGCCCCGTGCCAAGAGTCACAGTGCCTGTGTCCAGAATGGTGGAGAAAGCATGATGGCGATGGCGGCGGAGCACTTCGCTTTTTAAATCCTCGTGCATGGCGGCCCCCGAGACCGCCTGGCGCCGATGCTTGGCCCCACTTTGTGGGGCCTTTTTTTGGCGCATAAAAAAGGCCGCTGGATGCGGCCTGATTATTTTTGGGAGATTCGTTCAACCCGTGCCGATCAGCGCAGCGGCCCCCAAACTTCAAGGTGCGCCTTGCGTTCCACACGGCGGTCGGTACGCAGGGCCAGCATTGCTTCCAGCCCGGTCTCCGCAAACAACGCGGCAATTTTTTCCTGCTCGCTGGGCGCTGCCCCGTCGTAGCAGTCCTGGATACGCTGCAGAAGGTAGAAACGGTACGGCATCACCCAGGTGCTCAACGATATGCCGCGCCACTGGAACACTGCCTTGCCGATAATGCGCGCGGTGGGATCTTCGAGGCCGTTGCTACCGTCTTCCAAGTCCGGGCGTTCGCGCAGCCACTGATTGGCAAATGCCACATGCGCTGCCAGCTCGGGCAGATATTCCTCGGCCACAAAGCGCATCAGCGCCTTCAGGGTTTCGGGAATGGCTTCGTCGGCGAATAGCTGAGCGTTCTCTCCCACATATTCTTCCGCGTACTCCACAGCCACCTGTTCCGGCGCATGCATACGCTCCACCCAGCGCGCCACCTGCGGCGCCGTCTCGCGCATCAGCGCGGCCGGTTTGGGGTCGCGCGCCATATGCCCATAGAGTGGGCCGGTGAGGCCGTAATCACCTAGGGTTGGGCGGCCACCGAGCAAATAGGGCACCGTGCTCAGGTGCTCGGAGAACAGCGCCAGGAATTCCGCATACGACTGCTCGATCAGTGCGCGCGCTTCCACCGGTGCGCCGAAGCCGACCGCGGCCTTGCGCATGCGCCCGCTGGCCCAGTCGAACAACTGTGTGCGCCCCTTCTCATCCGTGCCCGGTGGTACCAGGCCCGCACAGAATTCGTTTTTCAAAAACGCCAGGTTTTCTTCGTCGAAATGCCAGCGGTAGTGCATCGCCGGGCGCAACAGGCCCTCGCCACCGAACAACTCAAACAGGTGCGCCACCGTCTGTTGCAGCGGTGTATCGGGGTAAGCCGACTGGCGGTACAAACCCTGCTGCTCGAAGTAATCGATAATATCGGTACCGTCCTGGATCACCTCTCCCGCGGCACTCTCCACCACCGGCATGATGATGCGGCCGAGCTGCGGCACGATCGCCTGCTGGTATTGCGGGTGGTTCACGCCGCACTCGGTAAAGCCAATCCCCTGCTTGCGCATATAGCAGCGCACCTTGGCGGTATACAGCGAGGCGGGAATCCCATACATCGTGTAGGGCGCGTTAAGAGAGGTAGTCATCGGCAACTCCGGTCTGGCAATAATACGTGTGGCCGGAAGCGGACCCCACGAAGACTTTTATTGGTTATCTTTACTTCACAACAAATAATGGCATAAAGTATGACACAAGGTAAAGCGATCGCGCAGCGGCACTGCAGCAGTGCCCGAGACGTACAAGATAGACACAAGAGACGCACAAGAGAGACACTGGAGTCGCGCTGTGAATTTGAATAGAAAAGTAACCCTCGCACTCGGAGCAGTTGCCATCGTCGCCGTGGTTTTATTCAGCCAGCGTGCACACATTGCCCCCGTGCTACTGGAGCGTGCGCTGCCGCGCATAATGGCCGCCGATGCCCTGGCCGAACTTGGCGACGGCCTGCATGTAGCCGTGTGCGGCGCCGGCAGCCCCATGGCCGACCCGCAGCGCTCCGGCCCCTGCCTGCTGGTGATGGCGGGCGACAATTTACTGATGGTGGACGCGGGCAGCGGCGGTGCCAAAACCATCGGCATGATGCGCCTGCCCATTGGCGAAATCGATGCGGTACTGCTGACCCACTTCCATTCCGACCATATCGACGGCCTCGGTGAAGTGGCCACCCTGCGCTGGGCCAGCAGCGCCAACACCAGCCCCCTGCCGGTGATTGCCCCGGAAGGCGTCGAGCCGGTGGTACAGGGTTTTAACCTGGCGTATTCACACGACGTGCAGTACCGCCACGACCACCACGGCGATACCGTGGCACCGCTGTCCGGCAAGGGCATGGTGGCGCAACCGTTTGCGGTACCGGCAGATGGCGTGGGTGAAATTGTGTGGGACCGCGACGGCCTGCGCGTCACCGCCTTCCGCGTCGAGCACGCGCCGGTGGAACCGGCCGTGGGCTACCGCTTCGACTACGCCGGCCGCAGCGTGGTTATCAGTGGCGATACGGTACAGTCCCCCAACCTCGAGCACTTCGCCAAGGGCGCAGACCTGCTGTTACACGAGGCGCTGTCGCGCAAACTGGTAGGCATCATCGAAAAGGTGGGCAAGCAAACCGGTAACGCCATCGCCGCCAAGGTGATGTATGACATTCAGGACTATCATAGCGACCCGCGCGAGGCCGCCGAGAGCGCCCGGCGCGCCGGCGTTGGCCATCTGGCCCTGTACCACCTGGTGCCGCCACTGCGGGTGCCGGCCATGGAAGCGATATTTTTGGACGGTCTCGACGAGATCTATTCCGGCCCGGTGACCGTCACCCGCGACGGCACCCTGTTCTCCCTGCCCACCGGCAGTGACGAAATCCGCCTGGTCTCCGAAGGCCTTTGAACCCCGCGGGCCGATGCTCGCTGCAAACAATAAACCGCCGTACAGGAAACCCGCATGAAAAAATGGCTCACCCGCACCGCACTGGCCCTGGTGGTGTTTTTCGCCTGGGCTTTTTGGCTGGCTTTTTTCTCTGCCCGCCCACCACTGACCATCGACCCCGCCACCCTCGCCGACGATGGCAGTACCCTCAATTACTGCGCGCTGCCGGATCTGGATAGCAGCGGCAAGATGGCCGCCGACATTCCCAAGGGCAACACCCCCGGCTGCGCCTACGAACACTTCCCGCTGCCGATCCTGACCGAGTGCACCGAGCCGCTGTCTGAAGGCGCAGACGACCTGCGCGGCTTGTGGATCGGCGTGGAAGGCGGCCACAAGGGCCATGTGGAGCGCGTCGAGCAGTGCGGCGAGCGGGTGGTAATCACTTCTGCCGGCATCATTCACGACCTGGGCCCCAACAGCACCGGCGGCCTCACCTCCAACGATACCGAGGGCTCGGTGCTGTTCACCGCTGGCGAGCGTGAATTCTGCGCCCGCAGCTCCGCCGGCACCACCTGGAACAACGGCGTACTGGAGTTCCGCGTGTTTGGCTGGGGCCCGATCGTGGTCAAACGCTACATGGACGGCGAACAGCTGGTGTGGGAATACGCCGACGGCAGCACCACCCGCATGGACCGCCTGTGCACCCTACCGGATGAACACAAACAACCCAAACCACGGGGCAAACGGATCGAACTCTTCTGACGTCCTACTCTAACGTTCTGTAGGACCTCTGGTACACTCGCTGCACCCGAGGTTCCTACTTGCCGATTCCACGGCCCCGAGAGCATGTCCACCAAGCCCATCTCCGCGAAGCCCGCAACCATCTCCCCCAGCCAGTTCCAGCGCACCCTGCTCAAGTGGTTCGACCAGCACGGCCGTCACGACCTGCCGTGGCAGCAGGACATCAACCCCTACCGGGTGTGGGTATCGGAGATCATGCTGCAGCAGACTCAGGTAGCGGCGGTTATTCCCTACTACCAGCGGTTTATGGAGTCCTTCCCCACCGTGGAAGCCCTCGCCGCCGCCAGCCAGGACCAGGTGCTGGCCCACTGGAGCGGCCTCGGCTACTACGCCCGCGCGCGCAACCTGCACAAGTGCGCGCAGACCGTGGTCAACGAACACAATGGCGAATTCCCCCGCAGCGTGGGGGCCCTCGCCGAACTGCCCGGCATCGGCCGCTCCACCGCCGGTGCCATCGCCAGTATCAGCATGGGGCTGGAAGCGGCGATTCTCGACGGCAACGTCAAACGGGTACTGGCGCGTATGCACGCGGTAGAAGGCTGGCCCGGGCAGACCGCCGTGGCCAAGGGCCTGTGGGAGATCGCCGAGCAGTACACCCCGGCCAAGCGCACCGGCGACTACACCCAGGCGATGATGGACCTGGGCGCCACCCTGTGCACCCGTTCCAAGCCCGCCTGCGAGCGCTGCCCGTTTGCCAAGCACTGCGTGGCCCACGCCCAGGGCAACCCCACCGATTACCCGGGCAAGAAGCCCAAGAAGGAAAAGCCGGTACGCCAGACTACCCTGTTGCTGATCGAGCACGATGGCGAGCTATACCTGGAACAGCGCCCGGCCAGCGGCATCTGGGGTGGCCTGTGGATACCGCCACAGCTGGAAGAGGACGACGGCGGTGAAGCCAGCGCGCAGGAATGGCTGGCGGCACAGGACCTGGACGCCAGCGAGCTGCAGGCCCTGCCACCCATGCGCCACACCTTCAGCCACTTCCACCTGGATATCCACCCGGTGTGGATAAGTCTGCCGCGCAAGCCCGATCAGGTAGCGGAAGGAGCCAGCGGCTGGTATAAACTGCGCCAGCTCGACCGGCCCCGATCCGGACAGGATCTCGGCCTGCCGGCGCCCATCGCCAAGCTGGTCAAACAATTAACGGCCATGCGCGCCCCACTATTGGCACCCTGTTAGGAGAAACCATGTCTCGCACCGTCTTCTGCCGCAAATACCAGGAAGAACTCGAAGGCCTCCCCAACCCGCCCTTCCCGGGCCCCAAGGGGCAGGACATCTACGACAACGTCTCCAAGAAAGCCTGGGGCGAGTGGATGGCCCACCAGACCATGCTGATCAACGAAAAGCGCCTCAACATGATGGAACCCTCCTCCCGCGCCTACCTGGCCGAACAGATGGGCAAATTCTTCGCCGGTGAAGACTACGACGACGCCGAAGGCTTCGTTCCCGAGCAAGACGGCGACAAGTAAGCAACCACTTACAAACCGAAAAAACTATTTATCAATCAAGGGGTTGACTCCCCCCGGAAGAGCAGGTTTAATACGCGCCTCGCTGCCGGGGACAACCCCGAAACAGCATTGCCCAGATAGCTCAGTCGGTAGAGCAGGGGATTGAAAATCCCCGTGTCGGTGGTTCGATTCCGCCTCTGGGCACCATACAAAAAAGGCCGCTCCCGAAAGGGTGCGGCCTTTTTTGTATGGTTTCGAGGGGCGGCTGAGAACCACCGCGGTTCGACTAATTGCGAAAGCAATTAGCAACGAGCGCGCCAGCGCGAAGCCCGCAGGGTCGTAATAGCCCAAAGGCTATTACGATTCTTCCGCCCAAACACCAATCCTGCTTGCCCAGCCAAACCCAAATAAAAGCTTCTTAGATTCCATCCGACTTACCGGCATAAGATTCACTCTTCCCGCCCCTTCATCCCAAACGAAGTGCACTACCAAGCTGCGCTACTTATAGAGGTTTGTAGAGGTTTGGCCATTTGGATCTCAGATCGCGGGCACTCGATATCCAGACAACCGATAATTATTGCTTTGCAGGACTCGAACCCGCAAACAAACCCTTAGAAGGCACTTACTCTACCCTCACCGAAAGCGACGGTCTTGAAAACCGTCGCGCGTAACAGCTCCTTGGGCTCGAATCCCAGCTTACAATTTGTTCGGGGCAGAGGGATTCGAACCCCCGACATCCTGCTCCCAAAGCAGGCGCGCAGCCAGTGCCCCCATAGCGGCCCACCTATACTAAAAAAATACTCAGGAAACTCTGTGCCCACGATGAACGACCCACACAACCTACAACGCTTCCTCGACACCCAAGCATCCTGCTACCCCGAAGCCCTCGCCGAAATCCACGCCGGCAACAAACACACCCACTGGATGTGGTTCATCTTCCCGCAAATCGATGGTCTCGGCCGTAGCTCCACCGCGCGCCACTACGCCATCAAAAGCCGCGATGAAGCAGAGGCCTATTTGGCCCACCCAATTCTCGGTACCCGCCTGCGCGAATGTTGTGCTGCATTGCTGGCAGTAAAAGGCCGCAGCGCCCACCAGATTTTCGGCAGCCCGGACGATATGAAACTGAAATCCAGCATGACGCTGTTTACGGTGGTGGCGGGACAGAGGAGTGAATTTATGCAGGTGCTTCAGCGTTACTACTGTGGGGAGCTGGATACGGTAACGCTAGAGTTGCTGTGCGGTGATTAGCACCAAAAGGCCTGCGTCGCTTTTTAATGGCTTAATAAAAAACCGCACCTCGGCTATTCCGAAAAGCATGCTTTACATCTACTGAATGAATTCAGCTTCGAGTGGCAAAATCTACCGCATGTTTCTCATGCCGAGCTTGTCACATTCCAGAACCGGCGACTTTCGATCACGAAACGCCACTCAAACGCCCGCGGTCCAGTTCTGGTTACCTTTGCCAAGTGTATTTTGGCAAATAGCCTTGAGGCTCCGGGCATGACCGCTGATATCGTTACAAGCACTCTTCCCCAGAATATAGCAACCTACCCCAGCTGCGATCATACCCCCAGGGCCAGTCGCCTGTACGGCCAGGCTGAGACCTTTCGCAAGGGTATCGAATCCTGCTGCTCCAACAAAACCGCCAACGCCGATTTTGGTTATAAGCGGCAAAAACCTCTCTGAGTGCGCACCATTGGTTTCTCTATCCCATAAATCATTCGTATTTCGGTTGATACCGGCAAGATCAATTCCAACTTGAGAACACAGCGCTTCTAACTCATTGCTGGCGGTATCCGCACCCCGAGGATTGGAAAAATAGACAACCTGCCGAGCCCGTACTTTTCCGTCATTCTCTGCATTGTGTAGCTTTGGGGCTGATTTTAGTATCTTCATGGCACGGACAAAGGTACCAGCCCCTTCACCATGCGCTAACCAGTGCACACGAGCCTTTTGCCCCATAGCCTGTTGCATCAGGGAAGCTAGCTGATTACTTTGTCGGTCACTTCGGTAACCGCCGTTTTGCCAATAAAGAGAATAGTGTTTATTCGCTCTATCGATATCGTGGCCTCGCAGTTCACCTGAGTAGGCGTTGCGAATGTGGTCTACTAATTTGCCCCCGGCCTGCTCTTTACTATCAAATTTCCCGGCGACGGCAGCGTAATGAGCCTCTTTCCAGCGATGCTTTAGTTGCATCGCAGTTTTCGGAGAATCCTGCGTTTCCCACCCATCCAATCCGTGATCACCGGAAAATTTTACTTGATAGAGTCCACTCGACTGCTGACCACTTGGCAACTGGTGTTTTTCATCGACTTCTAATTGAAGAAGGGTAACGTCACCATGCTCATCAATTAGGTAATGAACGGCAAAGCCCGGCTGAATAAGCTTTGCTGGTTTTCCTGTACGCCCACCAGCGCATGAGTTAAGGCTATAAACTGCACGCAAAATTGAAGCCAAATAGTAGTTACGCTCATGGGATTTTTTAATTACATCCCAGTCAGCAAAGTGATCTGAGTACACATAAATATTTCGGCTACTATTAGGATTGGCGAACTGAGGAATTAGAATCTTCCGTGATCCAACGGATGGGCTCATAACGTATTCCTTGTTATGTATCTATTACCAAATAAATTTGTACTGCCTTAAATCAGAGCTCGATTTATGGGGAAAATTGCGGTGGCGGGCTGCCGGATTCAATGATCACAATATTTGACTCGCCCTTGTGGTACTTCCCATTACGCCATTTTGGGTATTTCCAATTAATAGGTTTACGACTTTCACTGGCACGAGAACCTGGCCACTTAAGCTGAGCTTCTGCCAGCTGATTTTTTGCAGTAGACCCGAGTTCCAGCTGTACAGAATTGAGAACCAAATCTCGTAATTTATTCATATTCGCTAGTGAATCTTTAGCAGGGCCATAGCCAAAGTATCGAAATGCAACCCCCAAGCTATATCGATGCTCCAATGGCAGTAACAGTGTGCAGCTGTGAGAGGCCTGCTCAAAGGCCTCTGGTTCTTGCGTGCGATGGGCGAAATCTCGGTGGCGCTCGAAGTAAAATCCTGTGGCGCCAGACATTTGGCACAGGCGTGTGTTAAAGGGGCCTTTAGTTCTAGGTAAATCGGGGCTAGTCGGGCCGCCAGCGCCAAAATAGAGACTATGTGCAATCAACTGCTCAAAATGGGAAGGATTGAAACAACTCATCTCCTCCGGCATCGCGTCTTCACGAGTAATTCCAATGCCGAATGCGATATAACCGTAGGGACGCGATCGCCAAGAAGGACCGTAGAACTCCCAGTGTCGGTTAGCCACTCCGCCCTTATAGCGGGCATTACCACTCCTCTGCCACTCCGGGGATTCTTCATCCGTATAGAAGTTATCCGGATCATGTAGATCAATTTTCTTCGGCGGCGGCTTCCGGCGGAAGCCTTCGGAGTCGCTATGCGGGGGGAGCAGCATCGTCAGCCGACTTCCGGAAATGTCGATTTCCACTTTTTCCCGCTGATTGAGTCCAGGGACATAGGGCTTTTTGCGCGAAGCAAATAGGCGTTTAAGCATGAGATGAAAATTTCTGGTGCAGAGTTTTTAATATTTGTAACTGTACGCTATTCAGTAGCGCGTTCAAAGAAACACAAATTACTTTTGATTACAGTATTTTAAATGGAACGGCTGTTCTATTTATTTTTTGGGGAAGACGGCACGAAAAGGAAATTACAAAGAAAAGCTTACAGCTACGCGAAGCAAACCGCAGAAAACCATATCGATTACTGCACTCATGTTAATGCGTTTTTACCGCTCATCACCGCCGGGGTATCGAGCACGCTTCCATGCTCGATACCTGCGGTAAGCGGCACCGCTAGGCGCGGTCACCATGATAGTACTTCGGTACTGTCACGATCACCGCTTTGTTGGTTACGGTACCGCAATTAGGTACAACCGATCAGTAAAATTCCAGTGACCAGGAATCGAGGTAACCCTGGTCTGCGGAAAACAGGTCGATCACCTGTAACTGCCAGTCGCCGGCCGATTCTTCATTACCCACATTCACCTGGTAGGTTTCCAGGATGTCGTCGGCGCCGTCGAAGCCGGTCTCCTTCAGTATATGAGTACTCCCTGATGGCGAAATCAGGCGCAGTTCGATATCGCCCCGGTAGGGGTGTTTGATATCCACGGCGACGGACACCAGGCCGGTTGGGCCTTCGCGGTCAACGCTGATCACACTGGTGATACCGCTGGGGTCGCCATCGGGAATGTTCATGTCGGTGCCGTTGATGTAAAAGGCCGGGTTTTCACCACCGCTCACCCCGTTGTGGGTGGCCACTACACTGGCGTCGACAAATGCGTAGTAACCCACAACCCACACGTGCCACTGGCCCGGCTGGGTGTTGTCTTCGCTAATGCTTTCGGCACTGCCAAACAATACGGACTTGGCGTCGTAGTCGTATTTACCCGGTGCGGAGCCGAACTTCACATACAGGTCGACATCGCCGGTACCGCCAAAGGTCTCGAAGGTGACGTTGGTGGCATTGGCGGGCACCTCAAAGGTGAAGCGGAAGCCCTCGCCCGCGGCGCCGCTCATACCGCCAACGGCCACGCCATTCTCCAGGGTGTTGCCTACGGGGGGTGCCGTGGCTTCGACGGTAACCGATTGCGTGGCACTGCTGCTGGCGCCGTCGTTATCGGTGACGGTGAGGGTCACGCTGTAGGTGCCGGCGGCCGTGTAGGTGTGGCTGGGGTTTTGTGCGGCGGAAGTTGCGCCGTCGCCAAACTGCCACTGCCAGCCGGTTACCGTGCCATCGCTATCGCTACTTTCGTTGCTGAAGCTGGCGCTCAGGCCGGTTACCAGGAAGTCGAACGCGGCGGTGGGCGCCTGGTTTACTGGCGGCGGCGCGTCGCTCACGGTGACGGTCTGGGTGCTGCTATCGGTGGCACCCGCATCGTCGGTAACGGTGAGGGTCACGCTGTAGTCGCCGGCACTGGCATAGGTATGCGCGGGGTTTTGCGCGGTGCTGGCTGCGCCGTCACCAAAGTCCCACTGCCAGCCGGTGATGGTCCCATCTACGTCTTGGCTCTGATCGATAAACGTGACCGACAACGCATCAACGCTCTGGCCAAACGCGGCACTGGGCGCGATGTTTGCAGGTGGGCCGCCATTGCCATCGAAGCTGGCCGCCAGTGTTACACCATCGTAGGCGGAGTAGGTGCGCAGCATGATGTACCAGGTGTCGGCGGCGGGTGCGGCGACTTCCACGACTTCTTCATTGCCGTTGCGGTAGGGGCGGTAGTCCCACACGTCGAAGCTGGCTTTAGCGCCCACTTTTACGTAAAGGTCAACGTCGCCAGAACCACCGGTGGTGAGGATGCGCAGGTTGCTGGCGCCGGCCGGTACGTCAATTTTGTAGTGGCGCTCTTCGCCGTAGGTGGTGCTTACCAGGCCGCTCAGCGGGGTGCCGTTATCCAGTACGTAAGCGTCGTCACCGGGCGGGGGTGGCGGTTCCACGTTGAGGCTACAGTCGGCGTTGATGGCGTCGACCGCCGCTTTGGCTTTGACCAGGCCGTAACCAAAGCCATTGTCGCGGCCGGCGGCACCGAGGTCTTCGGCGGTGGCGGCGAGCGCGGAGCGAATGACGTCGGCACCACAGCTCTGGTGGTGGCTCCATACCAGTGCGGCCACACCGACCACATGCGGGGTGGCCATAGAGGTGCCACTGAGCTCACCGTAGTTGCTCTGGCCAATAGACAGCTCTGCGGTTTCACCCAGCTGCTGCAGTAAGCCGGCACCTGCGGTGTCGGAGACGCCTACGGAGATGATCTGCGTGGGGGTTCCACTGATGGTGCCAGCCAGCGGGCCCGCCTCGTTGTTGTAGATGATGGCACCCACGGCGCCGCCCGCTTCACAGTTCTGGATTTTGCTGGCAAAGGTCGAACCACCGCGCTGGATGAGGCAGACGGCATCGGTCACGCCGGTACACACGGCATCGGCGAGGCCGCAGTCAACCAGGTTGCCGCTGGCGAGGCCACTGGCGGAACCGTCCATGGCGAGTGCGTCGTAGCCGGTGCTGCCCACCGACAGTGCGGTGGAGTAGCCTGTGCCCATGGGCATGGTGGAGCGCACCGCGACACCGGGGCCGGCCAGTTCTACCTGGTCATTTTGCTGGGAGAAGCTGGCCAGGTTTTTGTTGGCATCGATCGCCGCCACAGAAACGACGGCGGGGTAGGATGCGGGGTACGAATAGGCGGTATTGCCATCGTTACCGGCAGCGGCAATTGGCAATACACCGGCATCGTAGGCGGCCTGGAAGGCATCGGCTTCCGTCTGTACATAGGTGTTTGCGCCCAGGCTCATATTGATCACCGCGGCCCCGGCGGTAACACAGTTGTCCATGGCATTGATCAACGAGGACGAATAAGCCCAGCCCTCTGCATTGAATACCTTGACGATGTGCAGGCGCAGTTTGCCATTTGGCAGCACGCCCACCACACCGCGGTCATTGTTGACCGCTGCAATGGTGCCACCCACGTGGGTGCCGTGGCCGTTCTCATCGGTGAACCAGTCACCGGCACCGCCCGGGTCGCTGTCACCGGTGACGTTGTTGGCCGATAGGTCTTCGTGGGCGTATTCAAACCCGGAATCGATAATACAGGCGGTCAGGTTGGTGGCACCGGCGTCACTCAGCAGGTGCGCTTCCACCATTTCGATACCGAACGGGGTGGATTGCGACAGCATGTAACGCTTTTCGTCCACTTCAATGCGCTTGATATTGGGATTGCCCTTCAGCTCGCGCAGCTCCTGCGCGGACAGTATGGCCGCCATGGCATTACGCTGCGGCAGGTCTTGCTTGACCCGCACGCCAGCCGCGCGCAGCTGGCCGCGATTCTCGATGCGCTGCAGCGGGCCCGCGCCATCCAACTGCGCACGTTTTTGCGCGAAGGAGGGTGGCCCCTTGCGCGCCTCTGCACGCTTCGGATTACTTCCGTCATGGAATTTAATGATGTAACGCTCGGCCTCGCTCGGTGCGTCGGCGGCGAGTGTCACTGTGGGTGCCAGTAGTGTTGGCAGCATGGCGGCAATCGCCAACACCCGCGTTAGCCCCGCGCCGGTTTTCCGGCCGATATTATTTTTAATGGTCATTTCTTCACCTGTTGGTTGAAAAAAGGCGGTGGCTTTGAGGCCTTCCGCGCAGCGTTTTTCACTGCAGGTTTTTTCTACCATGGTGGCCGTCAGCGGTTGGCTACAGGGTGGTGAGCCGTTGGTGACGTTTTGGTGACAGGGCTAAATTTTGTGATGGGGTAGCGATTGCGCGCGGAATAAACACTTACATCATGCGCTCGCGCACACGCGCTTGCATCTGGGCAACCTTGGCTTCCAGCGCTTGTTGCAGACGGACGAATTCCGGTAATGCACGCGCCTCGGCAAAGGCCGGGTCCTGTGAGACCTGTTGGTAATCGACCCAGCCCGCTTGCTGCGCGCGCAGCAGCCAACCGTGGGCCAGGGTGAAATCTTTTTCAATCGCATAACACGTGGCGATATCGACATAATTTCCCGGCCACTCATCCCCTTCGGCGATCAGCGCTTCCGCTATTTCGCGCGCCTGCTGCAGGGCTGCCTGTGCGTTTTCCTTGTTGCCTTGCATCCAGAGAATTTGGCCAGCCCTCAGCAGTGCGTAGTGCGCCGCTTTACCGGCCTGTGCATTGGGGGCGGCCTGGCGGTAAAACGCCAGTGCCTGGTCGTAGTCCCCGCGATGGAGCGCAATATCCCCCGCCGCTGTCACGATATTGGAATGGTCTGGCGCGAGGGCAAGCGCCGCGGTAATGATCTCGTTGGCACCGGCGATGTCACCATTGCGCATCAGAAAATAGGCGAGCGAATGGTATAAGGGGGGGTAATCCGGACGCAGGTTGCGCGCTTTGGCGTACCACTCCCGCGCCTGCTCAAACATGCCGAGGCCCTTGAAGGTTTCGGCCACATGCAGATAAACAATGGCGTTGTTGGCATCGAGGCGCAGTGCGCGCAGGTTCCACTGCATGGCGCGATCAAGCTGCCCGAGTTCCTGCCAATGGAAGGCCGTATTACTGATGGCGGCCAGGTTATTTGGGTCAATTTCGAGGGTGTGCGCATAGGCATCAATGGCCCGGCGGAACCACCCTTTCATGGAGTAGGCGTGCCCCAGGGCCTTGTGACCGCCGCCCTCATCCGGGGCCATGGCAATGGCCGTTTGCGCCGACGCAATGGCACTATCCAGCTCACCGAGCATCGCCTGCGCATCACTCAGGGCCGCCCAGGCGCGGGCAAACTCTGGATCTAGGGCGATGGCTTTCTGGAATTGTGTGACCGCGATGCGGGCATCTTTTTCACGGTAGCGCTGATAGTAATCCACGCCGCTCAGATACAGACGATAGGCTTCGGCGGAGGCGGTGAATGACTGGACGTGGTCACTGCGCGCGGGCGTCCACAGTGCAAGCTGCCAGACGCCCCCAGTGGCGAGCGCTATGGCGAGCATACCGACTACCAGGTAACGGCGGGGCCAGCGCGTATCTGCGGTGACGGCCAGCGGCTCACAATCCAGCCGATAGCCACGGCCGCGCACCGATTTGATGTAGCTGCCGGCGGGCGCACCGAGTGCTTCTCGCAACCGCTTTACGGCCTGCTTCACGCTCTGGTCGGTGACCACTTTGCCCGGCCAGATGGCATCAATCAGCGCCTGCTGGGTAACGGTATCCGGCCAAGCATCCACCAGCACACGCAATACCTGCATACTCTGGTTGGTCAGAGGAACAGGTTGGCCACCACACTCCGCCTGCCACTTGCCGAAATCGACCCTGAAATCACCAATTTGCAGTTTATTACTATTATTTTCCCGCAAAACCGCCCCCCGGCTCCTTTAGAGCCTCTTTCGCTCGAATAGCCCCAATATGAGGGGGCAGACACCATGCTCTAGGATACTGGGCGCATTCCCGGAGCGAAAGGATCCTCCCTTATTGGCGTATTGCAGGCCAATTTGCGCCACCCCCCACTGCTATAATTCCTAGCCGATAAGAGCCCGCGGAGGGCAGCCGGGTGACAGAAACCGGGCCTGCCGCCTCACGGAACAGAGGGACTCTGGCTCATGGAAACGCCCGACAACAATCTACCTGGCAACCAGCAACCCGAACCCCTGTCACTGGTCGATCTTGTGATACGGCTGGCGCTGGCCGCTTTGTTAATGTGGCTGGCGGCGCATGCGTTTGCGCCCTTTCTGATGATGATGGTGTGGGCGGTGGTACTGGCGGTTTCCCTGCACCCGCTGAATCAGAAACTGGCAGCGCGGCTTGGCACCTCCAATGGCCGCGCCGCGACGCTATTGGTGCTGTTGATGCTGATACTGCTGGGTGTGCCAACGGTACTGCTGGGTATGGCATTCATTGACCATGTGATTGGCTTTCACGACAGCCTGTCCGAGGGACGGCAGGTGATCCCGCCTCCACCGAAAGCGGTTGAGGACTGGCCGTTAATAGGCCAACAGATTTACGCCGCCTGGCAGACCGCCTCGACCAATTTCACGCGCTTTGCCGAGCACTACCATGACCAGTTGCTGGCGCTGTCACGCGATGCAGTGGCCAAGCTGGGCAGTACGCTTGTCACGCTGCTGGCCTTTACCGCCGCGTTTATCGTGGCCGGTATTTTGCTGGCCCACGCCACTCCCGACCGCACCACAGCACGGCAGATTTTCTCGCGCGTGTGTGGGCCCGAGCACGGCCCGCAAATGCTGGAGCTGTCGGTGGCGACGGTGCGCTCGGTGTCTTCCGGCGTGATTGGGGTGGCCTTTATTCAGGCGCTGCTGCTGGGGATTGGCTTTCTGCTGTGCGGGGTGCCCGGCGCGGGCCTGCTGGCGGTGATGGCCCTGATTCTGGGGATTGCGCAGATCCCGGCAATTCTGGTGGTCATCCCGGTGCTGGTGTGGCTGTGGTCGCAATCCGATGCTTCCACCCTGGCCAGCGTAGTGTTCACCGTGTACCTGGTGTTGGCGGGCCTGGCAGATAATGTGCTCAAGCCCCTGCTGCTCGGGCGCGGGGTGGCGGTACCCATGCCGGTGATTTTGCTCGGCGCCATCGGCGGGATGATCAGCGCCGGGCTAACCGGCCTGTTTGTGGGCGCGGTGATTCTTGCCCTGGGTTATCAGGTACTGAAGGTGTGGGTGCGTGGCGGCCAAAGCGCATCCCGCTGACAGCGCGGCGCTGCTGTCGGGTGGCAGTGAGTACCGCGCTGGCATTGTGTTATGGCTTTGACCTGGGCATTCCCTACCTGTCACCGATTTTTGCCGTGCTGCTGGCCATTGGGCTCACGGTGATCCCCGCAGCCGGTATTCTCAGCCCGGCACGGGCGGGCGCCATCGTGGAAGCCATGGTGTTTGGCATGGCGGTGGAGTTGCGGTTCTTTACTGGCTGGGTGTTGCTGGTGAGCTTGCTGGAGCGCATTTCGCGCAGTAAAGAAATAGCCTGTAAAGATAGCTTCGGATATATGGTCATATGACCCGCGGCACTTACCAATGTGACTTTCGCTCCGTTAGCGTGAATCCTAAATTCACGGCTCAAAGAACAGTCCATTATGCAGCTGCTACATACACAAAAGCGCACCTTTATTTACCTGGCCTCCACACTGGTCGTCATCACCCTGGCAACGCAACTTGGAGCAAGACTCAATATAATCCCGGTCGTTTTGCTGGGGGTTATCAGCCCCTTGCTGCTGGCCATCGGCTTCAGCCTGCATGAGAAAGGTTCCCGGGGACTGAAAGATCTCTTCGGGCACCCGCAGGGATTCCGCTTCAGTTCGTTAGCATTGGGCCTGGCACTGCTGCTGCCGTTTACCCTGATGATAATCAGCATCGTGCTGGATCGGGGAGAATGGGTGTTGCCCGACTTCAGCCTGATGCCGGGGAAACTACCCTTACTACTGATACTGATGACGGGCGAAGAGTACGGTTGGCGGCGCTACGCGTTTGCCAGATTGTGCAAAAGCACCCGCTTTATGCCCGCCGCGCTGATCGTAACCGCGGTATGGCTGCTGTGGCACTACCCCGGGTATCTCATTGGCATGGGCACCCCGGAGCAAATGCCGTTCTGGCTGTTTGGGTTAATGCTGGTGCCCGCCAGCATTCTTATTTGCTTCCTGTATCGCTGGACCAAAAACATCTATCTGGTAATCCTGGCCCACGTGTCTTCCAACATGGCATTCAACACCCTGCCATTCCTCCCAGAGGTTACCGGCGATAGCACGGCATTTACAATCTACACAGGACTAGTATGGTTGATTGCATTGCCCCTGATACTCAACAAAAAATTCTGGACCTGAAGGCATGTCCGACACGCAGCAAACACTCTCTCAATGGGTGTTGTTCACCATCGCTGGCTTCACTCTGGGAGGCAGCTACTTTGTAGTGCAGGGTATTACCGTGTCTGGTCAGTGGTGGCTGCTGCTCCCCCTGCTTCTGTTTATTGGCCTCGCCCTGCTCCTGGCAACACGGAAAGTGAGGCGGGGCGCTCAGGCTATCCTGGCTACGCTGTTCCTGCTTTGTACCCTGATTATTCTGAGCATGCCTCAGCATGCGGCCATGCTCTATGTGGTGATCTGTCTCCTCGCCATAGAAATTCTCCCCAGAAAAACAGCGCTCGGCTGGGTCGCCACCTGCGTCGTGGCGGTATTTTTCAGTGAACTGCTCCTTTCAGCAGAACGCATTGATCTACAGGATGCGTTTGTGAACAGCTTGCTGACTCTCTTCTTGAGTGGCTTTGCCTTCCAGAGGATTGAGGCGGAGAAAGGGCGAAGTGAAACACGACGCCTGCTGTATGAGCTTGAGCAGAAGAATCATCAGCTCGCACTCCATGCCATCGAATTGGATCAGCAATCGAGATTGGAAGAGCGGCAGCGGCTGTCGCGTGAGCTGCACGACACCCTGGGACATAAATTAACGACGTCCATCGTTCAACTTGAAGTTGCCGAGCGGCTCAGCGGGCAGGATCCGTCCAGGGTAGCGGCGATTATTTCTACACTGCGCGGCCTGTTGAGCGAAGGCCTGGAGGAAACCCGCAACATCGTCCAATTGCTGGATCAGGATGCGACGGCTGACAAGCCGCTGACAGAGCTCATCGCCACACTGGTGAATAACTTTGAGGCGGCGACTGGGTTGTCAGTGTCCATACAGATTCGCTGTCATGACAGCCAGATACCTGCACCCATCAAGCAACATGTTTTCCGGATTATTCAGGAGTCGCTCACAAATATCAGTCGCCACGCTGGTGCGTCTCAGGCGAGCATTTCACTCGTGCAAAATGGCAACCTTAGGCTCCAGGTGGAAGACAATGGCTCGCAACTGGACAACCACCAGGGTAAACCGTTGCCCCCAATAAAATCTATTGAAAGCCGGGTAGCGGAGCTGCAGGGCACGCTGGCGTTTCAGCGCGAAGGCGCACTTACAAAGCTGTTGATTAAGATTCCTCTCGGAGTAGCAGGAGAAGAACATGCCCATTAAGGTTCTACTGGTGGACGACCAGCAGCTGATGCGTGATGGCATAAGAATGCTACTGGAGCTTGAGGATGGGATCGAGCTGGTAGCTGAGGCAAGCAATGGTGAAGAGGCTGTAGCCGCTTACACCAGATACACACCCGATCTCGTATTGATGGATATCGAAATGCCACGCATGAATGGTATTGAGGCCACCAAGCAGATTAAAGCGCTCAACCCGCAGGCGCGAATTATCATCCTGACCACATTTGGACAGGCAGACTACTTGCGTAATGGCTTGCTCGCAGGGGCTCAGGGCTTTTTACTCAAAGCGGTTTCCGGGGCGGAATTGGCGGAGAGCATTCGCAAGGTGTACCGGGGGGAGTCCGCACTTGACGGGCAGTCAACAGAACTACTGCTGGATAGTTACCGTGCACTTTCCGAAGCAAAAAATTCCCAGAAGAAAACATTGCTGTCCACTCGTGAAGTGCAGATTCTGGAGCTAGTTGCCCTGCAATATAGCAACCGCGACATAGCTGTTAAGCTGCAGCTCGCCGAAGGTACGGTGAAAAATTACATCAGCCAGGTTTTGGAAAAGCTGTATGTCCGCGACCGTAACCAAGCTGTGCGGGTTGCGCAGGAAAAGGGGCTGTTGGAATAATCGAGCAGGAAAAAACGGTCGCAATACCCACCGCTATCTCATCAGACTGATTGTGTCGCGCCAAGAAAGACCGTAGCGTGTAGGGAAGCTTCCGACCGACCCACCCACGAGAGGCAGGTAACGGCCGGAGGTAGCCGAGGATCCCGCTTAAATCGTCGCAGCCAGACGCATACCCTGATCAATCGCCCGCTTGGCATCCAGCTCGGCCGCTTCATCCGCGCCGCCAATCAGGTGATACGGTTTGTTCAGGCCATCCAGCAACGCACGCGCAGGCTCCTGACCGGCACACAGGATCACGTTATCCACATCCAGTACTTTGGTTTCTTCGCCGACCTTGATGTGCAGGCCTTCGTCATCGATCTTCACGTATTCACAACCCGGGATCATGTTCACCCCTTTGTTGGCGAGGCCGGTGCGGTGGATCCAGCCGGTGGTTTTACCCAGGCCGCCGCCGACTTTGCTGACCTTGCGCTGCAGCAGGAACACTTCACGCGGTGACGCGGGGACTTCAGCCTGCACGCCTTCGATACCACCGCGCGCCTGCAGGGTCATATCCACACCCCATTCGCGCATAAACGCGGGGATATTCTGGCTGGTGGCTTCGCCGGCATGGGTCAGGTATTCGGATACGTCGAAGCCGATACCACCTGCGCCGATGACCGCGACTTTTTTGCCCACCGGCTTTTTGTCTCTCAGCACGTCCAGGTAACCGAGCACTTTTTCGTGCTCGACACCGGGGATCGGCGGTACGCGCGGGGTAATACCGGTGGCCAGGATCACTTCATCAAAGTCACTGTTGTTCAGCTGCTCGGCGGTTACCGGAGAATTCAGTTTGAGGGTAACACCGGTGGTTTCGATACGGCGCTGGAAGTAGCGCAGGGTCTCGTAGAATTCTTCCTTGCCCGGGATCTGTTTGGCGATGTTGAACTGGCCACCGATCTCGCTGGCGGCATCAAACAGGGTGACATCGTGGCCACATTCTGCGGCAGACGTGGCGAAGGCGAGGCCCGCGGGGCCGGCGCCGATGACCGCAAGTTTTTTCACGTTGCTGGTGGGCAGCAGGTTCAGCTCGGTCTCGTGACAGGCACGCGGGTTAACCAGGCAGCTGGTCATCTTCATGCTGAATACATGATCCAGACAGGCCTGGTTACAGCCGATGCAGGTGTTGATTTCGTCGGCGCGGTTTTCCGCGGCCTTGTTGACGAAGTCGGCATCGGCGAGGAACGGACGCGCCATGGAAACCATGTCGGCATCGCCGCGCTGCAAAACTTCTTCGGCCACTTCTGGGGTGTTGATGCGGTTGGAGGTAATTACCGGCACGGACAGTTCCTCGCGGAACTTGGCGGTAACCCAGGTAAACGCGGCGCGCGGCACCTTGGTGGCAATGGTGGGGATGCGCGCTTCGTGCCAGCCGATACCGGTATTGATAATGGTGGCACCGGCTTTTTCGATAGCTTTACCCAGGGTGACGATTTCTTGGTAATCGCTACCGCCCTCGACCAGGTCGAGCATGGACAGGCGGTAGATAATAATAAAGTCTTCACCTACCGCTTCGCGCACGCGGCGCACCACTTCTACCGGCAGGCGCATGCGGTTTTCGTAGCTGCCGCCCCAGTCGTCGTCGCGCTGGTTGGTGCGCGCGGCGAGGAACTGGTTAAGGAAGTAACCCTCGGAACCCATGATTTCCACACCGTCGTAACCGCTCTCTTTGGCGAGTACGGAAGTGCGCACGAAGTCCTCGATCTGCTGTTCGATTTCGTCTTCGGTGGCAGCCTTGGGCATAAACGGATTGATCGGTGCCTGGATGGCAGACGGCGCTATCGGGTTTTCATTAAATGCGTAACGACCGGTGTGCAGGATCTGCATACAGATCTTGCCGCCTTCTTTGTGCACCGCGTCGGTAATAATGCGATGGTCTGCGCAGTCCTCTTCACTCCACAGCATCTTGGTGTGCTCGTGGGTAGCGGCACGTTTGTTGGGGCCAAAGCCGCCGGTAACAATCAGGCCAACACCACCGCGGGCGCGCTCGGCAAAAAACGCGGCCATACGCTTGTGGCCATCGGGCGCTTCTTCGAGGCCGGTGTGCATGGAGCCCATGAGTACGCGGTTGCGCAGGGTGGTAAAGCCCAGGTCGAGGGGCTCGAGCATTTTCGGGTAGGGATTGCTCTCGGAAGGACTGGTAGCAGAATTGCTCATCACGTTTTACCTAAATCTGTTTGTCTGTTTGCGTATCAGGCGAAGCCGGCGGCCACGACACGTGCGTTCATTTCATCGAATACTTTCTGCAGGCCGTTCAGCGGCCGCACCATCACTTCAAAGTGAATAATCTGGCCGTTGTCATCCCAGCGGATCAGGTCGATACCTTTGATGCTTTTGTCTTCCACGGTGGCGGAGAATTCCAGCGCCATCTCGTTGCCGTCTACCCACTGGCGGTGGTATTCGAAGCCCTGAAAAATATCGATCACATTCATCAGGATGAACTGGGCTACG
Organism: Microbulbifer sp. S227A; assembly: GCF_049800935.1. Taxonomy (NCBI): domain Bacteria; kingdom Pseudomonadati; phylum Pseudomonadota; class Gammaproteobacteria; order Cellvibrionales; family Microbulbiferaceae; genus Microbulbifer; species Microbulbifer sp. S227A. The sequence continues at coordinate 187,925 of NZ_JBNAFZ010000007.1, read as the reverse complement.
TCGCGCCCGTGCTTCGGCTTCCACACGGTGGGGGAATGGAACTCGACGTTTTCCGCCAGCAGTTGGCGCAGCAGCGCCTGATCCCGCTGGAATACCACCTGGTGCCATTGCGCTAAACGTGCGTCGCTCATCACCTATCTCCCTTTTGGGTTCTCGGAGTTCTGTTGTATTTATTCTGACTGGCCAGCCTATTGGTCGGCTGCCCATTCTTGACACTGTCAAAATGCGTATCGCTACCATATGTCGCGGTTTTGACAGTGTCAAGATGGCCTGATAGATTGCGCAGCATGACCACATCTTCCACCCGCACTACATCTAGTACCTCAAGCCGCTCTGGCAGTTACCACCATGGGGACCTCCGCCAGACTCTGGTGAGCGAGGCTGTGCGCATCATTCGGGAAGAGGGTGAGAAGGCGCTGTCCATGCGCAAGCTGGCGCTGAATATCGGTGTGTCGCGCACCGCGTCTTACCACTACTTTGCGGACAAGCAGGCGCTACTGTGTGCCATCGCCGAGGAGGGGTTCCGGCGCTACAACGCCATGCTGTCGGAGGTACACCAGAACGGTCAGCGCCCCCCCAGTGCCGAGAGCATGCGCGACTTTGTACGCGGCTATGTGCAGTTTGCGACCGAGCAGACGGAGTACTATGACCTGATGTTCGGTGGGCACATTTGGGAGTCCGGCACGTCCACAGACTCCCTGCGCAAAGAATCCCACAACAGCTTCCGCAACTATGTGAATAATGTGCGCACCTGGAAGGAAAAGAGACTGATTTCACACAAGGTGGACGCGCTGCGTTTTTCCCAGGTGAGCTGGAGCACCCTGCACGGAATCAGCCGGTTGATTATCGACGGTATCTACGCGGACTCTGCGGCGATCGAGCCCATCTGCCAGAACGCGGCGGAGATGTTCTGGCGCGAGCTGGCGCCCTGAGCAGAAACCGACAAGCGCCCTCCCGCCGAACCCTCGGCGATCCCCTGTGACTGGCGCGAAACGGTCGGCATTACGCCGGCTCTCACGACTAACCTGCGGCATACACCCCATTCAAAGTGTCTATTACCGCCTAAAAATCGGTTGCTTGCAGCGCCATCAGGCAATTGCAGCCGCCACTGGTTGTTTCAGACAACTCTCCCGAGATATAAAGATTTAGCTCTAATGATATAAGTTTATATTGTTATGTTGTTATGACTTATATGCGTCTTCTCACTGCGCTCGCACTTAGGTAATGAGGCCCAGTCGAGATCTGGAGCAACCCACTCGCAGCATATAATTTCGGGAAACACCATGAAAAAACTCGCACCTCTTGGCATCGCTCTGTCGATGCTCCTCACCCTTCTCCTGCCGCAGGCCAGTGTCGCACAGGGTTATCCAGCCATGGCGAACGACGACGCCCTCGATGCGCTGGAGTCCAATCTGGTAATGACTGTCACCGAGACGCCGCAGTTCATCCGCTTCGATAATAATTTCATTACCCAGGACGTGGGCTTGCTGATCCAGCCGGGTGGCGATGTAGACCCACGCGCCTACGCCCGTATCGCACGCAAAATCGCCGCCAACGGCTACCCGGTGGTCATCGATAATTCGCCAAGCACACTGGTTATCGCCGGCCTGATGCCTTCAATGGTGCCGGTCATCAAGGCCGCCAACCCGGATATTGCGAACTGGGCACTGGCCGGGCACTCCCTGGGCGGGGTGATTGCCGCCAAATATATTGCGGAAAATCCGCAGGATTTCTCCATTAAGGGACTGGCACTGTGGGCGAGTTTCCCGGATCCGGAAAACCCCATCTCCTACCGTACCGATCTGGTGGTAGCGTCAATTTACGGCGAACTCGACTGCCTTGTACCACCCCAGACCGTGCAATCCCTGAGCTGGACCCTGCCTTACAATGCCAGCTTCCATCAGATAGATGGTGCCAACCACGCCCAGTGGGGTGACTATGGCGACCAGGAAGGCGACTGCGCCGCTGACATCACCACCACCCAGCAAAAAATTCGCGGAAAGCGCGCGACCATTGAGCTGGTACTGGAAAAGATATAATCGCTCAATGCACTACAGCGCAGAGGAAGCGATTCCCGCGCTGTACGGGCAATAAAAAACCCGGGGACACCCCGGGTTTTTTTCGCGAACGGCCTGGCAGGCTTCAGTGCTCTACCGTGCCGGGCCAGATCACCACGCGCCCATCGGGCTCTTTGAACACACGCACCGGCAATGACTGCTCCAGCATGGCCACCAGGGTATCCGCCTGGTCGGCAGTAAAGGCGGTGGTCACCCGCAGATTTTCCAGTTCGCGGGTGCCGATGATGATGCGGTCTTGGCGATAACGATTGGCATCGGCAACGATTTCCGACAGCGGCGCGTCGCGGTAGCTGAACTTGCCCTGGCGCCAGCTGGCGACGGTAGTGGCATCGACCTGGCTGACCGGGCTGATCGCACGCTCGTCGACCTTGACCTGTTGGCCGGCAGTCAGACGCACCTTGTTTGCCGAATCGCCTTTATCCACATCCTCAGTCGCAACGGTGTTTTTGCGGGCGACATCGACGATGCCCTCTTCCACGGTGACCTTCACCGCAGGATTGAGTTTGCTGCCGGTACGCACATCGAAGCGAGTACCCACAACGCGCACTTCTGCACCCTGTGCAGTCACCTGAAATGGCCGCGCGGAATCCTTAGCCACATTAAAAAATGCCTGACCGCGCAACAGCTTAATACGGCGACTGTCTTCGCTGAATTCCGCTTCCAGCGCCGAGTCACCCCCAAGCGTTACGCGGGTCCCATCTTCCAGGGTCACGTTGCGTACCTGCGCCAGCTCGGAAGCATAGGACTGGGCGGCCGGCTCGCCTTGCCAGGGTGCCAGATAGGCAATACCCACCGCCAGCATTAGCGTGCAGGCGAACGCAAGGCCGTTTAGCGGGCTCACGCCAAGATAACTGCGCAGTGTTTCCATCAGTGCAGACAGGCCGCTCGGCTGACGCAAACGCGCGCCCTCTTCGCTCGCCGCGAGTGCGGCGAGGGTCTGATCGATCTGTTGCAGTTGCTGATAAGCGCTGCGGTGTTGCGGCTGTTCCATCCAGTGCGCAAACGCTACCTGTTCGGAGCCGTCCAGTGCGCGCTCGCCCTGCAACAGAAACCATTCCCGGGCTTCCGCTTCTATTTGCCGGATATCGGTCTGCGGCTGACTGTTCCCAGTCGACATCTTCATTCTCCACCGTGTGCCCGCAGCGCTTCCTGGCAACCGGCCAGGGCTTTCGCCACGTGCTTCTTCACTACTGTTGCCGAGAGACCCTCGCGACGCGCAATTTCCGCGTAGGAGAGCCCATCGACACGATTCATCAATAACAGCCGGCGACGCTTGTGCGGCATGTTCCACAGCGCGCGACTGATCAGGCCAAGGAACTGGCGGCCGGAAGCCACCCTTTCGGGACTGCGGCTATCCTGGTCACGGTCTGGGTCGCCCTGTACCGACTGTGCGTAACTCTCGCGCACCTGGCCTTTGCGCAAGGCGTCGATGGTGGCGTTGTGCACCGAGCGGTACAGGAACGCGCGCACATGCTCGATTTCACCGGTGTGCAGCTGCGGCGCCATACGCGCAAACGCCTCCTGCACCAGGTCTTCCGCCTCGCTGTACGACAGGCCGAACTTACTCACCGCATACCGACACAGTTCCTGGTGGTATTCGCGGTAGTAGTAATCCAGGTCGCGCTCGTTTTCGCTTACCATCTGGCTCGCCAATGCTGTGGCCATCGACTCTCTTCACCATGGTTTTTGTTATCAGGACGCCGTACTTATGCGGCAATCACTTTCTCTTGTCGATATAACGGGGATCAGGCCCGAATCGTCTCCCCCTCCGATGAATTTTTCGGGCGATCTTTGCGAACCCGCCACACGTAAATCAGTCGAACTGCAGGCCGAAGCGCAGGCCGACACTGCGCGGGGGACCGTAGTAGTAAGCGGGAACCGCGACATCGGCATCGTGCACGTCGCTCGCCACCAGCGCATTGGTCAGGTTGTCCCCATAGAGGTCCAGCCACCAGTTGCCAGCATGCGGCGCCAGCTTTATACCCGCGTTCCACAGGCTGTGCGTGGGCCGACGGTCAATATTACGGGCGGCACCAGATGGATCCGGGACCCATTCGGCGGTGCTGTTGTGCCACAGGAAGCCGCTGCGGTCGCCGCGGTTGGCCTCGTCAAAATACATGCTACTGGTGTAATGCAGGCCGAGGCGTGCGGTGGCACGCAGGGCGTCACCCACAGGAAAACCGTGGCGGTAGTTGAGGCCCAGACTCAGGCGCGGCACCTGTTTCAGGCGGTTGCCACTGAAGTCCACCAGATTCGGTACCTGTGGGTCGCCAACGCTTGGGTTCCAGGTCGCACCATGATCCGGAAACTCGTTATCGACCGCATAGAAGCGGTTATAGCGGGCATCCAGCCAGGACAGGAAGCCACTGACGCGCCCGTTCTGGCTGGATGCCCAGTTGAGTTCCAGCTCCAGGCCGCGAATGGTGGCGCTGGGGGCGTTGGTACTGCGAATCAGTTCCGTCCCGTCTTTCGCCACCGCAATGCCGGACACCTGCAGGTCGCGATAGCCGGTATCGAATAGGGCACCATTCAGAGTCATGGCGCCATCCAGCAGGCCAAGCTTGAACCCCATCTCGATATTGGTGCTGGTTTCCGGGCCGACATAGGCGGCGCCATCGTTATTGCGCGCAATCAGCAGGGTGAGGTCCTGCTGGAAGGCAGGGTCCTCGGCACCGCTATAAGTACCGCTCAGCGAGGCGCCGTCCTGCACAATGCCCGGCTTGAAGCCTTCGGCGAACAGCAGATAGAGGAGCGTTTCATCAGCTGGCTGGTAACTGAGGCGCGCCATGGCGGTGGTGCTGCGCCAGGCGCGGTCGACATCGTTGTAGTTGGCCACAAAGCACTGGCCGGGATTGGCCGAGGCCTGGTTTACCGCAATCACCCCGAGCTCGCCGCCGCGATCTGCGCGAATCAGGTCTGGGCAGGCGATATTGCGCCCGCCGCGATCATAGCGCTGATCGCGCCCGGTGCGCGCACCGACACTGGCCTGCCAGTATTCACTGACATCGTAATCCAACTGACCATACACCGCGTTCAGGCGTGTGCCGCGATGGGGCTGCTGGAAACTGTGGGAAGGGGCACCGCCCCAGCCACTGCCGTCTTCCAGCTGGTGTTCCAGGTCAAAGCGAATGGCGTTCTGTTCGCTGAAGTGAAAATAGGCGAGCAGCCAGCGCAATGCTTCGTCATCGCTGTTTTTCAGTTGCAGCTCATGCTGACGCGCGCGGTATTTGGACCACACCGTGCGGTTGCTCTGGTGGTAGATGGCCGGGTCTGTTTCGCTGCCCAGTGGGCTCTCACGGTCTGCATCCCAGTCCTGGCTGCGGCGGGTCAGGCCATGACCGGCGATATACGACAGGGTATGCGCCGCGGGCAGCGCCAGCTCTAACCGGCTGCGCCAGGTATCCTGATCCAGCACGGTGCGTCCCGGGGTATCGATGGTGAGCGGGGTATCGTAATCCACAAGGGGCAGACTGCCCGCGCCGCGGTCCTCGAAGCCCTCAAAACTCACCCACCAGTTGAGTGCGTCGCCCAACTGCCAGTCGGAGCTCAGGCGGTGGCTGAACAGATCGGTATTGTTGTAGCGATCGGCGGCCCTGGCCGCGATGGAGTCGCTGGTATAGGTGAGCGGACTGTCTGCCGTCTGCTTGACGGCGGCCCAGCGCAGGGCCCAATTGTCGGTGAGCGGAGCATTGGCCACTGCGCGCCATTTCTTTTGCTGGTTGCTGTCCAGCGTGATGGACATTTCAGACGACCAATCGCGGGTGGGACGCGCGCTGTGGTAGTTGATCACCCCTCCGGTGGAGTTGCGGCCAAATAGCGTGCCCTGCGGCCCGCGCAGCACCTCTACCCGGTCCAGGTCATACAGCAGCACCGCGGTACCCTGTACCCGGCTGCTGAAAATCCCGTCCACATGGGTGGCGATACCGGAGTCGCCGGCTTCGGTGTGATTGTCCGAACCAATACCGCGCAGATACAGCATGGATGTGGTGTGATCGCCATTGCGGGTCACCTGCAGGCTGGGCACATCCGCGGCCAGCTCTTCCAGGCTGTCGATATTGCGCTCCCGCAACCGCTCTCCGTGCAGCGCGGTGATCGCCATGGGCGTGTGCTGGAGATTCGTGCGGCGCTTGCTCGCGATCACCTCGACTTCCTCCAGCAGTGGACGCGGTTCGGCCGGGTGCTCCTCAAGCGTAGCGCTCGGCTCAGGCTCGCTGCGCCGTGGCAGTATGACCACACCCTGGCCATCGACTCGACGGTAGCGCAGCCCCGACCCGGCCAACAGGAATTCCAGTGCTGCGTCGATGGTGTAGCGGCCTTGCAGGGCGGGCGCAGCGGGTAGCGACGCACCCTGTACTCCCGTCATCACCGCCATCCCGGTCTCACGGGACAGTGCGAGCAGGGATTGCTCAAGCGGTTGCGCGGGGAGCTGGAATGAATAAACCGTAACTGCAGGGGATGACGCGTTCGATGCGACAGCACCCGCCACGACCGGGTGCGCCGGTAGGGCGCCGAGCGTCGTCGCTAGCAGCAGGGCGCTGAATGACCTGTGGCAGGTCTTAGGCATAGGCAGTTCGTCATCGCTGAACCCACTTAGCGGTGGGCCCGGAAACACGATTGCGGCTTGTACGTGCTTGTACTTTCGGTAGCCCGCAGCCGCTATCACGTGTCCGGTTGATTATTGTTTTGATTGGAAAACATACAACAACAGTCGATGACGTGACAAGATCAGGGGGAAAAGATAAGACGGCTACCGGCCGGAAAAGCACTCCCCCCAAACCGGCAGCCGCAGCGATGGGCGGGTGCTCAGAACCACATGGACCAATAAGCGCGCACCACATGCGCGTTGAAGTTATAGGCGGGTTCGTCACCGGGCAGTACGCTGTCACCTCCATTGTGCACCCGCACATCGTGGAAGTTCTCGTAATCGAATAGCACGTAATCCCAGTACAGGTTCAGGGTGTTTTTGCGGTCGAACAGTGCCCAGCGATCGGGTACCAGGTAGGTGGCGCCAAAGCCGATCGCAGTGCTGGTGAAATCACTGAGCTCTTTATCCCGCGCGCGAAAGTTGGTGGCGTCCACATACGGGAACAGATCACTGTAAAAATCCGCACCCTTCTGTTTGTAGAAGCGCAGTTTCCCTTCGAGAATCAGGTTCTCACTTTCCAGCGGATGGGTATAGCGAAACTCCAGGTTATCCGATTGGATGCCCCAGCTATCCGCATAGCGCCGATATTCCGTTTTTACCGCCGCCCGGTAGGGCAGTCGATATTTCGCTCTTAACGCCACCGCATCACTGTTGCGGGTGGTGGGGTAGAGCTCGGCCTGGTAACTGAAACCAAGCGCAGAGGACGGGTCGAGATAGCGCACACTGCGGTAGGGGTTATTCAGGAAGCCCTCGTCGGCGACGGTTTCCACACTCAGCTCGGCGATCAGCTTGGTGGTAAGGATCTGACTCCAGCCCAGGGAATAACGGCGGTGCTCGGCGTGGCCGAGAAAGTCTTCGTCACCGTTACGCATCACATCGTCGCTACCGTAGGTGGCGCGCAGGGACAGGGTGCTGAGGTCGCCGAAGAAATCCTGCGAGATACCAAAACCGACGGTTTCCGCCTGGTAGTCGTTTTCGCTGGAATTGGTATAGCTCAGGCTCATGGTGGCTTTATCCACCAGATAATCCGCCCCTACGGAAAACTCATCCCGTTGCTCGGTATAGCGACTGGCCGTTGCCTGCACGTCGATCGAGGCCCCGGAAATCATATCCACATAGTAATTGGCCGACAGTGAAACATTGTTGCCAATGTTTTTGCGCACCAGTATCGACGGGCCATCAATGGTGACGCCGCCACCACTGTAGGAGTGGTACAGGGTGTCGAGCCGCTCTTCCGGCAGCACCGCAGCTTTCGCAGTCGACACGAAAAATACCGAAAAAAGTAAAAATTTCGTGAGAGCGTAGTAGCTCTCACGGAATTCTTTAGTTACAACCACAGCCGCCTCCCGACCCGCCTTCGGCACCGCGGGCGGCTTCACGCGCTTCGTAGACGTGATTCATAAAGCCGGCCGCCACCGGGTCCCGCTCAAAACTCATAATCGGGTCGGCGAGGTAATGCCGCTCGTAGGGCTGTACCCATGGTTCGGGCATTATGCTTTCGCAGCCACCGAGCAGTAACAAAGCCGGCAGTAACAGGAGCGCGCGCTTGGTCATGGCTTATTCCCGGATAAGTTCCTTGATGATTTTTTTGTACTCGGCCTCGTCACCGGTGCGGTAACCCTTGTGCACGTAGCGCACGTTGCCATCGCGATCGATAAATACGGAGCTCGGCATGGCCTGCACGCCGAACAGTTTGCTCACGTCACTTTTGGAATCGAACAGCACCGGGAAGTCCACCGGGATTTTATTCAGCATCGCCTGAGCGTCTGCCGGGTTGGCATCCACGTTCACGCCCCACACCTGGAAGCCCACCGGCTCGTAGCGTGCGTGCAGGTCGTTCAGCAGCGGCATTTCTTCACGACAGGGGCCACACCAGGAAGCCCAGAAGTTCAGCATGATCACTTCACCGCGCTGCTCGCTCAGCTTCAGGTTGCCATCTTTCAGAGAGGCCAGAGTGAAATCGCTGGCGGGGATCTTGGCGAAAACAGGGGCAGCGGCCAGCAGGGCAGCGCTGGTGCAAAGGGCGGCAATCAATTTACGCATGGATTGACTCCAGTAGGGTTTGTCTCGTTATTGTGTATTCAGAAATAAATCGATACGCCCAGCTGGGCGGATAGATTGTTGGTCGTTAACGGCTCACCAAAAATTTCGTGTTCAAAAATGTGGTCGCGCACATCCAGGCGCAGGGCCAGCCAGTCCTGAGCGAGCATGCGCACACCGATACCGACGTTATAGGTGAAATGCTCTTCACCGGCAAAATTGGTATTGCCCGCGCCGCCGATCAGATACAAATTGCTGTTGAGCGCGAACTTATCCAGGATGAAAATTTCCCCGGGCAGGAAGTTCCAGGCCAGGGACAGGTTGTACAGACTGAGGTCCCGCTCATCGTCGCTGAGCAGCGGTGCCGAGCCACTCAGGCGCTCGTAACTGGACTCCCCCAGGGTCGCCTGGCCGTAGGCCGCCTCCATAAAGAAGTCTTCGTTGATGTGGTAGGCCAGGCTACCGCCGATCATACTGTTGCTACCGAAGTCTTCGACACTGAGGATGCCACCGAGATACACGGTGAATTCAAAATCTTCACTATCAATTTTGGCTTCGCGAATTTCGCGGCGTTCCAGGTCCGGCGAAATAATATCGTCGATATCGCCAGAGCTTTGCGCAAGCGCAGTTGAGGACATAGCACCTGCCAGCAGAAGGCTCGCGAGCTTTACATAAATACGTCGAATCCGAGTTTCCACTCGACTATCTCCTGGTTTTCTTCCCGCGAGGTCAGCAGGTAGTGATTTGCAACTTCCGCGCGCAGGGCAAAGCGACGGGATAAATAGGTGGTGATACCGATGCCGGACAGCATGGTGGTGTCCTGGCGGTCTTCGGTGGCGACGATAGTGGCGTTGGGCGAGGTGATATTGACCCCGGTGCCGAGCAGGAAATACGGGGATACCCGCCACTGCGGAAAGGGCTGGTGCACCACCGCAACCTGGAAGGTGCGGCTATCGGAATAGGCACCGATGGTCTGCGCTGCGCGCAGTTCCGCGGAGAGGTTGCCGGTAAAGCGGTAACCAAGAGACAGTCCCATGGAGTTGGCACCGGCAAAATCACCATAGGCAAAGCCAACGCGGAGGCTCTGGTCACGGTAGTCGTCGATGCCCGGGGTGGGTACCACCACCTGTTCGCCCTCGGTGGTATAGATTTCGTCGAGGTCGGCAATTTTGGCCCAGCCGGTCTTGCCGGTGCGGGTCATGACCTTGACCCAGTCGGTACGGCGCTTCAGCAGCCACAGGGGCTCGCCGTACTCCACCACATGGTCGATCACATAGCCGCGGCCGGGGCCGGTGTACAAATTGAGAAACTCCGCTCCGACGATGACCCGCTCGCTATCGAACGCCAGCGTCTCCGGCTGGCGGTCTTCGAACTGACGTGCGGAAAAGCTGTCGGTGACGAATACATCACCCGAGTTTTCTGCCGAGTCACTGACCGTTTCCGGCTGCGCCACGACCGATGAGGAAAAACTCCCCAAGCTCCCCAAGATAAATAGGGCCGTGGTCATTGCTACGGCCCTGCTTGCTCTAAACTCGAGCTGCCTGTTCATTGTTTAGTTAACCGGCGCTTCAAATGGATTGTTGTAATACTGCGCACCGATATCCAGCCATTCAGAAATCAAACGCAATTCCGCTGCGGACAATTCTCCCTCATGCACGCCTCCCGCTTCAAATACATTGAAGAAACGGCTGGCGTTGGCACCGTTAGTGTTCATGATCCGCTGAATATTGACGGTAACCATAACAGGAATCGGGTTGCCATCTGCATCTAGGATCTGCTCTCCGTTTTCATCGACTTCAAACAGCGGATTGCCATCGTCGTCGGTATCCTGCACCAAAACGTTCTGTACTGCGCCGTCGCGGAGCTCTTCGGTCGGGTTGTCAAAAATTAATTCGACATAGGAAGTGCTGTAGTTGTTATTCACACCGGACTGGTCCCCGCGGAGATCCAGCTGCCCCGGGGGCACCTGCGCCATGCCCGCAGCATCGCGGTTGCTATGGCAGGCGGTGCAGGTACGGTCTTCCAGCACGGTACCCATATCATCGGTGATTTGTCGCGGCAGATCCCAAATCGGCTGGATATGGTCCGGGTAGTGAATCACCGTGCGGCAGTCCGCGCTCCAGCTGCTCAAACAGGGAAGGCTGGTAGGCGCCGGGGTAGTGAGTTCACTCATCAGCAGCTCGCTCGACGGGTCCTTGGCACGCAGCGCCGGATCGGTCCAGTTGTCGGCAAACTTCAGGTCGCCCTCCAGCTCCGGGTGCCCCGCCACGCGCGCCAGCAGCTGCGCCATGGTTTCACCCATGTCTGCGGTGAGGCCCGGCTCGGTATTGGGAAAAGGGGCGGCACTCGTTGGCGCGCCGGCCCAGGCGGATTCCGGCTCCATATCCGTGCGCCCGTGGGGCACCTCGCTGTCCGCAAGGTGACAGCCCTGGCATTTGCGCAATTCACCGGCGCGGAAGTGCAGCCAGTTATTGTGGCGGCCGAACAGGCGTCGACCATTTTCATCCACCACAGAAATGGCCAGCGGGGTATCCGCCGGTACTTTTACTCGCACCGAGCCATCGGGCTGAATCGGCGTATAACCAACGATTTCACGCATCAACTGACTGCGATTGCGGCCAAACGCGGAGCGGTCGAAATCGAGAACGTCATCGTCGGGAATCCCCACCGCTTTGACCACGCGCAGGAAGCGCGCGGGGCGGTCGGCAGCCGTGCTTTGCAGCGGATCGGCCAGCACGTCGATTTCCAGCAGCTCCATACCGTCGAAATCGTAGACGCTGCGAATATCCAGTACCGCCATGCCTTCATCATAGAGGTCGCGATCAATATCGATACCGGGAATCGGTTGCGGGATAAATGTGGCCACCGGGCGGGTGTCCGCGGTCACCGCTTCACTGATCATGATGCCCTCTTCCGGCTGAATGATCGGGCGCTGGGTGCCTTCGTCATAATCGTAAATCCACAGTCCGTAGAGTGGATCGGCGGGCTCAATATCCGGGGTTGCCAGCCATTCGTCGGTACAGGGCTGGGTAATACCGGCTTCGGTTTCCGTTGCGGTGCCCGGCTCGATCACCCGGCACTCACTCCAGCTCACCAGCAAACGACTGGTACCATCGTGGAACGCCCAGGCATTGGCAAACAGGCCGTGGGGTGACAGGCCGCCATCGATAATTACCTGCTCCACGGACAGGGATTCCTGCCCCTGCAATACGCCCTGCTGCTCTGGCTCGCTGTAGGCTTCGGAAAAATTCTCCCCATCGATCACCACCATGTCGCCACCGTAGGCAATACCTTCCGGTGCGCGCAGGGTCACGAGAATGCGCCCGTCGGGCATCTGCTGCGGTTTGCTGAAGGTGGCGGCAACCGGATCGGTACCGGAGCCAGTGCCGGTGGCCTGGCTGTGATAACCGTAATACAGCTGCAGGTCGGTGCCGTCGGGCTTGACGGTATACAGGCTCAAGCGATCACGCCCGCCCATATTGTCCCAGCGGTTAAACAGGATGCGGCCGTTAGACAATATCGTCGGGGTCAAATCATGACTCTGGTTATAGGAGATCTGCTGGATGTCGCTGCCGTCAGCTTCCATTACATGCAACACGAATGCTGGCTCTTGCAGATCTTCTGCCAGTGCAGAAAACTGGGGCTTGTTGTCATCCAGTAACAGCGCACGCGAGCGGCGCTGGCGGGTCGAGGTAAATACCAGGCGCCCGTCAGGCAGGAATGCCGGGGAAATGTCATCGCCCTCTTCGGCAATCAGGTCCGAGGCAATGACCCGGGTAAGCTGTGCAGTTTCGAATTCGTACAGCCAGATATTCCAGCTCGGCTGCTCGTCATCATCCAAACCCGCAATATTCGGGGCGCGCATGGCAAAGGCCAGCTGGCTGCCATCGGCGGATACCGCGAGGTCCTTGACGTCATAGCCGCCCTCGAACACGATGCCTGCCTCTTCATCACTGACAAACAGGCCTTCCGTCAGGGAGCGTTCCGGGGCGGTGGCGGTAGCGCGATCGCGCAGTAGCAATTCGGCACCCGGGTGAAAAGTGGAAGGACTGTACACACTGTCGACGACCAGCATGCCTTCCTCATCGCGCACCAGCGAGCGGCGCACATACACCACCGGGTAATCCACCACTACCGGATCTTCCGCCTGATCACCACCCAGGCTGGAACCATCGTCAGAACTACCGCCACAACCGGCCAAGGCGATCGCAGAAAAAATAGACAGCAGTGACAATTTCCGACGGGCGGCCAGCGTCCGTGCACCAAAAGCTTTCAAGAACTCGTCCTCTTTACCCGCAACATCGTTCCGCGACGGATAATTTCTCAATGATTTTCTGTGAATTTTTAATGACAACCCGAAGAAGAAACGCAGTAACCACTCACCATTTACATCACAACCTTACTGCATTTTGCTAGATGCTCGTCTGACAACCCAGCTCGATTTAACTTCGATTCTCCCGCCGCAAAATTTCGATCTCAAGCAATGCACGGGGAAATTGCCAACCAGAACACGCTTTATATTTTTTCCGCTGGCGAATCCTTCGGTCTTCTTTACTATTTCTTCCACTCGCAATGCATACAAGTCAATCGGTACGACCGTACGACGATAACCAGACGCAAAACGTTTCATGATGAAAATCCCATCGTCCGCTACGCGGGCGCTGCTTGCAGCAACTGCCTGCCTCAGCGCTTCAATTTCCATGCCGGCATTGGCAGGCCCGGAAGAACAGGCCGCACAAATGCACAGCCGTTTGACCGGGGTCAAACCCAGTGTCAGCGTGCTCACCGAAATGGCCGAACGTATTGTCAATGGCAATGCCACCAGCGCCGCCCAGCTGGCAATGGAAAATGATTCTTTTTATGACGTAACCTTGAAGAACCTGGTTACGCCATGGACCAATCGCGACGGCGATAATTTTGCGCCCCTGAACGATTACACCGCAACCGTGATCGGCATGGTGCGCGACGATGTGGACTTCCGCGAGATCCTTTCCGGCGACATTATTTATACCGGCGCCTCCGGCCTGGGCCTGCCCACGTACAACAACGCCAACAATGATCACTACGAGGCACTGGAGGCGGCGGGCTACCCGCTGCAGACCACGCTGGAGCGCCAGTCCCAGTCTTCGGTCACCGGCCTGCCCAGCGACGCCACCGCCGGTGTGATGACCACCCGTGGCGGCGCCAAGGCATTCTTCTATGCCGGCACCAATCGCGCCATGTTCCGCTTCACCCTGATGAATCACCTGTGTCGCGACCTCGAACAGGTGCACGACACCTCAAGACCGCCAGATCGCATTCGTCAGGACGTGAGCCGCAGCCCCGGCGGCGACAGCCGCGTCTTCCAGAACAACTGTATTGGCTGCCACAGTGGCATGGACCCAATGGCCCAGGCCTTCGCGTACTACAACTACGAATACGATGTGGAAAATGATCCGACCGGCGAAGACGGCCGTCTGGATTACAACCGCAGCGGTGATACCGACCCCACCACCGGCACCCGTGTGCAGGCCAAGAACCATATCAACAGTGCCACCTTTCCGTATGGCTTCGTGATCCCCGATGACAAGTGGGATAACTACTGGCGCGAAGGGCCGAACCTGCACCTGGGATGGAGTGAAGCGCTGCCGGGCACCGGCAACGGCGCCAAGTCCATGGGCCAGGAGCTGGCCAACAGCCAGGCCTTTGCCCAGTGTCAGGTCACCAAGGTGTTTGAACAGGTGTGCCTGCGCGCACCGGAAGACAGCACCGACCGCAATCGCATTAGCAGCATTACCGACAGCTTCACCAGTAACGGCTACAAGCTGAAGCAGGTGTATGCCGATACTGCTGTTTACTGTGCGGGGGAATAACACAATGCACTACAAGACCCCAGCGACCAGTACCAGCCAGAAGAATCCCCTGCAGACCATGTCCGACTTTTGCCAGCTTGTTGTGCGTCCGCGCCTGCGCAGGGCCGCACTGTTATCCACCATTCTCAGTAGTGCCATGCTGGTCGCCTGTTCCGGCGGCAGCGGGCAGTCCACCGAAGAGCTGCCCAACACCAACCCGGACTCCGGTGATACCAGCTATGCCGGCCCGGCCCCGGAAAGTGAAGACGTACAGAACTATAAGCGCTATATCTGGGACAACCTGGCGGCGGAAAACCGCTGCGGTAGCTGTCACGTGGAGGGCAACCAGAGCCCGCGCTTTGTGCGCGGCGACGACATCAACCTCGCACATGGCGAAGGCCGCGACCTGGTCAATCTGGGCGCGCCGGAAGATTCGCGCCTGGTCACCAAGGTGGCCAGCGGCCACAATTGCTGGCTGGCCAGTGCCGACGCCTGTGCGGAGATCATCACCGGCTACATTGCTGACTGGGCCTCTGCGGCCGGCTCCGTAGCCAGCACCATCACGCTCACCGCTCCCACCGAACGCGAAGTCGGCGAAAGTAAAAGCTTCCCGGAATCCAGCGGCAACTTTGCGAACACCATTTATCCGCTGCTGGAACAGTACTGCTCCAGCTGCCACAGTGAAGACGCCAGTACCGCACAACAGCCGTACATTGCCAGCAGCGATGTCGACCAGGCCTACGAGGCCGCGAAACCGCGGATTGACCTCGACAGCCCGGAAAATTCCCGTCTCGTGGTACGGCTCGGTAGCGATTTCCACAATTGCTGGAGCAACTGCTCGGAAAACGCCGATGCTATGGCCGCGGCGATTCGCAATTTCGCCGATGGCATTTCGGTCACCGCCGTAGACCCCAACTGGGTCATCAGTAAGGCGCTGTTCCTGACCGACGGTGTGGTGAGCAGCGGCGGTGGCCGTATCGACAACAACGCGATCGCGCTGTACGAATTTAAAACCGGCAGCGACGATATCGCCTACGATACCTCCGGCATCAATCCGGCCATCGATCTGAAGCTGTCCGGCGACTATGAGTGGCTCGGCTCCTGGGGCGTACAGCTGACCGGCGGTAAGGCCCAGGCCACTACCGCCACCAGCAAGCGCCTGTTCGACACCCTCAGCGGCACCGGTGAATACACCATCGAAGCCTGGGTCGCCCCGGCCAACGTGGTACAGGAAGGCCCCGCGCGGATTATCAGCTACTCCGGTGGCAACGATATTCGCAACTTCACCCTCGGCCAGGCGATGTACAACTACACCTTCCAGAACCGCAATGACGCCAGCACCAATGCCGACGGCATGCCCGCGCTGATCACCGACGATATGGCGGAGCGCGCGCAGGCAACCCTGCAGCATGTGGTGGCCACCTTCGATCCTATTAATGGCCGCCGCCTGTACGTAAACGGTGAGTTCACCGGCGATGCCGATCCGGTGGAACCGGGCCTGCTGTCGACCTGGGACGACACCTTCGCGCTGGTACTGGGCAGCGAAGTCTCCAATGAAAACCAGTGGCATGGCTCCGTGCGCCTGCTGGCGATTCACTCCCGCGCACTGAGCCAGGACGACATCCTGACCAATTACGATGCGGGTGTTGGTGAAAAATACCTGCTGCTGTTCAAGGTGGAAGACGAGACCAACGTGCCGGAAGGCTACGTGATGTTCGAGGTGCAGCAGTTCGACAACCACGGTTACCTGTTCAGCGAACCCAAGTTCATCAGCCTGGAAGACGGCGTCACCCCGGACGGCGTTGTTATCCAGGGTATGCGCATCGGCATCAACGGTCGCGAAGCGGTGGTGGGACAGGCATGGGCGAATCTCGATACCACGGTGACCGCCACGGATTACGACGCGGAGGCCGGCCAGAAACTTTCTCCGCTCGGCACCATCATCAGCCTGGAGAAAGGCCCCACCTCGGACGAGTTCTTCCTGACCTTCGAGCGCCTGGGCAATGAAGAATTCGTGCGCGTCGAAGCCACCCCGGCGGCACCAGCCGCGGCCGCGGACCTGACCCCGCAACCGCGCATTGGTATTCGCCGCTTTGAGCAGATTCACGCAGCACTGTCTGCAGCCACCGGTATTTCCAGCGCCCATCCGGATGTGTTGGATACCTGGGAGAAGGTGAAACAGCAGTTGCCGGTGGAAGCCGATATTCAAGGCTTCCTCGCCGCCCAGCAGATGGGTATTACCCAACTGGCGGTGAAGTACTGCAGCACCCTGGTGGACAATACCAGCGCGCGCGCCAGCTACTTCTCCGGTTTCGACTTCTCCGCTGCCGCCAGCAGTGCGTTTGATAACGACACCAAGCGCGCGCAGATTCTGGATCCGCTGTTGGAAAATCTGCTGGGACGGCCGATTACCTGGAGCGCCGCTGTGGGCGGCCACACCGCGCAGCTGGGTACCGCACCGGATGAAAGCGCGGTGCGCGCCGAGCTGGACGGCCTGATCGACAAGATGACCGCCTGCGGCGCTGGCTGCAGTGCAGACCGCACCGCCACCACCGTTAAGGCCGCCTGTGCCGCCGCGATGGGCAGTGCGATGATTTTGATCCACTAAATTTTTGTGTGTGCGCTTCGGGAAACGAAGCGCGACGGCAAGACAACGCATTAAAAAATACGCAAGACCCGGGAACCCGGAAACGTCATGAGCAAGAAAAAACATTTTGGACTGGACCAACCACTGCGCCACCCGGACCACCACCGCCCGGTAAGCCGACGGGACTTCCTCGGCCAAGGTTTCCGTGCCGGTATGGCAACCGTGCTGGGCGGCTCGGTATTCAGCCTGTTCGCCAATCCGGCGCAGGCAGAGGTCAGCTTGTCTTCGGACCTGGAAGCGATGCGCGCCCTGTGCGGCGTCAGCAAGAACGGTGCAGGCAAGATTCCCTTCATCTGCTTTGACCTGGCCGGTGGCGCCAACATCGCGGGCTCCAACGTACTCGTCGGCAAGCAGGGTGGCCAGCTCGACTTCCTGAGCACCGCGGGTTACAGCAAGCAGGGTCTGCCCGGCGATATGGTGCCCTCACTCACCGATGGCACCGGCAACCCGTTGTACAATACCGACCTGGGTCTGGCGTTTCACAGTGACAGCCAGATGCTGGCGGGGATTCTCGAAAAAGTATCCCCCGGAACCGCCGGCGCCATTAATGGTGCGGTCATTCCCGCGCGCTCGGAAAACGATACCGGCAACAACCCGCACAACCCCATGTACGGCATCAACCGCGCCGGCGCCAACGGTTCACTGCTGGCGTTGATCGGCTCCCAGACCAGCGAATCCGGTGGCAACTCCATGGCGCCGATGGATCTGATTAATCCGGAAGTGCGCCCCACCAAGATCGACCGTCCGTCGGATGTTACCGGCCTGGTAGATGTGGGTGATCTGGTTGGCCTGCTGAGCCAGGAAGACACCGTGGCGGTAATGGAATCCATGTACCGCATCTCTAATTCCAAACTGGGCAAGGTCAATACCCGGGTTACCAATGATGCGGTGATCAAGGATCTGGTGAAGTGCGGCTATATGAAGAGCGCCGACCTCGCCGCGCGCTTCGGCGACCCTTCTGCACTGGACCCGGCGCTCGACCCGGATATTGTCGGCCCCGCCGGCATTTTCAGCTCGAACGAATTCCTCAGCGATCGCGAGTTCCAGAAAGCAGCTTCCACCATGAAGCTGGTGATCAATGGCTACGCCGGCGCCGGCACCATCACCATGGGTGGCTACGATTACCACACCGGTGATCGCGCCACCGGCGAGCTGCGCGACCTGCGCGCAGGCCGCTGTATCGGCGCCTGCCTGGAGTACGCACGCCGGGTTAACCAGCCACTGATGGTTTACGTATTCAGTGATGGTTCCGTATTCAGTAACGGCATGATCGACGACTCCGCGGAAGGCCGCGGTAAGGGTGTGTGGACCGGGGACAACCAGCAAACCGCGGCGTCCTTCTTCCTGGTTTACAATCCTGCGGGTCGTCCACAACTGCTGGGCGGCAGTGCCGACGAGCAGGCACGCCATCAGCAACTGGGTTACATGCGTGCATCCGGTGATGTGGAAACTGCCGGTAGCCCGGCGGCGAACAACGTCAACCAGCTGGTGCAGACCGTGGTGCTGAACTACATGGCGCTCCACGGTGAGCAGGGTAATTTTGGTAGCCTGTTCCCGAATCACGGCCTGGGTAATGCCAGCCTGATGGACAGCCTGACGGCCTTCCAGCCCATCGTCTAACAAGAAACTCATTAGCGAAGTAATAAGATGTACCCGATTCGCCTTCTAATGTTTGCCTGCAGTCTGTTTGGCGTCGGCGCGGCCCATGCCGAGTGGCGCTACGACAAGCAGGCCATTATGGGTACCGAGGTGCATCTGCAGTTCTGGCACGAGGACACGGCGCAGGCGACGCAGATTACCCGCGCCGTGATGGATGAATTTCGCCGTATCGATGGCGCACTCTCGCCGTACAAGGAAGACAGCGAGCTATCCGAGGTAAATCGCACCGCGGGCAAAAGTGCAGTGAAAGTATCCGACGAGCTGGCACGAATTGTGGATAAGTCCCTGTTCTATAGCCGGCAAACCGATGGGGCCTTCGATATCACCTACGCGACGGTGGGCAGCCTGTACAACTTTCGCGAGAAAAAGCAGGCAGACAAAAAAACTACCGACAGTCTGCTCGAGGCCGTTGGATACCAGCACATCGAGCTCGACCGCGATGCAGGTACGCTGCGCTTTGCTGACCACCGTACCAAGATTGACCTGGGCGGTATCGCCAAGGGGTACGCGGTGGACCGTGCTGTCGATATTCTGAAAAAATACGGTGTTACCAATGCCAATGTGAGTGCCGGCGGTGACGCCCGCCTGATTGGTGACAAAAGAGGTAAGCCCTGGCTAGTTGGCATTCGCCACCCCAGAGATAAAAGTAAGAATGCCGCGGTGATACCGTTGGAGAATACCGCCCTGTCTACATCCGGGGATTACGAGCGGTTTTTTATTGATGACGACGACCATCGGGTGCATCACATCTTCAACCCGGCCACAGGAAAGCCCACCGACAGTGCCATCCAGCACAACGGCCCGAGCAGTGACGCGCAAAACGAAGATGCACAAAAATTAATTAGCGTCAGCGTGATTGGCCCGCAGGGATTCGATACCGACCCACTCTCCACCAGTGTTTTTGTTTTGGGTAAAAGCAAAGGACTCGCACTGATCGAGCGCATGGACGGGTTTGAAGCCATCGTGATCGATGCCAACCGCCGGATGTTTTTCTCCAGCGGGCTCGGCAACCGGTGAGTCACGTCAAAGCCAAGGCGTCGGTATTGACCACCCATAAAAAGATCACCGTAAAGTGTGAATAAAATCACGAGAAAAACGTGACGCGCTGACATAATTGCGCACACATATGTGCGAATGATGAACGACAACCAAATATAAAATTTTCAGGCTTTACCATGTTTTCCTTGCGTAACCTTCCCCGTCCACGCACCGGTATCCGTACCAAATTTGGTACTCTGCTTACCGCAGTGACCTTGATGACCGCAGGGCAGACCTTTGCCCAGGAAGGCGACTTTCCTGCAGAGGATCTGGAATCTCTGAAAAAGGAAGTACTGAAGTTGAATCGGGACCTGCTGGTACTGGAAGAAGATCTGCTGTTCCCCGCGCAAAGCCAGGTGGCTGTGTACGTATCCATGGACGTTGGCCACTTTTTTGACCTGGACTCGGTAAAACTGCATATCAACAACAAACTCGTGGAAACCCACCTGTATACCGAGCACCAGAAAGACGCCCTGTTCCGCGGTGGTATCCAGCCCCTATTCAAGGGCAACCTGAAGTCCGGTAAACACACCATCACGGCATTTTTCAATGGCACCGGCCCCGAGCAGCGCGAATTCAAGCGCGCCGCCAGCCTGGAGCTGAAAAAAACCGACGAGCCCGCGGTGATCGAACTGCGTATTTCGGATGCTGGCAGCAAACAGCAGCCGGAGTTCAGCGTCGTCCAATGGCCGGCCCCCTGAGTTTCCCATGGGGTCTGTTGTGCTTAAGAAAGCTTCTCTGGCGCTCGCGCTGACCGGCATTATTGCCGGGGCCGGCACCTGTGTTGCGCAAGATGAACCTGCTCCCCAAAATGCCGCAGAGTCGGGCAAGCAAAAATTCCAACAGGCACAGGACATGCGCTACGGCGCCGCCCTGTACCACTACTTTCAGGGTAACACCTTTGATGCTCTGAGCACCCTGATGGTATCCGATCTGCGCGGCGGCATTTCACATCATGCGGACAACGCGGACCTGATCCGCGGCGGCATCAGCCTGGCATTTGGCCTCGAGCGCCAGGCAGCCTCGCTGTTCGAACAGCAGTTACAAAAAGCGGTCGATGAAGACAATCAGCAGCGCCTGACGCGCTTCCGCCAGATCGCCTGGATGAAGCTTGCGGAGCTGAATTACCGCCACCAGAACTGGGACACCGCGGCCCAGCAGCTGGAAAAATCCGGAGCCATCCACGAAACCACCCTGACCCTCAACCTGGCGATTCGCAATGGCGACCTCGGTCAGGCTGCGCAGCTGTTGCGCATGGCCGACCTGACGGTAGCGGAGCGTGCACTCGGGCACAACAACCTTGCTGCCGCGTTCGCGCGCGGCGAGTACTTCCCAGCCGCTGCCGAGGAATACCAGCGCGCGGCCGATCTCGTGGACACCGTCACACTCGACAAAGATCTCGACGCGGAACTGCGCGAAGAACTGTATATCCTGCGTGACAAGGCGCGTATCGGGGCGGGTTATGCCCTGACCCTGCAGGGGGATTACGCTGCGGCGGCCGACGAGTTTCGCCGGGTAAGGCTCGATACACCCTGGTCAGCAGGTGCGCTGCTCGGTCTCGGCTGGGCGTCGGTGAATGGTCAGATGCACACCCAGGCGGTGGACGCGCTGGGCTACCTGATCCGGCAAAACCCGTTACTACCTCAGGTACAGGAAGCACTGCTTGCGCTGCCGTATACCTACGAAGCGCTGGACCGTCCGAAGCTGGCACTGCGTACCTATCAAAGTGCCGAGCAGCAATACCAGCGCGCACTCACCGACCTGAACAATCTGCACAGCGCCGCCGCACAATTACAGTTTGCCGAAATTGATGGCGACGAAAAAATCGACCTGCAGCGCTACGGCTGGCTGGAAGATGCTGAAACCCCCGCGCTGATTCGCATGAACGAGCACTACCTGCTGCAAATGATGCAAAGCGATCGCCTGCAGCTGCAATTGTCGGAACTGCGCGACCTGCAACAGCTACGCCGGGTGCTGGACCGCTGGCAGCAACGCCTGCCCGAGTTTCAAACACTGATCGAAGAGCGCGAGCAACGCCGTCTCAATATTGTGCAGGCCCACGACAGTGCCCAGTACGATCAGCAGGTGCAAATTGCCGAGCAGCAGCTGGATGAATTACAGACATCGCTGCAGCGCATCGAATCCAAAAAAGACAGCCTCGCCTTATTGGCCACGCAAACTGGCGAGACGTCGGAATTTCTGCAAATGCTGCGCGAAGCCGAACAGCGTTATGCACGCTTGAGTGCCGCGGGCAAAACCAGCAAATATCAGCAGCAGACTCTGGCACGCGCGCGCGGCATTCTGCAGTGGCACGCGTCTGAGCAGTACCACCAGAATCTGTGGGAGAAGCGCAAAACCATTGATGCGCTGGAAGATACCCTCGTCGAGGCCGCGCGCAACCAGCGCAAGGTGGCGCGTATCGCAGCCGAAGCGCCGCAACTCAACCTGCTGAGTGGCAGCGTCGACGACGCTGGCCTGCGTATCAATCAGCAGCGCAATGCCATTGACCGTGCCAGC
Source organism: Microbulbifer sp. S227A (assembly GCF_049800935.1). Classification (NCBI taxonomy): domain Bacteria; kingdom Pseudomonadati; phylum Pseudomonadota; class Gammaproteobacteria; order Cellvibrionales; family Microbulbiferaceae; genus Microbulbifer; species Microbulbifer sp. S227A. Next base: position 165,470 of record NZ_JBNAFZ010000007.1, on the reverse strand, counting down.
GCGGTGATCGAAACCCAGATCCGCGCAGATCTGCAAAGTGCACTGGGCGGCGCCCGCGACCGTGTTGAGCAATATATCGCGCATACGCGCCTGGCCATCGCGCGCATTCAGGATGCCGCCATGCAGGGGCACTACGACCTGCCTGTCGCGGAGCCGACGACAGAGATGGCGCCCTCAGCTGATGAAGAGCCCTCAGCTGATGAAGAGCCCTCAACTGACGAAGCGGCCTCGGTGAATCAACAATTGGAGCCGGCACTGTGAGTGTTTTATTTTCACGCCCGCCCCGCAAACAATTACTCGCCCTCGCAGTGTGCGCCACCGCGGCGCTGAGTGGCTGCGCCGGCTATGTGGATAACAGCAAGACCCTGGGGGACCTGCCAGCCGCAGCGCTACCACCAGAACCCTTGGTCGCAATGCCCAAGCTGGAAATTCCCGCACTGATTCACAGCTACCAGAAAGCCCTGTCCTCACAACAGGACCCCAAGACCCGCCGCCAGATCCAGCTGCGCCTGGCGGATCTTGAAATGGAACGCCTGGAACAGCTGCAGGAAGACAACCCGGAAATGGCCGTGGCGTACGCCGAGGCCGTGCGCCATTACGAAGCGCTGCTGGAAACCTCCGCCGACGATGACTACCTGGCCTATCGCCTGGCACGCGCCCGCAGCCTTGATGGCAATACACCGGGCGCCCTCGATGCACTGGAAACGATTGTTCAGCGCAACCCGGAATCGCCGTTTATTGCCGAGGCGCTGTTCCGCCGTGGCGAAGCTGCCTTTGGGCGCAAGCAGTACCGGGCCGCAGAGCGCGATTTTGCCGAAGTGCTGTCCCAGGGTGATACGCCCTTTGCGCGCAACGCCCGCTACATGCTTGGCTGGAGCCAATTCAAAGACGCACGCTACAAGGCCGCCAGCGAAACCTTCCTGACGCTGATGGATGACCTGCTGGCGGAGAACGGTGAAGAGCAAAAACTTCTCGGCCAGCTGGATAAGGGTGAGCGTCGCCTGGCCAACGACACCCTGCGGGTACTGGCGCTGGGCTTCAACTACCTGGGCGGTGCCGAGGTTATCGAGTCCTTTGTATCTGACAAAGGTCCGCGCTCTTACCACCACCTGCTGTACCGCGGCCTGGGTAACTGGTATGCGGAAACCGAGCGCTATCGGGATGGTGCACAAACCTTCCTGACTTTCGCTTCACGATATCCACAAACGGACGAAGCACCGCAGATGCATGTGCGTGCGGTGGAGATATTGCAACAGGGCAATTTCCCCAGTGAAGTGATACCGGCCAAACGGGACTTTGTTACGCGGTACGGCAGCCGCAGCGGTTACTGGCAAACTGCCGACGATGCCAAGCGCCATTTGATCAGGACTCATCTGAAACCCTGGCTGGAAGAGCTAGCTCGCTTTGATCACGCCCGCGCCCAAGCCCTGGCAAAAGAAGCACAGAACCCGAAGAATCGCGGCAAGGCCGCGGTCCGGGCCAAGCAACAATCGCGCGAAGCTTTTATCGCTGCGGCCACGCTGTATCGGGAGTTTACCGATACCTTCCCGGACGACCCGAAAATCCCAGAACTCACCTTCCTGATGGCGGAAAGTCTGAACGAGGCTGGGCAGTATGCGCAGGCATTTGGTGCATACCGTCACGTGGCCTGGGGCATCTCCAAGGAAACCGGCACGCCGCCCCCACAAGCCACCGAAGCTGGTTATGCGGCGATCCTCATGGCCGGGCGTGTTTATGATGCCGAAAAGCAAATCAACAACAACGAAGAACAGGCTAACCTCTGGCTGGACCTGAAAACCGAAAGCAGCCTGCGTTTTGCCGACAGCTGGTCGCAGGATCCCCGCGCGCTACCGGCACAGCTGGATGCGGCCCACAACCTGTTTGCCCAGTACCGTCATCAGGAAACCATCGATGCGGCCATCAAGGCGGCAGGCTGGCAGCCACCGCCCACCCCCAAACAGCGCCGCAGCATCTTGCTGTTACTCGGTCACAGCCAGTTTGAAACAGAAAACTACCCGGCGGCAGAACTGGCCTATGCCCAGTTGCTTGCCGGTATGGCCAGCGACGATCCAGACTACATCAGCACGCGCGACCGCTTGCAGTCTTCGATCTATAAACAGGCGGAAGTGATTCTGAGCCAGGTTCTACTGACCACCAACAGCATGGAATTCGTGGCCCCCACGGAAGAAGCCATCGAGTTACTGTTGCGGGTACGTGAAAGTGGCCGCTCCGCGATCGCCGCAACCGCGCAATACGATGCGATTAACCAGCTGATGCGCCTGGAGCGTTGGCCGCGCGCGCACACCGAGCTGGTGGATTTCCGCACGTTTTATCCACAGCACGCGTTGACGCCGACACTGACCGCTAAAGCCGTGGTGATGTATCAAGGTATGGACCTTCCGGAAGCCGCCGCCAAAGAACTACTGGTGTTGGCTAAAACAGACAGTGACTCGAACGTTCGCCGCGACTCGCTGTACCTGGCCGCAGAACAGTTTGAAGTTGCCGGCAACCGCGGACGCGCCATCGACGCGTATCGTCAGTATGCCCGCGACTGGCGCGAACCTGCGTTGCAAAACCTGGAAGCCCAACATCAGCTGGTCACCCTGTACGGCAAAGCCGGCGATCAGTCCGCGCGCAATCAATGGTTGCAGAGCCTGGCGAGCAACAAGGTCTCCGAGCCGCGCGGCCGCTATCTCGCCGCTTTTGCGCAAAACGAACTGGCGGACCAGAGCTTTGCGCGTTTCGAGCGCCTGGCACTGACCTTGCCGCTGAAACAAAGCCTGCGCAATAAAAAGCAGGCGATGGAAACGACCGTTGCGGACTACAAGAAAGTACTGGAATTTGGTATTGCCGAATTCACCACCGCCGCCAACTATCGCCTGGCAGAAGTTTATCGCCAATTGAGCCGCGACCTGATGGACTCGCAACGCCCCAATGGCCTGAATCCGCTGGAACTCGAGCAGTATGAAATCCTGCTGGAAGAACAGGCCTATCCGTTCGAGGAAAAAGCCATCGAACTGCATGAGGCCAACATCAAGCGCACTGCCGATGGCGTCTACGACGAGTGGATCAAGAACAGCTTCTCTTCACTGGAAAACCTGCTCCCCGCCCGTTACCGCAAACCCGAATCAACTGTGGAGTGGAGCGATGCAGCGTATTAATCGCAACCTGCGTACAGGTGCAGCCTTGTGTGCACTGAGCGCACTACTACTCAGTGCCTGCGCCAGCAACCCGGGTGCGCCCGATGAAGGTGCAGCGCCCCAGACAACGGCCGACGGTGAATCGAGCAAACGAATTGCCACACCCAACCCTTATCTGAGCGAAGCACCCGGCATCCCCTCTGGTGCCCAACAGGCACTGGCGAACGCCCGCGGCCACTTCGAACAGCAACAGTTTGCTGCGGCGGAAACCGAGCTCCAGCAAGTGCTAAGCCAGTGGCCGGAACTTTCCGGTGCGTGGCTCAACCTGGCAAAAGTACAGCTGAAACTGGAACAACCGGAGCAGGCGGAGCAAAGCCTGCAACAAGCGGTCACCGCCAACGCAAAAAATGTGTTTGCCTGGAACTCGCTTGGCGTATTGCTGCGCGATCAGGGCCGCTTTGACGAAGCCCGCGAAGCGTATCAGAGCGCGCTGAACCAGTGGCCAGATTTCGCCATGGGCCATCGCAATCTGGGAATTCTCTTCGACCTCTACCTGCACAAACCGGAACAGGCTTTGCATCACTACCGCGAAGCGCAGGCACTGGAGGCAGAGGAAGATCGGATGCTGAAAGGCTGGATTATGGATCTGGAGCGCAGACTGTAGATGAAATCGATCAAACGTGTCCGCTTACTGACCGCTGCCGTTACCTGCACCCTTACCGTCTTTTCAGGGGCTGCACTGGCGCAGGACGATGACGGTGATGTTATTTCACTGGAGTCGACCATTGTCGGCAGCCAGGAGCAGCCGAAAGTGTTGTATATCATTCCCTGGAAACAGGCCACTAGTCTGGAAAAGATCGAGAGCACACTGCCCAACGCAATTACCCACAGTTTCCAACACCAGGAATACTCGGAATTGCACAGGGAAATTAAGTTGCTCAAGGCGGCAGACGAGGAAGAATAAATGGGCACTGCTCATCCAAAGATACTAGTGTCCAAATTAATTTTTTAGAAACACATACAACTTAATCACAACAAAAATCTTTACGTCCCGGAGATTTACCATGGAGTTTTTCAACACACTGCTGCGCTTTTTCCAAAATGGCGGCGCCTTTATGTATCCCATCGCACTGGTGCTGGTCATCGGCATTGTGCTGATTGTGGAGCGCTGGGTTTTCCTGTCCCGCGCCAAGTTCGCCAACCGACGCGCTTATGGCCAGGTTCTGCCGATGATGCAGCAGCGTAACTTCGCCGCCGCGCTCAAGTTCGCCCAGGGCGAAAAAGCCCCGGTAGGCAAGATCGTTGCCGCCGGTATCAGCACCGCCCAGCACGCGCGCAAAGATGAAAACATTGCGATGGCCATCGAAGAGAGCATTCTCGAAGCGGTGCCGCGCCTGGAAAAGCGCACCAACTACCTGGCCACCCTGGCCAACATCGCTACGCTACTCGGTCTGCTGGGTACCATTATCGGCCTGATCGCGGCGTTCACCGCGGTAGCCAATGCCGACCCATCAGAAAAAGCCACCATGCTGTCTTCCAGTATTTCGGTAGCGATGAACACCACCGCCTTCGGCCTGATCTCCGCCATTCCGCTGCTGCTGGCTTACTCCATGCTGCAGAACAAAACCAACGAGATCATCGACAGCCTGGAAATGGCCGGCGTGAAGTTTCTTAACCTGATTACCCTGACCCGCGGTCAAAAAGCGGAAGCGGCGGCGCGCCCTGCGGCCAAAGCCGGTGCACCGGCTTAATCGCCCTAAGCGCTAGACCCGACAACGTTAAGAACGAGAACAAGAGAGAGCCATGGCTATCCGACGCAGGCTGGAAACCGACCCGGATCTGGACATCACCTCTTTTATGAGCCTGATGACCGTTCTGGTACCGGTATTGCTTCTGAATATGGTGTTTTCCCATATCTCCGTACTGAACCTCAACCTGCCAGGACTGAGTGATGCCAGTGCGGCGGAGCAGAAAGAAAATCAACAGCTGGAAATGGTGCTGCGCGCCGAATACATCGACATCAACTATCCGGCGGGCATTCGTGTGAAGCGAATTCCCAACCGGGACGGTGCGCCGGATTTGAAGCTGGTGTCTGACGTGTTGCAGGAAATCAAACGCGCCCTGCGGGATAAGGACATCGACAAGAAAGATGTGGTAATTCTCTCTGAACCGGGGACCTCATACCGTACGCTGGTGAGCGCCATGGACACCGCGCGTTCTTTCCGTGCGGTGGTTGCGGCTTCCGTAGTGGACGCGGAGCTGTTTCCACAGATTTCCCTCGGCGACGCGCCCCAACAGGGTGACGCAGCGCAGGACAAGCAGCTGGCAGGCAACGCATTATGAAAGCGACGATCGGCGGCAAGCTGAAAGGGCGCAAACAGCGCCGGCATAAAGAAACAAAACTGAATCTGGTATCCCTGATGGATATCTTCACCATCCTGGTATTTTTCCTGCTGGTGAACTCCTCCGATGTGGAAGTACTGCAGACGGACAAGACCATCAAACTGCCGGAATCCACCTCCACCCAGAAGCCGGAAACCACCACGGTAGTGCGCGTGAATGGCGACCAGCTGATGGTAGGCAACCGTATGATTGCCATGGTTGCGGACATCTCCGCAGACCAGGAGCAGATCGAACCACTGCTGAACGAGCTGAAGTACCTCGCCAGCCGCGCGGAACCCCTGCCGGAAGAGAAAAAGGAGCTGGGGCGCCCGGTGACCATCATGGGTGACGAAGAGGTTCCCTATGCGCTGTTAAAGCAGATCATGAACACCTGTGCGGCGGCAGACTACCGGGATATCGATCTGGCGGTTACCCAGACAGCACCGCAGGACCCGGCGGCACCCGCCGCTGGCCAGTAAGGAGGCATGCAGATGACACCAGCCTCCCCAGCAAGCGGCCGCGCGGCTTTAATGCCGTGGCACTACTACAACTCGAAACTCCCCTGGGCCTCCACAGAAGAGGAAGACCAGCGATTTGGCAAGTTCCTGCGCTCCGGTTTTATCGCGTTCGCGGTACTCGGTGCGCTGTTCACGTTTATTCCGGCCCCGGAACTGACCCGTGAGCAAAAAGAACAGCTGCCACCGCAGTTGGCACGGGTTATCCTCGAGAAAAAAGAGCTACCAAAGCCGGTGGAAAAGCCCAAGCCAAAGCCGGTAGAGAAAAAGGTTGAGAAGCCCAAGGAAGTTAAAAAAGAAAAACCCAAACCGGTGGAAAAACCCAAGCCAAAACCGATCAAGACCGTTAAGCCGAAACCCCTGAGTGAAAAGGCCCCGGCAGCAGAGGTTGCCAAGGCGCGGGAAAAGGCGGCAAACAGCGGCCTCATGCAGCTGCAGGACGACCTGATGGATATGCGCGATAGTCTCGACGTATCCCAGGTGGCCAACGCCAACTCCCTGGCGAGCGGCGCAGCCAATGCGCAGAAGATTGATCGCTCGATGATCAGCGATAAATCGAAGACGGCCAGCGGCGGTATCAATACCGGACAGCTCAGCCGCAATACCGGCGGTTCCGCACTGTCTGGCCGCGAAACTACCCAGGTGGAAGTGGCGGAAGCGACTGCGGCGGCCGAGTCCAGCGGCAAACAGGCGCGTCGTGAACGCGGCTCGCGCGGTGAGGAGTCCATCCGCCAGGTTATGGAAGCCAACAAGGGCGCGATCTTTGCGATCTACAACCGCGCCCTCCGCCGCGATCCGACGTTGGCGGGCAAGGTTACCGTGAAGCTGGTGATCGAGCCCAACGGGGTTATTTCAGCGGTAACGCTGGTGAGCAGTGAGCTGGAGAACGCGGATCTGGAGCGCAAGTTGCTCGCGCGCATTCGCCTGATCAATTTCGGCTCCGCCAACGTGGAAAAATCCACCCTCAACTACTCCATCGACTTCCTGCCTTCTTAAGCATTTAAAATTGCTATCGCCGGTGAGCTCCTGTTCCAATCTTGATCAGCGGGCTTACTGGCACTTCCTGCATCTTCTGCTCTTTAGTCGGTCACTACCTCGACTTTTTTCGATTCAGCATCAGAGCCCGTCCATACTTTCCTGTATTTTTTGACAGTTCAGAGTGTTTTTTCTGCCCTAAGTAGCAATTAGGATTGCAAGAAACGAGCAGGTTCTGGTACAAGTGTCCCACCAGAACTGTGACGACGTTCACAATATAAACTTGGATTGGCCGCCCGTTGCAGTAGGTAATTTTGTCGGGAATACCACAGGCCATACGTTGATTCCGTTGGGATGTTTAGCGGGAAGGTAAAAGGGACAGCCACAATGGCCACAGAAGAAAAAGAAAAAGCACCCGATACGGGCATGCTCACCGAAGTCTGGGAGCAGAGCGATAATGTGTTCGCCAAGGGTAAGACCGACCTGAGCCGGGTACCGGTAGACGAACTCGTCGGGCGCGTGTTCAGCAATGGCCCCCATTACCATTACGTGTTTGATCTGTTCGACCAGGAGCTGGTGTATGTAAGCCCGCTGGTGGAACAGGTCCACGACCTCAAAATCGGCGACATGACCTTCCAATCGATCCTGGACCAGATTCATCCAGAAGATATGGATTTTGTCGCCAGCGCCGAGGCCACTGCCATACGCTTGCTGCAAGAGCGTATTGGTATGGATAAGGTCACCAGCTATAAAGTGTCCTACTGTTTCCGTTTTCGGGCAAAAGGTGGCGAGTACCGACTGTTCAATCATCAGTCTTTGGTTTTGGATACGGACAGCCATGGACGGATCAGTAAAGCACTGAATGTACATACGGATATTTCCCACCTGACGACGAAAAATAACTATCGCCTGTCCCTGATTGGCATGGACGGCGAGCCCTCCTTCATCAATCTGGAAGTGGACAACTACTCCAAGGCAGAACAGTCCAATCGACCAAGCTTTACCGAACGCGAGTTGTCGGTGATCCGACTGGTTTCAAAAGGACTCACCAGTGCCCAGATTGGTGAAGCCCTGTCGTTATCGGAATACACCATTAAGAACCACCGCAAGCGTATTCTGAAAAAGGCCGGCTGCCAGAACATGAGTCAGCTACTGGCGAATTGTGTGGGCGAAGGCGTGATTTGATGGATCTCCCCGTCAAGCTTCCTCCAAAGGAATTGGATGAATTGAGGGAATCGACCTACCCTGCATGGCGGAAGGTTCCGGATCTTTTCGCCCGGCGGGATGTGGTGCAGCAGAGACTTGAGCTGGATCGTTTTATCAGCGCCTGCTTTAGCAGCGGTCCCTGTTATTACTATGTGCTGGATTTTCTCAATCTCGACAAGCCCATGCTGGTTAGCCGAGAAATCGAATCGATTCTGGGGTTAGACGCGGAACACACAACGATCGAATCATTGCTTGACCGGGGACACCCGGAAGATATTCCGTTTGTCGCCAAGGCCCAAGAAACCGCATTCGCCATATTAAAAAACCAGCTCGGCATGGCGCGGGCCAAGGAATTTAAAATATCCTATAGTGGCCGACTGCGCGTTGCCGACGGCAGTTACAGACTGTTCAATCACCAGACCATCATCCTCGATACCAACAAACAATTTGGTATCGCCCGTACGCTGGGAATTCACACCGACATCAGTCACCTTGCCCAGCACGGCAGCCGCAAGCTTTCACTGCTGAATCTGCATGGCGGGGAAAACTACCGCAATATTGACGTTTTCAACAATCCTGACCATTTCCTCGCCACCCCATCACTTTTCACTCGGCGGGAACTGGAAATTGTGGAACTGCTTGCGGAGGGAAAGACAAGCGCTGTCATCGGCGAGTTACTGGGAATTTCTGCGCATACGGTAAAAAACCACCGCAAAAACATCCTAAAAAAATCCGGCTGCAAGACGACAGGACAGTTGGTTTCGAAGTGTCTTAACGAAGGCCTGATATAGGCCGAGACGGATTCAGAGAAGGGCAAACTGCAGCAAATAGATCCGAATGGGCTATTGCCCGGCACCGCGAATGGGCGCATGCTGAATTCTGAGCAGACCGCACGCCGGCATTAACGGCGGCCAAGATAGGGACTTCGCGCTCACCAACAAATTTTCATCCTGTGAGTTGGTTACAGCCGCAAGGCTGGCTCTGGGTAGGCCCGGACGGCTTACTTCAGAGCACTTTTTTCTCGCATCGTCACCTTTCGTTGACGCTCTTCTCGCACATTCCTTAAGCCACCCATTTCACGCCGCTCGTCTGGCGTTGCGTTGGGCAATGATTGTGCTTGCCGCGGCTCACCAGGCTGGCCCCGACGATTAATTCAAGTCGACCGCGTACTGACGCAGCACCTCCATTGGCACGATTTCCAGCGCCTTTACGTGCGTGCGCTGCAAAAATACACGCGGTGCCATTTCCACTTTCTGCGCTTCCAGCCAGCGGGCCGCACACAAGCACCAGCGATCCCCTGGATTTAGCCCCGGAAAACCAAATTCCTCCACCGGTGTGCTCAGGTCGTTGCCGCGTTCCGCGGAAAACGTCAGGAATTCTTTCGTCACTTCGACGCATACCGTGTGCGAACCCAGATCCTGATCATTGGTGTTGCAGCAGCCGTCGCGGAAAAATCCAGTTAACGGGTTCGTGCTGCAAGGCACTAAAGGATCACCAAAAACGTTCAACGACTCGTGCATTTCCAGAGCAATAGCCATGGTTATTCTCCACCGGGTACTTCGTCTATCAGTTCAATATCGACCAGTTGCCAGCGCAGCCCGCTCCGTTGCAAACGCAGTAACACGCGGTCAAAGTCATCGCGATTGCCGCACACCACTTCGACTGTATTCATACCGGTAAAGTACCAGTGTTGTAACCGCCAGTGATGACCGCGGCCTGAATCTGTCTCTGCGCTTTCTTCTGTCGGCCCACGGCGTTGACTGGCGGATGGCGCAGCAACACGATGCTCACCCATTCCACTCAGCTCTCGCTCGAACTCGCGCCAGTCTTTCTGCCCCTGGACAAGTTGCACGATACCTTCTGGGCTGATCAACCGCTCCAGTAGCGGCCCAACAAACAGATCCGCGCCGGCCTTAAACAAATCGCCAAGTGCCGGAGGTAAGTCATCACTGATCGATTCACGAATTTCATCCTGCAGCCGCCCGCGGATATTGCCGCGTAACTGGGGAAAATCCACATAGCGTTCGAGCCTGGCGACATCTTCGTTCTGCGCGGCCTCAATAAGCTGGTGTGCGGAATACCAGGGGAGGGCCACATAAAACATGATCAAGACAGATAGTAGCAACAGGCTACGCAGTAACCATTTCCCCATTGGGCATGAACCCTCGCAAGATTCGAGTCTGTAGTCCATCCATATTAGCGCTGTGTGCAGCTGAATTACAGGCGCTTACAAATGCGAGGCAAAGTAAGATTACGGCGCCAATCCTGTGTTATTGTTGCTCACCGCTCCGCCGGCAAGGGGTAAAAACACGGAACTGTGTTCGCCGGCCAATAAAAATGACAAAAATTGTTGGATTAAGGAATATCGACCATGAGTGATATCTATAACGCACCACAAGCTGACCTGTCAGGGGACCATGAGCCCAGTGGTGGCGAAGGCTCCATCCCCAAAGCACTCGCTGGGGATTATCAGGTGGCCATTGGCGAGACCTTGAGCGAAGCCTGGGCCAAAACCAGTGGTCGTAAAGGTACTGTCTGGCTCGGCGTATTGCTGTATTTCGTTGCTTACGTCGCCATTACCGTGATCGCCAACCTGATCACCGGCCAGTCCATGACTAATCCGGAAATGAATCAAGGGTTCGGCGCGATCCTTTCACAGGTAATTATTGTTGCCGCATCGGCGCCATTAGGCGCAGGCCTGATGATGATTGGTATCAAGATCGCACGCGACGAGCAGGTCTCAGGCACCGAAGTGTTCGCTCACTTCGACAAGACATTGCCACTGGCTGTGGGCATGATCCTCATGTACGTCCTTGTAGTACTTGGCTTTATCCTTCTCATCCTGCCCGGTATCTACCTGATGATTGGCTACATCCTGATGATGCCACTGATCGTAGATAAGAACCTGGGCGCATGGCAGGCATTGGAAGTTTCCCGTAAAGCGGTGACCAAGCACTGGTTCCCGATCTTTGGCTTTATGATCGTCCTCGGCCTGCTGTATCTCGCCGGTTTCCTGGCGCTGTTGATCGGTCTGATCTGGGCTATCCCAACCCTGGGGATCGCTTACGGCATCCTGTATCGCAACATGTTTGGTGGTCACGAGGCCAATCCGGAAATCTAATTTCCGAAGTTCCGGCGGCGCACGAGGTGCCGCCGGATCTGCCTCAAGCGTTTACTTTGTAGCGACCAATGCACTCCTCTACAGCCCGCTCTACTGACCGTTCTGATGCGGAAACACCGCTCGACACCCTGTATCAAATCGAAACGCCGGAAGGTATCGACTTGAGCGTACAGGTGGCAGGCCCGGTTCCACGCATACTTGCCTATGCGGTAGATCTTTTATACCGCACACTTATTCTCGTCATCCTGGGGATTGCACTCACCTTCGCCGGTAAGGCCGGTGTAGGCTTCTGGCTGCTCGGGTCGTTTATTCTGGAATGGTTTTATCCGGTTTTTTTTGAAATGTTCCGCGGTGGGCAAACCCCGGGAAAACGTGCGTTTTCGCTCGCTGTTGTCAATGACAACCTGACACCCGTCTCCTGGGGCGCATCCATTATGCGCAATCTACTCCGTTTTGCGGATTTTCTCCCTTTTGGATACTGCGCCGGAATGATCAGTATGAGTGCCAGCCGATACTTCCAGCGTCTTGGCGACTACGCTGCCGGCACGCTGGTTATCTATCGACAGGAAGAATCAAATCCAGTCGCACTCCCACAAGTGCCACCCGCTCCCCCACCCAAAGGTCTGAAGCTGCAAGACCAGCAGGCGATTATCAGCCTTACAGAGCGTAGCACCGCCCTCAGTAAAGGACGCCAACAAGAGCTTGCCGAAATATTAGAGCCAATCACGGGGCATCGCGGAGAGGCGAGTATTCGCTATTTGCACGGTGTCGGCCGTTGGTTACTCGGTACCCGCCAGAAGCCAGCGACCGGTGCAGGGGCTGACACTCGGGATAAAGGCGTAGCGCCATGAAGCAGAAAGACTTTGAGGAACGCTACAGCCCATCGTGGGCACGCATTGAAAACTATCTTGCGGGCTACGAAAAAAATACGATCCCGCAAACACAGGCTTCAGCAGATAATTCCACGCAACAATTCGATTTGCCAGTTGCCTATCGTGACCTCTGCCAACAGCTGGCAATGGCCAAGGAACGTCAATATACCAGCTACCTGGTAACGCGACTGAATCAACTGGTGATGGCCTGTCATCAACGTGTCTACCAGCAACAGTCGATCAGCAAAAACCGCTGGCTGGACTTTATTATTCGTGGTTTTCCATGCGCCTTGCGGGAGCAGGCACGTTTTGTATGGCTCGCCTGCGGCCTGTTCTTGGCTCCGGCACTGGTTATGGGGCTGGGCTGCTACTGGAACGATGCACTGATTTACGCAGTCATGTCACCGGAGCAGGTACTGCAGATCGAAGCCATGTACGACCCCGCCAACCGGGTGCTGGGTCGCGAACGCGGCTCGGATTCTGACTTGCTGATGTTTGGTTATTACATCAAGAATAATATTGGAATTGCCTTTCGTACTTTTGCCTCGGGTATTGTCTTTGGCCTCGGATCAATATTTTTCCTGGTCTTCAACGGCGTATTTCTGGGCGCAGTTTTTGGTCAACTTACCCGGGTCGGATTTGCGGTAACTTTTTATCCCTTCGTTATCGGCCATGGTGCTTTTGAACTGACTGCTATCGTATTTGCCGGTGCCGCCGGCCTGATGCTTGGCCACTCGCTGGTCAACCCGGGTAATATCAGTCGACGGGCAGCGTTGCAGCAGGCGGGACGTAATGCGATGAAGATCATGTACGGTACGTTTCTAATGCTCGTTATCGCCGCTTTCCTGGAGGCATTCTGGTCCTCCAGCACCACGGTTAGCATGGAAGTGAAACTGGCAGTCGGTGCGCTGTTCTGGTTGTTGGTGATCAGTTACTGTGTGCTCGCTGGACGAGGCACCCACACAGATTCCCGCGAGGTTGTGCGGTGAACCTAAACCAACTGGTGGTACATGCCAGGCAACGCAGTAACTGGGAATCGGTCGATCTCGGCATATTACTGGCACGGCGTCACTGGTTGCTCTTGGCGACACTGTGGCTCATACCTGCCGCAGCTGTATTCTCGCTGCTGTTGCTGATCTTTCCCGACAGGCCAAATCTGGCCCTGCTGGTTGTCTGGTGGCTAAAACCGATGTTTGAACGCCTGCCTTTGCTGTTGGCCAGCCGGCAGTTGTTTGCACAACGGGATAGCTACCCGGAGGCGCTGAAGTTGTTTTTCCGCGCAAACCGCCATGACGCCCTGTCATGGATCAGCTGGCGCCGGCTGAACTTCACCCGCAGCTTTGATTTGCCGCTCACCGTGCTCGAACAAGCCAAAGGTCCTGCGCGCACCGCGCGCCAGTCGCTCCTGCATCGACAAACCGCAGGTACTGCCAGCTGGCTACATATTGTCGGTGCCCATGTAGAGCTGATTTTGAGCGTTGGCCTGTGGGCGCTAGTGTATATGATGCTGCCGGAGCAGATTGAAGTAGATTGGCTGCCATTGATGCAAGGCGACAACCAGCTCTTCATGTGGCTCGCCAACGGCGCCAGCATTCTGGTCATGGCTGTAGTAGCACCCTTTTATGTTTGCGGTGGCTTTATGCTGTACATCGGGCGCAGGGTTGACCTCGAGGCCTGGGATGTGGAAATCCAGTTCCGTAAGCTGCGTGAGCGATTCACATCAAAGCGCGGTAGCCGAAACCATTCACGACAAGAAAACAATGATCCAGCGCAGACACCGCGCAAGTCTTCGCCAGTAAACACCACCCTGAGCTGCCTGTTCGCGCTCATCCTTTGTGTACCCCTTGCCATGCCACAGTCAGCTCTGGCCGATGTGGTAACACCAGCGCAAGCAGAGGAACAGATCGATGCAGTCATGTCGGATGACGCATTCCACGAAAAAGAAACCGTGCGCGGCTGGCGACTCAAGGATTTCGAGGAACGCAAGTACCGTTTTCCCGAATGGCTCATCGCAATCATTGAGTGGCTCGAGGGGCTGGGGTGGGACGAAGAAAGCGAAGAGACCGAGGCCTCCTGGATCCCGCTGCTCGCGGGTATCGTCGAAGTTATTCTCTGGGCCCTCGCCCTGGCATTGGTTGCCTGGTTGGTATGGCATTGCCGCAACTACATTCGCCAGGCACTGGGGTTGCGCACACGCACAGACCATGCACCGGCGCAGCGGCCGGAAACACTGTTTGGACTGGATGTCCGCGGTGACAGTTTGCCGGAAGATGTCACCGCAGAGGTATTAACGTTGTGGGAGCGGGGCCAGCAACGAGAAGCCATAAGCCTGCTCTATCGCGCGAGCCTGGCGCATCTTATTAATCGGTATGACTGCCCCTTCCAGGATCATCATACAGAGGCGGAATGTGCGCGACTGGTATATGAAGAATCAGGGCTCAACAAGCAAATCACACCCAAACTGGTACAACTTTTCAGCCGCCTAACGCAGGTTTGGCAACATCAGGCCTACGCCCACCGCGCTCCAGCAACCCCGCTGCTCGAATCACTTTGCCGTGACTGGCACAGCAGTTTTTCTGCCACGCCGACAGACAGTGATGCACAGGGGGGGCAAGCATGAGCACCCATATGAAAGGTTCCCGTGGTTTTGCCCGTGCTGCCCTGCTGTGGACACTGCTGATATTAGGCATTTGCGCAGCGGCGTTCCTGTACTTTTTTGAGTACTACTCAGAGGAAGTGGATCGCGGATTCGGCACTGAGGCACGTCGCAACCCCTACCTTGCTGCAGAGAAATTTCTTGATCGCATCGGCATTCCGCATCGGCAGGCAGACAATATTGCCGTTCTTCCGGCGCTCAACGACAACGATGTCCTGTTTCTCGCAAATAGCAACCTGATCTACAACGAGCAACGGCTCTGGGAATTGCTTGAATGGGTCGAGCGAGGTGGCCAGGCGATCGTTGTGAGCAACCAGCTTACCACCGACGGCGAGCGTAATTTACTGCTTGATCTACTCGGACTGGAAGTTACGCACGGGGATACCGACCTTTATTTCAACTGGCGCTTGCGTGAAGTTTTTGGTGATGAAGCGAAGACACTGCAAGAGAAAACGGTCAGCGAATTAATGCGCGACCACAACCGCAAGCTTGCCGAGAAATCGAAGAACCAAAAGTCAGACACTGCGCCCATCGGGGACGGGGTAGAAGCGGCGCAAGATGCAGTTACCGAGGATAAGCGCAACCCTGAAGTCGATCCCGAACGACTGATTAATCTGACCAGTGATGGCGGTACCAGTTACTCCCTGTATTTTGATCCAGAGTTGCTGCTAAGCCACGCGATGATGGCCCAGGGCGATGAAGTGGATGTGCAGGGTGGGTTGCTACACTGGGTCACTTTTCAAGATCCAACCCTGCACACTGACCAGGTGTTAGCGCAACCGGGCGATATCGCCGGCTATGACAGCGACCTGCTGCACCATCAGTCACCTCTGGTATTTTTCGAGTACGGCCACGGCCGGATCACACTGATGGCCGACAGTGGCCTGTGGCAAAATCGACGCATTGGTGAATTCGACCACGGGTTTTTCCTGGCACATCTCGTCGGCCACAAGAACCTGGTGATGATCACCCACCCTCATTTTCTTGGCTTCGGTGAATTAATTCGACGCTACTGGCTGGAATTTTTCACTGCCGGGGGGCTTGTATTACTTGCCTGGATTGCCAACCGCAGCCGTCGCTTCGGCCCGCGGGATCCAGAGGGCGCGTCAGTGCGTCGCTCGCTGCTGGAGCATGTGCGCGCATGTGGATATTTCTACTGGCGTGAGGACTCCGCCCGGAAACAGTTCGAAAAGGTCCGATCGCAGCTTCTCGGAAAAATACTACCTCATGCGCCCAGGCCTCTCACAGAGGATCGACAAGCCGAAGTCGGTCAGTCACTTGCCGAGCGTACCGGGTTAACTACCGCTGAAATTATCACAGCCTTGTGGGGGCCTGCTCCCCACAGTGAAGAAATGTTTACCGCGTGCATGCGCAGCCTTCAGATCATTGAGGACGCCTTATGAGCGAATCCACCCTGGACCAGACAACACTTTCCGACGAGACTGCCGCCGCATCGGAAATCACAGACTCGCCATGGCAACAGGCAAGTTCGCTTGCTGACGAACTCCGCGCGCGAGTGAACAAGGTAGTCATTGGCCAGCAGGCCGTCGTCGATCAGGTACTGACGGCACTCCTGGCCAACGGACATGTCCTGCTGGAGGGCGTACCGGGGCTTGGCAAAACGCTGTTAGTACGCAGCCTGTCACAAGGATTTGGCGGCGAATTCCGTCGCATACAATTCACACCGGATTTGATGCCGGCGGATGTCACCGGGCACGCGATCTATCACATGGCGGAGAGTCGCTTCGAAGTACGGCGCGGACCGGTGTTCACCAACCTGTTATTGGCGGATGAAATTAACCGGGCCCCCGCGAAAACGCAGGCGGCGTTGCTGGAAGTCATGCAGGAGCAGCAGGTCACCATCGACGGGGAAACCCACAAAACTCCCAGCCCTTTTATGGTACTGGCGACACAAAACCCGGTGGAGCAGGAAGGTACCTACCCATTGCCCGAGGCAGAGCTTGACCGCTTCCTGCTCAAGGTAATCATTGATTTCCCCTCTCAGGAAGCAGAAGAGCAGCTGGCCGCAGCGGCCAGCGCGGGGCATATCGAGGCCCAGCTCACGAGCAACCTGCAGCCAGTTCTTGATGTCGCCGGGCTACAACATCTGCAGCAGCTGGTACCACAGGTGCAGGTGGACCAAGAAGTGTTGAGCTATGCCGTACGCCTGGTACGCGCGACCCGCGTGTCTTCCCAGCTGCGTCGCAGTGCCGGGCCCCGCGCGAGTATCGGCTTAATTCAGGCCGCAAGAGCCCATGCATTACTGGCAGGGCGAGAGTTTGTTCTGCCAGACGATATCAAGTCGATGGCCATTCCGGTGATGCGCCATCGCGTAGCCGTGTCACCAGATATGGAAATTGATGGTGAAACGGCCGATACGGTACTGGCACAAATCATCGAGACCGTCGAGGCGCCTCGGCTGTGAGACCATCGCCACGGTTGATGCGGCTTTTACTCATTGGGTGTGGTAGTGCGCTCCTCGTAAGTGGTGCACACATACTACAGCCGGAGTTAGCCGCACTTTTGTCGAAGGCCTGGTGGCTGTTGCTCGCCGTTTTGTTACTAGCCGCTGCGCTCGACTTTATTACCGGCAGTACCGTCCATGGCCTGACCGGCAAACGTACTTTACCTGGCAACCTGGCCCTGGGTGTTGAGCAGCCAATACACCTTCAGCTACACAACCAAAGCGATCGCAGCCTGACCTTTATTTTATCCGACCAACTACCTGCGCAATTACGCGGTCACAAGCTGCCGCTACATATTCAGTTGCATCCAGATCAGCAACTGGAAACTCACTACCTCGTACAACCCATTCGTCGAGGTCAGGCGGAGTTCGGGCAACTGGAAGCACTAGTCAGTTCGCCATGGGCTCTGTGGCAAAAACATGTCCGCCTCGGCCAGCCCCAAAGTGCGCGGGTTTACCCGAATTTTCTCGGCATCTCTTCTCTGCAGTCCCTGTCCACAGAGCAGACCCTGCGCCAACTTGGTGTTATTCAACATCAACGCCGTGGTGAGGGTCTGGACTTCCGGCAGTTGCGGGAGTATCGCCGGGGCGATAGTCAGCGGCAGGTCGATTGGCGCGCAAGTGCGCGCATGCAGAAATTGATCAGCCGGGAATATCAGGATGAGCGCGACCAGGAAATCATTTTTCTACTGGACTGCGGGCGTCGCATGCGCACCCATGATGGCGACCTCAGCCATTTCGATCACGCACTCAATGCCATGTTGCTGTCGGCTTATGTAGCCATTCGCCAGGGCGATGCGGTTGGCCTCCAATGCTTCGCTGGCAACCAAAGTCGCTTGCCGCCGGTGAAGGGCGAGGGTGCGATCAATTTACTGCTCAACCACGTTTACGATATTCATTCCGGTACTGCCCACAGTGATTACTCTGCAGCTGCAGAGCAATTACTTGCCAGACAGCAGCGACGTGCACTGGTCATTTTACTAACGAACGTGAGGGATGAAGACAGTGCAGACCTGAGTGCCGCAGTGCAGCAGCTCTCCCGCCACCACCTGGTGATGGTAGCGAGCTTACGCGAAGGTTCCCTGGACGCACTATTGCAAAAACCGATAGCGAATTTTGACGATGCTTTGATGCACTGTGCAGGGCGTGACTTGATTCAGCGCCGCGAGCGATTGCTGCAGCAACTGCGGGCGCGTAATACCATTCTCGCCGACGCCTTGCCGAGAGATATGCACACCTCACTTGTGGAAAGCTACTGGCAACTCAAACGTAGCGGCAAGCTGTAGAAAATAGGGAGTAGGGAAAAGGATTCGGGGCAGATCACGGATGTGACGCACCCCATTTTTTGTCAGAAGCGGTAACTGAAATTAAGCGTGAGTGTACGCAAGTGCCCCAGGTCGAAGCGCACATCATTCACCCCGTCAAAGAAGTAAAAGCGTGTGTCTACATCGTTGTACATGTACTCGATGGAGGTATCGAAATCCTGCGTCCATTTGTAGCGATAGCCGACGCCCGCATTCCAGTAATCGTCGTCGTAATCGTTGTTGATTTCGTAAATAAACCCATCGCGCTGGATGTTATCTACATCGAACTCGCCATAGTTCCAGCCGATCATCCAATAAAGGCACTGGATATCGCAGGTCACGGTGAAGTCGACCTTGGCGCCAATTCCCCACTGATCGATGTTTACGCTGCCATCGTCGAATCCGGTATAGCGTAATTCAACCTGCCAGATACCCGCGGCAGGGGTTACACCAATGCTCGCGTATCCGGCGAAATCCTGTTCGTCATTAATCTGCAGTTCACCGGCACCCAATCCAATACTGCCGACGATGAAGTATTCACCATTGCAGTAGCCGTCGATAGGGTTATTCCATTGCGCCAACGCGGTGCTGGAAGCGAACAGCGCGAGAAGAAATACCAAAGTTTTCATTATTTGACTTCCCTGTTTGAGAGCATCGAATCAAAACATCCTTTTTTGATTCAAAGATCCTGGCGTGAAAATTCGGGCTTATCGGAGTTGCTAGTTACGGGAACTGAACGCGTTCTGCTCTATGTCGATGATCGCCCAGATACCACCGGTGAACGCGGGGTTTTTACGCAGCGCTTCCAGGTCGCCGGGGGTTGGCGGTACATCACCGGCAGCATGCAAGTCGTCAAGCCGCGCAACGATGGTCTCCGCCATTTTCTGTAGCGTGAGTTCCAGAGTGTCACCGTGGCAATGGCAGTGGGGCAAATCCGGCGCGATGGCGCCGTAGCCGGCAAACTCGATATTGTGTACCACAACCGGGTAGCGCATGGGCTTTCTCGTTTCAGTTAGCTTTTATCCCATCAAGCGTAGACCCAATTATTCGGAATTGAGCAATTTTCTCTGCAAAGAAAATAAATGTGCGACGAGTGCAAACAAGAGTGAGAAAGCTAACGAGGAATTCGCCCAAGTAAGGCGCGACGGGAAAAGATCATTTCCCGGTAGGTTTGTTGTAAAGAATGATCGGGTAAATGATCCGCGCTTTGCATGTCCTGCAATTGGCGCGACAGCCAGGTAATTTCAACTTGCAGGCGCTGACGCAAATGCCTGGTTTCTGTTTCGTTGACGTTTACATGGGTATTGCGAAAATTAGTCATGGCTTACCCTGCGGTTCAACCCAATGGACGGAACCGGCCACCACGATGTCAGAAATTAAGTCAAAGTCGCTTAAAACAACAGCTGTGGCCGAGATACATCTTTAAGCCTAGACCAAGATGAAGGGCTTCACCGGAGGGGTAGGGCTGGCGGGGCTATTTACCCCGCCAACAGGGCGTAACAGCGTAATTATTCGCCCAGCAACAGGGATTTCCAGGCAAAGGACTTATCGCCGATCACATAGAAGAACGGGTTCAGCAGCTCGTCTTTCTGGTTGTAACGCAGCAGTTCGAATTTGTCGTCAACCACGATACCGCCGGCGGCCTCCACCACGGCCTGCGCCGCGGCAGTATCCCACTCGCAGGTCAGCGCCAGGCGCGGGTACAGGTCCGCTGCACCTTCGGCCACCAGGCACAGCTTGAGTGAGCTGCCCATGTTCTTCAGGCCAGTCTCACCCAGGGAGCCCTCAATACGCTCCAGCAGTGCATCCACGGCGCCGGCGCCGTGGCTGCGGCTGGCAACGATTTCGATCGGCTGCTTGTCATCCAAACGTGGCTGCATGGTGCGCACAGCGATGGACTTCTCGCCGCTGGCATCGCGCTTGATCGCGCCTAAGGATTTGGCGCCGGCGTAAGTGATATCCAGCACCGGCACGTGCACCACCCCCAGAACCGGCTCGCCATTTTCAATCAGTGCCACGTTCACGGTGAACTCGCCGTTGCGGCGGATAAATTCCTTGGTGCCATCCAGCGGGTCGATAATCCAGTAGCGATCCCACTGGCTGCGCTCCGCATAGGGCGGCATGTCGCCCTCCTCGGACAACACCGGCACACCGTCCAACAGCTGCGCCAGGGCCGGTTCGAGAATCTTGTGCGCCGCCAGATCGGCAGCGGTCACCGGGGAATCATCGGATTTGGTGTCCACCTCCAGTTCACCACTGGCGTTGTACACCTCCAGAATCGCTTCACCGGCTTCAACCGAGATCGCGATCACCTTATCCAGCAGCTCCCTGCTCACTACGTTTTCCATGATTCCCCCAATACAAAATTATTCAGTTGCTGTACCAGCCAACGAGAAGGTGGTGATACCGGTAGCCCCACCGCCACGAACGTGGTCGGCAGCCCAAAATAGGTAAGCGGGGATTATACGTGTGCCGCGGCAGGATTTGTGGCTTGATCCGGCCGCGGCGACGAGAGAGGCCCATTTTTAGGTAGTGATCAGGTCGAGGTAGCGATCAGGCGGTGAACAGGTCTTCGATGGACAGGTAGCGCTCACCGGTGTCGTAGCTGAAGATCAATACCCGGCTACCCGGGGCCAGTTCGGCCTCTTTTTGCTTCACCGCGGCGAGCGACGCACCGGAAGAGATACCGACAAAGATGCCTTCCTTCAAGGCGCACTGGCGCGCCATCTCGAAACTGTCTTCTTCACTCACCGGCACGGTGCCATCCAGCGCCTCGCGGTTCAGCACCTCCGGAACAAAGCCCGCACCAATGCCCTGCAGGCGGTGCATGCCCTTTTCTTTGCCCGCGATCACCTGGGATTTCTCCGGCTCTACCGCGAAGACTTTCAACTCCGGCATCGACGCTTTCATCACCTCGGCGCAGCCAGTGATATGTCCACCGGTACCGACTCCGGTAATCATGTAGTCCAGCCCCTCCGGGAAGTCCGCAAGGATCTCCTGGGCCGTGGTGTTGCGATGTGCGCTCACATTGGCGGGATTGGTAAACTGCTGGGGCATCCAGCTGTTGTCGTGTTCGGCGAGAATCTCTTCCGCCTTGGCGATGGCACCGGGCATCCCGTTTTCCTTGGGAGTGAGCACCAACTCAGCGCCCAAGGCCTTCATAATCTTGCGACGCTCCACCGACATGGACTCTGGCATGGTCAGGATCAGGCGATAGCCTTTCACCGCAGCTACCATGGCCAGGCCGATACCGGTATTGCCGGAAGTGGGTTCGACGATCACCCCACCGGGCTTGAGCGCACCGGACTTCTCCGCATCTTCAATCATGCCCAGAGCGATACGGTCCTTGATGCTGCTGCCCGGGTTAAACCGCTCTACCTTCATCCACACCTCGATATCGTCACGGAACAGATGATTGATGCGTACGTGGGGGGTGTTACCAATGGTTTCGAGGATGTTATTTGCCTTCATCTGTCGCTCCCTGAATCAATAAAAGGTGATGGTCTTAGTAAAAGTGGACTGGTGGTCGAAAATGTCACTGCCTGCCGGATTGTACGACACAGCTATTTCGCCAATACTCGGGCAAGAATACTCCCCAAATCACCAAATATAAAAAGCTGGAGCTTCCAATGTCAGAAATAGCGATGACTTCCCCATCAACGACTGCGTATAAGCCCGCCCCTCTGGCGGTGTTCGCGGTGTCAGCCCTCGCGTATATCGCGCTCCGCGCTGCGGGCATCGAAGCCCTGTGGATGGCGGCACTGAAGATAGTGCCCATCGCCACACTGTTCTGGATCGCAGCTACCTCTCTGGCCGGCCTCACCCGCACCCTAACCCTGATTGCGCTGGCGTTCTCCGCCACCGGCGACGTGCTGCTGGCGGTGCCATTCGCCAATCACTTTGTATTTGGCCTGGGCGCCTTCCTGCTGGCCCAGCTCACCTATGCCGGTAACTTCCTGCGTGCCGCGCAGCTAGGCAGCCGACGCTTTATGCTGCGCGGTGTAGCCCTGGTACTGGCGGCACTGCTGCTGGCCCGTCAGGTGTTGCCCGGAGCCGGCGAGCTGGCGATGCCGGTGGCGTTTTACATTGTGGCGATTGTGTTTATGGCCCTGTCCGCGGCAGCGCACCGCAGCGGCTCATCCTTGCTGTTCGCTGGTGCGGTGACCTTTATGGTGTCGGATGCACTGATTGCGCTGGACCGCTTTGTGGAGCCGGTACCAATGGCGGGTATGTGGATCATGCTGACCTACTACGGTGCCCAGGCGCTGCTGGTGATGGGGCTTGTTCGCACGGATTTGGCGGCACGGCAGGCTTGAGGGCATAATAGCCGGCCATTTTTTGTGCAATTGCGGGCGCCAGCCCGCGGTATAGGTTGGTTATGCTGGACTGGAGCCGGATCGATACGGTGCTGCTGGATATGGATGGCACCCTGCTGGATCTGCATTACGACAATCATTTCTGGATGGAGCACCTGCCGCTGCGCTATGCCGAGGCCAATGGCATCTCGGTTTCCGAGGCGCAGCAGCTGGTGATCGAAATGACCGATGAGTTGCGCGGCACCCTGGACTGGTACTGCCTGCAATACTGGTCGGACGTGCTGAAGCTGGACGTGCTGGCGATTTACCGGGAGATCGAGGACCGCATTACCCTGCGCCCGCACACCGACAATTTCCTGCGCAGCCTGCGCACCATGAACAAACGCGCCTTACTGGTCACCAACGCACACCCGGACGGTTTGAGTCACAAGCTGGCCATTACCGGTATTGCTCAGTGGCTGGATGAGATTGTCTCGTCCCACGATCTGGGGCATGCGAAAGAAAGCACGCTGTTCTGGCATTCACTGCAGGAGCGCCAACCATTCAACCCGGAACGCACCCTGTTTGTGGATGACAACCTGCATGTGTTGGGCGCGGCGCGGGATTACGGTATCGAGCACTTGCTGTGTATTCGCCAGCCGGACAGCAAGAGCCCTGCGCGGGAGATTTCCGAATTTCCCGCGATTCATGATTTTGATGAGATTCTTCGGGCGCCTTAGCTTTTCTTTGTTAGTGCTCTCGACTCGCCCCCTGTGGCGGTCGCGCACTGGGTGGCGTTTTTCAGGACCACTGTAAACCCATCCCTGGGCGTTGCGGCGCAAACTTCCTGTTTGCGACGCTCCTGAAAAACGCCACCCAGCGCACGACCTTCTCATCTGACCTTTTTACTTCGTAGATTCTTTTATTTGATTGCTGATGGATAAAGTTCGTATTGATAAGTGGCTCTGGGCCGCTCGTTTTTTTAAGACCCGAAGTATCGCCAAGCAGGCTATTGAAGGCGGCAAGATACATGCGGGTGGCCAGCGGGTAAAAGCCAGCAAGGAAATCACCACCGGCACCTTGCTCACCATTCGCCAGGGCTGGGATGAACGCGTGGTGGAAGTCATTGCACTTTCGGACCAACGTCGCGGCGCAGACATCGCGCAAACGCTGTATCGCGAGACGGAAGAAAGTATTGCCAAGCGCGAGCAATTTGCCGCCGACCGCAAAGTGAATAACGCGACCATTTCGCATGAACGGCCAAATAAAAAACAACGCCGGCAGATTCATAGGTTCCTGCAAGAATCACAGGACTGAGTACAGATGTGAAATGCGAAGGGCAAGTCGCGGGTGGAGCTTTTCAGGAGCGTCGCAAACAGGAAGTTTGCGCCGCAGCGCCCAGGGATGGGTTCACAGCGGTCCTGAAAAGCTCCACCCGCGACTTGGCCGCCACACAGGTCCAGCGAGCCCATCAGAGCGTACCGAACACAGCCAGAGCACAAACCCGCCAAAGTGCTAAACTGCCCCAAACTAATGAATAATCAATACGCGACGCCGCAATGAAACACCTGCTGACTCTTTGCCTGCTGATTCTCTGCTTCTCCCAGATCGCCCACGCGGACAACCGCGAACGCGAGCAGCTCAAGCGCTCGATTATCAAGATCTACACCACCGCCGCCGCCCCCGACTACTTCAATCCCTGGGCACTGCTCAACGCCCAGCAACTGTCTGGTTCCGGCGCTGTGATCGACGGTGAGCAAATCCTTACCAATGCCCACGTCATCGCCAATGGCAGTTTTATTCAGGTGCAACGCCACGGTGACGCGCAAAAATTCCGCGCGCGGGTCAAGTTCGTATCCCACGACGCCGACCTCGCCCTGCTCACGGTGGACGATGTAAGTTTCTTCGACGACACCCGTCCACTGGCACTTGGCAAGCTTCCGGACCTGCAGGAAGAAGTGACGGTTTACGGCTACCCCATCGGCGGCAAATCCCTGTCCATCACCCGCGGCGTACTGTCTCGGGTCGAGCACCAGTATTACGCCCACGCCGAAAGCTACCTGATGGCCGGCCAGATCGATGCCGCCATCAACCCCGGCAACAGCGGTGGCCCGGTAATTTCCGGCGGTCGTATTGTCGGTGTAGCGATGCAGACCAATCACAGCGCCGGTGCCGAGAACCTCGGCTACTTCGTGCCACCCAGTGTGATCAGTCACGTGCTGGAGGATGCCGAAGACGGTGTGCACCAGGGCTTCCCGGAATTGGGCGCGGTGACCCAGAGCCTCGAGAGCCCGTCGATGAAAGCCGCTGCTGGGCTGGCCCCAGACCAGGAAGGCGCACTGGTTGTGCGTGTATTTGAAGATGCGCCTGCGGCACAGGTATTGCAGCCGGGCGATGTGCTGCTGCAGGTGGACGGCTTTGACGTGGCCGCCGACCGCACCATTGAGTGGCGCGAACACCAGCGCACAAATTACCACTACGCGGTGGATCAGTATCACGTGGGCGATGAGCTGCCGGTGCGCTTTGCCCGTGACGGCGAAATCCTCGACGAGGAAATCACGCTCGCCGCCACCCCGCCATCGCGCTCGCTGGTGCAGGGTGAGAAGTTTGACCAGCGCCCGCGCTACTACATCTACGGTGGCGTGGTGTTTGTGCCGCTGAATATGAACCTGATCAAGCGCTGGGGTAACAACTGGCATTCCAAGGCGCCCATCGAATACCTGCATGCACGCAACCAGTGGTCCAGCCCGGACCAGCAGGAACTGGTGGTAGCGCTCAAGGTGCTGCCGGCACCGGTAAACCTGGGTTACCACGACTGGAAAAACTGGATCATCGGCTCGGTAAACGGTGAAAAAATTCACGACTTCCAGCAGTTCGCGCAACTGATGGAGAACCGCAAAGACGGCTTTGTGGAGCTGAAAGACAACGCCGGTTACCGCATGGTGCTGGATTCCGCCGCAGCCCGCGAACAGCAGCCGCTGATTCTACAGACCTATCAGATTCCCGAACGCCACTCTCTCGGCCTGTTCGGCGCACTGGCAGAAGGCGCGGATGAACCGGCAGCTGACGCGGCAGAACTGGGGCAGGTAGAATAAGCACCTCTCATCCCGGTCTTGAGTTAAAGAGTGGGGTTGAGTGTGGCAATCACCTCAGGGAGGAGCCGTGAACACGCATTTCAGCTTTTGCGCCCGCTGGCTTGCACCATGTGTGCTTGCCGCTTGCGCTTTTACCGCCAGCCCCGCAAGCGCCGGTGAGCTTTACCGCTGGGTCGACAAGGACGGCAAGGTGCACTTTGGCGATCGCCCGCCGGCGGAGGCAGAGGCGGAGTCGCTGGAAGGTCAGCTCAAACCGGTCAACAGTGCCGAGCCCACAAGACGTCAGGACTTCCCCAACACCACGCGCAAAAACCAGATCGACCAGGAATACGCGGCGCGCAAGCAGGCCGAAAAAGCCAAGCAACAGCGTGCGCAACAGAGAGCCTGCGACTACGCCCGCAAGCAGCTGAAGATTCTGAAAGGCCCGGTGTACTTCGTGGATGCCGATGGCAACGAATCGACCATCAGTGAGCGTGAGCGGGTCGCGCAGGCGCGCAAGCTCGAAACACAAATTCGCAGAAACTGTGGCTAGCGGGCAGCGCTGGGCAAAATTACTCACGCTGCAATCCAAACCACTTTTCTAAGCAACGTTTCCAAGCCACTTTTCTAAGCCTCTTTCCTAATCCACCTTTCGCCAAGCGCCGCCCCTCACAGAGCACACTGCTCTTCGCCGTCACCATAGGGCTATAGTGACAATAAGGTGGCATTTATCGCATTTCGCGCACGCAGCGCCTAAAATCGCCTCCCCCAAAACCTAGCGAGGCAAACATCATGTCGGATCAGTTGGAACGCTTTATCTTCTCCAAGCACGATATACGGGGCCAGGTGGTCACGCTTACCGAGGCTTACCGGGAGGTACTGGAGCACAACCAACTACCGCTGCCGGTCCAAAAACTGCTGGGCGAATTCCTTGCCGCCTCCTGCCTGCTCGCCACCACGCTCAAGTTTGAGGGCATGCTGATGCTGCAGGCCCGTGGCGAAGGCGATGTGCCGCTGCTGGTGGCGGAATGCAGCCACCAGAGCGATGTGCGCGGCCTGGCGCGCGTGGCCGAAGGTGCGGAAATTGCCGAAGATGCCAACCTGCGTGATCTGGTGGGCAATCGCGGTACCTTGGTGATCACCGTCGACCCACAGCAGGGCGAGCGTTACCAGGGCATTGTACCGCTGGAAAAGGAAACCCTGGCGGAGTGCCTGCAGGATTACTTTACCCAGTCCGAGCAGTTGCAGACCCGCTTCTGGATCGAGACCAGCACCGACACCGTGGGCGGTATCATGCTGCAGGTGTTGCCAGGCAATAACGCCGCCAGTGCCACGGAAAACGAAGACGCCTGGGAGACCGGGGTACAGCTGGCCTCCACGGTCACCGCCGAAGAGCTGCACAGCGTGCCCCACGATGAACTGCTGTTCCGCCTGTTCCACCAGATGGAGCCCGCCACGCTGGGCACCACCAACATCCGCTTCAAGTGCAGCTGTTCCGCCGAACGCAGCGCACGCGCCCTGATCGCCATGGGCCCGGAGGATGTATACCGCCTGCTGGAAGAGCAGGGTGGCGAAATCACCGCTGACTGCCAGTTCTGCAATCGCACCTACACGTTCAATCACGACAAGGTGGAAGAGCTGTTCAACGCACCGCCGCACACCCTGCATTGATCTAATTTATGCCGGCACCTGGGCCGGCGCAGAAAATTCCGCAAACGCGCCCCCGAGGCGCGTTTTTTGTGTCCGCCATATCACCACAATCTACCGGCGGTATTTCGCTCCTGTTTGTAGTGAAAACTACAGAACACCCAATATTCTCCAAAACTATGAAGTAAAAAAACTACATCACTGTGTTGAATAAATTTTCGCGAAAATTTCCCCAAATAAACCGTTTTTCGCTCAAAATTTATACGGATGTTCCTGTGAAGAAATTTTGAAGTTTGCAATAATGCGCGCGCCAGCCGGCCGGTCGCACAACGTAACCACGACTGTTGGTCGCGAACTCAGGTGGCACCCCCTACTATTTATTTCACTGATACAACTTCAATGGGTAATAAGCGAATGGCACAGCAAAACGAGACGGTGCAGGCGTTCTCCAACCTCTCCGCAGCGCAATTAGTCGAACAGGCACTGCAGCGTGGTGAGGGTCACCTTACGCACACCGGCGCACTGCTCGCAGTGACCGGCGCCCGCACCGGCCGTTCTCCCGCAGACCGCTTCGTGGTAGAAGAAGCCTCTACTGCCGACAGCATCGAATGGGGCAACGTGAACCGCCCCTTCCCCGCCGACAAGTTCGATGCTCTGTGGAGCCGTGTCGAAGACTTCGTCTCCAGCCACGACAGCTTTGTTCAGGAGCTGCACGTCGGCCAGGACGAAAATCACTATATCCCGGTGAACGTCACCACCCAGACCGCGTGGCACAACCTGTTCGGCCGCAACATGTTTATCCGCGCGGAAAAGTACAATCCCAAGGGCAAAGAAGAGTGGCGCATCCTGCACGCGGCCAACTTCGAGTGTGACCCGAGCCGCGACGGCACCAATTCCGAAGGCTGTGTGATCATCAACTTCGCCCAGCGCAAGGTACTGCTGGCGGGTATGCGCTACGCCGGTGAGATGAAGAAGGCCATGTTCTCCGTGCAGAATTTCCTGCTGCCGGAAAAAGACGTGATGCCAATGCACTGTGCCGCCAACGTGGGCGAAGACGGCGACGTGTGCCTGTTCTTCGGCCTGTCTGGCACCGGTAAGACCACCCTGTCCGCCGACCCGGCGCGCTACCTGATCGGCGACGACGAGCACGGCTGGGCCAAGGGCGGCGTGTTCAATATGGAAGGCGGCTGCTACGCCAAGACCATTAACCTGAGCCAGAAGAACGAGCCGGTCATCTGGGACGCCATCCGCTTTGGCGCCATCGTCGAGAACGTGGTGACCGACGACGCCGGCGTACCGGACTACGACGATACCAGCCTGACCGAAAACGGCCGCTGCTCCTACCCGCTGGAGCACGTGGAAATGCGCCAGCTGGAAAACCGCGCCGGCGAGCCGAAAAACGTGATCTTCCTGACCTGCGACGTCACCGGCGTACTGCCTCCGGTATCCGTACTGTCCAAGGAAGCAGCGGCTTACCACTTCCTGTCCGGCTACACCGCACGTGTGGGCTCCACCGAACTGGGCGCAGAAGCGGGTATTCACCCCACCTTCTCCACCTGCTTCGGCGCACCGTTCATGCCGCGCGCACCGCGTGAATACGCCGACCTGCTGATGAAGCGAATCGAAGACTTCGATTCCAAGGTGTATCTGGTCAACACCGGCTGGACCGGTGGCTCCGGCGACAACGGCAAGCGCTTCCCGATTCCGGTCACCCGCGCCGTGGTTGCGGCAATCCAGAGCGGCGCGCTTGAGAATGCGCAAACCGAGCACCTGGACATCATGAACCTGGAGATCCCCACCGAAGTACCGGGTGTGGACAAATCCTACCTGAACCCGCGCAACGCCTGGGCAGATCAGGCGGCCTACGACGCCGCCGCCAGCAAGCTGGCCGGCCTGTTTGCCGAGAACATCGAGAAGTTCTCTGTAAGCGATGACGTCAAGGCGGCCGGGCCCAAGGCGTAAAAGCCGCCCGCGACAGCACCCCCCAATGCAGGTAGCGCCAAACGACGCCACCCGCACAAAAAAAGGCGACCATTCCGGTCGCCTTTTTTTGTGGGCAACATTTACGCCACGGCAGCTATAGTGAGTAGAGGGACGGTTTTTGCGCCGGCACGCTATGCGCAATGACCGCCATCGGTTCCCACTTACGGTTAGCACAAATGCCATTGGGCAATCCATTTTCCAAAGCCAAGCGTCGCTACGCGCACCTACCAGCCAACCAGCAAACCAACTGGTGGGTGATTGTGGGCATCGTCGCGCTACTGCTGTCACTGCTGCTGGTCCTGCGGCTCTACCTCCAGTACAAGGCGGTGGAAAAGCCATACTACGAGCTCAAAGGCTACCGGGTAGCGGACGACGACAGCCTCAAGGCCTTTCTGCGCGAGGGCAATAACCGCCGGACCCTGAGCCAGCTCTCCGACTTCCTGAATCAGTCCGGTGTGGGTGATACCACCAAGATACCGAACCTGTTGCGCCAGGGCTCCGACTGGCTGGATATCAAAGAGCCCCCTTTCGCCATGCCCCCTGAAGAGTACTGGCCAAATATGGTGGCGACCCTGAAGCTGATTCGCGACGAAGTCGTGCCCGTTATCGGCCCTGTGGATATCGTCTCGGCGTTTCGCACCGACGATTACAACCACAAGGCCGGCGGCTCCAGTAAGAGCAAGCACAAGAGTTTTTGTGGCGTGGATCTGGTGCCGCGCTCGAATATTGGCCGCAAGGAGTTGGTCGAGGAGTTAACCAATCTGCACACGCGTCTCGGCCGCGACAGCAATATGGGGCTCGGCCTTTATAGCGGTGTGCGTTTTCATATAGATACCTGCGGATTTCGCCGCTGGTAGTCGTTTCAATGGTTCAGAGGTTGAGTAGTAGCGCCTATGGATATCAAAGAAAGCGCCGATCACGAATACATCGATATTCACATTGAACGCCGACGCGTTATCTGGATCGTCACGGGGCTGCTGGTCGCCTCACTGGTGCTGGTGGTACTGACGGCAGAAAAGGCCCAAGAACTGGCAGAGCGCATCGTGAGCCCGGTTGCGCATATCGAACCGGAACC
Organism: Microbulbifer sp. S227A; assembly: GCF_049800935.1. Taxonomy (NCBI): domain Bacteria; kingdom Pseudomonadati; phylum Pseudomonadota; class Gammaproteobacteria; order Cellvibrionales; family Microbulbiferaceae; genus Microbulbifer; species Microbulbifer sp. S227A. The sequence goes on along the minus strand of NZ_JBNAFZ010000007.1, from coordinate 134,761 downwards.
AGTCATCATAGACCCGGATGTACCAATGATCTTCCGCATCAAGGGCTATACCGCAGCCTCTGGTGCCGCGTTTGAGCGTTTTCTGGAAGAGGGGGACAATCGCGCGCGCTTCGAAAAACTCGAGCGTTTTTTGAAGCTCAACGAGGTCGATGAAGTTGTGCCGCCTTACGAGTTGATGCGCCAGGGCACCGACTGGCAGAAAATTGGCGAGCCCCCATTCGCCATACCACCTGAAGACGCCTGGGAAACCATGGTGGACACATTGCGGGTGATGAAGGATTACATTATCCCGACTATTGGCCCTGTAGTTGTGCTGTCGGGTTGGCGCACGCCTAGCTACAACGCCAAGGCCGGCGGCGCGCGCACCAGTAAACACTTACATTTTTGCGGCCTGGATATGATTCCCGAGGATGACTACACCCGCAAACAGCTGGTGCCAAAATTGCGTCGTATTCATAGAAAGGTGGGACGCAAATGGAACATGGGCCTGGGCATCTACAGCGGTATTCGTTTCCACGTAGATACCTGTGGTTATCGACGCTGGTAATGCGGATGGTGATCTGTTTTCATAAGCTATCGTCGTTCACGATTGATCACGATCAATAACAATAGGGAAATACCAGTGCAGGAAATACTGGAAAGACGCTCATTTATTATCGCCCTGGTTCTGGTCACCATTGCCTTCTTGCTTATGGTGCGGCCCTTTTTTATTGCTATTTTCTGGGCATGTGCGATTGCCCTTATTTTTTATCCATTTTACAAGTACCTGTGTAAACGCTTTCCCAACTGGCGAAATATGAGCGCGCTGTTGACGCTGATCTTATGTTTCGTGGTTGTGGTGATTCCCGTGTTACTGGTGGCCAGCTCCTTCATCAGCGAGGTCGCGAACCTTTACCAGAAAGTACAGTCCGGTGAGGTAAATCTCGGCGCAAAGGTTGAAGAGGTGCGCAGCGCTTTCCCCGGTATTAACACAGCAATGGAACGGATAGGGTTGGATTTTCAGCAGCTGAAAGAGCGCCTGCTGGAAGGTCTTATGACCTTGGGCAGCCTAATCGCGAAGAATGCGCTGGCATTGGGTCAGAATACGCTGAATTTCTTTGTCAGCCTGGGCTTGATGCTGTACCTCACCTTTTTTCTGATTAGGGATGGCGACACCCTTGTGGACCTGCTGATTCGCGCGCTGCCGCTTGGTGACGAGCGCGAAAAACTTCTGCTGGCGAAATTTGCCGAAGTTACCCGCGCGACTATCAAGGGTAACCTCGTTGTAGCGGTCACTCAGGGCACCCTGGGCGGCATTATCTTTTGGGCTCTGGGGTTGCCGGCGCCACTACTGTGGGGTGTGGTGATGACAGTACTGTCTCTGCTGCCTGCGGTGGGCGCGGCAATTATCTGGTTTCCGGCCGCGCTCTATCTGTACGCAACCGGAGATGCCATCAAGGCCACCGTACTGATGCTGTATGGAGCGCTGGTCATCAGTCTGGTGGACAATATTCTGCGTCCAATCCTGGTGGGGCGCGACACCAAGCTGCCGGACTATATGGTGCTGTTTTCGACCGTTGGCGGCCTGATCATGTTTGGGATCAGCGGTTTCGCCATTGGTCCTCTGCTGGCGGCGCTGTTTATGGCGTTCTGGCAAATTTTTATGCGGGAGTTTCTTGATGACGCCGGTACGCTGTCACCACCGCAAACTGCGCAGCTGCCCGAGACAGCGGTGAATAGCGGATCTCCTGACAAGGATGGGTAACGTACCAATCCAGATTGTGCGTCTCAGCGTAAAGTCTCAGGCACTCTCTGAAGGTCCTATGGCAACTGAGGTAAACGATGATTAAAGCGCTCGCCCTGCCCCTCACAGTTTTACTGACCATCAGCGGCTGCAGTGCGCCGAGTATCGAATCTTATGCGGATAAGACGCCACCCTTCGTGGCCGAAGAGTTTTTCTCCGGGCCGATGAAAGCCTATGGAGTGGTGAAAGACCGCAGCGGCGCAGTCACCCGCAAGTTCGTCGCCGAACTGAATGGCAGCTGGGAAGATGGGCGGGGTGTGTTGCGGGAAAAATTCGAGTTCGATGACGGCGAGATTCAGTATCGCAACTGGGTGATGGTGCCCAATGCGCAAGCCTCGGTAGGGCCGGTGCGTGCCTACACCGCCACGGCAGAGGATGTGGTAGGCGAATCCACCATGCGCACCGCGGGCAATGCGGTATTTATGCGCTACGTACTGCAAGTGCCCTACAAGGGACGCACCCTCGATCTCAACGTCGACGACCGGATGTATCTGGTGGCACCAAATATCCTCATCGCCGAATCCAAGCTCAGCAAGTGGGGATTTAATGTGGGCGAAATTCAACTCACCATCGTCAAATAATCACTATTGCCGTTGGTTGGTCATGCGCTCTGCCAATGCGCGCATCGGCTCCTGATTAACCACCAGCAGGCCCTCACCCGCCCGATCCAAGTCGGCGATCAGCAAAATCACCAGCGCAAACGCAAGCGCCAGGGAGATCGCGACTGGCGCGGAGCCCCGCGCATTGATCCCCAGCTGCACCCCCAACCCAAATACCGCCAGCGCGCTGATGGTATACAGCGCCGCCCAGATGGCCCCGGGGATCTGGTAAATCAATCCGACCTGAACCCGCTTGGCATGCAGGTCAATCACCTCGTTCAACGACTCATAAAACGCCCTTACATGTATTGCGTTCACTGCATCGTTGTCCTGACTGCTGCCCAGCAGCTGCCACAGTGCGCCGTGAATCTCTTCGCTGCGCGCCATTGCCTCAAAGGTTTCCGCCATACTGCGGCGGGTCGGGTCGGTGCTACGCACCTCGGCGTATTCTGTAAGTAGATCCCGCACCTGCGCACGCTCGGCGGCCGGTAAAAAATCGGCGCGCAAAAACGTCGTCTCGATGGCATTGACCTCATCCAGTAACAACGCCTTGCGCTCGCTAAAACGCTCCGAGGTCATATTGAATGTGAGCGCGAGCATAAACGCGAGCAACCCGAGCATGGCTGCGACGGCGCTGCCGATAGAGCTGTCCTGTTGATCCGCGCGCTGTCGCGCTAACCGGTGCCCCACCAGGTAGCCACAGGATAGCGCCACCAGAATCAGTAGCACGGATATCAGGTAGATAATTGAGAGCGGTAATGTGGTGAGAAAGTTAAACATTTACGCTTGAGTCAGGCAGAAATCGGTAAGCCACTCTCAAGTCTGGATCATTCCGATGCGCCCTGCACACACAGCACGCGAGTATCAGGCCTTTTTGACAAACTCGGACTTGAGTTTCATGGCGCCGATCCCATCAATTTTGCAATCGATATCATGATCACCTTCCACCAGGCGAATGTTCTTTACCTTGGTACCCACCTTAACCACCAGCGACGAGCCCTTTACCTTCAGATCCTTGATCACCGTCACCGTGTCGCCATCCTCGAGCGCGTTGCCGTTGGCGTCGCGAATATTCAGGGTTTCATCATCTGACGCATCTGCGGCGCTCCATTCATGTCCGCACTCCGGGCACACAAACCGGCCGCGGTCTTCATAGGTGTATGCGGAGTTGCACTTCACGCAATTGGGTAATTCACTCATAGCTTTGGATACATCTTGTGGAAAGGAATTGAGGATAGCTCGCTGGCAGTGACGCTAGCATAGCGACCAGCGGCCCCGCTGGGAATACGGGGCGCGACCTGGATCTATTTCGTTTGCCGGAAAGGGAGCGGCGTTAGTCTTCGCCGCCGTTCATCCCCAACTCTTTCAGCTTGCGCGTCAGCGTGTTGCGCCCCCAGCCCAGCAGTTCTGCCGCATCGCGTTTGCGGCCGGCGGTATGCTTGAGGGCGATCTCGATCAGTGCGCGCTCAAACGCCGGCACCGCCTCACTGAGGATCTCGCGCTGGCCGGTGGCCAGGGCCTGATCCGCCCACAGGCGCAGCGCTTTTTGCCAGTCCTGCGGTGCTTCGCTGGTGGCGCCCTGCTGGTGCAGTTCCGGCGGCAGATCCTCTATATGCACTTCGCGCCCGGAAGCCATCACCGTGATCCAGCGGCAGGTGTTTTCCAGCTGACGCACGTTACCCGGCCAATCGAGCCCGGACAGGTACTCTTCGGTTTCCGCGGTGAGGATTTTCGGCTCGACACCCAGGTCCTTGGCGGCACTATTGAAGAAGTGGCGTACCAGGCGCGGAATATCTTCGCGGCGGTCGGAGAGTCGCGGGATATGAATACGAATAACATTGAGGCGGTGGAACAAATCCTCACGGAACTTGTGCTGTTCCACCAGACGCTCCAGATCCTGATGCGTCGCGGCAATAATGCGCACATCCACTTTTACCGGCGTGTGCCCACCGACGCGATAAAACTCGCCATCGGCCAGTACCCGCAACAGGCGGGTCTGCGTCTCCGCAGGCATATCGCCAATCTCATCCAGGAACAGGGTGCCGCCATTGGCCTGCTCGAAGCGTCCGGCGCGCTGTGCGCTGGCGCCAGTGAACGCGCCCTTTTCATGGCCGAACAATTCGGATTCCATCAGGTCCTTGGGAATCGCCGCCATATTCAGCGCAATAAACGGCTGATTCTTGCGTGGGCTGTGGTTGTGCAGTGCCGCCGCCACCAGCTCTTTACCGGTACCGGACTCACCATTGATTAACACCGTGATGTTCGAGTGCGACAGGCGGCCGATCGCGCGGAACACCTCCTGCATGGCCGGCGCTTCACCAATAATCTCTTTATTGCCGGTACCATTTTCGATCACCACCGACTCTTCCGGCTGCTGCTCGTTAGCCAGTGCCAGCGCGCGGCGGGTTACCGCCACGGCCTCATCCACATCAAACGGCTTGGGCAGGTATTCGAACGCACCGCCCTGATAAGCGGCAACCGCGCTGTCGAGATCCGAGTGCGCGGTCATGATGATGATGGGCAGGTTGGGGCGCTCTGCCTGGAAGCGCTGCAGCAATTTAAACCCGTCGGAACCCGGCATGCGGATATCGCTGATCACAACATCGGGCGACTCACTGTAGAAGTCATCCAGCGCCCGGTCGCCATTCTCGTAACAGGTCGTGTCAATGCCGGCGCGGGATAGTGCGCGCTCGAGCACCCAGCGGATGGAGCGGTCGTCATCAATGATCCAAACACGGTTGTTCATAATAATTTTCCGGCCTGCGTTCTAATTCAAAAATCTATGCGTCTGTGCGTATTGGGTTCTGTCGCGACTACTCCGATGCCAGCGGCAGATAAATCTGGAATTCGGTTTGCCCGGGCTCGCTCTCGCACTTAATGAGCCCGCGGTGCTGGTTAATAATGTGCTGCGAGAGGGACAGCCCCAGTCCGGTGCCCTCCGCGCGTCCCGAAATCATCGGGTAAAAAATGCGTTCGCGGATGTCCTCCGGTATGCCCGGCCCGTTATCCACAACATCGATGCGGCACACCAGCGAGCAGTGGCGACGACCGATGGTGAACTGACGCTGCACCCGGGTGCGGATCATCAAGCTGCCCTTGCTGAGGCCAATACTCTCGGCAATCGCCTGCATGGCATTGCGGGCAATATTCAGTACCGCCTGGATCAGCTGCTCGCTGTCGGCGGGAATGTCCGGAATCGATGGGTCGTAGTCGCGCTCGATAATCAATGCACCGCTGCACTCCGCCTCGATCAACTGCGCTACCCGCTCGGTAATGGTGTGTACATTTACCGGCTGCAGTTCGACCGGCTTGCGCGGGCCCAGCATCCGGTCCACCAGATTGCGCAGGCGGTCCGCCTCTTCGATGATGATCTGGGTGTACTCACCCAGGCCTTCGTCATCCAGCTCTTTCAATTCTGTTTGCAGTAACTGTGCCGCCCCGCGGATACCACCCAGTGGATTCTTTACCTCGTGCGCCATGCCGCGCACCAAGTTGCGGGTGGTCTCCTGCGCGGAAAGCAGCGCGTCTTCGCGGGCGATGCGCAGCAAGCGATCCATCGACTGCACCTCCAGTAACAACAGCCCCAGGTCCGGCAGCGGGGTTACCGAGTAGTCGACGGTGCACTCTTCCAAGTTATGCAACCGCCACAGGGCTCGGCGCACCGTGTACTTTTCACCACTGACCAGGCACGCCTGCAAAGCGGCCAACGCGGCGGGGTTTTCCCGCACCACCTCTTCCAGCGGCTGGCCACTGGCCCGTGCATTGGAGGCTGCCACCAGGTTTTCCGCAGCGGAATTCAGATAGCAGAGCGCCAGCTTGTCATCGAGCACCAATACGGCCGAGGTGAGGTTGTCCAGCAGCAGGCGTAACTGACGATCGTTGAGCATTCCAGCTTCCGAGGTTGAGGCGTTAAGTGTCGCGATCTTGTTCACTTGTCCGATTCGCCTATTGAGAGTGCAAGAAGCAAACCAAAATGGCGCAAAAAACAGATGAAACAGAATGAATTAGGGGGCACTGGCGGCGTCCGCTACCGGCGCGCGCACCATTATTGTGCATTGGGTGAAAAATAGCCAATTCTGGTGTTCATTGCGGGGCACGGCGCTGGGGTGCCGCGTGTCCGGGGGGGGCCGTCGGGCAGCGAGGGAGCGGGTGTATCAGACTTATGCGCCCGCTCGATGGGCGCATAAGCCGAAGTAGACCGGGTATTCGCGGATATTAGCGGGGCTTGGGACTGGGCGGTTTCGCAATACCCGGCACCTGGGGTGCCTGGGGCATCTGCGGTGCCTGCTGGGCGGGGAAGTCCGGTATCTGTCCGCCGGGTCGCTTCACATGGACCTGAATGGTTTGCGACTGCGCCAACGGCTGGCCGGTGGCGCTGTACAGCACCGCCTGGATGGTATGAGTACCGCGCTCCAGCGCGGAGATGTCCAGGCTGTTGGTGGATGAACCGCCACTCCAGCGCTGGCCGTCGATGACCGCGAAAAAGCGGTAACCATCCCGCGGTACCGGATTCAGGGCCACCTGTAGCACGATAAAGCGCTGACCGGGAGGGATGGTCGCATCATCCGCCGGACTGACAATGGCAAAGCTGATAGGCCCGAGGTCTTCGCGCTGGCGCTCATCGCCGGAGCGCGGAGATAGCTTGCGCGTGGGCAGCGCGCTCTTCGGCGCGATCGGCTGCACATTGATTGGCCCAATCTCAATCTTTTCCACCTTCTCGCCCGCCGGCGCGGTGTCGCTGAAGGTCACGCGGCCATCGGGGCCGACGATTTTGTACACCGAGCCATTACCAGTACCTGAGCCACCCTTGGTGGTGTCGGACTTGTCCTGGGCGCTCGCGGTGGCAATCAGCAGCGCGGCCAGTGGCACAGCAAGCAACGGGGTCAGTTTGATCATGGGTGCTCCCGCAATCTTGTTTTCAACCTACCTAATTAATAAGGCTAGTGTACTCGCGAACCCGGGCGCGACGTAAAGCGCCTGTGCACAAAAGAGCCATAAAATGCGCATAAAAAAAGCCCACACCGCAAGGTGTGGGCTTTCTCGTCATCTTTGCGCCGTTCTCACCAATTTCCCGGAGGAAAATCGGCGGCGGCGCGCTGATGATACCTGCTTATACGGAATAGTACAGGTCGAACTCAACCGGGTGAGTGGTCATGTTCACACGCTGAACTTCTTCACGCTTCAGGTCGATGTAGGCATCGATCGCGTCGTCGGTGAATACGCCACCTTCGGTCAGGAACGCGCGGTCCTGATCCAGTGCGTCCAGAGCCTGTTCCAGGCTGGAAGCAACGGTCGGGTACTCGGCCAGCTCTTCCGCCGGCAGATCGTACAGATCCTTGTCCGCAGCATCGCCAGGGTGGATCTTGTTCTTAACGCCGTCGAGGCCAGCCATCAGCAGAGCAGCGAAGGCCAGGTACGGGTTAGCGGTCGGATCCGGGAAGCGAGTTTCGATACGCTTGCCTTTCGGGCTCGGTACGAACGGGATACGGATGGACGCAGAACGGTTACGTGCGGAGTAAGCCAGGATTACTGGCGCTTCGAAGCCCGGAACCAGACGCTTGTAGGAGTTGGTAGACGCGTTACAGATGGCGTTCAGCGCGCGAGCGTGCTTGATGATACCGCCAACGTAGAACAGGGCAGTTTCAGACAGTCCAGCGTAAGCGTCGCCAGCGAACTGGTTTACGCCGTCTTTGCTGAAGGACTGGTGTACGTGCATACCAGAACCGTTGTCGCCTACCAGCGGCTTCGGCATGAAGGTCGCAGTCTTGCCGTAAGCGTGCGCTACGTTGTGTACCGCGTACTTCAGGATCTGAACTTCGTCCGCTTTCTTGGTCAGAGTGTTCGCGCCAACGCCGATTTCACACTGGCCAGCAGTACCCACTTCGTGGTGGTGTACTTCAATTTCCAGACCCATGGCTTCCATTGCGGAACACATGGCGGCACGTACGTCGTGCAGGGAGTCGACCGGAGGAACCGGGAAGTAACCGCCTTTCACGCCCGGACGGTGACCCATGTTGCCGTCGGTGAAGTTAGCGCCGGAAGACCAGGCCGCTTCTTCGGAGTTGATTTTGTAGAAGGCGCCACCCATTTCGGCACCCCAGGTGATGTCGTCGAATACGAAGAACTCAGGCTCCGGACCGAACAGCGCGGTGTCACCGAAACCAGTGGACTTCAGGTATTCCTCAGCGCGCAGCGCGATGGAACGCGGGTCGCGCTCGTAGCCCTGACCGGTGATCGGGTCAACGATGTTACAGCGAACGATTACAGTCGCTTCATCGGTGAACGGGTCCAGGAATGCAGTTTCGTCGTCCGGCATCAGGATCATGTCGGATTCGTTGATGCCTTTCCAGCCGGAGATGGAGGAGCCATCGAACATCTTGCCTTCTTCGAAGAACTCGCCGTCAACTTCCTTGCTGGGAAGGGAAACGTGTTGTTCCTTACCTTTGGTATCGGTGAAGCGCAGGTCTACCCATTTAGCTTCGCTCTCTTTGATGAGCCCGAGCGTTTTCGCTGACATTACAGTCCTCCAGGAATGAAAAAGTTATGTTCGCGCCAATTCGCTTTATCTTGTGGCAACTGTAAAAGCAAAGAGTGTGCCAAATTGGGGCAAATTGACGGCAGGGGGGTTCGGGGCGTCGGATTTGGTTGCTGGGGAGAACAATCGGATATAAATCACCCAACCCGAACCGGCATTACCACGCCAGCTTTCTCGGGTGACCCGCAGCATTCCCAAAAATGGTGCCCCCAAACCCTCCTTCGCACCATTTTAGGGCAACAATCGCGCAATTGGCACCAATTTGGTGCCGCAAGCAAATTCGCGATAGCGAGTTTATAATTCGCCACCTCTCCCGGGAAGCCAGCAAATTCTTTCCGGCCTCAAATTCAACCGCGGTTCCGGCACATCCCCTATGCACTTTGTCGTTAAGTTTTTCCCAGAGATCACCATCAAGAGCAATCCCGTGCGCAAGCGCATGTCGCGACAGCTCGCAGACAACCTGCGCAAGTTGATGCGGCAGCTGGATGACCGAATTCAGGTGCGCAAAGACTGGGAAAAAATCGACGTGACCGCCCCGGACGCAGTATCCCATCTTTCCGAGCGCATTGAAGAGGTACTGGCGCACACCCCGGGCATCGCCAACTTTGCCCGCGTGCAGCAGTTCCCGCTGGGCGACCTGGACGATATCTACCAGAAGACCCTCGCCATCTGGGGCCCGCAGCTGGCCGGCAAGACGTTCTGCGTGCGGGTAAAGCGCACCGGTAAACACGACTTCCAGTCACTGGACGTGGAGCAGTACGTGGGTGGCGGCCTCAACCAGAACACCGACGCGGCCGGGGTGAAACTGAAGAAACCCGACATCACCGTGAAGCTGGAAATCCGTCACGACAAGCTGAACGTGATTGAGGAGTTGCACCAGGGCCTCGGCGGTTTCCCACTGGGTACCCAGGACCCGGTCATCTCACTGGTGTCCGGCGGCTTCGATTCCACCGTATCCAGTTATCTCACCATCAAGCGCGGTATCCGCACCCATTTCCTGTTCTTTAACCTGGGCGGCCGCCAGCACGAGCTGGGGGTAAAGGAAGTCGCGTTTTACCTGTGGGACAAATACGGCTCCTCCCACCGGGTGCGCTTTGTCACCGTGCCGTTCGATGAAGTGGTAGCAGAAATCCTGGAGAAGGTCGACGACTCCTATATGGGCGTGACCCTGAAGCGCATGATGCTGCGCGCGGGCTCGGTCATCGCCAAGGAGCTGGAAGTGGACGCACTGGTCACCGGCGAAGCCATCGCCCAGGTTTCCAGCCAGACGTTGAAGAACCTAGCGGTCATCGACAGCGTCACCGACACCCTGGTGCTGCGCCCACTGATCACTTCCGACAAAACTGACATCATCCACACTTCGCGCGAGATCGGCACAGAAGAATTCGCCGCGAACATGCCCGAGTACTGCGGCGTGATTTCCGTGAAACCCACCACCCGCGCCAAAATGGAAAAGGTCGAAAGTGAAGAAGCGCGCTTCGACTTCACCGTGCTCGACCGCGCGGTGGGCAACCGGGTGATGCAGAATATCGACGAGGTCATGGAAGACCTGGGTGAAGATGTCCCGCCAGTGGATATCTTCAAAGAGCCCGGCGATGCCATCATCATCGATATCCGCCATCCTACCGAGGAAGAGGTAAACCCGCTGGAGATCGACGACGCGGAAGTGGAAACCATCCCCTTCTATCGCCTCAGCACCGCCTTCCAGAAACTGGATAAAGACAAACAGTACCTGCTGTACTGCGCGCGCGGGGTGATGAGCCAGCTGCACGCGTCGCACCTGCTGGACGAAGGCTATCGCAACGTGGGTGTATTCCGCCCGGAAATCCCGCACCAGGGTAAATAACGCCCGTACTTCCCCTGCGAGACCGCGTAACAAGGCCCGCGCCATGACCAGTCGCGGGCCTGCTGGCGTGCGCCCGCAACGACAGCATAAAACTTTGCAGTCAGCACTTTCTTCGAGGCGAAGTGTCGCCTGAATCATTTTTGTAACAATTTGTTAGCTTTTGCTGTGTTCGCTAGCGACACACGGAATCACTGTGATAAAAGTTGCCAGCGATAAAAAATAACAACTGTCCAATGTTTCCACGAAGTCTGATAACGCTGTTAAGCCTGCTCCTCGTCTGCACACAAGTCGCGGCCGAAGAGTCACGCGCGCCAGTCTGGAAGTTGAGCCTGGCCGTTGGCGAGGGTGTGATTGAGAATCCACTTAAGGGGCGGGATAACGGGACAACCAGTCTGTTGCCGTCCTTCAGTTACTATGGCGACCGCTTCTTCGTCAGCAACCTGACCGTCGGCTATAGCCTGCTGGAACAAAAGAATTTATATGTAGACCTGGTCGTCCGACCGAATGAAGACGGGATATTTTTCCAGCTAGACCGTGACGACTACACCATGGCCTCACTGTCGAACATCCTTGGCAGTACCGGCGGCGCCTTCGGCTGGACACCGGAAAATATTTCACGGGATATCTCCGCGGTCGCCGGGCCGAGCGCAACATTCGTAACCGCGCCGGTGGATATTTCCTTTGCCTATTTTCAGGATATCACCAAGGTCCATTACGGCTCCGAAACCCATCTGAGTTTCGACAAGCAATACCCATTGTTTGGGGGCTCGTTCGCCTGGAGCCTGGGCGCTGTGCAAAAAGATGCGGACCTGGTGAACTATTACTACCATCTGCGCCCAGAAGAAGCCGGGAGATTCGCCTACTCCTACACGAGACAGTTTCCCCCTGATGATGTCACCGACCGCTATGCGCGAGTTCAATTCGCGTATCCACTGGGGAAACACTTCGAACTCAAACTCGCAGCCAAATTCAACCAGTTCGACCTGGATGGTCGAAATCCGCTGATGATCGAAAAGCCGGAAACCCTAAGTTGGTTTGCCGGCATTCAGTACAGTATCGGTGGCGATCGATGAAACGGCTGTATCTGATTCTCTTCAGCATCTTTCTATTGGGCACCAACCAAGGCGTGCTGGCAGCGGAACTGCGTATTACGCCCTCACTGTGTGCAGTGGCGGAAGATGAAGAGCTGTGCAACATTTCGGTGACGGTGGATTTCCAAGCAAAAGATGACAATGAATACTGCCTCATCGTTTCCGGGCGCGGGCTGGTAAGCTGCTTTTCTGCGAATGACGGCCGCTCGCTGCAGGTCTATGTCTCGGCACACGAAGACCTTTATTTCAAAGTCACCAACAGTGCGAGTGGACTGCAGGTAGCCCAGGCAACGCTAAAAGTCGCCAAGTTTCGCCCCAAACGTCACCAGCGTCGCTATGGCTGGGGGTTCTTGTGAAGCCCATGGGCGGCTACCGCATCCTGTTGCTCGAAGATGACCAACAGCTCGCCGAACTCACCTTACGCTTTCTAAGTGCGCGCCAGTGCGAAGTGATACACGCGGCCAGCGGCAAAGATTTCCTTAAGGCTTTGCACCATCGCGATTACGATCTGATTATTGCCGACGTAGTATTGCCCGATGCCAGCGGCTTCCAGTTGTTAGAACAATGCCGATACCAGATCAACTGTCCATTAATTTTCCTGAGCGCGCTGAGTTCCGTTAACGATCAGGTTAGCGGTCTCGATCTAGGTGCCTGCGACTATCTGGTAAAGCCCGTGGATCCGGAATTACTGTGGGCTAAGATCACCGCAAATATTAGAAACGCCAAACGTCCCACTCTAGTCAGCGATATTTGTTTTGGACCACTGCAAATCGACCTGACCACGCGCGCTGCTTCCATTTACGGCGATGTCATTGAGCTGACCGCAAACGAGTTCGACCTGCTGCTGATCTTTGCCGAGCAACCCACCCAGCTGTTGAGCCGTGAATATCTTTTCCGCCGAGTGATCGGGCGGGAATTTGATGGTCTCGACCGGGTGGTGGACATGCGAGTCAGCCGCCTACGTAAAAAGTTAGATAGTTTTAACGATGGCGTGGCGATCCGCTCCATTCGCGGCCGCGGCTATGCGCTACATACGACGGCTGGTAACGGCTAATGCGAAGTCAAATGCTGCGCTTGCTGGGGATCTTTGCTCTGGCACTCATCGTCGTGCTGAGCGCACTGAGCGCGCTGTACCAGAATTATTCCGACCAACCCGGCGAATATGCCATCAGCGCCGCACAACTTGCCAAAGTACTTGAGCACCGCGACGCACCGCTCGCACAACGCTATCCGCTGAATGCCGTGCACTTCCCCCACGACCTGATGGAACGCATGCAGGCCGGAGAAATTATCGGCCTGGACAATAGCAATGAGCAGATCCTTTTCTACCACCTGAGTGATAACAATGTTGTCCAGATAGGCCCCTTCCCGCAGCGTCAGCCAGAAAGTGTGACGCAATGGCGATTGTTGTTTATTGGCGCCATGCTTTTGGTGTTGTTGGCCGCAATCTGGCCAATGTTTCGGGACCTGAATCGCCTGCAAAATACCGCGATTCGTTTCAGCAAAAAACCATTTCGCCTACCTTCGCGCACCAGCCGCCGTTCGACCATTTACCCCCTGGCGGAGACCTTCCGCCGCAACGCGAATATTGTGCTGGGATACTGTCGCATGAACCAGGATCTGGCGCGTACCATTGCGCATGAAATTCGCACGCCTTTGGCAAGGATTAAGTTCCAGCTGGCCCTTGAAGACAAGGGTAGCGAGGCTGCCCGCATGATCGCCCAGGCCACGGGCGATATCGAATCGCTGATCGAAAAATACCTGACCTTTGCCAAGATAGAAATCCAGGAACAGTTTATTTCCCGCAAGCAGAACGAACTCAATTCATTTTTCAGCGCACTGTCGGATTCTCTCGAGGTGCAATGCCCGGACTTGCAGATCGGCTATTACTTTGCCGATGGTAATGCCTGGTTTGAACCGGATTCGTTGACCATTGCGATTCACAATCTGATCACCAATGCGCGCAAATACGCCGAGGATCGTGTGGATGTGCGCTTCCATCACGATATCAACCGCTGCGTACTGACAATTGAGGACAACGGGGCGGGGCTCGGCGGCGACGCACTGGAGCTGACCGACGCCTTTACGCGGTCGGCAACGGATGATCAGGGATATGGACTGGGGCTCTATATCGTCAAGAAGGTGATGATGTGGCACGACGGAGAGCTCCAATTAGACCGGTCACCGAAACTGGGTGGTACCCGCGCCACGCTCAGCTGGCCAAATTCCGCCTGAATTACCGCATCTGAGACTGCCCAAGCAGCACACAAATCTTTAGATCCTGAACCCCAGGTCACGCCTGTTCCGCGTCGGCAAAGACGTCATATCCAACCGTCAGCCCCAGGGCCACCTTCCCACCGACGAAGTCGCTCCCCGCAACTAAACTGAACATATTCCTTGATGAAGCCGGGATGGGCTGATGCCAACCAATCTGCGAGCAATTTCGGGCCTGTACCTACTCTGCGCACTGCTATTTATTGGTGGCTGCGAGCGCACACCAGAAGATTCAGGACCCCGAAAACAGACAGAGACCAGTACCGAATACGTTGAAGGCGGTGCGGACTCCACGGAGGCTGACGACGACACTGACGCCACGGCCATAAATAGCGCTTCCGGTAAGCCCCATAAAAAGTTCAGCGGGAAGGCGGCACAAAAAGGTGATCTTCGCCCCAGTGCCACATGGGAACCAGAAACCTCTGGGGAATATCCGATTGGTGCGTTCAATAACTATGTCGAAACCGGTGACCTTGATGCGATCAAAAAGCGCGGCATGCTGCGCATTCTGGTAGACATCGCAAATACAGACTCTTTGCACCGCGCGGCGACCCAGCAGGATATTGAGATCGAACTGGCAAGACAGAAAGCGGAAAAGCTGGGCCTCGAGCCCGTGGTTCTATTCGTGGAAAATTTTGACCGCCTCATTCCGCTATTGGTCGAAGGGAAGGGCGATATCATCGCCAACAATCTGGTGCCCACCGGGGAGCGCGCAGAGCTCATCGATTTTAGCAAAACCATCGGCAAGACCCATGACACCCTGGTTTCACACAAGGATATGCCCAAGGTCAAACCTGGCGATTCGCTGCAAGGAAAAACCCTCGTGGTCACCAAGGGGACGGTTTTTGAGACACGCGGCAGGGAAATCGCCAAACAACACCCGGGTCTGAAACTTGAGGTGGTCACACAAAATTATGTCGAGCTGGCAATCGACGTTTCCATGGGGCATATCGACTTCACGGTGATCGATGAACAGATTTTCGATCTGGTGCAACAGTTCCGTGACAATATCAAAAAAAATGTGGTGTTTGAACGGGAAGACCCGCTGACCATCGGTATTCGCAAAGACTCACCGCAGTTAAAGCAGGCACTCAATGAGGCCATCCGCAGCATCAAGCTGACCAGCCCCCACACCCGCCATATTGGCGATCTGGATTCAATCAAGGAACGCGGTGTAATCCGTGCGGTGACCCGCAACCATCCCGGCACCTATTTTATGTGGAAAGGGCGCGTGATGGGCTATGAATATGAATTACTGCAGCAATTTGCCAAGAGCCTCGGTGTGCGACTGGAAATTGTGGTTGCTCCCACGCACATGGAGATATTCACCATGGTACGTGACGGCAAGGCAGATGTTGCTGCCAGTCTGATCTCCGACACCGAAGCGCGGGATGAAGCGGGTATGAACTTTGGCCCCCACTACATAAAGGCCGCGGTATCCATTGTTGGCCAGCCGGAGGACAAGTTAGAGAAACTGGAAGACTTGAATGGCAGAACCATCCATTTGCTGAAGTCCAGCAGCCAGTTCGAAGTGCTCATGACGCTAATGCAGGAGCGCCCCGAGTTCAGGGATTTAAAGATCGACATTCAGCTCGTTCCGGAGAATTTGACCATACCGCAGATTCTTGATCGTGTGGCCGATGGCGAGTATGACCTTACGATTGCCGATGATGTTACCGTCCGCCTGGAAAAACATTGGCGCGACGACATTGTGAAGATTTACGACCTCAAAATTGAAGATAATTTTTATGCGTGGATGGTACGGGAAAGCAATCCCCAGCTGCTCACCGCAATCGAGAAGTTCTTTAACAGCCCCAAAACCGTCAAACTGCGCGAAACACTGTACAAGAAATATTTTGACCATCCGCGTAGAACCCGGAATGAAATCAAGTCGCTCAGCGTGAAGGGCGAAATCTCCCCCTACGACGAGCTCATTAAAAAATATGCGGAGGAATTTAACTTCGACTGGCGACTGATCGTCGCACAAATGTTTCAGGAGAGTTCATTCGACCCCAAAGCGAAATCCTGGGTGGGTGCGCAGGGTCTGATGCAGGTGATGCCGGATACCGGCAAGCAGGTAGGTGAGAAGAACCTGTTCGACCCTGAAACCAGTGTGCGTGCCGGCCTGAAATACCTGCGCTGGCTGTATCGTAAATTCGAGGACAAGGGGATCAGCCCCGAGAACCGAATGTGGTTTACCCTTGCCTCGTATAA
This sequence comes from Microbulbifer sp. S227A, assembly GCF_049800935.1. Lineage (NCBI taxonomy): Bacteria > Pseudomonadati > Pseudomonadota > Gammaproteobacteria > Cellvibrionales > Microbulbiferaceae > Microbulbifer > Microbulbifer sp. S227A. The sequence continues at coordinate 118,419 of NZ_JBNAFZ010000007.1, read as the reverse complement.
CGCGGGTCTCGGCCACGTATACGACGCGCAGGACCTGGCGGAAGAAAAAGGTTGGGACCGCAATGTCTGGTTTGGCAATGTGGAAAACGCGATGCTGCTGCTTTCGCAAAGGAAATACTACTCCAAGGCACGCTACGGTTACGCACGCGGGCAGGAACCCTACGATTACGTACGCAAAATTTCCCAGCGCTTCCGCACTTACGCGGCGCTACTGGAGGCCTACCGTCGCCAACAGGACGTCAGCGCAATTCACTGCGTGCTGGCAGCAGCGTGGCCAGACTGGCTCGGCGGCTATGCTGCGCGTGCAGAACCCCGCTTCGCGCGGTGTGGACCTGCAGGGACACTGGCCAGCACCCGTTGAGCCAAAGCGGCCCGAACGCGAGCAGCAGCACCCCGGGGTCACGGGTTTCTGTTCTACCAAATGGCGACTCTTCTAGTCTGGAAGCACCGGCATCGACCAATATTGAGTCCCACATAGTGCCTTGTTACTCGTACGCAGGCGTTTGCAAGTCGCGTGCGCGCAAGACGCTACCGCCAGCCAGGCGATTTTTTCGCACAACTTTTCACCAGTTCAACTCCCAATTGACACATTTCAGCTCTATAATGCGCGCGCTTTGGCCGGATAGCCGCTGTATTCCTCTCAGCCCAGCCCCCGCCTGACCTTATTCTCCGGTGTGACCCGACGGTTGCGCCCAATCACGCATTACGCCCAGAGGCCCCCTGTGATAGACAATCTTCGCAATATCGCGATCATCGCCCACGTTGACCACGGCAAGACCACCTTGGTGGACAAGCTGCTGCAGCAGTCCGGCACCCTCGACCGCCGCAGCGCCGATTCCGAGCGCGTGATGGACTCCAACGATCAGGAAAAAGAGCGCGGTATTACCATCCTCGCCAAGAACACCGCGATCAACTGGAACGATTACCGTATCAACATCGTGGATACCCCTGGGCACGCCGACTTCGGTGGTGAGGTAGAGCGCGTGCTGTCTATGGTGGACTCGGTGCTGCTGCTGGTAGACGCGGTAGACGGCCCCATGCCACAGACCCGCTTCGTAACCCAGAAGGCATTCGAGCAGGGCCTGAACCCGATCGTGGTTATCAACAAGATCGACCGCCCGGGCGCGCGCCCAGACTGGGTAATGGACCAGGTATTCGACCTGTTCGACAGCCTCGGCGCCACCGATGAGCAGCTGGACTTCCCGGTAATCTACGCCTCTGCCCTGAACGGCATCGCCGGCACCGACGAAACCGATATGGCGGACGACATGACCCCGCTGTTCCAGATGATCGTCGACAAGGTTGAGCCGCCCAAGGTTGACCAGGACGGCCCCTTCCAGATGCAGATCTCCGCGCTGGACTACAACAGCTACGTGGGCGTAATCGGTGTTGGCCGCATCACCCGCGGCACCCTGAAGCCGAACCAGCAGACCGTGGTACTCGACCGCGAAGGCAACTCCCGCAAGGCCAAGGTTCTGCAGGTCATGGGTTACCTGGGCCTGGAGCGTGTGGAAGTGGAACAAGCCAGCGCCGGTGACATCGTTTGTATTACCGGTGTCGGTGAGCTGAATATTTCCGACACCCTGTGCGATCCGGAAAACCCGGAAGTGTTGCCTGCACTGACCGTGGACGAGCCCACCGTAAGCATGACCTTCCAGGTAAATGACTCGCCGTTTGCCGGCCAGGACGGCAAGTACGTTACCAGCCGCAACATCAAGGAGCGCCTGGACCAGGAACTGATCCACAACGTGGCACTGCGTGTGGAGCAGGGCGATTCCCCGGACAAGTTCAAGGTATCCGGCCGTGGTGAGCTGCACCTGTCGGTACTGATCGAATCCATGCGTCGCGAAGGCTTCGAGCTGGGTGTATCCCGTCCGGAAGTCGTACAGAAGATTGTCGACGGTGAAGTACAGGAGCCGTACGAGCAGGTAGTGATCGACGTCGAAGATCAGCACCAGGGTTCCATTATGGAAGAGCTGGGTCTGCGCAAGGCCGAACTCACTAACATGGAGCCGGACGGCAAGGGCCGTGTGCGCCTGACCTTCGTGGTACCGTCCCGCGGCATGATCGGTTTCCGTAACCAGTTCCTCACCCTGACCAGCGGCTCCGGCATCATGACCAGCATCTTCGACCACTACGGTCCGGTGAAGGAAGGCGATGTAACCAGCCGCATCAACGGTGTCCTGGTGTCCATGGTGAAAGGCAAAACCCTGGCTTACGCGCTGTATGCACTGCAGGACCGCGGCCGTCTGTTCCTGGGCCACGGCGAGGAGATCTACGAGGGCCAGATCGTGGGCATCCACTCCCGCGACAACGACCTAGTGGTAAACCCGACCAAGGCCAAGCAGCTCACTAACGTACGCGCCGCCGGCACCGACGAAGCCCTGACCCTGACGCCGCCAATTCGCCACACCCTTGAGCAGGCGCTGGAATTCATTGAAGACGACGAGCTGTGTGAGGTAACCCCGAACCACATCCGTCTACGCAAAAAAATCCTGCAGGAAAATATGCGCAAGCGCGCGAAGAAGTAATTCTTCGGAGACAGAAAAAACGGGCCCAATGGCCCGTTTTTTTATCGGCGTTGCAATGTGCTCACGGCAGCTCTCGTCTGCCAGGCAGCACCGTTGACGACGCAAACAAAAAAGCGCCCCGAAGGGCGCTTTTTTTACTTCCGGATCAGGCGAGTTGATTAGAACTCGTAACCCGCCTTGAGGTAGTAGAAGCCACCGCCAATGCCATAAGGCGAGGTTTCGTAGTAAATACCACCCAGTACATTGTCCGGCGCGCCGACGATGGAGCCATCGATCTTGCCGCCCATGTTGTCAAACAGGTTGGACGCACCGGCTGTCAGGGAAACGGATTCCGCCGCCTGGTAGGAAACCTCCATGTCCATGGTGAACTCGGAGCCCAACTGCTCGCCAAACCAGTCGGCGTGAACCCCTACATACTCACCGTAGAAGTTGGTGCGCACGAAGGCGCTGAGCTTGTCCCAGTTCTGCGCCACGGTGAAGGAAGCGCGATGCTCCGGCAGTCCGCGCTCCAGGCGAACGGCCTTACAGATCTCACCCTGGTCATTCAGGAAGGCACCACCACAGGTGGCATCTCCGCCGTTGACCTCGGTCTTGGTCCAGTTGTAGGCCAGGCTGAAGTCCGTGACACCGTCGAACAGTTCCGCACCGTAGGTTGCCACTACATCGACACCGGTGGTTTCGGTATCGAAATCATTGGCGAAGTAGTTGATCTGTCCGATCAGCTCCGGGTTGGGCACACCCGCTGCCGCCATGGCCGCGCGCTGGGCGTCGGTAGGTGCGGCGTTGTCGGTCAGTGCAATGCGGTCTTCCACTTCGATGTAATAGGCATCGATGGTCACATCGACATCCCCTGCGGACATGACCAGGCCGGTGGCGAAGTTAACCGACTCTTCCGGCGTCAACTCTGCCTCACCCAGCTTGGGCGCCGGCAGGGTTTGCGCCTGGGTCAACTGGCCACCAACGATGGAAGTCTGGGTATTGACCACAGAAGCCTGCCCCATGGTGGGCGCACGGAAACCGGTGCTGTGGGAGCCGCGCCAGGCGACGTTGTCGGTCAGCTGCCAGTTGAAGGTCAACTTGTAGTTGGCGGTATCACCGAAGGTGTCGAAGTCCTCGTAGCGCAGGGCACCGCCCAGCAACAGGTCGTCGGTCAGCTGGTTCTCTACATCCACATAGAGGGCATAGTTGCTACGCTCTGCAGTGCCTGCAGAATCAATCGAGAATCCGGCAAAACCGTGCGAGCCGATATTGAAGCCCTGGTCGGCCAGCGGCCCCACCTGCCAGGACATGCCTTCGCCAGCGATAATCTGGAAGGACTCGTCACGCCACTCGGTACCCATGGCGAGGCTGAGGGTATCGAACTGCTTTTGCACGTCGAAGTTTAGGGTCTTTTCCAGCTGGATGTAGGCGCCGGTATCGAAATTGCGCTTGCTGTCCGGGCCAAATGACGGGTTGATAGTATTGTTCAGGCCAAATTGCGCCTCATTGCGACCAACAGAGGCGCTGACATCGTAATTCCAGCCCTGCATGAAACCATCGCTAAACTCACCGCGGCGACCTGCAGTAATGGAGTTGTCGGTAATGTCACCGACAAAGCGCGGGGTGTAACCACCGGGAATCATCTTGTTGAAGACGAAGCAGTTATCGTCCGCGGTCAGCCCAGAAGTCACCATGTCGGAACCATCCGCCAGCGGCACGGTGCGGTAGGCATCGCAGCTCGCGGCGTTGCCATCCAAGGCACCAACCAAGCGAACATCCCCAGTCGTGTAAACGCCGTCACGGCCATTCGGGTTGCGGTAATAGAAGCCGCCGTCCACCGTGCGGGTTGAATGATTACCGAACGCATAAATTTCGCTGCCGTCTTGCAGATCGATACCGAAATTCGCAAACAGAGTCAGGTCATCGTCAATCTTGGGTGAACCCCAGATCTGTGCCGGTGCCGCCACGGCGGTGTTGCCGGCATCAATCATTTCCTGGGCGTCAGGCCGCTGAACTGAGCGTGACGTGTCGTCGACATTCTTCATCTGGAAGCTCAGATTCAGGAAGCCGGCATCGGTCATGGGCATACCGTAGTTGCCGGAGATCGTCGTAGCCTGTCCATCGCCCTCAAAAAATTCCCCGCTTTTGACTTCCAGCGAGCCACCCTCGGCATCATCCTTCAGCACGAAGTTCATCACCCCGGCAATGGCATCTGAACCGTACTGGGCCGCGGCGCCGTCACGCAGTACTTCAACCTGCTTGAGCGCAACGCTGGGGATTACGGAAATATCCGGGCCCTGGGCACCGTCGTTCAGGCCGCCGCCCTGGAAGGCAATGACAGAAGCGCGATGGCGGCGCTTGCCATTCACCAGGATCAGGGTTGAATCAGAGGACAGGCCGCGCATGTTCACCGGGCGGATCATTGAGGCCGCGTCACTAATCGGTTGGTCATGCACGTTGAAAGAAGGCACCGAGCCCTTTAGCAAGTCGAGCATATCGCTGCTGCCGGATTTGGCCAGGTCATTCGCATTGAGTACATCCACCGGTACTGGGGATTCCGATACCGACCGGGCTTTAGTTCTGGTACCGACCGTAACCACTTCTTCCAGAATTTCCTGGCTTTCTCCGCTGGTCTGCGCAAATGCTGGCATGCCTAAGCTACCAGCCAATGCAACAAGGGAAAGAGAAGTTACTATTCCTTGCACCGTCATATTGTCTCTCCAGTTAGCACTATGTATTTCTTATATGGCCAAAATTCGCCGTGTGGATTTCTATTGACGAAATTGGCTTGATGAAAGCAAAGGGCTATTTAATTCCTCTACTGACCGGTTGATTGGAAAACATTAACGGGGGGAAGTCCACCACTAAACAGAACATGAATCTCTACGATGCGGAAAGAAAGTCACAAAAAACGCATAATCCACAAATGGCAAAAATTACAGAGAGGGGGCGGGCGCAAATACCCGGTTTTCGGCTCGATCAAGCCGCGGGCGGTGCCGTGGCCACGAACGCAGAATCCTTGCCAGCCATTTCCAGCAAGCGCTGTAAATTGTCGTGCCCGTTAATGGAATAACGCTGGCGAAACTGCCCCCAGGCAGCCGCCACCGCGATGCGATAGTCGGCATCATTAAATTCGCCGAACACGGGCAACGGCGCCGAGTTCAGCTCGCCCAAAATCGATTCAACACGCTTTTGCTGACGGCGCGTGTATACATTTTCGTTCAGGTCCAAACCGGTACGCTCCAGCAGGAATAAATTGATCGCACTGTCCAGCAAGGTATTCGCAAGGCAATAGCGATCGAGATCTTGTATGTCGCCGATGAATTCCTGCCCCGCTTTTTCACGTATGTATTTTACGATACTCGTGGAGTCGGTGAGCCTGAGTGCACCATCTTCCAGGAACGGTACGCGCAGGGTTGGAGTACCGGGATCTTTACTCGCATGAATATCCAGTTCGACCATTTCCCAATCGAGATTAGATTGCATCAGGGCAATACGGCAGTGGCGCACAAAGGGTGAAGTGAAGCTGCCAAAAAGTTTCATAACGCAGATGTTCCTTTTACAAATCCATACCCGGAAGACGTGATCTGCATCATGACGAAAAGAAAGATACGCGGCAAATAAAAAAACGGGCCACCTGGCCCGTTCTTTCGTTGGCACTCAATCACCAATTAGAAATTGAAGCGGGTACCCAGCTCAGCAACAAAGCTGCTCACTTCCATATCGAAGCGGGCATCGAAAAGATCCGCGTTGACGCGAATATCGTCGGTTTCGCGCCAGCGCAGGCCGCCGAATACGGTCAGCTGTTCGGTTGCATCGAAGTTAACGCCGGCCATTACCTGGTAGGCAAATACGCTGTCGTCGTCGTTGACGATCGTTACGCCAGACGGACGATACTCAACATCGATGTCGGCGTTACCAATGCCAGCGCCGATGTAAGGCTTGAAGGGGCTACCCAGATCGAAGTCGTAATACACATTGGCAAATAGATAGCTTGCGTCGAACTCACCGCGGCCGTCGGCGACCAGATCCGCAACGCTCACGCCCAGATTATCTGGCGCGCCAGTCACCAGAACACCGGCGTCTTCACTGCCCAGCGCGATACCCGCGGTGGCAACGTTGCTGTGGGATTCAACGTCGTTCATGGAGCGCGCATACTCCGCTTCAAAACGAACCTGGCCCATGTTGTAACCGAGTGTCAGACTGTACGCGGTACCACTGTCGACATTGGTGTTCCAACCGACATCAGTACCCGCAGGGAGCGCAACGCCCGCCGGCAGGGTAGTGCCAGGACCGGTGACAAATTCACTGCTGAAGCTGCCACTGGTAGCCGTATTGTCCATATTGCTGTAACCGATGTTACCGCCAATATAGAAATCCTCTGCCTGTGCAGAGATAGAAAGTGCGCTCATCGCCAGGGAAAGAATGAGTTTGTTTTTGCTGAACATAAATACACTCCGAAATTTGCGATTCGATTTAGATCGTTTATTTGATCTTTGTCATTGAAGGTTGCGCTTGGAGTACGGGCGCAGCAAATGTGCGGATTGATTGCAGGGGGGGCAAATTTGAAAAATCGTGAAGCAGTTGGAACTTCAGAATATTGGTTCGCGCTGGATTGATCTAAACAAAATTTGCTTGCGTAGATATAGGCTTAATTTATAAAAATTTGGCACCGATTCACACGCTCAGAAATTTCGACACGAACCCAGCGTGCGCCAATTTTTGTTAAACCTAATCCGCCCAATCGTGTCCGTTTTGATTTTCTGGAAAAAAACGCGCATCCACTTTGCGCCAGGTGGCGAGCGCCGCGCGCGAGTGCAGGCTTACGGTCAGCTGCAAAAAGTCGTCCTGGGCGGCGCGCAGGGCGGCTAGCCCCTGGTGGGCAGCAATTTCATGGGGAAAGCGGTTGGTACCGGCGCCGAGCGCTGGAAACAGCAGGCGGCGCAATCCACGCTCTCTGGCGAGCGCCAGCACGCTGTCGTAACACGCGCGCAGTTGCGCCACCACTTGTGCCCCCCACTGGTCACCACTACTCCACTGAGGGGTGACTGTATGGATCAGATGATTCACCAGTAGATTGGGTGCGGCGCTCATCCGGGCCTCGCCCACCGGGCACTCGGGCAGTTGCGAGCATTCACTGACCAACTCGTCACCGGCGCGATCATAGATCTGTGCGGACAGGCCGCGGCCCCGAATCAGGTGCTTGTGGGCGGGACACACCAGTGCATCGGCCTCCAGACTGAGAACATCTTCACAAATCAGTAGCAGCCGCCCCATGACCCTCTCCGCGCCAGTCCCATTCGCCTTTAATATAGCCCGCTGAGCGCCCGGTGTTAGCCGGCGGGAAACACACGGCTAATGGAAGTGGCCGAACAGAGTACTGGCGATACCATGGAAATCACTGCAGCAACCACCAACGAAGTCTTGCACAACGACAGCGCCGATCCGGTCGCACAGGCCCGCGCCCTGGAACTGCGCCGGCGGATTCAGGCCTCGGGCTATATGCTGATCTTCGCCCTCGCGATTACTGGCGCCATGGGCGTGATTGCACTGATGTCCGCGGATGCGGTGCTGTCCACAACGCTGTTTATCGTGGCAGGGATTATTCTGCTGTCCTACGTGGGCGTGAATATCGCCGGTCCCAGCCGCAAGACGCCGATTCTGGTAGGTGCACTGCTGCTGGTATTGTTTTTCTATCTATTGCTGTCCGGTGGCGTGAATAACACCGGCCTGATGTGGGCGGTCATGCTGGTGCCGGGCTTTATCAACCTGTATGGCTACAAGTGGGGCACGGTCACCCTTGGCGGTATCGGTGGCGCCACCGCGCTGATCCTGTTCTACCCGGACTTCCCGGGACTGCTGGCGGAATACGACACCGCCCACCGCGCGCGCTTTATCGCCGTATTCGGCGCCCTCACCGCGCTGACCGCGATCCTCGACAGCAGCCGTCACCAGACCCAACAGATGCTGCACAAGCTCACCGCAGAACTGGAAAGCCACGCCAGCACCGATGCGCTCACCGGGCTGGCCAACCGCCGCGAAGCCTACCGCGCCATCGATGAGATGGAGCGGCGCAACCACGAACTGGCCGGGCGCTACGCGGTGCTGATTGGTGACCTGGACAGCTTCAAGGCGATCAACGACACCTACGGCCACTGCTTCGGTGACCGTATCCTGCAGGACGTCGCGCAGACACTGCAGGACAATACCCGCGCGGACGATGTGGTCGCGCGCTGGGGCGGCGAGGAGTTCTTGATTCTGCTGCCCAATACGGACGTACAGGGCGGCGGCATACTGGCCGAGAAGCTGCGCCACAAGGTCGAGGCGCTGAGCGGCCAGTACGAAGAGGATGTGAAAATTTCTATCAGTTTCGGCGTTGCCGAAGGTGGCAACAACGCAAAGCAGAGCCAGCTACTGGCGGAAGCGGACTCCCGCCTGTACCGGGCCAAGGACAGCGGTCGTAATCAGGTCATCACCACCTGAGAACGATACCCGGCATCTCAGTCACAACGGGCTAAACGAGATGTTCCTGCAGCTCCTGCTTAACGTCTTCCGGAATCGGTGCCTTGGTCTGCTGCGCATAGTCAAAGTGCACCATCACACAGTCCCCCTGCGCCACCAGCTTGCCCTTCTGCCACACTTCCTGATGGATGGTCATTGAGGTATTGCCCACGCTGCTCAGGCTGGTGCGGATTTCCACCGGTGAGTACAGGTAGATCTGCGCGACAAAATCCACATCCATTTTCTTCAGGATCAGATTCCACTTCTGCAGATCGAGCGTCGGATTGAACAGCTCGAAGATCGGTGTGCGCCCCTGCTCAAACCACACCGGCACCACGGTGTTGTTGATATGCCCGAGGGCATCGGATTCGCTGAAGCGGGGTTCGATCTGAAAGCTGAACATGAAAATCCTTGCAAAGTTTTGTGTTGTTTTGCGAGAGCCTACCGCACTTTCTTTTCCAATTGTTCTTTTCAGAAAAATTCCGCTTTTACCTCCCGCTCGGGGTGAGACACAGGCACACAAGCCTGCGTAAAATGCGCCCCAGAATTTCCTGCGCGTCAATGACAAAGGCTGTCGCGCACATGACTGTTTACCACCATTTTGGTCGCCGATTACCTGTTTACTTATTTATGAGCCAGAAAACCAAACGTCCCCTGTATATCCCCCACGCCGGCCCCTCGCTGCTGGAGATGCCGCTGCTGAACAAGGGCAGCGCCTTCACCTTACAGGAGCGTATCGAGTTCAACCTGGTGGGCTTGCTGCCCAACAACGTGGAGTCCATCAGCGAGCAGGCGCGCCGTGCCTACCACCAGTACCAGCAGTGCAGCACGGATCTGGAGCGCCATATCTACCTGCGCGCGATCCAGGATGACAACGAAACCTTGTTCTTCCGCCTGATCGAACAACACATCGAAGAGATGCTGCCGATCATCTATACCCCCACCGTGGGCGCGGCCTGTGAAGAGTTCTCCAATATCTACCGCAACCACCGCGGACTGTTTGTGTCCTACCCGGACCGCAAACACATGGACGATATCCTGCGCAGTGCGACCAAGGAAAACGTAAAAGTCATCGTGGTCACCGACGGCGAGCGCATTCTCGGCCTCGGCGACCAGGGTATTGGCGGTATGGGCATTCCCATCGGCAAGCTGTCCCTGTACACCGCCTGCGGCGGTATCAGCCCGGCCTATACGCTGCCGGTCACCCTGGATGTGGGCACCAACAACCGCACCCTGTTGAACGACCCCATGTATATGGGCTGGCGCAACGAGCGTATTTCCCAGGAGGAGTACGATGAATTCATTGAGGAATTTATTGCCGCGGTAAAACGTCGCTGGCCCAAGGTATTGATTCAGTTCGAAGACTTCGCCCAGAACAACGCCATGCCGCTGCTCAACCGCTATCGCGATGAGGTGTGCTGCTTCAACGACGATATTCAGGGCACCGCTTCGGTGGCACTCGGCACCATGCTCGCCGCGTGCAAGGCCAAGGAAGAGACGCTGTCCAAACAGAAGGTGCTGGTGGTGGGTGCCGGTTCCGCTGGCTGTGGTATTGCCGAGCAGGCGGTCTCCGCCATGGTCGGCGACGGGCTCAGCGAAAAAAAGGCCCGCGAGCGCATCTTTATGTTCGACCGCTACGGCCTGGTCACCAACGAGATGAAGGGCCTGCACGATTTCCAGGAAAAACTGGCGCAGAGCACCGACAAATATCCGCACTCCCCGGAATGGGACCTGCAGACCCTGATCGAACACGTGAAGCCCACCATCCTGATCGGCGTATCGGGCCAGGGCGGATTGTTCACCCAGCCGGTGATTGAAGCGCTGCACAAAGGCTGCAAGCGCCCACTGGTAATGCCGCTGTCCAACCCAACCTCGCGCGCCGAAGCCACGCCGCAGGAAGTGCTGGAGTGGACCCAGGGTGAGGCCATGGTGGCCACCGGCAGTCCGTTTGATCCGGTCGAACTCGATGGTAAGAAATACCCCATCGCCCAGTGCAACAACGTGTACATCTTCCCGGGCGTCGGCCTGGGTGTGATCGCGGCCAATGCCAACCGGGTGACCGAGAACATGCTGATGGCGGCCTCCAACGCGCTGGCAGAAAACGCGCCAGTAGTAAAAGAGGGCAGCGGCGCGCTGTTACCGGCGATGTCGAACATTCGCGAGGTGGGCAAGGCCATTGCCATGGCCGTGGGCCTGCAGGCACAGGAAGACGGCGTAGCCCCGGGTATTACCCAGGAGAAGCTGGAGAGAAATATCGAGAAGAATTTCTGGTCGCCGAACTACCGGCGTTATCGCCGGGTTGCCTTCTAGGGCAGTCCGCCGCCAATTGTGTCTGGCCGCGCCTGCGGCCGGATCATTTATTTCTTACCATTTTTTTTCTTTTTCTCGCCGTTTTTTCCCGAATCCTTATCTTCCTTGTTCACCTCTTTGTTCAACGCGTGGTATTTCTTGCGGATACTGTCGATATCCACGGTGGGCTTGGGGAATTTCATATCCAGTGACTGCAGTGCGCGCAACACGATTTGCGATACAACCAGGTTGCGAAACCACTTCTTATTCGCCGGAATAACGAACCAGGGCGCGTGCTTGGTACTGCACTTTTCCAGCACATCTTCGAATGCCGTCGTATAGTCGTCCCAATACTGTGCCTCGGAGTAATCCGACTCACTGATCTTCCAGTGTCGCGCCGGATCGTCGATACGCTTCTTAAAGCGTTCCAACTGCTCATCGGCATCGATATGCAGGTAAAACTTAAGAACGGTAGTGCCATTGTCGGCGAGTAACTTTTCAAAGTTATTGATGTGTTCATAGCGCCCGGACCAAATTTTTTTTGGCACTATGTTGTGCACTCGCTGAACCAGTACATCCTCATAGTGCGAGCGATTAAAAATCGCCGCATGGCCACGCCGTGGAGTCACCTTGTGACAGCGCCACAGGAAGTCGTGCTCCGATTCTGCCGTTGACGGCTGCTTGAACCCGGTTACTGTACACCCCTGCGGGTTCATAAAACCCAACACATGGTTGATGGTGCCGTCCTTGCCTGCGGCATCGCGCCCCTGCAAGCAGATTAACAGCGAGTGTTTATGTTCGGCGTACATCAGATACTGCAATTCACGCAGCTTGATCTTGTATTCCTGCGTGACCGCAATCGCCGCGTCTTCATCCTTGATATCGCCATGATACGAGGCATCAATTTTGCCCAGATGCACCTTGCTCCCCGGTTTGACACGGAAATCGTCAAAGTAGTCCACTGCTTTTCTCCGGAACTTTTTCTGCACCACCGAGATGCTGGTAGAGCACGCGCTTTACCACGTCGAGCACTAACATCCAGACGAGCATGTAACACCACACCAACCCGATAATCACCCAGGGTATTTTCGGCACCAGCCAGCCAAAGCCGCACATCAATACGGCAAGTACCTGGGTACCGAGAATCGCGATCACCAGCGGGCGCGGTCAGAATGATCGCCGCCGCTGCGCGCGCGGCGTCGGTGGCACCACTCACGGCAATACCGCAATCGGCCTGCTTGAGAGCCGGGGCATCGTTGACCCCATCGCCGGTCATCGCCACCTGGTGATGCTGGCCCTGCAGTGCTTTCACAATCGCGTATTTGTGCTCGGGAAACACCCGTCCGAAACCATCCACTTTCTCTACACATTCGATGCTTTTCTGCGGCAGATGATCGGGATTAAAGTCCTTGGGAAACACATCCGCCGCATTCAGGATATTGGTGCCGATGCCAACCTGTTGTGCGATTTCCTTACCGATGGCCACATCGTCACCGGTAATCATTTTTACCGCGAGCCCATGCTCCCGCGCCCGGGCGATGGTCTCACGAGAATCTTCGCGGGGAGGATCCTCCAGTGACAGGATGCCGAGAAATGACCAGTGATCGCCGTCATTTTCCGACATGGAAACGGCCAGCGCGCGCAAACCATGCGCGGCCAGATCCGCCACACTCTGCTCGACTTTTTTCGCCGCGTCGCCTTCAAGCGCACACAATTTGGCGATGGCCTGGGGCGCACCTTTGGCGAAGCTCAGCGCCTTGCCATCGGCATTGGTCACTTTGGCGAGTGTGTATTTGGTAACCGGGTCAAAGGGGGTAAAGTCACTGCGGATATACTTTTTCAGTGCGGAGGGGTCTTTTATTCCGGCGGCGATTGCGCAATCGATGGGGTCACTGGAACCGGCCTCCGAGGCGAGCGCAGCACCGACGATCAGGGTATCGGCATCCTCTGCATCAAACAGTTTTGGTTCGTGTAAGGTGAGCTGGTTTTTGGTGAGCGTACCGGTTTTGTCGGTACACAGGATATCCACGCCCGCGAGTTCCTCGATCGATTCGAGGCGCGACACAATGGCTTTCTTGCGCGACAGCGCCAGCGCACCGAGTGCATTGGTGACGGTGACCACCGATGGCATGGCGACAGGAATCGACGCAATTAGCAGCACCAGCACCAGACGCAAAATATCGACCGCACTGGACCAGTGCCAGTCTTTCGCCACTACGATATCGTGGTACAGCTCATAGCCCACCAGGACCAGCGCCAGCAACAGGCAGAAAAAAATCAGAAAGTCGCCGATCTGGGTCATGGCGCGCTGTGAATGCGACATGCCTTTGCCGGCACTGGCCACGAGTTTGGCCGTGCGCCCAAAAAAGGTATTGCTACCCGTACCGATGACCACAGCACTCATGGCGCCGCGCTTGGCGATACTGCCGGAGTAACCGATGTCGCCGGCCTTCTTATCCACCGGCAGTGACTCGCCAGTGAGCGCAGCCTGATCGATGCTAATGAAGTCACCATCGATAAAACGCACATCCGCGGGCACTATCTGCCCCAGGCGCACGCGTACGATATCCCCGGGAACTACTTCCGCCGCATCTACTGCCTGATAGTCACCATCGCGCAGCACTTCCGCCTTGGGCGCCATGCCGGCTTTCAGCGCAGCGAGCGCACGGGATGCCTTACGCTCCTGCCAGAAACCGGCTACCGCGTTGTACAGCAGCAGCACGCTGATAATTGCGAAGTCCGCCCAGTGCCCGATGATCGCCGACAGCAAGGCGGCAGCTTCGATCATCCACGGTATCGGGCCCCAGAAATAATGCAGGAAGCGGCGCCATGCACTTTCTTCTTTCTCGGTGATGGCGTTGGAACCATATTCTTGCAGGCGTGACTTGGCATCCGCACCGGTGAGGCCCTTTGCGGACGTACCCAAAGTGGCAAAAACACTCGCCAGATCTACCGTCTCCAGGTTGACCTGATCAGCGGTGGCGGAGTCGCCGGATGCAGCAGTTGTCGGTTTCCCGTCACCGGGAGAAGTCGAAGTAGCCAAGGTTTCCCCAGATCACAATACACGCCAGCGACCGCAAAAACGACGCCATATAGTTAATCTAGCAGCTGGAGATGGTTTTGCCGCCTGAGGGCATAAAGGAAGAAAAAATGCCGCCTTGGGCAAAGGCGGCATAAATGGGGCAACTCGCAGGTGCTCAGGGGGTTGAGCACCTTAGGAGGGAGAGACAAAAGACTGCAAAGGGGGTCTGTGTTTTGTCTCGAAGATTTCTACGGGGCGCGCCGTGGGTCGGATTACTGATTCGGTGATTTTTTTACTGAAGATTTTTTCCTTATAAAAAACCCCGCCAAATGGCAGGGCTTTTCACACAGAGTTTTTCGGCGTGCGCAGACTGTGTTATTCCACGACGGGCTCCAAACGGTAAAGGCCGCCATCGTTGGAATCGTTCAACAGATAGAGATAACCATCCTTCCCCTGACGCACATCACGGATTCTTCCCACCTGCCCTTCGAGCAGGGTTTCAGTGCCCGCCACCTTGTCGCCATCAAGTACAACGCGCACCAATTTTTCACTGCCGAGCCCGCCGGCCAGCAGGTTGCCTTGCCAGGCCGGGAAACGCTCACTCTTTACCAGTGCCAAACCCGATGGCGCAAAGCGCCCATCAAAAATAAACACCGCATCCCGCACGCCCGGTGCCGAGGGTACACCAATGGCGGCCTCGCCACTGTATTCAAAACTTTTGCTCACGGTGGGCCAGCCGTAGTTAACACCGGGCTCTATCAGGTTGAGTTCGTCGCCGGTGCGCGCGCCATGCTCGCTGGCCCAGATACGACCGTCGGCGGTTACCGTCATACCCTGAATATTGCGATTGCCATAACTGTAAATTTCATCATGGCCGCGCTTGTCGCCAGCAAATGGGTTTCCTTTTACCGGCGCACCGGTATCACTCATGCGCAACACGCTGCCGGCATGATCGCTGATATCCTGCGCGCGCTCGCGCACTATACCGCGGTCGCCAATGCTCATCAGCAAGGTACCATCCGGCAACCAAGCCAGTCGTGAGCCGTAGTGCCGACCCGGGGCAGAGTAGCGGTCCTGCTCGAACACCGGCTGCACATCGGCCAGCCCCTGCTCAGTGAGTTTGGCGCGCACCACTGCGGACGCAGATTCCGCGCCATTTGCAGACGGTTTTGAATACGTCAGGTAAATCCAGTTGTTGGTGCCATCACCAAATTTGGGATGCAATACGACATCCAGCAACCCGCCCTGGCCCTTGGCGGAAACTTCTGGCACACCTTCCAGATAAGTGGTCTTGCCATTGTCTATGAGCGCCAGGCGCCCGCGACGCTCGGTCACCAGAAAACGGCCGTCCGGCAACTGCGCGACCGCCCAGGGGTGGTGCAAATTTTCGGCAAGCTGCACGATGCGAAATGCTTGCTGCTCGCTGGCAATGTTCTTCTCGACTACTTTTTCCGCAAGTGCTGGCATTGCCAGACACATTACGATAGCGGCAAGGCCGGTACGCAATAAACTAACCGGATTTAACATAGCGATTTCTCCATAACTCTTGTCCGGGACCGAATAGATTTTTAGTCCCTGAATATACGGCGCGTTTTTAGAGTTTGCTCAGCGCTGGCTTGGCATCGGACCAACACTGGCAAAAAAAAGCCGGGCAAAGCCCGGCTTTTTCGACATACCCTCGCGAGGATTAAGCGTCGGTTTTGGATTGCTGTTGCTCGACAATCCAGTTTTCTACACGTTTTTCCAGCAGCGGCAGAGGCAGGGCACCGCCACCGAGAATGGTATCGTGGAAGCCGCGGATGTCGAACTTGTCACCCAGGATTTCTTCCGCCTTGCTGCGCAGCTCTTCAATTTTGATCATTCCGATCTTGTATGCGGTGGCCTGGCCCGGATAGGTCAGGTAACGGCGTACCTCGGAGCGCACCGCCGTCTCGGGAATGGCAGAGTTCTCCAGGAAGTACTCGACCGCCTGATCCTGGCTCCAGTCCTTGGCATGCATACCGGTATCCACCACCAGGCGGATGGCGCGCCACATTTCGGCGGTCAGACGACCGAAGTCATTGTACGGATCCTGGAACTGACCCATCTCCTTGGACAGCTTCTCCGAGTACAGCGCCCAGCCTTCGATATACGCAGTGGAAAACGCATTGGTGCGGAACTTGGGAATATTCTCCAGCTCCTGCGCGATAGAAATCTGCATATGGTGACCGGGGTTACCTTCGTGGTAGGTCACGGTTTCCATATCCGCGGTAGACAGTGCACTCATGTCCGACATGTGCACGTAATAAGTACCCGGGCGGCTGCCGTCTGGCGTGCCCGGCACATAGTGCTGGGCACCACCGGGGACTTCGCGGAATGGCTCCACGCGCTTCACGATCAACTTGGCTTTGGGCAGGATACCGAAGTACTCCGGCAGCTTTGCTTCGATATCGGCAAGGAAACCTTCCACTTTGTCCAGATACTCCTTGCGACCTTCATCGGTGTCCGGGTAGTAGAACTGGTCGTCGGTACGGATAAAGGTGAAGAACTCTTGCAGGTTGCCGTCGAAGCCGACCTTGTCCTTGATCGCTTCCATTTCCTTGCGGATGCGCGCTACTTCATCCAGACCAATCTGGTGCACCTCTTCCGCAGTCATTGGCTGGGTGGTGTGGTTGGCCAGGCGGTTGTTGTAGTAGCTGTCGCCGTCAGGCAGGTGGGAAACCCCCTTGGGCACCTCATCCGCATTGACCTTGTCTTCGTTCAGCCAGGCAATGTAGGCCTCATAGGAGGGCTTCATTTGGCTGGTGAGCGCGGTTTCTACCTGGGTCAGCAGGTCTTTGGCGGTGGCCTCATCAATGGTGCCGGCGTCTTGCAGTGCGGTAATCTTCTTCTTCGCATCCGCCATCAGCGGCGCATCGTCGCCATCGCTGAACGGCTTACCGGTGGTTACCTTCTGCGCGCGTTCGATGGCGAGGTCATAGGTAAACTGGGGAGGGCGGATTTCCTTGCTTGCGGAAACCTTGGCGCGCTCCAGCAGTTGGCTCAGGGCCGTGCTGATACCACCGATACGAGCGATGTAGTCGCGCATGTCCTGCTCGGTATCCACCTTGTGCTGGTTGATCAGGAAAGTAGGGAACTGCGACTCCGGACCACCCAGCTCACTGGCGAAGTAGCTGTAGTCCCAGAACGGCAGGTTGGCCTTTTCCAGCTCGTACTGCTGGATCCACAGGTCGTAGGACTCTTTGCCTTCGGTGCTCAGCTTGTCGTAGTCAAACTGCTGCTTCATCTCGTCGACGGTGGCTTTTTTCCACGCCAGCTGGCTCTCCGCCGCGGCTTTGGTCATATCGTCGATTTCGCTGTATAGCTCTTTGCGGCCCAGGTAGCTCAGCTGGATAGGGCTGAACTTCAGCTCTTCTTCGTACTTGGCATCGAACCACTCGGTCAGGCGCGCGGTTTCATCTTGCTGACCGTCTTCAGGGGTCAGCGGCAATTGGGTGGCCTGCTCACCGGATTGAGTGGCATTCGCCTGTTCAGCTTGTTTCTTGGGGTCTTCACCCTGCTGGCAGCCGGCGACGGCCGCTGCAATAACCAGACTCAGGAGCGCTTTGCGCATAGTTTCGCCTCTTTGAAAGTACTACTCAGTAAACGGATTGATAGGAAAAGAATAAGAAAAAATTAGCCCGCCAAGATGGCAGTGCATCACAGGTTCGTCGATACCTCTGCGACGAAATTGCCGTCACACGGGATAAACAGCGGCCCTCAGCGCCTTGGCGGATCTCATTTTGGGCCGGCTTTGGGCGCTATCTTTGCGCTGTCCCCCGCGACAACATGCAGCTCCCGCTGTGGGAAAGGGATGGAAAGCCCCTCAGCTTCCAGAGCGGGTTTGAGCTGCTTCATCAGCGCCCAGTACACATCCCAATACTCTGCGGTTTTCACCCACGCGCGCATGTGTAGATTAACCGCACTATCTGCCAGTTCGCGTACCGCATAAGCAGGCTCCGGGTCCGCCAGGATGCGCGACTCGTCAGCCACCAGGTGCCGCAGGACACGCATCCCGGTTTCAATATCATCACGGTAGGCGATACTGGCGATTAATTCGATGCGGCGCTTGGGGTTGCGGCTAAAGTTGGTGAGCGTTTCACCCCACACTTTGTCGTTCGGAGCGGAAATACGTAGGCCATCCGGTGTATCCATTTCCGTAGTGAACAGGCCTATCTTGCGCACGGTACCGATGGTATTACCGAACTGAATGGTTTCACCGACCCGGAACGGGCGCAGGCCCAGCAGTACAAATCCCGCAGCAATACTCTGTAACGTGTCCTTGAGGGCGAGGCCGATTGCCAGACCGGTGGCACCCAACAGAGCTACCAGTGAGGTGGTGTTCGCACCGAAAATATCCAGTACCACCAGGCCACCGACAACATAGGTAGCCCATACCGCAAGCGTCTCAAGTACCGGGACCAAGGTTTCGTCGATACCGCGCTCACTGAGGCGGCCTACCGCGCGCGACACCAGCTTTGCAGCAATCCAGGTCACCACCAATGCCAGCAGGGCCCAGAGAATATTCGCTCCGACGGCCGTGAGAACTGGGCCGAGTTCCTGCAACTGCGCTTGTAAGCTTTCCATGCACTGTTTCCCTTCTACGGTTTAGTCGCTAGCGCGGATCTATTGAGGGGCCGAGAGAAAGAAATGCTGCACCAATTGTAAAACCAACAGTATCGCCACCAGGATAAAGATAATATTTTGACGATTCACCCGTGTTTCCCCTGAAGTTATTTTGTCTATGGAAGCTGCAACAAACCTTCGGCCACCAGCCAGTCGCGGGACTCGGTCAGCATGTCTTCGAGGCTTACGCGGCTCTGGTAGCCCAGTTCTTGTTCCGCGCGGCTGCAATCGGCCAGAGCGCGCCCGGTCAGCATGGTTGCCTTTTGTGGGGTTACCGCAGGCTCGCGCCCACTAAAGCGCGCGGCGATATCGGAAATGCGCGCTAGCGTATGAATTGCCAGCGCGGGCGTCGTGCGCTTGGGCGCAGGTACCCCGACCAGCTTCGCGATGATGCCGAAGAACTCCAGAAAGCTGGCGTCGGTACCGGCGAGAATATAGTTCTCCCCACTGCGCCCGCGATAAAAAGCATTGATGTGCGCGCGCGCCACGGCGCCGGCATGACAGAAAGACCCTGCACCCGGCGGCACGCCCGGCAACTTGTTTTCTGCCAGCATAAAAAATGTCTGCGCCCAGCTGGAGACATCGTATTTGCCGACGATGGCACAGGGGTTGAGGAACACCACATCCAGTCCATTGGCCGCTTCGCGCAACACGGCCTGTTCCGCATGCATTTTTGAGTAGTGGTAATGGAAGCGCGGGTTGGTGGCGAGCTTGGGGCTGGCTTCACTGATCACATCGGAGTGGTAGCCGTAGGCCGAGATTGAACTGGTGACGATCATGCGTCCACGGTGGGCATCCGGCTGTGCCGCGAAATGCTCACGCGCAGCCCTGGTCAGGTTTGCCGAGCCTTCGACATTATCTTGCCACTGCTGTGCGTCGCCACCGCGCCACATACTGGTGTTGCCGGCCAGGTGAAACACCGCATCGAGTTCTTGCGGTAGCGCTGCACGCAGCGATTCGACATCCCCCAGCGACGCCGCCACCGGCGTGGCACCCAACGCGCGCAAGCGCGCCGGGTCCGAGCTTGGCCGGTGCATGGCGGTCACCTGCCAGCCATCGGCCACCAGCTGTTCAATCAGGTTGGCACCGAGAAAGCCGGTACCACCAGTCACAAATGCGCGCATAAATCCCCCCCGGGCCCGGGGCGCAGGACGCGCCCCAAAACACCGAGATTACTTGATCTCGAGTCCCAGTTCATGGGCAAGAAACGCATACTGGTTGGTAAAGTCTTCCACCTGCATCCACACCGGCTTGCCGGCACCGTGGCCCGCGCGGGTCTCAACCGCGAGATAGACGGGGTTATCGCAACCCTGATCCCGCTGCAGCGCGGCGGCAAACTTGTAGCTATGCCAGGGCACCACACGGTCGTCGCGGTCGGCGGTGGTGATCAGGGTGGCGGGGTAGCAGGTGCCTTTTTTGGTGTTATGCACCGGGGAGTAGGCGTAGAGCGCGGCGAACTCATCTTTATTTTCCGACAGGCCGTAATCGCTGGACCACTGGCGTGCGTTGGCCGAGGCGGTATGGTAGCGCAGCATGTCCAGCACGCCGACGATGGGCAGCGCCACCTTGAACAGCTCAGGGCGCTGCACCTCGGTTGCACCGACCAACAGCCCACCATTGGAGCGACCCATAATGCCCAGTTTCTCCGGTGAGGTGATCTTTTCGTCGATCAGCCATTCGGCTGCGCCAATAAAATCATCGAACACATTTTGTTTTTGCAGCTTGGTGCCGGCCTTGTGCCAGGCGCTGCCGTATTCACTGCCGCCGCGCAGGCTCACCATGGCGAGTGTGCCGCCCATATCCAACCAGCCGGCAAAGCGGGTGTAGAAGCGTGGCAGCTGCGCGGCATTGAAGCCACCGTAGCCATACAGCAGGGTTGGATTTTGCCCGTCCTTTTTCATGCCCTTTTTATGCACCAGGAACATCGGCACACGGGTGCCGTCCTTGCTGGTAAAGAAGTGCTGCTCGACTTCGTAATCGGAAAAGTCCGCCGGGTACTTGGGCGCTTTGACTTTTTCACTCTTGCCGGTGGACACATCCAGTTTGTAAATGCTCGGCGGCATCAGGAAATTGCTGAACTCGAAATAGGTTTCGTTGTCATCCGGGTCACCATAAAAACCGGTCACGGTGCCCACGCCGGGCAACTTAAGTTCGTACTGTTGCTTGCCATTCAGGTCGGTTACCACCACCTTGGATTTTGCATCTTCCAGATAGTGCAGTACCAAGCGGCCGCCGACCAGATTGGTGTCTTGCAGGGCGTT
The DNA here is from genome assembly GCF_049800935.1 of Microbulbifer sp. S227A. Lineage (NCBI taxonomy): Bacteria > Pseudomonadati > Pseudomonadota > Gammaproteobacteria > Cellvibrionales > Microbulbiferaceae > Microbulbifer > Microbulbifer sp. S227A. The sequence continues at coordinate 97,192 of NZ_JBNAFZ010000007.1, read as the reverse complement.
GTTCTGTTCCGGTACCAGATTTTTCCAATTCGCTTTTTCTGGCTTATCCAGGTCAATCGCGATCACGCGACCGTTGGGCGCGTCGGAATTGGTTTCGAAATAGAACGTCTTGCCGTTGTTACCGAGGAAGGTATAGAGGGCATCCCAGTCGTCCAGCAGTTTTACCACTTCAGCATCGGGCTTGGTCAGGTCTTTGTAGTAAATGCCGTTGCTGTCGTAGCCATCGAAAATTGGTAGCAACAGATATTTCCCATCATCCGTCACCTGCGCACCGGGATTACGGGTGGGGTGGTCGGTGATTTGGTAAACCCGCTGATCCTTACTTTGCGGCTCACCGATTTTGTGGAAGTAGATCGCCACCTGCTTGCTGTCGTCGGCACTGCCGTCTTTGTTGAACGGATAGCGGCTGTAGTAAAAACCGGATTCATCCTTGGCCCAGGTGGCGCCACTGAATTTAATCCCGGTGAGGTGGTCCGGCAGCATGCGGCGGGTTTTCAGGTCGCGCACGTGGTAATCGGTCCAGTCGGTGCCACCATCGGAAGTACCGTAGGCCAGGTAGCGGCCATTGGGGCTTACGGCATAGCGTTTGGCGGCGATGGTGCCATCGTCGCTCAGCGTGCGCGGATCCAACACCACGCCGCCTTCCTTGTTGATGTCGGCGGTACTGTAGAAAACACTCTGGTCCCAGGTGCCATCGTTGTATTGATAGAAGACCTGCCCGGCCTTCTTGTAGGGCACCCCGTAGCGTTCGTACTGCCACAACTCGGTCAAACGGTGGTTGATCTTCTGCCAGCCGGGCAACGCTTTCAGCGCAGGCAGGGCGAAATCGTTCTGGGCCTTCACCCAGTCTTTTACCGGCTTGGACTCCTGATCTTCCAGCCAGCGATAGGGATCGCTCACCTGGGTACCAAAATACGTATCCTGCTGTTCGACCGTGGCGGTTTCCGGGTATTGTTGGGCGGGCTTATCGCTGTTCGCGCTGTTCACGGTGATGGCTGCCACCGCGGCAATCACGGGAATAGCGGCCCCCGCGATCAGGGTCAGGACAGATTTGTTCATCGGGATTTCCGGTTTTTTATTGAGGATCAGTGCGCTAATCTAGAAAATTCGCCGCCGCGCATCCAGCGGTCATCCGCATTTTAGAAGAGGTTGTCGATGAAGGGCCTGGTTCAACGGGTAAAACACGCGAAAGTGGAAGTCAGTAGTGAATCTGTCGGCGCCATCGATCATGGCATTCTGCTGCTTTTGGGTGTCGAAGCCAGTGATTCCGAGGATACCGCGGACAAGCTCCTGCACAAGGTGCTGCACTATCGCATCTTCGGTGACGAGCAAGGCAAAATGAATCGCAACGTGCAACAGGCCGGCGGCGGGCTACTGGTGGTGAGTCAGTTCACTCTGGTAGCGGATACCGCAAAGGGGCTGCGCCCGAGTTTCAGTCGCGGCGCCAGCCCGCAACAGGCCAACGAACTGTATGAATACTTCCTGCGGCAGGCACGGGCGAAAATGGCCGATGAGCTACCGGTGGCGGGTGGTCAGTTCGCCGCCGACATGCAGGTATCGCTGTGCAATGACGGTCCGGTGACTTTCTTACTCGAGGCCTGAGTCGTATTCGAGCCGAGAATACGCTTGGTCAACGCATCCAGGCGCGCCTTGCGCTCGGGCTTGGGCAGGGCACCCAACTGTTCCACAGCCCGATAAAACGCTTCCCAGTCACTGCCGCTGTCCCGATATAGCTGCACAAAGGCAGGTACCTGCGACTGGTACTCACTGACCAGCGCCAGGGTGGCGTTATTGGTTTTCTCAATCATCTGGGTGAACTTTTCGTCCTGGGTCCAGCCTTCCGATTCCTTGCGGTAGCAATAACGCAGACGCTGCAGGGTTTGCGCCTTGCGCTGGCGCTTCGCCGGCACACTCAAGTCCGACGCGTACAGCGCCTGCAACTGCCGGCGTGCGCTCACCATCAAACCATTTACCCGCCGCGCCTGCTCCACATTAGCCACCTTGGGCGCGGGGATGCCATTGCGGCGCCGCCAGTCCGGCAGCGCAATGCGCGAGACCGCGGTGGCGAAACTCTCATTGAATTGCGTATCACCGCCAATATACAGACGCCGGTGCGCCAGCTCGTGAAACAGTAGACTGGCAAGGCGGTCCGGCTTCCAGTCCACAAAGCTCGACAACACCGGGTCATCAAACCAGCCGAGGGTGCTATAGGCAGGCACCGGGCCCAGATACACGTCGTAACCCTGCGCCTGCAAACGCCGCTCCTGGACCTGGGCATCGCGCTTGTTGAAATAACCACGGTAACTGGCGCAGCCGGCAATGGGGTAACACCAGCGCTTGGGCGACAGGGAGAATTCCGGCGCTGCCACCAGGTTCCACAGCGCGTACTCCTGCTCCAACTGGGTAAATTCGCTGTAGGCGGAGCCGACTGGCAAGTGCAGCTCGCCGGCCGCATAGCCGCGAATCGCTTGCACCCATTCGAGCTGGCGGCGCAGTTTTGGATCGGTTTCTTCATTCCGCAGCAGGCGATCAATGGGCTCGCGTCCGGCGAGGATCTTGAGCTGGCCGGTGGCGGCCTGTGAATAGAAATGCACCGTCTCACAACCGGCCAACAACATTGCCGTTGAGAGTGCCACCAGCAACGACAACAGCCGCGTGAAGCGACGCCAAATACGCGCCCCGCGGAACAAACCGACTAGGTTTATGGTGAGAGAAAAGGTTTTTATCTGGGAGTCGTCCATGCCGCCCGTCGCTGCCGTTTCGCTGGTATTTTCGCTGGTGCTCGGTATTGTGTTATGGATTTATTTGATCCGGCTGAGTTTCGCCCGCTCCAGCGGCATGGGTGTGGTCGCGCTACTATTGCCGCCACTCGCCTTCATTCAGCTGTTAACGGATCCGGAACACCGGGAGCAACTGCTCGTGCTTTTTGTATCCATTCTATTGTTCAGCAGCATAGCTGCTCTCGAGCGCTAACGGCGCGACTTTGCTCGCCAAACTCACGGGATATTTCAACGGTCACTGGCCACAGCCGAAGTACTCCACCTCCTCGCCGATAAATCGCCCTTCCGTAAGGTAACTCACTACCTGATCAATAACCTGCTGACTGCCCGTCAAACCGTTATGGGTTAACGGATAGGTGACGCGCGCACAAGTGCCTTCTACATAGGTACTCGGCACACCGACAATGCCATCGTCATTGCCGTCGATAATTGCAGAGAACAACGGGTTGAACGAGCGCGTACCGGCAATAACCCCCAGGGGGAACCGCACCGGGCCGAGGCGACTGGGCAGGCTGCGCTCGTCGATACCCATCTGATTGCCCGCAGGGCCGTTAACATCCTTGATGATGGGAATACACGAGAGGAAATTCCCCAGGCGACTGCCCTGATTGGGCGGGCCAAGCATGACCGCGCGCTTAACAATACTGGTATCGCGCTGGTCAAAATACTGCCGCAACAGCAGGCTGCCCATGGAGTGGGCAACGAAATACACCGGCGCTGCACCTGCTTTTTCGCACGCCTGCAGGCCGCGGGGGACGGTCATCTCGGCGAGGGTTTCAATGGGGTGTTTTTTTGACGGGTAGTCGAGATTGACGGTGTAAAAGCCAACATCGCGCAGGACGCTTTCGATGCCCGTCATCGACGAGGCATCTTTGGTAATACCGTGCAGGAGAATGGCGCATGGGTACGGAGAGGGTGCCTGCTGCGTTGCCGCAAAAATCGACATTAGCGGCGACAGGGTGAGCGAGACGACCGCGCCGAAAATTACACCTGCACGCCGCACTGCCCGTTTCGTCATGTCACCGTCACCGTTTGCGTAGGTCCCAGCCTGGGCAACTTTGCCTCACATAAGAACATACGACAAAACGGTGAGAGCAGATGGCTGCAGCCAGTTACTGGGCCTCTATTTCTTCGGGTTTGCCGCGTTTTACCCAGCGGCCGAAGAAAATCCCGACTTCAAACAGAATCCACATGGGCACCGCAAGCAGGGTCTGCGAGATGACATCCGGTGGGGTCAGCAGCATGCCCATGGCAAAGCAGGCGACGATGACGTACGGACGCTTGCGCGCCAATTCTTTGGCGGTCACCGCGCCACTCCAGATCAGCAGCAGGGTGGCGATCGGGATTTCGAACGCAAAGCCAAAGGCGAAGAACAGCTTCAGCGCCAGGTCGAGGTAACTGCGGATATCCGGCAACACCTTGATATCCGCATGGGCCGAACTGATAAAGAATTCAAAAATCAGCGGGAACACCACGAAGTAGGCAAACGCCATACCCGCGTAAAACAGGAAAATACTGGAGATCATCAATGGCGCGATCAGGCGCTTTTCATGCTTGTACAGGCCCGGCGCAATAAACGCCCAGAACTGGTACAGCACAACCGGGATCGCCACAAAAAACGCCAGTACAAAGGTCGTTTTGAACGGCGTCAGAAAGGGTGAGGTCACCTCGGTGGCAATCATGCCCGCACCTTCGGTAAGGCGCGCCTGCAGCGGGTCAGCAACAAAGTTATAGATATCGTTGGCGAAGGGCACCATACAGGCAAAAATCGCCACCACCACCAGCAGCGTCTTCAGCAGGCGGTCGCGCATCTCAATCAGGTGCTCGATAAACGGCTGGTCTTTCTCACTCATTGACGTTTGTCTTCCGGCTCGGTGGGACTGTCAGTGTGCGGCTGCGGTGACGCCTGCTCGGCAGACGGCGCGGGCTCGGCCGGATCCAGGCGATCGACTTCTGCCCAGGCCGCGTCTTCCTCGTGCTTGAAATGATCCGGGTGGTGCGGGTTGTGCTCCGGCTCGCCGTGATCATGCAGATGCTCCGGATAATCCGGGTCTTCCAGCTCTTCCTCTTCTTCCGGCAAATGGTCGTCGTCGAGGTTGCTTTCGGCGAGCGCACGCTTGTCTTCCTCCGGCAGGTAGTCCTCCGCCTGTCGCAATTTGTCCGCCTCAGGATCTGGCCCGGATAATTCGCTGGGCGCCTCCTTGGCTTCCACCGCTGCCGGCTCTGCATGCGCGGCGGCGTCTTCTTTCAGTGCCTGCGCCTGCGCTTCTACCGATTTCAGATCTTTTTCGAACTTGCGCTCCGCCTCACTAAAAGTGCGCTCCATCGCCTGCTGGCTCTCGCGCAACTCTTTCAACACTCGCTCGTTGTGCAGTTCGCGCCGAATATCATCGGCGCCCACTTCACGCTCAAGCTCTTCCTTGGCGCTGCCCAGGGTCTGCTTGATCTGGGTCCACCAGCGCACGGTAGTACGCACCGCATCGGGCAGGCGTTCGGGGCCAATGACCACCAAACCCACCGCCGCGATTACCAGCAGTTCAAAAAATCCGATATCAAACACGCGCTACTCGCTCAGTTAACGACGGATGCAAAGCAAAACCGAAAATCGGCCTTACTTATCCTGGGACTGCTTTTCTTCGGTAGAGGTTTTCTGTTGCGGCTTGCTGGCTTCGTCTTTTTCCAGCAATTCCGGTTCCTTTTCTTCCGCGTCCTTTTTGTCTTCTTCCTTCATGGCTTTTTTAAAGCCCTTGATGGCACCACCGAGGTCGCCGCCGAGGTTGCGCAAACGCTTGGTGCCGAAAATCAGCAGGACGATGACCAGCAAGATCAGCAATTGTTGCCAGCTAATACCCATAAGAAATGCTCCTGATTCAATCTTTAATTCGTATGTTCAATCCACGCCGTCAGTCTTGGCTGCGTGACGCTTTTTCTTCGAGGCCGGAAAGGCCGAATCGACGCCCCAGCTCATCCAGTACCGCGCGGGAGTCCACGCCCAAGTGGTTGAGCATCACCAGGGAGTGAAACCACAGATCCGCGGTTTCCGAAATCATCGCCTGGTACTCGTCGCTGCCGGCGCCCTTGCCCTCGGCGTCCTTGGCGGCAAGCACCAGCTCGGTGGACTCTTCACCCACCTTCTCCAAAATCTTGTTCAGCCCCTTGGCGTGCAGGCTGGCGACATAGGAAGAGTCGGCATCCGCTTCCTGCATGCGCATGCGCAGGACCCGGTCCAGTTGTGTCAGCATATTACTCATGACGCGGTCTTCTTCTCCCCTGAATAGATCTCTTTCGGGTCGGTGATGACCGGCTGGCGAACCTGCCACTGGCCGTTTTCCAGTACCTGATAGAAACAACTGGTGCGACCTGTATGGCAGGCGATGCCGCCAAGCTGCTCGACCAGCAGAACAATGGTGTCGCCGTCGCAATCGAGGCGCATCTCGCGCACCAACTGTACATGGCCGGAAGACTCGCCCTTGCGCCACAACTTGCCGCGGGAGCGGGACCAGTAGACCGCGCGCCCTTCCTCGGCGGTTAGACGCAGGGATTCGACATTCATCCACGCCATCATCAGCACGCGGCCGGTTTTAACATCCTGCGCGATGGCAGGCACCAGACCGTCGCTGTTCCAGCTGACTGCTTCTGTGAAATCAGTTTCACTCACCGTTCGCATTCCTTACTGCATTCGATATTGTAGGCTCATGGTCCTCGCCTAAAGGCCGGAGTGTGACCGACCTTTCGAGGTTCTCGACAGGACTCACTAAAAGCCCCGAGCCCAAACCTTCAGGGCCACAGCAGCAGCGCCAGCGCGGCCGCGCCCATCATCCAACTGACCGCCGGTATCTGCGCCAGTAACCCCGGTGATGCCACCAGGGCAGCACCTGCGGCCAGCAAGCCACCGACAATCATTCGCGCGTAACGGGTGCGCCCCCGTTGGCGGCTGCCCGCCAGCTGGTCACTCAGCTGCTGCAGCTGCGGACCCAGTTCGCGCCCCTGTTCCAGAGCGGAAAACGCCATTTGCGGCAATTGCGGCAATTTTTCCAGCCACTCCGGCCCATATCGCTTAATTTCGCCGACAATCGTCTTGGGATGAATACGCTCGCGCATCCATCGCTCGAGAAACGGATGGGCAGTCTTCCACAGATCCAGCTGAGGATAAAGCTGTCGCCCTAATCCTTCTATATTGAGCAAGGTTTTCTGCAAAAGTACCAGCTGAGGCTGGACTTCCATCTCAAAACGCCGCGCAGTCTGGAACAAACTGATTAACACGCGCGCAAAGGAGATTTCCCCCAGAGGCTTTTCAAAGATCGGCTCGCACACCGCGCGAATCGCGGACTCGAAGGCGTTGATCGGCGTATCCCGGCGCACCCAGCCGCTCTGTACATGCAATTCGGCGACCATACGGTAGTCGCGGCGGAACATGGCGAGGATATTCCGTGCCATGTAGTACTGATCTTCGCGCGTCAGGCTGCCGACGATGGCGGTATCGATGGCGATGTACTTGGGGCGATCCGGATGTTCGCGGGACACAAAGATGTTGCCCGGGTGCATATCGGCGTGGAAGAAGTTGTGCTCGAACACCTGCTTGAAGAAGATCTCCACACCGCGTTCGGCCAGCAGTTCCATATTGGTGTTCTGCGCGCGCAGCTGCTCCAGGTCGGTTACCGGAATGCCGTCGATGCGCTCCAGCACCAGCACGTTCTCACGGGTGTAGTCCCAGTAGACTTCCGGCACATACAGCAGCGGTGAATTGGCGAAGTTGCGCTTGAGCTCGGAGCCGTTGGAGGCCTCGCGCACCAGGTCCAGCTCGCCCTCAATGGTGTGGCGGTAGTCTTCCACCACCTCCACCGGGCGCATGCGTGGGCCGTCCGGCAAATAGCGCTCGATCCAGCGGGCGATATAACGCAGTAATTGCAGGTCCTGCTGTATCACCTTATTAATGCCAGGGCGCAGCACCTTCACCACCACCGATTGGCCTGGCTCGCCGTTTTCATCTTTCAGGCGCGCACCGTGTACCTGTGCCACCGACGCGGACGCCAGCGGCTCGCGGTCAAACTCGGCAAACAATTCATCCACCGGTGCACCCAGCGATGTCTCGATGCGGTCGATACACTGGTCGATTGGGAACGGCGGCACATTGTCCTGGAGCTGGTTCAGCTCCAGCACCATGTCCGGCGGCAGCAGGTCCGGGCGCGTGGACAGCAACTGGCCAAACTTCACATAAATAGGCCCGAGGTCTTCCAGTGCGCAGCGCAGGCGCTCGCCGCGGGTCATGTTTTTCGCTTTGCCCGCAGGCAACAGCTTGTAGGGCGCCCACAGCGTGCGCAACCACAGCGGCTGATACTCCGCCGGCACCAGTTCATTCAGTCGGTAGCGCAGGAACACCCGCGCGATGGTGAGGCTTCTCGCTAGTGGCACGTCAACGCTTCTCCTGCCCGGGCTTGCCGCTGGCGGCCTTTACCTGCGCCGCAAACTTGCGCTGCAAAATCGCCAGGCGCGCTTCCAGGCGGTCCACACCGTGGGAAAATTCGGCCACATCCTCTGCAAAGGCTTCGAACTGCGCCTGCGGCGGTGTCATGCGCCACTCTTCACTCACCGCTTCCGCGGTTGCTTTCGGTGCGGTGCCGAGCGCGTCTTTCAGCCAGCTCGCCGCCATGCGCACGCCGGTGCCCAGCTGATGGGCCGGCGAATCGCCAATTAACTTGGAGACGGGTTCTTCCCAGTCGATATCCAGCTCGCGCAGGGTCGACTGCAGCTCTGCCAGCAGTGCACTGGAACCGCGCACCGTCACCCCCAGTTTGGCCGGCGTGGCATCGCGGTTTCTCAGCAACTGGATAAATGCCAGGGCAGAACCGGACAGCTCGGTGGTCACCTCGCCATCCCAGCGGCTGTGCACTTCGATGTAGCCACCTTCACCCTCGTCGTCGATAAACAGGAACAGGGACATGGCCGGCGCCGTGAGGTTCACCCCCAGCACCTTGCCCGCAAGTTTGCCGAGGCGTGCGCGGCTGCCCGGGTCGTAACGCAGGGCGGTGTTGATGGCGGTTTCCAGTGTGGCGTCAAAACCGGCGCGGAAGGTGGGATCGGTCATGATTATTTTTTCAGTGCCCGGAAGCTATACGCGAAGGCGGTGCTTCCGGTGTCTGTTCGCAGGACCTTCACCGCCAGGGATGGCGGTGCAGAGCCCCCATGGATGGGTCTACGGCGTGTCCTGTGAACAGACACCGGAAGTGGCGCCGCCACAAGGCGAAATCCGAGCCCCCAAACTCAAAAATTGTCAGGGTTTGATGCCCTTATGCAAAGCCACGATGCCACCGGTCATATTGTGGAATTCACAATCCACAAAACCGGCATCGCTCATCATGCCTTTGAGGGTTTCCTGGTCCGGGTGCATACGAATGCTCTCGGCCAGATAACGATAGCTATCGGCATCGTCCGCCACCAGCTTGCCCATAAACGGCAGCAGGCGGAAAGAATACTGATCGTAGACCTTTTCCAGCAGTTTCGACTCCGGCTTGGAGAACTCCAGCACCAGCAGACGCCCACCAGGTTTGAGCACACGCAGCATGGAGCGCAGCGCCAGGTCTTTGTCCGTCACGTTGCGCAGACCGAACGCGATGGTGATGCAATCAAACGTGTTGTCGGGGAAGGGCAGGTACTGGGCGTCCGCCTGAACCGTCTCCACATTGCCGGCAATGCCGCGGTCCAGCAAGCGATCGCGGCCGACCTTCAACATGGACGCATTGATATCCGCCAACACCACCTTGCCGGTAGGGCCAACGATGCGGGAAAAGCGCGCGGTCAGGTCACCGGTACCGCCGGCAATATCCAGGATCGTCTGGCCCGGGCGCGCCGCAGAAAGCTCAATGGTGAAGCGTTTCCACAGGCGGTGGACACCACCCGACATCAGGTCGTTCATCACGTCATAGCGGGCCGCTACCGAGTGGAATACATCCGCCACTCGTCCCGCCTTTTCCTCCACCGGTACCTGCTGGTAGCCGAAGTGGGTCGTCTTGCGTTCGCTCATCTTGTGCCTGCTGCGCCAAATTTCAGGGCCACATTGTACATGGGGCGGACCTGATCGGCACCGCCACAGACTAAACTTGAGCAAACTCGAGGCAACGCCGCTCTCTTTCCGTTCTGCTTCTGCCCTGCTTATGTCTTATCAATTGCACAGCAAGCACCCACTAGCCCCGTCGATTCGTGCGGTTGCGCGCGCGCAGGTGCATGCAGCCATCGCCTGCTGCCAGTCGGCGGAAGACGGCCACGCCATCCACAGCGTGCGTAAACACGGCAAAAAATTGCGCGCCCTGTTGCGCCTTATCCGCTACGCCAATACCACCACCGACACCCTGTACCACACCGAAAATGCCCGTTACCGCAGCATTAATGCTGCCCTCAGTACCTGCCGCGAAAATGCATCGCTACATCTCGCCCTGGAGGATCAACTGGAAGCCGAGCGTTTCCCACACACGGCGGCGCACCTGAAGGGCCGACTGGATAACGGGCACACAGAGAAGCTGCTGGCGCAGGCCGAAAAATCGTTGCAACTGGCGCTGATAAAAATTGATGGCTGGCACTTTCAGGGCGCCAGCTGGGACGATATTGAATTGGGCTACTGCAAAAGCTACCGGCGGGCATTCAAGGCCATGAGACACGCCTTTGCAATGAGTACAGACGAGCACTTCCACACGCTGCGTAAACGCGTCAAAGACCAGTGGTACCAGAGTCGCTTACTGGAAGAACACTACCCGGAAACCATCGGCACGCGCACCCGTGGCCTGCAAAAGCTGGCCAGCGCACTGGGCGACTGGCGCGACCTGCGGTTACTTTGCCAGCACCTTGCGCGCTACGGGGATGACACGCCCGAAATGGCCAGCGAGCAGCGCGCATTGTTGGAGCAGGCAAATCAGCGATTACAGCAGCTACGCATCGAAATACAACAACTTTGTGAGAGTCTTTTCCTACAGCCAAGCTGCCCCCTTAGTAAGTGACTGATTAGTAACAACTTTTCGTTTTGCCACATTAGTTATTGAGGGTACTTTCGTCCCATTCGTTACATATATACGGCACAAAATTCTGACTGCCGTTTTAGACCTATAAAATGCTTAGAGGGGAGATAATGAAAACTAATGCACTTTCTATGGCCATCCGCGGGGCCATTCTCGCTGCAGTTGGTGCAGCACCTGCATTTGCGCAGCAAGCCTCCGAACCGGCGGACGCTACCAGCATTGATGACGGAGCTATCGAGCAAGTAACTGTGACCGGCTCGCGTATCGCTCGCCCGAACGCAGTTAGCCCGACGCCTGTCACCTCTTTGACAGCTGAAGACATCAGCCTGAGCGGCGAGACCAACTTGGGTGACTTCCTCAACACCATGCCCGCACTGCGCTCCACGTTCTCCGGCCAAAACTCCGGTCGCTTCATCGGCACCGTAGGCTTGAACCTTTTGGACTTGCGTGGTCTCGGTACCTCTCGCACATTGGTGCTGCAAGATGGGCGCCGCCACATTTCCTCATCCATTGGTACATCCGCAGTGGACGTCAACACTATCCCAGAAGATCTGGTTGAGCGCGTCGACGTGATCACAGGTGGCGCTTCTGCTATCTACGGTGCGGATGCGGTATCTGGCGTAGTAAACTTCATCCTTAAAGACGACTTCGAAGGCGTCAAGGTCAGTGCTTTCGGCAGCGATACCGAACGTGGTGGTGCGGAAACTACTGAACTTTCTGTCACCTTCGGGCAGAACTTTTTAGATGGTCGCGCGAATATCGCTGGTAGCGTTCAGCACACCACTCGTGGTGATGTATACGGTACTGAACGTGACTGGATTACTAAAGGTTACGGCACTTTGGTAAACCCTGCCGATGTAGACCCCGACACCGGTGCAGTCATTCCTGACAATGGTGTGCCCGACAGAATCGTAGTCCAGGACTATCGCATTCCGTTTATCAGCGACAACGGTATCGCCTTCCTTCCTTACGGCGATTACACCTTTAATAATGACGGGACTGCACGTCCGGTGATCCCCGGTGATGTATGTGACATTAACGGCCGCTGCTCCGGTGGTGACGGCTACGCCTTTGTTGGCCAGTACCAAATGTACCCAAGTATGGATACGACTAATGTATTCCTGAAAGGCCACTTCGATATTTCTGACACCATGCAGCTATTCGGTGAAGCGAAATATGTAAATCATGAAGCAGAAAGCTGGGGACAGGCGAGTTTTAGCTACAACGGTTATTCGTCCACCAACCCATTCCTTGACAAAGACCTATCCGACCGCTTGGTAGCCGATGGAGTTCCTGCGTTTGGCATGTACCGTATGCATTCCGACTTGGGCTACCGCGGTGATTTGGCAGAGCGTGAGACCATGCGCTTTGTGACTGGCCTTAAAGGTGAACTGGGCGGTGGCTGGACCTATGAAACCAGCCTGGTATACGGCGAGTACAACGCCGATATTTTCTATGTAAACAACCGCTACAACGAACGTTTTGAACAAGCCATCGATGCTGTCGAACTTGACGGTGAAATTGTTTGTGCGGATGAAGAAGCTCGAGCGGCCGGCTGTCAGCCACTGAATATGTTCGGTTTCGGCCTGAACTCTCAAGAAGCCGTCGACTGGGTAATGCTCGACGACACCGGCTCTGTAGAGAAAATGACCCAAACCGTGGCCTCCGGCTTCGTAACCGGCGATTTGATCGATCTTCCTGCGGGCCCGCTGTCTGTAGTGGGTGGCTTTGAATATCGCGAAGAAACCAGCTTTGTTGATTTCGATGAAATCATCAAAAATGGCGATACATTCATGAATGCGTTAGCGTCCACCGATGGCGAATATGACGTTACAGAAGTTTTCGTCGAAGTATCTGCGCCTCTGCTCGCCGACCTGCCAGGTGTACAGAGCCTAATGTTTGATACCGCCTATCGCGCTGCAGACTACTCCACCGTAGGTAACACTGGTGCTTGGAAAGCGGGCCTTGACTGGACCATCATCGACGACGTGCGCGTTCGAGCCACCACTTCTCAGGCCGTACGTGCACCAAATATCGATGAGCTCTTCGCCCCGCTGGGTGAGAACTTCTATAACGTCAATGACCCCTGTGACTACCGCGAACTGGGTAGCGCACCTGACCCCGAGCTACGTCGTGCGAACTGTGCCGCTCTGGGACTGGCCGCAGATTATGAATCCCCCTGGAATGGCGGCCCGACCCTTGGCGGCTTCAGTGGCGGCAATCCTGATCTGATGGAAGAAACCGCAACCACTTTGACCTACGGCATGGTAATTACTCCACGCTTCGCCGACGGCCTTACCCTGACTGTGGACTACTGGGATATCGAAATCGAAGATGCGATTTCCTATTACAGCGGGCAGACCATTTTGGACAAGTGTGTTGACGGTGCTTCCATCAATAACGCTTTCTGCGGAAATATCGAGCGAGCCGCTAACGGTGACCTGACCTCTCTGACTAGCTCAGCTCTAAACGCCTCCAAGCTCACAGCACGCGGTGTGGACTACGAGCTACGTTACGACCTCGAACTGGCCGACCTGTTCAAGTCTGAATTCGGAAGCCTGAGCCTGGCTATACAGGGAACCCGCCTGCTCGAGCGCGACGATTTCTCGTTCCAGAACGAGCCTGATAGCGTCGATCCTGTAGCTGGCGAACTGGGTGACCCAGAAGATGCCTATAACATGAACGTTACCTACCGCTATGGCGACCTCTCCGTTAATTGGGGTCACCGTTACATTGGTGACCAGGCGCTGTACGACATCGGCCTAGAACGTCCAGAGGCTTCAGCTCCTAGCTACACAGGCGAAGTTCGCTACAACAGTCTGCGTACTAGCTATCTGTATCAGGATAAAGTCGAAGTATACGGCGGCATTAACAACTTGGAAGACAAAGAGCCACCAGCATTCCTGACTGGTACTGGTGGTGGCTCCGGCATGTATGACACCATGGGTCGCAGCTTCTACCTGGGTGCAAACTACACCTTCTAAAATAGACTCTTGATCGCAGCTTTTGACGCTGCAATAGAAAAGGGGCCATATGGCCCCTCTTATAGCCGCACTATACGTGCGGCTTTTTTATTTGTGCTTTTCGTATTGCTTTAAATCCCTTTTAGCAAACCGCCCGCGTGCACCATTACATGAAAAACAACATTCTGCTCTTTGGTACCGGTAAGCAGGTGCGCACCGGGGCCACGCGCCCAGACACCGACGTCCTCACCCCCGTGGGTTTCGCTATCCAATGGCACCAACGACTCCTGGTGGAAGCCGCTTAATTCTGTATCGATAGCGTGGAGATCGTGACGCCCCGCATTGACCGGATCATCGTAGCGATCGTCCGCATTGGCGCTGTCACCGAGATCGGCGAAGCCGAGGCCATTGGCGTAGCTAATGGTGGTGTAGGGCATACCGTCAGCCGCCAGCGATACGTTTTCCTTGGGCTCGCCGGTTTCGTCATTGCCGACCACCTTGCCCAGAATCGGGTTGCCGCGGGTGGGGTAGCCGGCGATGGTCATTACATGGCTGTGGTCGGCGGTAACTATGATCAGGGTGTCTTCGGCACTGGTGTTATCCATGGCCACCTGTACCGCGCGGGCCATTTCCACACCGTCGGTCAGCGCACTGTAGGCGCTGCCCGCATGGTGGCCGTGATCGATGCGGCCGGATTCGATCATGGCAAAATAGCCCTTGTCGTTTTTGCTCAGCAGTTCGATGGCTTTGGCGGTCATCTGTGACAGGGACGGCTCGCCGGCTTTGTCGTTCTTGCGATCCTCTTCGTAGCGCATGTGCGAGCTGGCAAACAGGCCGAGCAGCTTGTCGGTATCGGCTACCTCGAGTTGGTCGAACCCGGACTGGTCTTCGATATACACCGCTTCGGTGGTACCGTCGTTGTAGCGCGCCTTCCAGGCGTCGATCAGGTTGACACCATCCGTGCGCTTGCCGGACTTGCCCTCCAGGTCCTCCACCTCTTGCGGCAGGAAACTGCGACGGCCACCGCCCATGATCACGTCGATACCATCGCCGGCCGCCAGCTCCACCATCTGGGTGGCAATATCTTTGCAGCCTTCGGGAGCAGTGGCCTCCCAGCCGCGCTCCGGTACTTTCGCGTAGGTAGCGGCCGGTGTGGCGTGGGTGATGCGCGCGGTACTTACCACGCCGGTGCTCTTGCCGAGATTTTCCGCCAGCTCGAGCGCAGTGGTGAGTGGGCGCTGCAGGCTCGCCGCGCAATCTCCGCGGGCCACGGTCTCATCCACATTCAACACGCCAGCCTTGGTTTTCACCCCGGCCATCAGTGCGGTGGCAGTGCCAGCAGAGTCCGGTGTTTGCTGGTTGGTGTTGTAGGTTTTGCTCAGGCCGGCAAACGGCATGGTTTCAAAACTCAGCCGGTATTCCTCACCACTCTGGCCTGCCATCTGGCCGGCGAGAATGCGCATGGCGGTAACGGTGGAAATGCCCATGCCATCACCCACAAACAGAATGATGTTTTTGGCCGCACCGCGCTCATTGTTGATTACCACATTCTGGGCGTGCGCGAGTGCAGCCTGGCCATCCCGGTACCAGCTGCTGGTTTGCTGCGACTCGGGAAGCTGCGTCGACTGTGCCGCGGATTTACTGGACGATGGATTCGAGGAAGCACTCGGGGGGGTGTCAGGATCGCTACATGCAGCCACGGTCAGGCCGAAGGCGGTAACAAACGCGAGAGGGAGTCGATGAAATTGCATACTGTGCCCCGGTAAAAATTCGCCTACCGCCAGCCCAAGATAAAGGCTGAACAGTGGCGAGATGCTAAAGACTGGGGCGATAGTGTAGAGGATTTTGCGGACAGATTTGCTACTGACCTAGAGAGTAGATTCAGCCAATCAGTTTCACCGCACTCTCATCGGGGTCCCGGCCCTTGCTCTGGGCTTGCAACTGATTGAGGTAGCTTTGCCATTTTTCCTCTTGGGTATCGCACAGTTCGCGCAGGTAAGCCCAGGTGTATATGCCGCTATCGTGGCCATCGTCAAAAAAGATCTGTAGTGCGTAGCGTCCGGCCGCAGCGACCTTGTCGATGCCCACATGGATTTTCCCATCCACCAATGTACCGTCACTGGCGCCATGGCCGCGCACTTCGGCACTGGGCGAATAGACCCGCAGGTATTCGGCGGGCAGCACAAACTCTTTATCGGCGTATTGCAGGCAAAGGTTTTTTTCGGCCTTGTTCAGGCGAATTTTTTTCGGTGCGGACATGGCAAAACCAAGAGTCAGTCAGAAGCGAGCGGCAAACTACCGTGAGATACAGCGAGGGCCGCGCAATGCGGCCCTCACCGGTGACAAGGCGAATCAGAGAATAAAGCGCGACAGGTCTTCGTCTTTACTCAATTCACCCAGCTGTTTGTCGACATAAGCCGCATCGATGGTGATGGTGCTGTCGCCGTCACCGCCAGCGAAGGATATTTCTTCCAGCAGGCGCTCGAGCACCGTGTGCAGGCGGCGCGCACCGATATTCTCGGTGGTTTCGTTCACCTCGAAGGCAACTTCGGCGATACGCTGAATCCCGTCTTCGGAGAATTCCAGATTGACGCCCTCGGTGCCCAGCAGCGCCTTCTGCTGCTCGGTAAGCGAGGCAGAGGGCTCGGTGAGGATGCGCTGGAAGTCCTTGGAGGTCAGCGAGCTCAATTCCACGCGGATCGGCAGGCGGCCCTGCAGTTCGGGAATCAGGTCCGACGGCTTGGACAGGTGGAAGGCACCGGAGGCAATAAACAGAATGTGGTCTGTTTTGATCATGCCGTATTTGGTGGTGACGGTGCAGCCTTCGATCAGCGGCAGCAGGTCGCGCTGCACACCTTCGCGGGAGACATCGGCACCGCCACTTTCCTGGCGCTTGGCAACCTTGTCGATTTCATCGAGAAACACAATGCCGTTTTGCTCAGCGGAGCGAATGGCTTTGGTTTTGATTTCTTCGTCGTTAATCAGCTTGGCCGCTTCGTCGTCGGTCAGCTGCTTGAGCGCCTGCTTGACGGTGAGTTTGCGCTTCTGGGTTTTGCCTTTGGACATATTGGAGAACATGCCCTGCAGCTGGTTGGTCATTTCTTCCATGCCCGGGGGCGCCATGATTTCGACACCCATGGGGCTGGCGGAAACGTCGATCTCGATCTCCTTGTCGTCGAGCTCGCCTTCACGCAGCTTTTTGCGGAATACCTGGCGGGTGCCGGAGTCTTTTTCCAGCGGGTCGGTATTGCGTGCCGGTGGCAGCAGGGCGTCGAGCACGCGGTCTTCGGCGGCATCCATGGCCCGCTGTTTTACGCCTTCGGTGGCGCGCTCGCGCTCGAGCTTGATGGCCATTTCGACGAGGTCGCGGACGATGGATTCCACATCGCGGCCGACGTAGCCCACTTCGGTAAATTTGGTGGCTTCGACTTTGATAAACGGCGCGCCGGCAAGTTTGGCGAGGCGGCGGGCAATTTCGGTTTTGCCGACACCGGTGGGACCGATCATCAGGATATTTTTCGGGGTGATTTCCGCGCGCAGTTCTTCGCTGACCTGCATGCGGCGCCAGCGGTTGCGCAGGGCGATGGCCACCGCGCGCTTGGCGTCGTCCTGGCCGACGATATGACGGTCGAGTTCGTGAACGATTTCTCTTGGGGTCATGGACATGGTCTTTACTCGGATTCTTTTCGCTTCGTTCCCGCTTCTATGTGCTTTGAAGCTGGTGCGGTGGCGGCCGGGCACCGGGTAAAAGATTTCGAAATCGCTATAAATACATCCCTGTACGCTCCGGCGGCGACGTCCTGTCGCCGACGGTTTCGAAATCTTTTACCCGGTACCCGACCTTCAATTCATAGCTGAATACTTCGTTGCCAGTTTGGCGATCAGTAACTCAGCTCTTCAATCGTGTTGTTGTGGTTGGTGTACACACAAATGTCGCCGGCAATTTTTAAACCCTGCTCGACGATAGTGCGCGCATCCAGCTCGGTGTTATCCAGCAGCGCGCGCGCAGCGGACTGGGCGAAGGGGCCGCCGGAGCCGATGGCGATCAGGTCGTCTTCCGGCTGGATGACGTCGCCGTTACCAGTAACGATCAGGCTCGCGGTTTCGTCGGCCACGGCGAGCAGCGCTTCGAGGCGGCGCAGGGCACGGTCGGTACGCCAGTCTTTGGCGAGTTCGACGGCGGCGCGGGTGAGCTGGCCGTTGTGGGCCTGGAGCTTGGCTTCGAAGCGCTCGAACAGGGTGAAGGCGTCGGCGGTGCCGCCGGCAAATCCGGCGATGACCTTGTCGTTGTAGAGGCGGCGCACCTTGCGGGCGTTACCTTTCATGATGGTGTTGCCCATGGAGACTTGCCCGTCACCACCGATAACGACTTTGCCGTTGCGGCGGCAGGAGAGGATGGTTGTACCGCGATATTGTTCCACTGGTGCCTCTGCGTTTTGGATTCAGAAGCACTAAGTGTGGTCGGGAAGGGGGGATTTCAATGTTGCCCGGTAAAAACCGGGCAGTCGGAAAGGATTGGTTTATCCCTGCGCCGGGCGCTTGAGCACCAGCGGCATCAGGCGGTGCTCGGCGAGGACACTGCGGGCTTTGGCGACCTTGGAGCGGTTGGTGTATGGGCCGACGAGGACCCGATGCCAGGTGCCGCGGTTGTCGGTGGCGGATTCCACTTTGACGTCGAGGTTGGCGAGCATCAGCTGGGCACGCAGGCGCTCGGCTTCGGTTTTGTCGCGGAAACTGGCGGCCTGCAGGATATACACCAGGTCGGACTTGGGCTCGCTCTGCACCGGCGAATCTTCCGCGGGTTTTTCGCCGTCGCGCACCCGCACCTGCGGGTTTTTCGGCTCGGGGACTTTGACCTCGCTTTCTTCCAGCAGCTTGTAGAAGTCGAAACGCGGCTTGGATTCACCCGGGGCGGGCTTGTCAGCGGCGGGCTTTTCCGCGCGCTTGGCCACCTGCATCTGCCCGGTCTTGATGTCGTTCAGCAAAAACACAAACACCGCGAAGCCGCCGACAAAGTTGCCGAGTACAAACCAGACCCAGGCGGGCTTGCCGGAGGGTTGTGAGCGGCGGGTGTTGCGGCGGGCCATCGTGTTCTCTCAGTCTTTTATCTATTTGTGCAAGGCGGCAAATTGTAACGCCTGAACCCCGCGCTGTGTGCGGAATTTAGGACAGCTCCTGGGCATCCATGTCGATCGCCCAGCGCAACCGGCGGTTGCGATTGCCTTCCGCCCACTGGCTGAACTGCGCCAGTAGCTTTTGCAGCAGGCCGCGCTTTTCGGCGGTGATCTGCAGGTAGAAACGGAAGCGGCCGGACTTGCGCTCGAGCAGTGCCGGCACCGGCCCCAGGTACTGCAGCTCCGGCGACGGTGGTGCCAGGGCTTGCAGGTAGTCGCGGGCGTTTGCGAGAAATTCTTCCGCCCAGCGCGGCTCTTCGCACTCGGCGCGCACCAGCGCCATGGCGCGCAGGGGCGGCAGTTGGGCGATCTTGCGCTCGTCCATCAGCTGGCGAGCAAAGGCACCGTAGCCCTTATTCAGCAAAAGTTGCAGCAGTGGGTGTTCCGGGTAGCGGCTCTGCACCAGCACGTGCCCGGGCAGGTCGCCGCGCCCGGCGCGGCCGGCAACCTGCTCCAGCAGCTGGCCCATGCGCTCGGGGGCGCGGAAGTCGGCACTGAACAGGCCGCCGTCGGCGTCCTGAATCACCACCAGGGTAACTTTGGGCAGATGGTGGCCCTTGGCCAGCATCTGCGTACCCAACAATAAACAGGGTTCGCCGTTGCGCGCAGGCTCCAGTAGCTTGTCCAGCGCCTGCTTACTGGCGGTGGAATCGCGATCGACGCGAATCACCGGGAAATCCCGGAAACTGTGGGTAAGGAAGTCTTCACTGCGCTCGGTGCCGGCACCCAATGCGTTCAGGTTGCGGCTGTGGCACTGCGGGCAGCTGTGCACTTCGCGCATGCGGTAGTCACAGTGGTGACAGCGCAGATGGCGCTGGCGCCGGTGCAGGGTGAGCTTGGCGGAACAGTGCGGACAGTCGGCGAGCCAGCCGCAGTCGTCGCAGGTCAGCGCCGGCGAATAGCCACGGCGGTTGATAAACACCAGCGCCTGTTCACCGCGACGCAGGGTCTCACCGATATGCCGCAGCACCTGTGGCGCAAAGCCCTCCTGCAATTGCTGGTGCAGGATCGGCACCACACTGATTTGTGGAGGCTTGGCGTTGCCCGCGCGGTGGCGCAGGCGCAGGTGCTGATAGCGCCCGCTCAGCGCATTGTGCAGGCTCTCCAGTGAGGGGGTGGCGGAGCCCAGCAGCACCGGTACGTCGGCACTTTTCGCCAGCACCAGCGACAGGTCGCGGGCGGAGTAGCGCACCCCGTCCTGCTGCTTGAAGGAGCCATCGTGCTCCTCGTCGATCAGAATGATGCCGAGACGCGGCAGTGGGGTAAAAATTGCCGAGCGAGTGCCGATCACAATATCCGCCACGCCGCTGGCAGCAGACAGCCAGGCGCGCGCGCGTTCGCCATCGGCAAGCCCCGAGTGCAGGGCGGCAATACGAAAATCCGGGAAGCGCGCGGCGATGCGGCGCAGGGTTTGCGGGGTCAGCCCGATCTCCGGCACCAGCAGCAGGGCCTGCTTGCCGTCGTGCAGGGCGCGCTCCATCAGGCGCAGGTAGACCTCGGTCTTGCCGCTGCCGGTGGTGCCCTCCAGCAGCGAGGCACTGAATCCGGTGGCGGGCACCGAATCGATCACCTGGCGCTGCTCGTCATTCAATTCCGGGGCGGGGCGGGGCGCGACCTCTTCCAGCGGCGGTGGGGCCGTGGGCCCAGCCACCCAGTGCGCCAGGTTGCGCTCGATCAATGCCTTGCACACGCTGCTGTTGAGGCCGCGGGCGTTCAGCGCGGTGCGGCTCTGGCGACCCGAGCTGAGCAGCAATTGCAGCAGGGCCTGCTGTTTCTTGGCGCGCGCGAGTGCGGTCTCCGGCAGGCCCTTGCCCTCGGTGGTCAACTCCAGCCACTGCTCCGCCCAGTGGTCTGCGGGCTTGCCCCTGCGCAGGGCGACCGGCAGTGCCGCAGCATAGAGCTCGCCAATGGGCGCCTGGTAGTAGTCGGCCGCCCACTGCAGGAATTGGCGGCTGCGCGCATCGAAGATCGGCGCGGGGTCAATACAGGCGGTGGCCGGCTTGAGTTCGGTGTGGGAGGATTCCGCGGCTACCTCGACCAGCACGGCCACCAGATCCCGCTTGCCAAACGGCACCTGAAAGCGCTGCCCGGGCTGCAGATGCGCCGGATTCGCGCCCGCTGGCGGCAGGTAATCGAACACGCGGCGCAGGGGCACCGGCACTGCCAGGCGCAAAATGACCGATGGTTCTCTAGATTGGCTTTGCTCTGCCGCGACTAACCCCAACGCACGTATCTCCACTGCTCACTACTGCTGGTGCACTGATTGCACAAAGACGCGATGATAACGCAGAAGGTTCCGCTTGAATCGTCAGGCTAATCTGATAGTATGCGCCGACTTTTTAAACAGCCCGGGGATTTATCCCCTACACCAATGCCGATTCCGTGCTCAGCGACAAATGACTGGGTGGCGGTGTCGAAAAGAGGCAATCATGAAGACCGATATCCATCCGAACTACGCCGAAATTACCGCAACCTGCTCCTGTGGCAACACCTTCAAAATGGGTTCCACTCTGGGCAAAGACATCCAGCTCGACGTTTGCTCCAACTGCCACCCGTTCTACACCGGCAAGCAGAAGCAGGCGAGCACTGGCGGCCGCGTAGATCGCTTCAAGAAGCGTTTCGGCAGCCGCATCTCCAAGTAAGAGAAAGCGCTACCGAAATGTGCACCGGGAAGATTCGCTCTATCCCGGTTGCGACAAAAAAGACGCCCAGGACATTCCTCGGCGTCTTTTTTTGTGCCTGGCTGTTGGCGATCGCAACCCTGCAGGCGAATGCGGCCCGTGCTGACTGTGTACTAGGCGGCGCCGATGAGGTGGTGGGGCTCAAGCAGGTGATCGATGGCGATACCCTGCGCCTCGAAGACGGCCGCCGGGTGCGGCTGATCGGCGTCAATACGCCGGAGCTGGCCCACCGCAAACGCCCGGCTCAGCCCCTGGCCGAGGAGGCCAAGGATTTCACCGAACGCTTTCTCGCCGGCGGCGATCTGGAACTGGTCTACGACCGCGACCGCCGCGACAACCATGGCCGCGTCCTGGCCTACGTCTACAACCACCGCGGCGACAGCCTGGAATCTGCACTGCTGTCCGCCGGTCTCGCCTTCCATATTGCGGTGGCCCCCAACCTCGCACTTAGCGAATGCCTAGCCAGCCGCGAGCGCGAGGCGCGCCAGTACCAGCGCGGGGTCTGGTCACCGGGCGTATGGCCGGTAGTGACGGCTTCCCAGGTGCGCCCCGGCGATGGCGGTTTTGTGCTGCTTACCGGGCAAGTAACTAAGGCGCACCACAACCGATATATCTGGCTGGATCTGGATGGACCCGTGGCACTGCGGGTTGACCCCAGGAGTGCGCCATCCCTGAAACGGCAGAAGAACTGGCGCAATCGACAGCTGATGACGCGCGGTTGGCTGGTGGATCGCGGCGCAAAATACGCGGCCAAAAATCCCGGGCACAAACGCTGGTTTATCGCGGTGGACGCCGCAGAAACACTGGAATTTCTTCGCTAACTTTACCCACCGCCGCATTTACTTCACCCCCGTCGATTAGCGACCTTTTGGCGACCGCCAACCCCGTGACTCATTCATTCAATAAATACACATAAATCACGAAAACTATTTCATCTGTAACCAATTTTGGGGGTAGTATTAGTAAACCTATTTTGGAATGTCCGGTTTTGACCACCGTGGACGGATAGTCATCCCAATATTTCCACTATAGGCGCGCAAACTGCCCCACAATAAAATCAATACAGCTGCGGTAACCCGCGCCCGCTTGCAGAACACCGGGCGCTTTCAAGTACAAGAAGATGACACCCTGATGACCGACTCTCTACGCCAGGCAGCGCTCGACTACCATGCCTTGCCGACACCGGGCAAATTATCGGTGGAACTCACCACACCTGCAGAAACCCAGGAAGACCTCTCCCTCGCCTACAGCCCGGGAGTAGCGGAGCCGGTGCGCGAAATCGCCAAAGACCCGGAAGCCGCCTACCGCTATACCGGCAAGGGCAACCTGGTGGCGGTCATCTCCAACGGCAGCGCCATCCTCGGCCTCGGTAACCTGGGCCCGCTGGCATCCAAGCCGGTAATGGAGGGCAAGTCGCTATTATTTAAACGCTTTGCGAATATCAATTCCGTGGACATTGAAGTGGAAGCACCCAGCCCGGAGCGTTTTATCGAGACCGTCGCGGCCATCGCCAACACCTTCGGCGGCATCAACCTCGAAGACATCAAGGCGCCGGAGTGCTTCCACATTGAAGAGGCGCTGATCCAGCGCTGCTCGGTACCTATTTTCCACGACGATCAGCACGGCACCGCGATTGTGACCGTTGCCGGCATGTTGAACGCACTGGAAATCCAGGGAAAGAACATCGAAGACGCGCGTATCGTGTGCCTGGGCGCCGGTGCCGCCGCTACCGCCTGCTGCAAGTTATTGCTGTGCGCAGGCGCCAAGAAAGAACAGATCACCATGCTCGATAGCCGCGGTGTCATCCACTCCGGGCGCAGCGATATCAACGCCTACAAGGGCGAGTGGGCGCGGGATACCGAAATGCGCACCCTGGATGACGCCATCGAGGGTGCCGATGTGTTCCTCGGCGTGTCCGGGCCGGATCTGCTGTCTGCGGAACAGCTGGCACATATGGCCGACAAGCCGGTGGTGTTTGCCTGCTCCAACCCCAACCCGGAAATTGCCCCGGAGCTGGCGCACGCAACCCGCGACGACCTGATCATGGCCACCGGCCGTTCGGACTACCCGAACCAGGTAAACAACGTACTGTGCTTTCCGTTTATCTTCCGCGGTGCACTGGATGTGCGCGCCACCAGCATCAATGAGCACATGAAGCTTGCGGCCATTGAGGCGATCCGCAAGCTGGCGCGGGAAGAAGTGCCAGAAGAAGTGCGCGCGGGCTACGGTGGCGTGGAAATGGCATTTGGCCCTTCTTATATTCTGCCGAAGCCCACCGACCCCCGTCTGCTGCCAGAGGTGGCTGCAGCGGTGGCCCAGGCGGCGGTAGATAGCGGCGCCGCACGCCTGCCCTACCCAGAGCACTACCCGCTTAAGCCGGTGTAAATCCTGTCGATTCGGTCTATATCGGCCCGATCTTTAACCTATCCCGGTAGCGGTGGCGCTACCGGGTACGGATCCACTCCTCCAGTCCTTGAGCCTCCCCCCGAGCACCGCTACACTGGCTCCAATGTCTGAGCAGAGTTATCCCACCGCATGAGTCATGTCTATGTGCTGACCAATCAGCACCAGCAGTTTTTAAGTAAAGGCAACGATTGGATTGACGGCCGCGAGCACACCAAGCTGTTCCGCACCGAACACAAGGACGTCGCCATCAATCAGATGTTCGAGGCCAACACCCGCGACGTTTCCCTGCGCATCGAGCTGCTGGAATGCAAGCTGGACACCAAACGCCAGCCGCTGGTGCCCGAGGACGCGCTCAGCGAAGCGCCGCTCGAGGCCGACGTCGATCCCGAACCAGCACCGGCAACCGACGAACCTACAGAAGCTGCGGAACCCGCAGCGGATGCGGCGGCCAAGCTGGAGAGCAGCGAGCCGCCCTCTGAACCCGTTGCCCCACAGGCCTGAGCCAACGACCTGAAATTCCCCAACCAGGCGAGACCCGAGGACAATGCCTCGGGTTTGCCGCTTGAGATCACCGGGGATGCCCCCATTTAAGCCGGACGCCGTTTGGCGGATTCATCAGCGCGCCACAGTTAGCGCACTTGGTATGCAGCCGGCAGCCCACAGGAGATACCCTTGCCCACGTTCAACCTGGCCGAACTGGCCAAGCCAGAAGGCTTAGACCTGCTCAAGGGCATTCGCCGTGGTATTGAAAAGGAAGGCCTGCGGGTCACCCCGGAAGGCGAACTGGCACAGACAGACCATCCGCACGGGCTCGGCTCCGCACTCAGCCACGAGTGCATCACCACCGATTTCTCTGAAGCGCTGCTGGAATTTATTACCCCGCCGGTGGCCACGCCCGAACAGGCCCTGGAAAAACTCGACCAGATCCACCGCTTTACCTACAGCCAGATCGGCGACGAGCGCCTGTGGGTCAACAGCATGCCCGGCCGCATCGGCCGCGATGAAGATATCCCGGTCGCGCGCTATGGCAGCTCCCACAGCGGCACCATGAAGACTATTTACCGCCTTGGTCTGGGCCTGCGCTACGGCCGCGCCATGCAGACCATTGCCGGTATCCATTACAACTTTTCCCTGCCGGATACCTTCTGGCAGTGGCTGCAGGCCAAAGAAAACAGCAGTGAGTCGCTGCAGGACTTTAAGACCCGCCGCTACTTCGACCTGATCCGCAATTTCCGCCGCCAGTACTGGCTGCTGATCCACCTGTTTGGCGCGGCGCCGGCGGTGTGCGGCACCTTCGTGCAGGATCGCGAGCACAAGCTGCAGCCCTTCAACGGTGACGGCCGCAGCCTGTTCGCACCCAACTCAACTTCCCTGCGCATGGGCGACCTGGGTTACACCAGCGATGCACAGAAGTCCCTGATCGTCTGTTACAACGATCTGCCGAGCTACCTGTCCACCCTGTGTGCCGCCATCTCCAAACCCTATCCGGCCTACCACGAGCTGGGGGTCAAGGATGCCGAGGGCCACTACCAGCAGCTGTCCACCGGCCTGCTGCAGATCGAAAATGAGTTCTACTCACCGATCCGCCCGAAAAACCCTGCCGGGATGGGCGAGACCGCACTCTCGGCACTGGATGCCCGCGGGGTGGAATACATTGAAGTGCGCTGCCTGGACCTGAACCCGTTTGTGCCGCTGGGCATCGAAGCACCGCAAATGCGCTTCCTCGATGCGTTCCTGCTGCACTGCCTGCTCAGCGACAGCCCGCAGACCGACGAAGCCGACTACCGCGCGGTGCAGGAAAACCTGTCGCGTATCGTCTACCAGGGTCGCGACCCGCAAATGCAACTTATCCACAACGGCGGCGAGCGCAAACTGACCGACTGGGCCAACGAGCTGCTCGACCAGATTACGCCGCTGGCGGAACTGCTGGACAGCGCCTGGCAGAGCGAAGATTACGCGCGCGCTGTGGACGTCCAGCGCGACAAGATTAGCGGCAAGACCCTCACCCCGGCGGCGCACATGCTGGCGGAGATGCACGAACACGGGCAGACCTTCTTCCAGTGGGCCAAAGACAAGGCCGAACAACACCGCGAGTATTTCATCGACCGTCCATTGAACGATGAAGAGCAGGCCGAGTTCGAGCGCCTGGCAGAAGAGTCGCGACAGAAACAAAAAGCGGTGGAAGACGCGGACACCGGGACCTTCGAAGACTTCCTTGGCAAGTACTACGCCCAGTATGTGTTCTGCCACAAAGACCTCTGAGCACCGATGAATTACCTCGCCCACCTGCTGCTCTCCGGCCCGGATCCGGACTGGCAACTGGGCGGTTTGCTCGGGGACTTTGTCAAAGGCCCGCTTACCGGCGCCCGCCCCCAATCCATTGAAGACGGCATGCGCCTGCACCGGCGCATCGACCTGCTGAGTGACCAGCACCCTGCCTTTCTAAGCGCGCTCACGCGTCTCGGCCCCGGGTGGCGACGCCTGGGCGGCATTGCGCTGGATATCTGGTTCGACCACCTGCTCGCCAACAGCTGGGAGCAGTGGCATCCCCACCCCCTGGAAACCTTTTCCCAACAGTGCTGGTCCAACTTCCGCGAGCGCCAACAGTGGATCCCAGAAAACGCACAAACGTTTATTCAACGCGCCGAGCAATTTAAACTGCTCCCCGGCTACCGCGAGGTCGATGTGATCCAACGCACCCTCGAACGGGTCGGTCAGCGTCTGCGACGCCCGCAACCCCTGGTCGACATGCTGCCCCTGCTGGAACGCGACCGCCGCGCACTGGAGCAGGAATTTCAGCAGCTGTTTGCCGACCTGAGCCAACAGGCCGAACGTTTCCGCCAACAAGTTAACGAATAAATACCGGAAGACACCATGACCCTGCCAAGCCCGCGCACCACGTTTTTACTGATGTTCCTCGCCGTTATATTCGTACTCGGTGTGGCGTTCTATATGGAATACGCGATGGGCCTCGAACCCTGTCCACTGTGTATCACCCAGCGGGTCATGTTCCTCGGTGTCGGCATCACCTCGCTGATAGCTTTCCTGCACAACCCTGCCAGTATCGGCCGCCGCATCTACGGATTTGTCGTCTCCCTGTGGGCACTGGGTGGCCTCTACTTCTCCGGCCGCCAACTGTGGCTGCAGAGCTTGCCGGAAGACGAAGTACCGGCGTGTGGCCCCGGTATCAGCTACATGGTCGAAGTGTTCCCCATGGCCGAAGTGATCAAAACCCTGCTGACCGGCGACGGCAACTGCGCCGAGGTGCACTGGACCTTTCTGGGGCTGTCCATTCCCGGATGGGCCGCGGTGGGCTTTGTGGGCCTGATCCTGTTTGGCCTGTGGCAGGCGTTCCGCAAGGGCTGACCGAACCTTCACCATGCCCTCCGAATCGAAATCGTGGCCCGGCAAAGCACTGCACTGGTTGCTGGGCGCGGGACTACTGCTGACGTTTGACTTCGCCGGTCGCGCGCTGGCCGCGAGTTTGTCGCTGTCGGTACCCGGTCCGGTACTGGGAATGCTGCTATTGCTGCTTGTACTGATGCTCTACGGGCGCGTGCCCTATGGCTTGGGCATGGTGGCTGAGCAGATACTGCGTCTGCTGGTACTGATTTTGCTGCCCGCCACTGTGGGCATCTATTTTCTACGGGACCTCTCTGGCGGCGACTGGTTTGCGCTGATTGCGGCGATGGTGATCGGCACTCTGATCAGCCTGACGCTCACCGCACTGCTGTTAAACCACCTGATTCAGCGACGCGCCCGCCGCCGAGGTGATCATGGGCAGTGAAATGCGCAACCTGTGGTTACAGTGGCTGTCCCAGCTGGAGCAGGTTGCGAGTGGTTTTCTGCAACCGCTATCCGCTGCCCACCCACTGGTGATACTGCCGTTGAACATCGCGGGCTTCTGGCTGGCACTGAAAATCTACCGACGCACCGGTACGCCAATCCTGCACCCGGTGGTGGGCGGCAGCCTGCTGGTGTTTGCGGGGCTATTGCTGCTCGGCGTCGACTTTGCCGGCTATCAGCAGGGCAGCGGCTTACTGTATCTGTTACTGGGCCCCGCGGTGGTCGCCCTCGCCATTCCCCTCAAACAAAATCTGGTCATGGTACGGCGCGCGGGCTGGCCGCTGATGCTTGGGCTGCTAGTGGGCGCCGTGCTGGCGCCACTGGTCGCGGTGGTCATCGCACTACTGCTCGGTGGCAGTCACATGGTACTGGTTGCGCTGGCCACCAAGTCCGTGACTACGCCCGTAGCCCTCGCACTCACCGAACAGATGAACGGTATTCACAGCCTCGCCGCGGGCGTGGTGGCCTTTACCGGGATTGTCGGCGCGGTGTTTGGTCCCTCCCTTATGCGGTTGCTGGGTGTCCACGACGAACGGGTTACCGGTTTCACCCTCGGCATCAACGCCCACGCCATCGGCACCGTACGCGCCCTGGAGGTCAGCGCCCTGTGCGGCGCCTTTTCCGCACTGGCCATGGGTTTGTGCGGCGCGCTGACCGCATTGCTGTTACCGGTTCTCACCTCGGCCTAGCAAAAACCAGACGTCCGTCCCGTTCCAGTTTTTTTCCGGCGCCCGCCTTGCCCACGGCGGGAGAAGCTTCTACATTCGTATGAGCAGTTGTAAAAGACACAAAAGGAAACTTGGAGATGTTGGAGAACTGTAAGAATGCGCAAGAGCGCTGGGGCGGCGTCAGCCAGATTATTGACCGCTGGCTGCAATCCCGTCAGGCGCTGCTGGTAAGCTTTTGCCAGCTGTCGGACCACAAGGAGTTTTCCGATGGCGACAAGGCCGCGGAGACCAGTGTCCGCACCCTGTGCCAGCAGCTGGTGGACTATGTCTCGGCCGGCCACTTTGAGGTCTACGATCAGTTGATACAGGAAGGCCAGGCCTTTGGTGACACCGAAGGGTTACAGCAGGCCAAAGCGCTGTACCGGGAGATTGATGGCACCACCGATGTCGCTGTCGACTTCAACGACAAGTACCAGGAAACCGATGACCTCAGTGCGCTGGTACAGGATCTGTCAGAGCTGGGCGTCGCGCTGGAAACCCGTTTTGCCGCGGAAGACCGCATGATCGATACCCTGCACACCGCGCACAAAAACCAGCTGGCCTGATCACACTATCTCGTGTGTACCAGCACGTGAAATAACTCTACGCACCAAAATGCGTCAGTAATAAAAAAGGGGCCCGCAGGCCCCTTTTTTGATCAGCGCGCAACCGCGCAACTTGGTAACCGATGTGCGATTACTCGGTTCCCTGATCTTCCTCAACCGCCTCTTTCTCTGCAGCAGCTTCGTCACTATTGGCGTCGGCCTTATGCAGCTCCACTTCAAAAATCAGGGTCGCGTTCGGGCCGATCAGACCACCGGCACCGCCCGGACCATAGGCCAGCTCAGAAGGAATGTAGAGCTCCCATTTCGCGCCCTGCTTCATCAGCTGCAGTGCTTCGGTCCAACCCTTGATCACGCCATTCACCGGGAACTGAACCGGCTTGCCGTTCTTGTAGGAGCTGTCGAACTCGGTGCCATCAATCAGCGTGCCCTTGTAGTCCACTTCAACAACGCTGGTTTCGCTGGGGCTCGGTCCGGTACCTTCGGTAATCACCTTGTACTGCAGGCCGGAATCGGTGGTCTGTACGCCGTCTTTCTTGGCGTTTTCTTCCAGGAACTTCTTACCTTCTTCCAGGTTCTTATCCGCCGACGCTTTGAAGTCAGATTCCTGCTTCTCCATCAGCTCTTTTTGCTTGGCCTGCATGTTTTCCTGGAATACCTGGATCACTTTTTGCTTTTCTTCCTGGCTCAGGCGGGACTCGCGACCGCTAGCGACATCTTGCAGCGCCATGGCAACAATTGACGGGTCCAGGGCGACTTCCTGGCTCTTGAGGCGGTTAGCCATATCTTCAGCGATGATATAGCTGACCTTCTGCTCCTGGGTTTCCAGTTTGACGTCTGCAGAACCGGCAGACTCCTGCTTGTTACAACCGACCAGTGCAATACCCAACGCAATCGCAGCAGCCAAAGAAGTTTTATTCATGAGAGTTGTCTCTTTATTTCCGTGAAACATTGTAAATAGCGATGGCGAGCACCGGTATTAATCGAGCAGGTCCTGTATTCCCTGCCTATGCCGCTGTTGTACACCCTGACACCCAGGTGCATTGTGCGGCAGATCACAGTATCGCAAGCCGGACCGCAGCGAACGGCAAGTCTAACCCATGCGCGAACGACCTGCACACCACCATACTCTTATCGCATTCGCTGCATCGGACAGCGATTCTTCGCGGTTGTTTCATTTTGCTGACAGGCGCAATTCGGGCTGAGGGTATGCTGGAAATTTGAAAGCCTTATGCCGCAGTTATTAAAAAGTTAAAAAATCCTGTGTGCTGCAGGGATGCACGAAGCAAATAACAGCGCTATTATCAGCGTTAGACCTCGACTTTTTTCTCCGGCAGAGAGGTGGTTCTGTCACACCGAGATATCTTGGGGGATGTCTTGGGGAGAGTCATCGGGGCCCCCTTTTAATAACGATTTTCACAACCCGTTCCAACCGCAGGATATTGAATCATGGCCGCCAAACGCAAAGCCGCTGTTTCCATTGACGCTCTTGAAAAACAGATCGCCAAGATCGCCACCCAAATTGAAAAAGCACGAGCCAAGGAAGTGGCCGATGCCGATAAGGCCCTGAAGAAAGCCACGAAAGATGCCGACAAGGCCAAGACTCAGGTAGCCAAGGCCAAAGCCAAAGTCGCGACTGCCCGCGCTGCCGGCGCCAAGGCAAAGACCCCGGCCGCCAAGGCCTCTGCCAAGAAGAAAGCCGACGCAGCCAAGTCTGCGCTGGCCAAGGTAGAAAAGCTTGCCAAGGAAGCCATGGTAGCGCTGAGCGGAAGCAAGGCCGCTGCCGCAGCCGCCAAGCTGTCCGACAAGACTGCAAAAGCCGTGAAGAAAGCCGGTGATGCGGCGGCCAAAAAAGTGCAGGCCGCGAGCAAGCCGAAAAAGAAAAAAGCGGCAGCCAAGAAAGCGACTGCTAGCAAGCCGGCCGCCGAGAAGAAAGCTGTAGCCAAAAAGGCCACAGTGAAGAAGGCGGCAACCAAGAAAGCCCCAGCCAAGAAAGCGACAGCGAAAAAAGCAGCCCCTAAAAAAGCTGCACCGAAGAAAGCCGCAACCAAGAAGGTCGCCGCAAAACCTGCAGCTAAGCCAGCCGCCAAAAAGGCCGCACCGAAGAAGCCGTCAAAAAAGCCTGCAGTAGACAAATCTAACGGCGCCGCCGCGAAACCGGCCGCTCAGCCAGCGCCAGCCGCCGCGCCCGCAGCCGCGCCCGCAGCCGCTCCAGTAAGCGCATCTCCGGCACCGGTAATGAGCAAAACATCAGAGCCGAAGCCCGAACCGAAACCAATGGTACCCGAGTCCAGCGCTGCGGCCGCGACCCCGGTAACCCCAAGCATCACCCCAAGCACGCCGGCCAAGAGCCTGTTTTCCACTGAGGAAAATCCGCACTACGGCCCTGAGGAGCACAAGCACAAGAGCTAACTTGTGCGATCACCGGCTCCTTCATTGCCCAAGCCTGAGCCTGCTGCACGCGTGCTAGCGTTATAGGCATCTTGAGAGCTATAGGCATCGATCAGGCCCGCCCAGCGGGCCTGATCTTTTTGCATCAGACCATATTGTTCTCCGGCCAACGCCAGCGGTGAGCGCGTCTCCGGCCAGGTTTCTCCATTCAGCTTCCACAACGCGGCCAACTGGCGCTGCTCCATGCGAATCTCATTGCGCTTGCACCATTCGTATAGCCGGCTCTGCTTGTTAATACGCCCTACAAAGCGGCGCAGGTTGCGCACGGTATTGATCATGCGACGCCGCGGCGCCAACCCCCGATCCGCCACTCGCCAGCTTTCGTGACTCAGTTGGCGACCACAGGCGCAGGTGTAACTGGCCCACAACATCAGACATACGTCCGCCCCTTTGCTGTCCTGACACTCCAGCAGGAAGTCGGCCACCGACGGCTGGCGATAAAACTCGAGACTGAAATCCCACAGGGGGTTCTGCAAAGGCGAATTTGACGGAGAGTGCGGCGGTGATGGAGGTGCGGTTTCTGTCACGATAGAATCCCGGCGAAATTGTTATGCGACGACATTGTTATGGGGATAGCCTAGTCAATATCGCGCGAAATCAAAGAGGTTTCCATTGATCAATCTGCAAGGGGTGTCGCTGCAAGTGGGCGGGCGCGACCTGCTCAACGACGCCAGCTGCCGCATCTTCCCCGGCCACAAGGTCGGCATCATCGGTGCCAACGGCTGCGGCAAATCCACCCTGTTCAAGATGTTGCTGAAGCAGCAGGAGAGCGACGCGGGCAGTGTCGAAGTCCCGGCGGGCTGGGAAATTGCGCATATGGCCCAGGAGGTGTCGGCCAGTGACCGCAGCGCCCTGGACTACGCGCTGGACGGTGACCACCGCCTGCGCGAGCTACAGCAGGCGCTGGAAGCCGCAGAGGCCGATGGCAGCGACGGCAAGCGCATTGGCGAACTGCACGAGCGCATGGCCGCAATCGACGGCTATTCGGGCCCGGCGCGCGCCGCGCAGCTGTTGGATGGCCTGGGCTTCTCCCATGCCGATCAGCAGCGTCCGGTGCAGAGCTTCTCCGGTGGCTGGCGTATTCGTTTAAACCTGGCGCGCGCACTGATGTGCCCGGCTGACCTGTTGCTGCTCGACGAACCCACCAACCACCTGGATCTGGATGCCACCCTGTGGCTGGAGCAGTGGCTGCAACGCTTCCCCGGTACCCTGCTAATCATCTCGCACGACCGGGATTTCCTGGACGCGGTGGTGGACGGCATTATCAGCTTCGAACAGCAGGATCTGGTACTCTACAGCGGCAACTACACCGCGTTTGAGCGGGCCCGTGCCGAGCGCCTGGCACAGCAGCAAATTCAATACGAGAAGCAGCAGGCCCAGCGCGCACATATGGAAGATTTCGTGCGTCGCTTCCGCGCAAAGGCGACCAAGGCCAAGCAGGCCCAGAGCCGCCTGAAGGCGCTCGACCGCATGGCCGAGATCGCCCCGGCGCATGTAGACTCACCATTCCGTTTCCGCCTGCCGGCTTCCGAGAAAGTTTCCAACCCACTGGTGGATCTGCGCGAGGCGGAAATCGGTTACCCCGACAAAACCATTCTGCCGCGCGTGGAAATGGGCATTCAGCCCGGTCGACGCATCGGCCTGCTGGGCCCCAACGGCGCCGGTAAATCCTCACTGATCAAAACCCTCGCCGGCGAGCTGCCGCTGCTCAGTGGCGAGCGCCAGTGCGGCGAGCACCTGAAGATCGGTTACTTTGCCCAGCACCAGCTGGAAGCGCTGGATTCCAAGGCCTCACCCATACTGCACGTACAGCGGCTGTCGCCGGATGCCAGCGAACAGGAACTGCGCGACTTTTTGGGTGGCTACGGCTTTATCGGCGACCGGGTATTCGAACCGGTGGGCGGTTTTTCCGGCGGTGAAAAAGCCCGCGTGGCGCTGGCACTGCTGGCGTGGCAGAAACCCAACCTGTTGCTGCTGGACGAACCGACCAACCACCTGGACCTGGAAATGCGCCATGCACTGACGCTGGCGCTGGCGGAGTTCCCGGGGGCGGTCATTCTGGTATCGCACGATCGCCACCTGCTGGCGAACACCACTGACGAGTTTATTCTGGTGGCAGACGGCCGCGCCGAACCCTTCGACGGCGACCTGGATGATTACAAACAGTGGTTGCTGGCGTTCAAGCGTGAAGAAAAACGTCAGTCCGGAAATGACGCGCCGAGTACCGACGACAAGCCCGCCGAAGACAAGAAGGCCCAGCGGCGCGCGGCCGCAGCCCTGCGCGAGCAACTCAAGCCGTTGACCAACAAGCTCAAAAGTATCGAGCAGAAGATGGCCAAGGCGGAAAAGGAAGTACAGCGGCTGGAAGAGAAACTCGCGGATGAAGATCTCTACAGCGGTGGCCGCCAGGATGAAATTACCCAATTGACCAAAGCGCAGGGCGAGGCGCGGGAAAGCCTGGAAGAACTGGAAATGGCGTGGCTGGAAGTCTCCGAGGCACTGGAGGCAGCGCGCTCGGGTAGTTAACACGCTGACCCGATACGACCCCTGCGCGGCTATTTCGACATTTCGTAGGGGTCGTAGCCTTCGCGCGGGCAGCCATCTTCATTGACCGCCATGCCCATGGGCGTATTCGGGCAGAGGTCGAGATAGTCCGGTATGCCATCGCCATCGGTGTCGATGGGACAGCCGCGAACATCCACATCGATACCTGGCGGTGTCTGCGGGCATTCGTCGGCGTCGTCATAGACGCCGTCACCATCGCGATCGTAAATTGCCACCGGGTCCTCGCCCCATTGGTAGCCGATCGACATACTCACATAGGCGTCGAGCCCACTTTCTTCCACACCCTGGAACCCCCGTGCATCGCCGCGCACTTGCCAGCGCGGGTGGAGACGGTACTTCACGCCCATGCCAAAGTTGACCATGGTCTGGCGGCGGTACCAGTCAAACGGGTAGCCGAAAGTGTCCTCGTCGATACGCAACTCGCCAATCCCCGCCACCACATAGGGCTGCCAGTCGTAGTTACCGCAAAAGCGTCCGGCAAATTGATACAGCAGGTCGAGATGGTAATTCTGCACCTCGACATCCTCAAACGTATCCTGCACGTCGACGCTGAAGTAGTTGTAAACCCCTTCAAGAGCCCAGCGATCGGTAACGTTGTAACCAAAGCCGATACCGCCACCGGCGCGATCGTCCAGCTCAAATCCGAAGTAGGGGGTGCCATCGAGGCGCTGGTCGTCAAACCAGTAATAGCCGCCATTGAGATACAGGTTGAGGGTGCCTTCCGCATCGGACACGGCCTGGCCACTGGACAGGAGCAGGGCGCCGCCAAGCAGCAGCGTGCGCAGGAATTTGC
The DNA here is from genome assembly GCF_049800935.1 of Microbulbifer sp. S227A. NCBI lineage: Bacteria > Pseudomonadati > Pseudomonadota > Gammaproteobacteria > Cellvibrionales > Microbulbiferaceae > Microbulbifer > Microbulbifer sp. S227A. Next base: position 62,257 of record NZ_JBNAFZ010000007.1, on the reverse strand, counting down.
GGGCGGTGGTGGGGCTTGTTGTCATTGTTGCTCCGGAGCATCCATTTACCGGTAGACACAAGATAGCACAGCGAACCGCGGCCCATTTCCCCCGCGGCTCGCTATATTGTCGGCTTATTTTCTTTTGTACAGCAGGTCCCACACACCGTGGCCAAGACGCTCACCGCGGCGCTCGAATTTGGTCTGCGGACGGAATTCCGGGCGCGGGGCGTATTGCCCTTTACCGGCGGCATTCTCCAGCATGTCCTCGGCTTCGAGCACTTCGAGCATTTGCTCGGCGTAGTTTTCCCAGTCGGTGGCCATGTGCATCAGCGCGCCGGGTTTGAGCTTGCTACACAGCAGTTTCACGAACTCGGGCTGCACGATACGGCGCTTGTTGTGCTTTTTCTTGTGCCACGGATCGGGGAAGTACAGCTGGAAACGATCCAGGCTGGCGTCGGGAATACAGTCGTTCAGCACGTCGATGGCGTCGGCCATATACACGCGCAGGTTTTTGACCTCTTCCTTGCCGGCATTGTTAATCAGACGGCCGACACCCGGTGGATGCACTTCGATGCCAATAAAGTGTTTATCCTGCTCGGCCTTGGTCATTTCCAGCAGGGAATCGCCCATGCCGAATCCAATTTCCAATACCACAGGGGCCTCGGCACCGAAAACCTCTGCCGGGTTGATCGCGCCGTCGTAAAGAGACAGGCCAAACGTGCCCCAGTAGTTATCAAACGCGTTGCGCTGACCTTCGGTCATACGCCCGCCGCGGATCACGTAGCTACGGATGGATTTCTTTTTGAACTCGGTGCGGTAGGGAAATTCTTCTTCCTCACCCACTTGTTCGTTGTTTGGCTCTTCTTGCATCTTTACCTCTGGGCTACGTAGCTTTTTTCGAGTGCGTCGTAGCAAGTTCTAGGGCGGTCAAGCACCGGGTATACGTTTTCAGAACCAGGCTAGGCGCCCCCCTGTGAACCCATCCATGGGCGTTGCGGCGGCGACGTCCTGTCGCCGACGCTTCTGAAAACTTATACCCGGCACTTGGCCTTCAATTCATGTTTCTGTGTTCTTACCACCTTGGGTTGGTGGTTATTTTGAATAATTTAAGGCGGCGACAAACAGGGCTATCCAGCCTCCGATCATCAATGTGCCACCAAGTGGTGTGATTGGTCCGAGGATTCTCGGTCCACCAAAGGTCAGGCCGTAAAGGCTGCCTGAGAAAAATAAAATGCCAACCGCAAAAAGCGCGCCGCTCACAATCAGTGAGGTTTTTGCACCAATTTGCTGGATCAAAATAGCCACGGCAATCAGTGCGAGCGCGTGTATCATCTGATAGTGCACGCCGGTTTTGTAGGCTTCCAATAGATTTTCCGCGACCTTGTCACGCAGCCCATGAGCGCCAAAGGCGCCGAGGATAACGCCGGTGCCACCAAAAAATGCGGCCAGCAATAAATACAATTTAGCCATCAGGGTTTTCCTTTCCAATCGGCAATCGAATTACAGGGGTCGCTGCGAAGGGGAGGTGCCGGGTGCTGCTTTTTGAAAGCGTCGGCGACAGGGACGTCGCCGCCGCAGCGCCCATGGATGGGTTCACAGCGGTTTCAAAAAGCAGCACCCGGTGCCTCCCCGCCACCAAGCTCGCTTTTAAACTGAATACCACTAAACCGAGCAACCCACATACGAAAAAACCGCGCCAGTAGCGCGGTTCTTCAATCCGGTCAGTGAGAAGGCTATCAGGCCTCCATCGCCACCCGGACTTTCTTCATGGCGTTCTTTTCAAGCTGGCGAATACGCTCAGCAGAAACGCCGTATTTGTCGGCCAGCTCGTGCAAGGTCGCTTTGGACTCACTCAACCAACGCGCTTCGATGATGTCGCGGCTACGGTCGTCCAGCTGATCCATCGCAGCAGTCAGGTTGTTTACGCTGGTTTCCTGCCAGTTATCGTGCTCCAGCATGGTGGCCGGATCGTAACGGCGGTCTTCCAGGTAGTGCGCCGGAGCTTGCCACGCGGAATCTTCGTCGTCATCCACACCGGCATCAAACGCCGCATCGTGCGCCGCCAAACGGCCTTCCATATCGTGTACATGCTGCACATCGACATTCAGCTCCTGCGCCACACGCTTGGCTTCGTCGTTGGTCAGCCACGCCAGCTTCTTCTTCTGGCCACGCAGGTTGAAGAACAGCTTGCGCTGCGCCTTGGTGGTCGCAATCTTAACGATGCGCCAGTTGCGCAGAATGAACTCGTGAATCTCCGCCTTGATCCAGTGCACCGCAAAGGACACCAGACGCACACCCTTTTCCGGGTTGAAACGCTTCACCGCCTTCATCAGGCCCACGTTACCTTCCTGAATCAGGTCGCCCTGGTTCAGGCCGTAACCGGAGTAGGATTTGGCGATGTGCACAACAAAGCGCAGGTGAGACATAACCAACTGACGGGCTGCCTCGAGATTTTCGTGGTAGTAGAGGTCTTCCGCGAGCTTCTTTTCTTCCTCGGCAGAGAGTACCTCAAAGCCGCTCACTGTCTGGATGTAGGCGTTTAGATTGGCGCCCGGTGACAGTGTGTGAATCGGCTGTAAACTGGTTCCCATTCAGGATTCTCCTCGTATCGCTTATTGCCCCGCTTGGCACTTGCTGCCCGGACTGTTTCTTACCGGGACCAGTAGTTTGCGGCGGCTGCTCCATTCGGCCCTGGACTGATCAGTCTTTAAGCGGCACCGAGAGAGCAAAGTCGGCCACAGTGTAGCACTCGCAACGGGAAATGGAACCCCGTATGGAGGTGGCCGGGATCGCGTGCCAGCCCTTGAAATACGGGAGATTAGAGCGGTTATCCACAGCAGAAGTTCCGGGGCGCGCCTGCGCTTTACCAATCTTTGCAGACTGCCCGGTCAAGCGACACAAAGGGCCGATGAGACGAGATAAATGGCGGTCAGATCGGGCGTTAGCGCGGCTGAATCGCAGAAATATGTCGCGCCACCGCCAACCAGGCCCCGGTAAGCCCGAGCAGCGCGGCGCCGCCGGCCAGCCCAATCAGATAGGTAAACCCGGGGCCATCGAGGCGGAAACCACTGCCGTAGAGGTTTGCCAGCCCGCTAATCGGCCCCGCCAGCAGCCATACACCACCGCTTACCAGCAACCAGGCAATCAGACCGCCGACCAGGCCATACACCAGGCCCGTGTACAGGAACGGACGGCGCACAAATGCATCCGTGGCGCCCACCAGCTTCACCACCAGGATTTCATCCCGACGACTTTCGATATGCAGGCGAATGCTGTTTACCACCACCAGCAACACCCCCAGCGCCAGCAACAGTGCCAACCCCATGCTCATGCGCTGCCCCAGCTCGGTGAGCTGCGCCAGGCGCTGCACCCAGGCCATATCCAGCACCACGGAATCTGTCATCGCGCTGTCGCGCAAGCGGGTGGCCAGCGTCTCAAGTGAGGCTGTATCGGAGCCGCGCGGGCGCACCAGCAGTACCGCTGGCAACGGATTGCTGTCCATACCAAGCAGCGCATCCCCAAGGCCGGAGGACTGTTGGAATTCTGCCAGCGCCTGCTCCGGCGAGATATACGTCACCCCCGCTACCAGCGGGTCCCCGCGCAAGTCATCGGCGAACGACTGCACCGCGTTCTCGCGGGCGCGCTTGTGCAGGAATACGGAAATCTGTGGCTGCCCATCCCAGCCAGCCACGGCCTTCTGGAAGTTAGTAAGTCCCAACTGCAGTGCCGCGGGCAAGGCCAGGGCAATGGCAATCACCAGCGCGGTCATGCCGCTGGACATGGGTGAGGCAAAGAAACGCGCCCAGGATTCGCGCCACATTTCCCGGTGGTGGTTGGTCCAGCTGCTGAAGCGGTCGCCAACGCCGGTGCGCGCGGTCACCGCACCCGCGGCGCGGCTGCGTTCGGGTGGGTTGGCGGCGGGCTTAGTACGCTGGTTCACGGCTTGGGTATCCGTCATAGATCAACTGGCCTTGCTGCAACGTCAGCACTCGCTGGCGCATGCGCGCAATCAATTCGAGGTCGTGGCTGGCAATTAGCACGGTAGTGCCCACCGCATTGAACTGCCGGAACAGTCCCATGATTTCCTCGGACAGTTTCGGGTCCAGGTTACCGGTGGGCTCATCCGCCACCAGCAGAGCGGGCTTGTTCACCACCGCGCGGGCAATACCCACGCGCTGTTGTTCACCGCCGGAGAGCACGATGGGATTCTGTTTCTCTTTGTGCAGCAGGCCGACCTTGTCCAGCGCGGCGCGCGCGCGGCGGCCCACTTCGCGGCGGCTGCAGCCGGAGACCGACAGCGGCAGGGCGACATTGTCGAACACGCTGCGATCGAACAGCAACTGGTGGTTCTGGAACACAATGCCGAGGTTGCGGCGGTAGTAGGGAATCTGGCTATTGCGTAGGCGGTTGAGGTTCTGGCCGCCGACGATGATGCTGCCGCGGGTGGGGCGCTCGATGGCGGTGAGGAGTTTGAGCAGGGTGCTTTTGCCGGCGCCGGAGTGGCCGGTCAGGAACACCATCTCGGCGCGATCAATTTCCAGACTGACACGCCCCAGCGCATCCTGGCCGGACTCGTAGCGTTTGTTGACGTTATCAAACTGGATCATGAGCGCGTTTTTGTTGTTCTTTGTCTTTTGCGGATCCGAAAGCAGCTTCAGACACCGAGGCGGTGCCGCCAGCCGGTAAGGCTTTGCGAGACACGCCGTAAACCCATCCATGGGGGCTCGGCTGCGGCCGTCCTGGCCGCAGACGGTCTCGCAAAGCCTTACCAGCTAGCGACACCTTCGCATAAAGTTCAGACGCTCTAAGCGGCCTGTGAAAGCTTGTTGCGCTAGCCCTGGCCGCGATTAAACAGCGCCGCCACAAAGTCTTTCGCCACAAATGGCTGCAGGTCTTCTGCCTGCTCCCCCACGCCGATAAAGCGTACCGGAATCCCCAGCTTCTGTGCTAGCGCGAAAATCACCCCGCCCTTGGCAGTGCCATCAAGCTTGGTGAGCACCAGGCCGCTAACCCCCGCGGCATCCCTGAAGGTCTCCGCCTGCGACAGCGCGTTCTGGCCGGTGCCGGCATCCAGTACCAGCAGCACCTCGTGCGGCGCGGCGCCGTCGAGCTTGCCCATTACACGGCGCACCTTGGACAGCTCTTCCATCAGGTTCGACTTGTTGTGCAGGCGCCCGGCGGTATCGGCAATCACCACATCGACGTTGCGGGATTGCGCAGACTGTATCGCATCAAAGATCACAGAGGCACTATCCGCGCCAGTATGCTGGGCCACAACCGGCACATTGTGACGCTGTCCCCAAACTTGCAGTTGTTCCACCGCGGCGGCACGGAAGGTATCGCCGGCGGCGAGCATCACCGACTTGCCTTCATTCAGGTAACGGTGGGCCAGCTTGCCGATGGTAGTGGTCTTGCCGACGCCATTCACACCAACCACCAGAATCACAAACGGCTTTTTACTCTCGTCGATCACCAGCGGCGCTTCGACCTTGCCCAGCAACCCGGCCAGCTCCTCCTGCAGCGCCTTGTACAGCGCTGCGCCATCAGACAGTTCGCGGCGGGAAACCCGCTCGGTGAGGCGGTCGATAATCTCGGTGGTGGCATCCACGCCCACGTCCGCCATGAGCAGCTGGGTCTCCAACTCCTCCATCAGGTCTTCGTCGATTTCCTTGGCACCCAGGAACAGGTTGCCCATACCCTCGGCAAACTGGCTGCTGGTGCGCGACAGGCCGCGGCGGATACGCGCAAAGAAACCCTCTTTCTTGGGCTTTTCCTGCACCGGCTCCGGTACCGGCGCTGGCTCGTCCTGCGCCACTTCCATGGCCGGGTCGAATCCGGATTCCGGGGCTTCTTCGGTGGAAAGATGCTCGTCTTCCGCTGCCAGTGCCGGAGTAGAGGCAGGCTCTGGCGTGCCCTGTGCCACCTCGGCGGCCGGATCGAAACCCGCTTCCGGGGCTTCTTCCGTCGATAGTTGCTCTTCTTCGGACGAAGGAGCCGGCGCCTGCAAATTCTCCGGGATTACAAATTCAGCCTCGCCGGCCGCTTCTTCGGCCACCTCCTCAGCAAGAGGGTGCTGGGACTCCGCGGGGGCTGCCGTATCCTCGGCGGCCTGGTCCTCGGACTTCTTTTTGCGCAGAAAATCAAAAATCATCGGGTGCGAATTCTTCGAAGGAGATAGATGAGGGTCACTGCCACTGGCAGCCGGTCTCGGAAAGGCGCTAATCTTAGCACCGCTGACTGTTTAGCACACAGTACGGCCCTGTCTAATTTACTGCTGTAGCAACTTCTCCGGACAACCGATGCCCAGAAACCGCCGCCCCCGGCCGAGTAAACCGTCTTCCGCCACACAAGCGCCAAGCCAGCTGCGCATCATCGGCGGCCGTTGGCGCGGGCGCAAAGTCGCTTTTGCGCCGATTGAAGGACTGCGCCCAACCGGGGATCGCCTGCGCGAGACCCTGTTCAACTGGCTGCAGTTTCATCTGCCCGATGCGCGCTGCCTGGATCTGTTTGCCGGTTCCGGTGCACTGGGCCTCGAAGCCCTGAGCCGCGGGGCCGCGCATGTGGACTTTGTGGAACTCGACGGCGGCGCCGCGCGCACTCTGCGCGAACAGTTGAAACTGTTACAGGCGGCAGGTGGCGAGGTGCACAACTGCACCGCAGAGGTATTCACCAGCCAGAGCGGCCCGGCCTACGACGTGGTGTTTGTCGACCCGCCCTTCGCCAGGAACCTGTGGGCAGACACCCTGAATGCACTCGCGCAAAGCCAACGGCTGAGCACTGGCACCCTGGTGTATGTGGAGTCCCCACGGGACAACGTGATTGCCGCGCCTGAGGGCTGGCAACTGGAGAAAGAAAAGCACGCCGGACAGGTATGCATGCGCTTGTATAGGGTGTGAGCGCTGGGCGTAGATTCGAGGCGTGAATTCCCACTATTCATCCCGTTAGTGGCGATTTTGCCGCGACATTTTGAGAGCCGCGGCTAAATTGTTTAAGATGCGCGTCCCTTCTGGCCGGCAAGGCGAATTGGCTTATGAAAAAAGTGGTTTACCCGGGTACGTTTGACCCCATCACCAATGGTCATATGGACCTCGTTGAGCGGGCCTGCCGCCTGTTCGATCATGTGGTGGTCGCTGTTGCCGCCAGCACCCGCAAGAACCCGCTGTTCACCATGGAAGAGCGCGTGGAGCTGGCCCAACAAGAGCTGGCCCACTTGGACAACATCGAAGTGATCGGCTTCGACATCCTGCTCGCCGATCTGGTACGCCAGCTGGATGCCCACGGTGTAGTGCGCGGCCTGCGCGCGGTATCCGACTTTGAATACGAGTTTCAGCTGGCCAATATGAACCGCCAGCTGGCGCCGCAAATGGAGAGTCTGTTCCTGACACCGGCGGAACACCTGTCTTACATCTCCTCCTCCCTGGTACGCGAAATCGCCTCGCTCGGTGGTGACGTCACCAAATTCGTACCGCCCGGCGTGCAAAAGGCACTGCAAGAGAAATACAACCGCTAAAGCGGTATCCGCCAACGCAAGCTGGCCTACCAGTCTGATACACTCGGGCGATCCACACTCTTTCGGGTCGCCCAGTGAATCGTTTTTTCTCTCGCGCTAACGTCCTTTCCAAGCCCCGGCTGCTGGCTACCAGCGCCGCGCTGTCTTTGCATCTCCTTGCAGTACCGGCGAGCGCCCAACAAACGGCGCAACCGCAAGCACTGGCGGACGTAAAACAGGAAGTACAGCCAGAAATTGCCACCGGGCGCACCGAAATCAAGTCCGCCATCGCCAGCGAGTTTATGGCGGTCACTGCCAACCCCCACGCCTCCGCGGCAGCGGAGCAGATCCTGGCGAAAGGCGGCACCGCAGTAGATGCCGCCATCACCGCACAGCTGGTGCTCGGGTTGGTGGAGCCCCAGTCGTCCGGCATTGGCGGCGGCGCCTTTATGCTGAGCTACCGCGCCGACGACCAAAAGCTCAACGGCTATGACGGCCGTGAAACCGCGCCGCAGGCCGTGGATGAAAACTATTTCATGCACGACGGCAAACCCATGAGCTTTATCAAGGCGGTGATCGGTGGCTATTCCGTGGGCGTCCCCGGTGTCATGCGCATGATGGAGCTGGCCCACAAGCGCGACGGCAAACTGCCCTGGGCCGAGTTGTTCCAGCCGGCGATTGCACTGGCGGAAAATGGTTTCGCGATTTCCCCGCGCCTGTACAAGCTGGCGGACCGGCTGCCAATGGTGGCCGCGCGCCCGGCCATCACTGCCTACCTGTTTGGTGACGACGGCAAACCACTGCCGGTCGGGCATATCCTGCAAAATCCGGAGTATGCGGCAACCCTGAAACTGCTCGCCAATAAAGGCACCAAGCCGTTTTATGAGGGCGAAATTGCCCGAGCCATTGTGGACGCCGTGCGCAACGACCCGGAAAACCCCGGCGTGATGACCATGGCAGATATGGCCAGCTACTCCGCCAAGATCCGCAAACCGGTGTGCGCGGATTATTTCGAATTCGATGTGTGCGGTGCCGCGGCACCCTCATCCGGGGGCACCACCGTGGGCGCCATCCTCGGCATGCTACAACACACACCGGTGCAGAAATTTGAGGTAGGCAGTGCCGAGCTTACCCATCTGTTTATCGAAGCCTCAGAGCTGGCTTTTGCGGACCGCAACACCTACGCCGCCGATAGCGACTTTGTCGCAGTGCCCACCGCAGCACTGGTCGCCCCCGAATACCTGGCCGCGCGCGCGAAACTGATCGACCTGGAAAAAGCACAGCCGGCAAAAGCGGGCGACCCCAAAGCCTTTGCGGGCAAACGTGTAGAAGCCAAGTCTCCCGAACTGCCCAACACCAGCCATCTCTCCATCGTCGATCAGTACGGCAATGCGGTGAGTATGACCACCAGTATCGAGACCGGGTTTGGCTCGCGACTGCTGGTGAAAGGATTTTTGCTGAACAACCAGCTCACCGACTTTTCCTTCGTGCCGCACAACGCCAACAAGGAACTGGTGGCCAACCGCATCCAGGCTGGCAAGCGCCCGCGCTCGTCCATGTCGCCGACCATGGTGTTTAACGAAGACGATAGTCTGCGCCTGATTATTGGCTCACCCGGTGGCTCGCGGATTATCGATTACACTGCCCGCTCCATCCTTTACCACCTGACAAAGGGCATGCCCATTGCCGAGGCGATCGCCGCCGGTAACATCGGCGCTATCGGTTATCGGGTGGAAGTGGAGCCCGATACGCTCAGCGATGACGAACTGAAAAAGCTCGAGGCAAAAGGGCACAAGGTGGTGCGCCGGGACTTGAATAGCGGCATCCATGGTATTGCCGTCAAGCAAGGCAAGCTCCATGGCGGCGCCGACACCCGCCGCGAAGGCAGTGCGGTCGGGCGCTAATCACCGGCAATCTCACAGGGAAGTAACGATGACAAATCCGTGGTTCTTTTTGGTAATTGCCGGCCTGCTGGAAGTGGGCTGGGCCATCGGCCTCAAGTATACCGAGGGCTTCAGCAAGCTCATGCCCAGTGTGCTCACCGCTATCGCGATGATCGCGAGCTTTTATTTTCTGTCGCAGGCATTAAAAACGATTCCCGTGGGTACCGGCTACGCCGTGTGGACCGGCATCGGCGCAGTGGGCACCGCTATCCTTGGCATCATTCTATTTGCCGAATCCACCGCCCTGCCGCGCCTGTTGTGTATCGGCCTGATCGTCGCGGGCATTGCCGGACTCAAACTGTTTTCACCCGGCTGACTTAGTTACCCGGGATCCACAGGTAATCCGTCGGGTCATCGGGGCAGGGGCCCAGGCCACACTCCAGCAGGGTGGCGACGAACATAACCAGCAAGATCACCAGAAAGCTGTACACCCCGAGGTTACCCAACCAGCCGGGGCTGCGCGGAATATCCGCCGCGTCCTTCTGTTTCATCCCATCCAGCATTAACAAAACACCGAGATACAGGGCCAGCAAAAAGAACGCGATCAGCGCCCAGGTATAAAAATGCAGCCCCAAAAACGGCATGCCGTAACCCGGGTCGCCGGGGGCGATATGCAACAGCACCTGCCGCGCGGAAGACACCATGCCGGCAAGGGCAGAGAGTATCGCAATGCCGTAATGCGCCGGGCGACTGCCAAAGCACACATTCAGCATCAGACCGATTCCGACCATAGCAAACGCCACCCGCTGCAGCAGACACAGGGGGCAGGGCAGGTCGTGATAGACGATTTGCCAGACAAAGGCGAACCAGAGAGTCCCACCGACCCCTACCAACGCGAGGGCATTCAGACAGTCGGTCCAACGGCGCAGGCCGAAAAGATAGTGAATCACAGCGCAGCTCTCCTGGGCGTGCTGGGCGTGCTTCGCCCCGCAGCGGGCAAAACGTGGCTCAAAGGGAAATCTTCAGGGGGGTGGTCATATGGTAGAAACACCAGGCGACATAGATGGCAGCGGTAATCGCCCACCACCCCATCGCGCTAGCCCGGTGCCCACGCCAGGTGAACCAGGCGGAGATCAGCGCCGTGAGAAAAGGCAACACAATGATCATGGATTCAAACTCGATTGGAACATCGGGCTCAAATTTAGGGTGAGCGCAAACGAATTCCCAATCAGCGCTGACAGCGGGGACAGAAGAAGGTGTTGCGCTGGCCGATAATCTGCTCGCGAATGGTGCCGAGGCATCGCCGACAGGGCTCGCCGGTGCGACCGTAAACATTGAGCTGCTGGGCAAAATAGCCCGGCTTGCCGTCACCACCGACGAAGTCTCTGAGGGTGGTGCCGCCCTGCTGAATGGCGAAGGCCAGCACCTCCTTGATCGCTTCCACTAAACGCTCGTAGCGGGCGCGGGAGATCTTGCCGGCAGGGGTTTGCGGGCGGATACCGGCCATGAACAGGGCTTCGGAGGCGTAGATATTGCCCACGCCGACGACAATGCGGCCGTCCATGATGAATGTCTTTACCGGGGCCTTGCGGCCGCGGGAGGCGTTAAACAGGTAGTCCGCGTGGAAGTCGTCGCTAAGGGGCTCAGGCCCCAGGTGGGCAATCAGCTCGTGATCGGCGATGTCTTCGGTGGTCCACAGCAGAGCGCCGAAACGGCGCGGGTCGTGGAAGCGCAGCCGCTGGCCACTGTCGAGCAGCCAGTCGATATGATCGTGCTTTTGCGGCGGCTCACTGCCTCCAACAATACGCAGGCTGCCGGACATACCCAAATGCCAGATGGCGAGTCCCTTGTCAGTCTCCACCAGCAGGTACTTTGCGCGGCGATCCAGTCGCTGAATACGGGCACCGCGGATCTTCTCGGCAAAGTCGGCATCCACCGGCCAGCGCAGGCTGTGCTGGCGAATTTCGCACTGCTTTACCTTGCGACCCTCAAGGTGGGGCGCCAAACCGCGCTTGGTGGTTTCTACTTCTGGGAGTTCTGGCATCTTCGGGTTTCCGGGGCAACCGCTAGCTAGTTGGGTGGCAGCTCCGCTAGTGCTGGCCCTTCGCCAGACACGCCGTAAACCCATCCCTGGGGGCTCGGCTGCGGCCGTCCTGGCCGCAGACGGTCTGGCAAAGGGCCAGCACTAGCGGAGCTTTCGCATCAGAGTTTATTTGTTTCTTGCGGGCACAAAAAAGCCCGGAGAACCGGGCTTTTTCGCGAACAGTCAGGCAATCAATTACTTGATTTTGCCTTCCTTGTACATCACATGCTTGCGAGCAACGGGATCGTATTTTTTGATCTCCATTTTCTCAGGCATGGTGCGCTTGTTCTTGTCAGTGGTGTAGAAGTGGCCGGTGCCGGCGCTGGAATTCAGGCGAATCTTGTCACGCATTGTTCTATCTCCAATCTGCTATTAAGCAGCTATTAAACTTTCTCGCCGCGCTTGCGCAGCTCTGCCAGTACAGTATCGATACCTTTCTTATCGATAATGCGCATACCTTTAGTAGAAACACGCAGTTTAACGAAGCGCTTCTCTGCTTCCACCCAGAAACGGTGGGACTGCAGGTTCGGCACGAAGCGACGCTTGGTGCGGTTTTTGGCGTGAGAAACGTTGTTTCCGGTTACCGGGCGCTTACCGGTTACCTGACATACCTTGGACATCTGATTGGCCTCTTAAAAACTCTCGTGCCCTCAGCTCAAGGCGGGGCAAATGCAAAATTCGGTATCCAGCGGACCGCGGGATCTGTACAGAATCTGGCCCGGCCGCAAAGAGCGGCGTTTTATACCAGAACCCCCTAGGTGGGGCAAGTTTTAACCAACTTTTTTGCTGTCTGGGCGGCCACTTTGGGTCAATGGCGCGAATACCAGCTTCTCTGTCTTGGAGTGAGTATATCGGCCCGACCGCCACGGATATTCGATACGAAGCTCAGTAGGCCTCAGAGCAATCCGCGTTCCGCAAAAGAGCAGCCGGCTCCCTCACCAACAATCAGGTGGTCCAACACTCGGATATCCACCAATGCCAGGGCATCTTTAAGTCGCCCGGTAATATGGATATCTGCCTGACTGGGCTCACTTACGCCAGATGGGTGGTTGTGGGCAAGGATTACCGCCGCGGCGCCCCTGGCAAGGGCTGTCTGCACCACCTCACGGGGATAAACACTGGCCGCGTTCAGCGTGCCCTCAAACAGCTCATCAAAGGCAATCACCCGGTGTTGGCTATCCAGAAACAGGCAGCAGAACACCTCGCGGGTACGATGGCGCAACTGTGCGGCTAAATAGTCACGCACCGCCTGTGGACTGGTGAGCGCATCGGTACGCCGCAGGTGCTCCGCCAGATGGCGCCTGCCCATCTCCAGTACCGCCTGCAACTGCACATACTTGGCATCGCCCAGGCCCTTGCCCGCACAGAAAGCCTTGCGCTCCGCCTCCAGTAACGGCCGCAGCCCACCAAAGTCGCTCAGCAGCTGTCGCGCCAGATCCACCGCCGATACACCCGGCAAGCCGGTACGCAGAAAGATCGCCAACAGCTCCGCGTCAGACAGCGCCGCCGCACCCTTGGCCAGCAACTTTTCCCGCGGCCGCTCCTCCGCCGGCCAGTCGGTAATCGCCATTTCCCCTCCCTGGGTAATCGCCCAAAACAAAAAGTAAATGCTCGCTTCCCCTGCAAGCTCGCAATAGCAACCTCGTGACCATATGGTCCACGGCGCTAAAATGGTAATCTTACGTGTTCCCAGCGTTTCGGAAACCCAGAATATGCCCTCACTGGCCAACAAACGGATACTGCTTGGTGTCTCCGGCGGCATTGCCGCCTATAAAAGCGCCGACCTGGTACGCAGGCTCCAGGACCGCGGTGCCACCGTGCGCGTGGTCATGACTGCCGGTGCACAGGAGTTTGTGCGCCCGCTGACATTCCAGGCGCTGTCCGGCAATCCGGTGCACACGCACCTGTTGGACCCGGCCGCCGAAGCAGCCATGGGGCATATTGAGCTGGCCAAGTGGGCCGATGTAATCTTGATCGCACCGGCCAGCGCCAGCTTAATGGCGCGGCTCGCCGCCGGTATGGCCGACGACCTGCTGACCACCCTGTGCCTGGCCACAGAAGCCCCGGTGGTACTGGCACCGGCCATGAACCAGGCCATGTGGCGCCACCCCGCCACCCTGGCCAATGCCGAAACCCTGCAAAGGCGCGGTGCCACCCTACTGGGCCCGGATGCCGGTAGCCAGGCCTGCGGCGATGTGGGTCCGGGGCGTATGCTGGAGCCACTGGATATTGTCGACGGGTTAGTAGATTTTCTCGTGCCCGAGCAAGTGCTCGCCGGCAAAAAAGTCACCATCACCGCCGGCCCCACGCGCGAAGCGCTGGACCCAGTGCGCTACCTGAGCAACCACAGCTCCGGAAAAATGGGCTTCGCCATCGCCGCCGCCGCAGCACGCGCCGGTGCCGAAGTTACCCTGATCGCCGGCCCGGTACGGCTGGACACACCCGCGGGCGTCACCCGCGTGGATGTTGTGAGCACCGACGATATGCTCGCCGCTGCCGAGCAGGCGGCCGATGATAGCGACCTGTTTATTGCCGCCGCTGCCGTGGTGGATTTCCGCCCGGCGATTGTGGCGGAACAAAAGATTAAGAAAGAAGACGGTCATGACAGCGACGTACTGAGCCTGGTGAAAAACCCGGATATCGTCGCCACCATCGCTGCACGCAAAAGCAAGCGCCCATTTGTGGTGGGCTTTGCCGCGGAAACCGAGAAGGTCATCGAGCATGCGAAGAGCAAGCTCGCGCGCAAGAACCTCGACATGATTGTGGCAAACGATGTGAGCGACCCTGCCGGCGGATTTAACAGCGACCGCAATCAGGTGGTGATTATCGATAACGCCGGCGAAACGCCGCTGCCCGCTGCACTGAAAACCGAACTGGCAGCGGAACTGATCGGGCGGATTGCCAAGCGCGCTTTTCCGGGCGCATAAAAAGCATTACACGAAATAATAACGACACCACAGAAGTACAACACTGCACGGCCGCACCTTGGGGGCGGCCGAACAAGATTCAGAATAACTGAACCGGTCCGGGGGCTGGTCTGGAAAGACTAGGAGACTGAAAAGTCGTGGCTGTAAAAGCACAAACAGAAAATAAACCTCTGTGGCACAGCGGGCTCACATTACCTGCGCTGCTGGCTGCCGCCGTTTGGCTCGGCGGTGCACATCTGCTGAACACCAACGTACTGCAGACGCACAACCAAGCCAGCGTACGCGCGGCGTCGCAACAAACAGCCAATGGCTATGCCGAACAACTGCAAGGGTTTTTCAGCCAGCGCCAGCAGCAATTGGCCAAGCTGAATCTGCAGCAAAAATCTTCTACGCGCATGGGCACCAATGCGATCCCGCAGGGGGCGGTGCAATACTTCACCGCGGCAGAGCTGTATGCGGGTGTTGGCAATCCGCCACTCAATTTTGCCCAGGTAGACCTGCTAAAACGCAGCCAGCAAGGCGGCCAACAAAAACCCGAATTCCTGCGCGGTAGCGATAACCAATGGCAACTGTATAGCGCACAACCAGAGCAAGACGGCGCCCTGCTGATTGCCCAGCCATTTGGTGTGTTTGAACGTGCGCTGTCGGAACTGGACACCGCACCGGGCAACGTCCGTGTGGCGCAGCAGTTCCCCGACGGACCTGCAAGCCCATTGTGGAATTCCCCCACCCAGGGGAGTACCGGCGACTCGGTGTCGGCCCCGGTTGCCGGCAGCTATCTGAAAGTCTCCTTTACCCCTTCACCCACTTTTGCCGGCGCACACAGTATTTCACCAATATGGCTATTTGCCCTGGCCTTGATCGGCCTCGGGGCAACGCTGTTTGGCTTGTGGAAAATGCTACCCGCCGATGGCGGTGCCGCACCCTGGGAGCAGGCCGGACGCAGCAAGAAAAAAGGTGCTGCACAAAAAGGCCTGCGCAAAGAGGATCTCGACACGCCCAAGTCTGCATCAGAAAGCACCACCACTGCGGTGAGCTCGGCGGCACCCAAAGTCGAGCAGGCCTCTGCCCACGACCTGATGCGCACACCGAGCACCGAAATCCCGGCCCACGTATTCCGCGCTTACGATATCCGCGGTATTGCCGGTGAGGAAATTAACGAGCCATTTGCTTACCAGCTGGGTCGCGCCCTTGGCACCATTGCCCTGCAGGCGGGACAAAAACTCTTGCTGGTGGGCCGCGACGGCCGCAACAGCAGTGAGCTGCTGAGAGACTGCCTGATCGAAGGCATTCTCGAAAGCGGCTGTAACGCGGTGGACCTCGGGCTGGTGCCTTCGCCGGTGCTGTATTTCGCTTGTTCCAAAGGCAAGAATGCCAACAGTGGCGTAATGGTGACCGCGAGCCACAACCCCGCAGAGTACAACGGCTTCAAAATTGTAATGGACGGCCGCTCGCTGGCAGACGACAAGCTGCAGGATCTGCGCGCATTAATGCTATCCGGTCAGTTTGCCTCCGGTGAATCCAGCAACAGTCAGCAGGATATCCGCGATACCTACATCGACGAAATCTTCAACGATGTCGCGCTCGCAGGCCAGCCACACGTGGTGATTGATGCGGGCAATGGTGCCACCTCGGAACTGGCACCCGAATTGTTCGAGCAGCTGGGCTGTGCGGTAGATACCCTCTATTGCGAAGTGGATGGCAACTTCCCCAACCACGCACCCGACCCATCGCGCCCGGAAAACTTGCAGGACCTGATTACCGCAGTAAAAGGCGAAGGAGCCGACCTCGGCATCGCACTCGATGGCGATGGCGACCGTGTGACCCTGGTGACTTCGAGCGGCCGCATCGTATGGGCGGATCAGCTGGTGATGCTGCTGGCGCGGGATATTCTGGCGCG
This sequence comes from Microbulbifer sp. S227A, assembly GCF_049800935.1. Lineage (NCBI taxonomy): Bacteria > Pseudomonadati > Pseudomonadota > Gammaproteobacteria > Cellvibrionales > Microbulbiferaceae > Microbulbifer > Microbulbifer sp. S227A. The sequence continues at coordinate 45,993 of NZ_JBNAFZ010000007.1, read as the reverse complement.
CAACCCGGGCTCGGATGTCGTGTTCGACGTGAAAAGCTCACGCGCACTGGCCGATCTGGTCAACCAGTATGGCGGCCGCCCGGTGATGTGGAAGACCGGCCACGCACCGATGAAGGCCAAAATGGTGGAAACCGGCGCGTTGCTCGGTGGCGAGCTGTCCGGGCATATCTTTATCAAGGATCGCTGGTACGGTTTCGACGACGGCATTTACGCCGCCGCTCGTATTCTCGAAATTATGGCGCTGCGCGAGCAGACCCTCGACGAGCTTCTCGACTCGCTGCCAAAGATGGTAAATACCCCGGAAATTTTGTTGCCGGTGGCAGAATCCCAAAAGTTTGCGCTGATCGAACGCCTTCGCAACGAGGGTACCTTTGGCCAGGCGGATCTCAACACCATCGACGGCCTGCGCATTGAGTTTGCTGACGGTTGGGGCCTGGTGCGCGCCTCCAACACCACTGCCGCACTGACCTTGCGCTTCGAAGCCGACAATGAGGCCGCCCTCGCACGTATCCGCGAACTGATTGGCCAACAACTTCAAAAGATTGATCCCGCCCTGGTGCTGCCTTAAGTACCAGCGGGTTGCCCCACAGCAGTAAGGAAAACGCTATGTCACTGGATCAGAAATCTGCCCTGCGCGTCGCTCAGGTTCTCAATGAGGCGCTGCCCTATATTCAGCGCTTTATTGGCAAGACCGTAGTAGTCAAGTTTGGCGGCAACGCCATGGTGGACGAGGAGCTGCAGAACAGCTTCGCCCGCGACGTGATCCTGATGAAACTGGTGGGCATGAACCCGGTGGTGGTACACGGTGGCGGCCCGCAGATTGGCGACCTGCTCAACAAGCTCAGTATCGAATCGCGCTTTGTCGACGGCATGCGCGTGACCGACAGCGAAACCATGGACGTGGTGGAAATGGTGCTCGGCGGCACCGTGAATAAACAAATCGTTAACCTGATCAATAAAAACGGCGGCCGCGCGGTGGGCGTCACTGGTAAGGATGGCCTGCTGATTCGCGCGAAGAAGCTGACCCGCGACAATGGCACCAAAGAAGATGCTGCCGGCCTGCACGCGTCGGAAATCATCGACATCGGCCACGTCGGCGAAGTGGAGAGCGTCGACACCGATGTGATCGACATGCTGATCAACAGCGACTTTATCCCGGTGATTGCGCCAATTGGCGTGGGCAAGGATGGCGAGTCCTACAACATCAACGCAGACCTGGTTGCGGGCAAGATTGCCGAGTACCTGAAAGCAGAAAAGCTGATGCTGCTCACCAATGTGGCCGGGCTGCAGGACAAGCAGGGCGAGGTGCTTACCGGCCTTTCCACCCTGGAAGTGGACGGGCTGATCGCCGATGGCACCATCTACGGCGGTATGCTGCCGAAAATCGCCTGTGCGCTGGACGCGGTAAAAGCGGGTGTAACCTCGGCACATATTATCGACGGGCGCGTACCTCATGCGGTACTGCTGGAAATCTTCACCGATACCGGCGTGGGCACGTTGATCACCAACGCCAATTTAAGCGCTGAATAGGCGAAAAAACACACAAATCACGACGTGACCCGGTTCACATAACCAGTGTTAACGGTCACTAACAATTGATGCCCCGGCGTCGAATCGTTACGATTCTGGCGCCGGCCTCCTGGCTTTCAGCGAATAAAACTTTTATCAAAAAAGTCGCGGGCTTCTGACACCCCATCCCGCTGCCAAGCCAGACAAACAACACAACACCGGCACAACAACAAAATCAGATCCCGGCTGAATATTCCGGGCAAAGGCAGTTCATGAGCAGCGAAAAAATCAATCGACGCCAACAAATCCTGCAAGCACTGGCGCACATGCTGGAAGCCAGCCCCGGCGCCCGCATTACCACTGCGGCACTGGCCAAAGAGGTAGGATTCTCAGAGGCGGCGTTGTATCGCCACTTCCCCAGCAAATCCAAAATGTTTGAAGGCCTCATCGAGTTTATCGAAGAGACCATTTTCAGCCGCATCAAGATCATCATGCAGGACGAACCCAACGCGCTGTCCCGCTGCCAGAAAATTCTGCACCTGCTGCTGGCCTTCTGTGAGCGCAACCCAGGCATCACCCGCCTGCTGACCGGCGACGCCCTGACCGGGGAAACCGAGCGCCTGCACGGCCGTATCCTGCAGCTGTTCGACCGCCTGGAAACCCAGCTCAAGCAGATTTTGCGCGAGGCAGAACTGCGCGAGCAACTGCGCCCCGCCATTCCGCTGACCGCAGCCGCCAACCTGTTGCTGGCCAGCGCCGAGGGTCGCATCGTGCAGTACGTACGCAGCGGCTTCAAACGCAAACCGACCGAGCACTGGACAGAGCAGTGGCCGGTTCTGGTAGCAGGATTTTTCCGGGAAAGTGCGCTGACCGCGCAGGGGTAAAGAGCTACGGGAAGGCGGCCGGCTTATTTGCCGGCAATTTCCCGATAGCGGCTTGTGGCCTGATCAAACTCGCTGTTGATGTTGACCGCCTCTTTGTTACGTAAAGACAGGCGCTGGTTCACCACATCTACCTCTTTGCGCAGATTGCCAATCCGCTCCATCTGCTCGGCAGAAACAGTGCCCCCATTGCGCTGGATACGCGCCGCGGCGGACTCTTCGTTTTTGATCTGGCGGTTCAGCGAGCTGATATTGGAGCGCAGGATCGCGACATCCTGCTGCACAATGGCGAGTTTGCGTTTGCGCGCAGATTCAATATCCGCAACGCTGTTGTAGCGTTTGAGCAATGCCAGGTCGGCGGCCATCTGCGCCTCCCGGCGCTCCTTCTCCGCCAGCTCCGACCCGCTCAGCTCGGGCTCGACAACCTCGAGAATGCGCCCGGAAATAGTGAGGACCTCATAGCCCCCCGCCACATAACGGGGGGGCACGACATCGTCCAGCACCTGGACGCCGTGTTCGTTGGTATAGCGGTAGAGCTTCTTGCCATCCCACCCCGAGCTTGCAGCTCCGACTTCCATTGTCAGAAGAGCACCGGCGAACGCCAGTACAGTTGCGATTTTCACGCCTGCCTCATTTTATCTTTGCAATCGTTCATTATTTGACCAGTGACGCATTTCCTTCTGCGCCACTGTTAACCCTAATTGTTTTGCTACCGGCTTGTCTTTAGCCCCATAGGGTTAAATACGTAATTTTTACCGCCTAACCCTCAGCAGAAACGCCGTATTTCTGGCGGTAATCAATGATTCGCTGCAGCAGCTCTTCACCGGCAGCCTCAGACTTAAGATAGGTAATAATATCGTCCAGTTCTACTATGCCGATCACAGGAATGCTGTATTCCTGTTCAACCTGCTGAATCGCAGACTGGTCCGAATCATCGCTGGCCTTTTCCTGGCGGTTCAGGCCGATCACCACCCCGGCAGGCGACGCGCCGTGATCATCGATAATCTGCATCACCTCGCGTACCGCAGTACCCGCCGTAATCACGTCGTCGATGATCAAAACCTTGCCTTTAAGCGGCGCACCCACTAAGGTGCCGCCCTCGCCGTGGGCCTTGGCCTCTTTGCGGTTGTAGCAGAAGGGTTTATCGATACCTTTCTGTGCCAGCGCCACTGCGGTTACCGCACCCAGCGGGATGCCCTTGTAGGCCGGCCCGAATATGACATCAAACTCCACTCCAGAGGCAATGATCGCCTCCGCGTAGGCGTTGCCGAGAGCGGCAAGCGCTGCACCGCTGTGGAAACGGCCGGCATTAAAAAAGTAGGGACTCTGGCGACCGGATTTCAACGTGAAATCTCCGAAACAGAGCACATCGTGCTCTAGGGCCAGTTGTATAAAGTCTCGCTGATACTGCTGCATGGCAATTTGATAACTATTGGCTAAGGTGAAGGAAGGTCCCCAAGGAACGGGGTACGGCAATCATAGAATGTTCAGACAAATAACGACTGCAATTTTACACAGTCCGCTGGTAAGGGGCTAATAATGCGAATAGTGAGTTTGTCCGTGGATGGTGTGCACCAGGCTGCACAACGCGGGCTATATGATTGGCTGGCAGATCAGGACGCAGACATCATCTGTCTGCAAGATCTACGCTCACTGGAACCGGAACTGGATCATCCCATCTTTCATCCGGACGGTTACTACAGCTACTTCTTCGATTCCGGCACCCCCCATGAAAACGGGGTCGCGATCTACACCCGCGCACAGCCAAAAGCCCTGATTTACGGCATGGGATTCGCCAACGGCGTGGACATGTACGGGCGCTATTTGCAGGCAGATTTCGAACGCCTGAGTGTCGGCTCACTGCTCGCTCCGGTGGCCACCGACGAGACATCACTGGAAACAAAAGTACAGTTTTTTGACGACATGCAGGCACACCTGGCCAAAATCAGCCGGAAACGCCGTGACTTTATTTTCTGCGGAAACTGGGGCATGGCACACCGCCGCGCCGACGTACAAAACTGGCAGGATCATCAGGACACTCCCGGGTTTATGCGTCACGAGCAGCGGTGGCTGGATCAGCTGTTCAATGACATCGGCTATATCGATGCCTTCCGCCGGGTAGTAAAAGACGCAGACGAATTTACCTGGTGGCCGAGCGGTGAAGCGGGCAACGGTGACGGCTGGCGCACCGATATGCAGATCGTATCGCAGACCCTGAAGAACAAGATCGAGTACGGCGCCATCAACAAGAACGTCAAATTCTCCAGCCACCTGCCGGTGATCATGGATTACGACCTGGAAGTCTGACGCTTCACGCAAGCTTCGCTTCCGATCAAACAGACAAACAAAAAGGGCGCTGTGAACAGAATTCACAGCGCCCTATTTATTTGTCTTCGCCGGTACTGTTCGCTGGTAACGTCAGCGAATACGCGAGGCCTGCAACTTCACATCTGCATCCCGCCAGGCCTTGTTGAAGCGCGCCTCGATCAGCTCTGCCTGATCGCCTTTGTCCTGCGCGCGCAGCGCCTGCGCCAATCCAAACAGCGCCCAGCCGTTGTCCGGGCGCCGATCCAGATCCTGCCAGTAAACGGTTTCCGCCTCGGCCGGACGGCCAGCCTCGAGCAGTACCGCACCCAAAGCCAGGCGCGGCGGATAGTGCCATTCGGCGGGCTCGGTATATACCAGGCCGTCCTCGAGCAAAATGGCCCGGCTCAAATGATTGACCGCACTCTCGTAATCCTTGCGTGCGGCCGCCAGCTCTCCAGCAAGCACCTCCGGGGCAATCGCCAGCACCTGTTTGGCGGTATTGGGCGAAAACATCGGGTAGTCCAGCGCCGGATCAGCGGCGAGCTTCTGCACCTGCGCCAACTCCTGCTGCGCCTTGTTCAATTGGCCCTTGGCGATAAACGCGAGTCCGCGCACATAGTGCCAGGCAAGGGAAAGAAATGGGTCCGCCGGCGGTTGCGGCAGCGCCAGCACCTCATCCCATTTGCCAAAGCGCGCCAGCGACCAGTAGGGGAGCACGCGGAAACTCGCCAGCATCGGCATCGCTTCCAGGGTCTCATCGGAAATCTGCTCGGCGGTTTTATTCGCCGCGTCGATGGCCTTGCCGCTGCGCCCCAGCTCGGTATTGGCGAACCACAGGAAGTGAATGTTGTGCGGGTAATAGGCCATCGGGTAGATACCCTGAGCGCGACACTGGGTGATGTAATCCTCATCCGCGGCGATCGCGCGCTCGTTCGCTTTTACCGCATCCGCATAGCGCCCCACCCGCTGGTAAATATGCGCCGGCATATGTACCAGATGCCCGGCACCGGGGATCAGGTTTTGCAGCGTATCCGCGGCCTTTTCCGCGCGCTCGGGATTATTGGTGGGTTCGATCAGGTGGATATACAAGTGCAGGGCGCCGGGATGCTCGGGATTTTTCTTCATCACCTGCTCCAGCAACTCGACGATTTTTTCCGTGCCCTCGTAGGGAGTCCCGTCCCGCATCCAGTAATTCCATGGGCGCAGATCCATCATCGACTCGGCATACAGGGTGGCGATATCCAGGTCATCCGGGTACTGCTCGACGACCTTGCCCATGGCCGCCGCATACTTCTTATCCGCCGCGCTGCGGTCCGCGGCATCACCGGTATAGCGGGTAGTCAGCGCATCAATCAGCGCGCGCTCCCGCTTATCCACACCGCTGCTTAAAGACTTCGCTTTCAGGGCCAGCTCGCGCGCCTTGGGCTCTGCTTCCGGGTCCATAGGCGCATTAATGTTGGGCCCCAACACCAGTGCCTGGCCCCAGTAGGCCATGGCGCAGTCTGGATCCAAGCGCGCCGCCTCGCGAAACGAGCGGCCGGCCTCCGCATGGTTAAATGCGTAGGCCAGGTTCAGGCCCTGATTGATGTACTGCTGCCCCTGCTCCGAGGCACAGCTTACCGGGAAGATATGTTTACCGAGGTTCTGTAGGCGCGGCGCAATGCTGCCGGTGGGCGAAGGTTTATCACCACCTTCGGGCTCGCGGTAGTGTTTGTGGTGGGTACGCGCTTCCTGTTTATCCACAGGTGCGCTGGTGGTGGTGCTGCTAGTGGAAGTCCCGGCTTCCTGGGCAAAGCTGTGCGTAAAACTTTGCCCGGCAAGTAGCAGTAGAGCACAAAGGGCTGAGGCGAGGTGGGTTCTTTCCATGGGCTCTCTCACTGTTGTAACAGGATAGAGAGAAGCCTATGACAAACCGGGCATGGCTCCACCACAGGAAGTGGCAAAGCCTGCCGGATTTTGATTTACGCGCGCAAGGTCTGTGACGTACGCCGTTACGCGTCGGCCAATGCCTTTTTCTGCAGCTCGACCAGCTCTTTGATGCCCGCCTTGCCCAGCGCCAGCATCTCCGCAAACTGATGCTCGGTAAACGGGACGCCCTCAGCGGTGCCCTGCACCTCGATCATGCCGCCGTCTTCCGCCATCACCATATTCATATCGGTATCGGCGTGGGAGTCCTCCGGGTAGTCCAGGTCCAGCACCGCCTGACCTTCATAAATACCCACAGAGATTGCCGCCACCATGTTTTTCAGTGGATCGGTGTCGATAATTTTTTCCCGCTGCATGTAGCGAATGGCATCCACCAGCGCCACGCAGGCACCGGTAATTGACGCGGTACGCGTTCCGCCGTCTGCCTGGATTACATCGCAATCGAGGGTAATCTGATGCTCCCCAAGGGCCTCCAGGTCCACCGCCGCGCGTAGGGAGCGACCTATGAGACGCTGAATTTCTACGGTGCGCCCACCCTGTTTGCCGCGCGCCGCTTCGCGCCCCATACGGCTACCGGTAGAGCGGGGCAGCATGCCGTATTCCGCAGTAATCCAACCACTGCCCTGGCCGCGCAGAAAACGCGGCACTTCTGCCGCCACAGAGGCGTTACACAGCACCTTGGTGTCGCCGAACTCCACCAGCACCGAGCCCTCCGCGTGGCGGGTATAGTTGCGGGTGATGCGCACATCGCGCAGTTGTTCTGGTTTGCGGCCGCTTGGTCGCTGCATATCTCACCTCTTTAGAATCATCTTTAACTTGCAAGCCCGGCATTATAGCCATCAAAGCACACAATCACCCTGTGCTATGATTTGCCGCTCATTTTCCATCACTCATGCTCAATTAGAGCATTTCTGGAGCACGGCAGTATGGCCAACAACAAAGTGCGCAGCATGACCGCTTTCGGGCGTGCCGAGGTAAATTACTCCACCGGTACCGCGGTGTGGGAAATGCGCTCGGTGAACCATCGCTATCTGGAACCGCACTTCCGCCTGCCGGAAGCTGCCCGCGCACTGGAGCCCAAACTGCGTGAACAGCTGCGCAAGACCCTGAACCGCGGCAAGCTGGAAATGACCCTGAACCTCAGGGCTACCAGCGGTGAGGCCGCGGCAATTGAGGTGAATCAGGCGCTGGTTGAGCAACTGTTGAGTGCGGCCAAGCAAGTCTCACCGGGCCTTGGCGGTGTCGGCAGCCTGCCGCTGAATCCGATGGAAATTCTGAAATGGCCGGGGGTAATTGCCGAACCGGAAACCGATGCGCAGGAACAGGCCAACGCCATCCTCGACGGCTTCAAGCAGGCACTGAAACAGCTTGTGGATAACCGCGAGCGCGAGGGCGCCGAACTCGCCGGTTTTATCGAAGCACGCCTTGTCAGCATCAATGAACAGGTCACCACCGTGCGCGCGCTGCTACCGCAGATTCTGCAAAACCAGCGCGAAAAACTGAAAACCCGCCTGGAAGAACTGCTCGAAGAAATCGACAAGGATCGTATCGAGCAGGAAATTGCGCTGCTCGCACAAAAAGCGGATGTGGATGAAGAGCTGGACCGTCTCGACGCTCACATCACCGAGACACGCCGCGTACTCAAAAACGGCGGCCCCATCGGCCGTCGCCTCGACTTCCTGATGCAGGAATTCAACCGCGAAGCGAACACGCTTTCATCCAAAGCGGTAGTAACTGACACCACTCAGGCTGCGGTGGAGTTAAAGGTATTGATCGAGCAGATGCGCGAGCAGGTGCAGAATATCGAATAAGTCCTATTCAAGAGTTCAGACAATCTTCAGTCGCACGCACCAGGGATGGTGTAGACGATATCTCGCACGAACAACCACTGACTTGAGGCTGCTTCACAAATTTCGTAACCCCGTTGCTCAAGAAGATATGCGGAAGCGTAGTGAACTGTAGTAGGTAGAATCACAATGAGCGCCAGCCCAAGTAAGGCAGTCGCACCAACAGCTTGCTTGATTTTTCCTGGGACTGGCTGTCGAATCAGCGAATTATAAATTCCATCCAATAATAAAAACGACATCGCGATTCCCGCGCCAAACAAGTAATAAACACCCTTGTCAATTAACACGTTATTGTCAGCTTGGAATATCGCTACCATCATGTGATAGAAAGCTACGGTGGGGAGTATGAGACAAATACCCGCCACCGAAAAAAATACCAACAATATAGCTGCGGCCGTTGGGCGTGACGTCTGTTGCGATATTTCGGCTTTCGCTACCATTGCGGTATATTCCTGTGTAAATAATGTTTCGCGGTATCGATTAGGACTCTTCTAGTTTCATCGATAACATAATCCAAAGCGCTATCGATAAATTCACCGGCCGCGCTGGAAATACTTTTCTTAAAATCTGCCACTTTCGCATTTTTCTTACGCTGTAGCTCGTCTAACGCAGAAATGACTTTCTCAGTAATTTCAAACCGGTTATCCAGCCTGGAAAGTCCGTAAGAAACAAGCAACCCCACTCCAATAGCGGCCACAATGGGTCCCACTGCCACAGTGAATATTGCTGCTGCACCTGCAGCGGCAATTATTGACGCCCCCGTGGCAATCCCTATTTTTATAATGTCTGTAGCCAAGGTTCCGATCAGCTGATTCAAAGTAACTTGATCTGTAAGAATGTAATCTGCAATTCTAAAGGCACTTACCAAAACAACAGTCAAAATCCCGCCGCTACGCATTGCACCAATTGCACCACTTTTCCCGACTCCCATTTGTACTACTTGGGCATTTTGTAACCCATATCTGGTGCCAGTAAAAATCGTTCGCAGTCGCGGATTGCCCTTGAATATTACATAGGGCTGCCCTTTATAATATTTGATATATGCCTTTGTTCCGGAAAATCCGAGATCGGCAAATAGTTTTGTCAGCATGCCCAAGTCTTTGCTTGTGGCACTGTAATTTGCCGCAGCCTCGACCCCACTCCTAAGCATCGCCCAGGTAGATTGTTGGGAAGAATACTCGGGCGATTTCGCAACGGTCGCTACAACATGATCAAATTCATCCAGCGAAAGTGCGTACAATTCGTGCGAATTATGCCGGAGGCCATTTCTGATCGGATCTCTTTCCATATCTTTCATCGTTAAACAAATCCATGTTTATCCGCTGTAAAGCTGAAGCGTAAAGCGCTGAAGTTTAACGCAAGAGTAGAAAAACAAGAAAAGCGATACAATGAGAATTTGTGGCACGAATGTACGGATTATGCAAGGCAATCCAACGGGTAATGATGTGTTAGGTTGAATACTTAGATAATTTTCATTGTCTCTCAATGAGAGTCGCAACGCCCACACCGGCGCCACCACAAATAGCGACCAGACCGCGCTGCAGGTCTCGTCTCTCCAGCTCGTCGAGCAACATGCCGATAAGAATGCCACCGGTGGCACCTAGCGGGTGACCCATGGCGATAGCACCTCCATTGACGTTCAGCTTGTCAAAATCGATCGCAAAGTGCTGCTGGTATTTCAGTACGCTCGCGGCAAAGGATTCGTTAATTTCCCATAGATCGATACCTTCTGGCTTAAGTCCGGTCGTGCTCAACAACTTTTCGGTGGCGCGCAGGTGGCCGGTGAGCATTTGTACTGGTTCATCGCTGGCACTGGCAAAGTGGCGAACTTTGGCGCGCGGTTTTAGGCCATATTCTGCGCAGGCATTATCGCTGGCGAGTAATACCAGCGATGCGCCGTCTACCAGCGCCGGGGCATTTCCCGCGGTATGCCGGCAGTCGAGTTCGGTGCCGGGATAGGTGAAGCCGACGAGCTTCTGCGCGAGCGGCGCGAACTCACGGAAACTTTCCGGCAGGGCGGAGAGCTTTTCCATAGTGGTTGTGCGTATGCCATCGTCGGCCTGCAGGATTGGCTCGCCTTCGCTATCGGTTACCGGAATCAGCGCGCTGGCAAAGTGGCCCGCCTGCGATGCGTGTGCGGCGCGCTGCTGGGATTGCAGGGCCAGTTCATCCAACTGTGCGCGGCTGTAGCCTTCGCGGGTAGCGATCAGGTCGGCGGACAGACCCATATGCATAAAGCGCGTCGCCCGCATCACTTCCTTGTCGGAATACCAGGGGCCCTTGTCGGAAAACATCGGTACCCGGCTCAGGTGCTCGACACCGCCGGCCACCATCACCGATGCCATGCCTGCAGTAATATGTGCGGCAGAAGTATTCACTGCATCCAGCCCCGAGCAGCAGAAGCGGCTGATGCTGGCACCCGGCACACTGTCGGGCCAGCCCGCGTACATGGCGGCCATCTTGGCGATATTGGAACCCTGCTCACCGCTCTGGGTGGAACAGCCCAGCAGTACATCGTCGACGATAGTCGGATCTAAGTCGTTGCGCGTTTGCAGTGCACGAAACAGCGGTGCGAGTAGCCCGACGGGTTTTACCTGCGCGTATGCGCCTTTCTCGGCGTGACTGCGGGCGCGGGGGATCCGCACGGTGTCGATAATATTGGCGCTTTGCATACTCTGCTCTTTATCTGGTTTTTTAGTTAGCGGCCGATAATCAGGCTGGCACAGGTGGTGGTGCTGCCGCCGAGGTTAAACGTCATCAGATTTTTGGCATTGGCGATCTGGTTTTCGCCAGCGGTACCAATCACCTGGCGGAAACCATCCAGGGCCATACGCACACCGGTTGCACCCACCGGGTGACCGAGACCAATCAGGCCGCCGCTGGCATTGACCGGCAGTGCGCCATTTCGCGCAAAAGTTTCTTCCTCGATCAGGCGGTGGATTTGGCCGGGTGGCACAAGCCCGCAGTGATCCAGAATCATGTATTCGGTGATATTGAAACAGTCGTGCACTTCCAGCCCGTCCACATCGCGCACGCTGTGCATGCCGGCACGAGCGAGGGTTTGCTCAAACAGCTGCTGCACATGGGGGAATAAAACACCCTGTGGGTTCTGCAGTTTAAGTTTGTTGGAAAACAGCATGGGCGCATTGATATGTCCCCAGCCCTTAATGCGCGGTATGTCTTCGAGGCGCAGGCCGCGGGCGCGGGCGTATTCCTGTGCGCGCTCTTCAGTCGCAAGAAAAACCACCGCGGCACCGTCGGTAATCTGCCCGCAATCGTGCCGGCGGATGGCGCCGCTCACGGTTGGATTGGCACTGTCATCCTCGGCAAAGCTGTTATCGGCAAATTGCCAGCGACGGGACTGCGCGCTGGGGTTAACACTGGCGTTGGCAAAATTCTTTTCCGAGATTGCCGCGAGATGTGCCTTGTCGAGCCCATGGCGCGCGCGATAAATATCGATAAGTTCTGCAAAGGCGCAAGGCCACAGGTATTCCGCATCGGTCCATTCGCGACCGTTCCAGGCCGCCGGCGCCAGATTGGCCGCGGCCTCGTGACCGGGCACATTACGCATCTGTTCGATGCCCACCACCGCCGCCAGCTGATAATTGCCGGCGCGCAAGTCGGCCATGGCCGCGAGCAGTGCCATGGAGCCGGATGCACAGGCGGCCTCGTGGCGCGAGGCGGGCAGGTAACGCAGCGCCGGGTCCACCTCACCAAAGAAGCCTCCCAGCTGTGCCTGGCCCGCAAACAACTCGCCGACAAAATTGCCCACATGGCCCACTTCAATTTCTGCGGGATCCAGTTTGGTGTTTTCCAAACCGGCCGTTAGGGTTTCGGCAAAGCCATCGAACAGGGACAAACCGTCGCGCGCCCAGTTGCGGGCAAAATCACTCTGCGCACCGCCGAGGATATAGATGGGACTGGTGGCCACGGTATTCTCCGCTTAATTAGCTGTGACTTTCTGTGCTTATTGATCGCCGCGCTTCTTAATCGCCACGGAGAGAGGGGCCGTCGGCCCAGGTAGCGTGGGTGCCGCTGCAAATCCGGTGGGGCAGGATAATGCGGCACACCGGTCCCGCCTCGATGTCCTTCGCATCGATTAACACGCACTCGGAGCGGTCTTCTTTCATGTCGGTGATAAAACTCACCAGATAGCCGTCGTCTTCGTCCTTGGCGTTTACCCGCGGTGCAAATGGCGACTCGCTGCCAAACCGCTGCTCGCCAAATGGCAGGCTCCAGCTTTCGCCTGTTTCCAGGTCGTGTTTGACCATGCCGGAGAACAGGAACCAACCCGGCTCACCCCACACGGAATACAGGTAGCGGGATTTTCGCCCGGCGTAGCGCTGGTTGAACATGCCGAATTCCAGTACGCGATCGTCGAGTCGCTCCTCTTTGGTCTCCCCGGTTTTCAGGTTGAAGCGCCAGCGGTGCAGGTGTGACTTGAACGAATGCATATCGATGCCGGCCATCATGCGCCCGACTTTTTCCGGCAGGCCGGGCAGTGGTTCCGGCACCGGCGCGTCCTGGAAGTAGCCGTCGAGAATAATCTCATCGCCCTCCTCATACGCGTTCATCCAATGCAGGACATAGGTGGGCGCCGCCTCAAACCAGCGGATGTCTTCGGCCTTGCCGTAGCGCGGCAAAATGGCAAAGCGGGTAGGCATGTCCGGGTGGTAACCGGCGCGGTGGATATTGTCCTTCAACAGGTTTTCGTCCCAGAACAGCGGCAGGTCCACCAGAATGGAGTAGTTCTCGGTAAACGCCATATCGTGCGGCAGGCGCGGCCCGGGGGTGGGCACCGGGGTGTAGTGCACCAGCTTGTTGTGCTTATCCACCACACCGTAGTGCTGGTAGGGCGGATGCTTGGAGTAGTTGAAGAACAGCATCTCGCCGGTGCGCTCATCCACCTTGGGATGCGCAGAAATACCATCGACCGGCGCCCAGCCGGCAACACCCTCCTGCTCCAGGGTATAGGGGTCGAGACGGTAGCCATCGCCGCATTGCCAGAAGGTCGACAGTACCTTGCCCGCATGCACCACCACATCCGTGGAGGAGGCGTCCTTGACCGCGCCTTGCGCGCCCCAGCCCGGTCGCTTGGATTTGTGCACGCTGTTGGCAATCCCCGCCCACAGAGATTCGCCAGCTTCCTGCTCGGCTTCGAACCCCTTGGTGCGCACGAAGCGGTTGCGGTACTCGACCTTGCCATCGCGGAAGCTCATGGCGTGCAACATGCCATCGCCATCGAACGGGTGGTAGACACCGATCGCCTCGTGCACCTGATTTTCCGTATTGCGGATATACACCCCGTCGATATCCCGCGGTATCTCACCGATCACCTGGAGGTCCGTCGCGGTAAATTCGGTGAAGTTCGGGGTCCAGGCACCGTTCAGGTAGGGGTGCATGCTGGGCTGGAGGGTACTGGGGACGGTGTTCTTATATTTGATATCCATACCGGTAGTGCTCAGGGCCTCAATAGGGTTATGTCTAGGCTACGTCTAAGTAACAGGTAAATAGTAACTTGCATTATGATACTAATAATAAAAACAGATCGGCCGGATTCGATCAAGTATGCATTTAGATAGAGAATTGGATGCCAATTTAGGCGTCAGTGATCGGATAGGATCACCAGCACTAAAAGACTGATTACGGGGAATACGCCACAACGGCGGGATGCGCTAATATCGCGCCATGAATTCGGGATTATTGATTAACCGCGCCATCGCCGGCGGGCTGGATGTAATCGGGGACCGCTGGTCGCTGCTGATCCTGCGGGATGCGTTTCTGGGGCGGCGCCGCTTTGAAGAGATTCGCGCACACACCGGCGCCAGCCGCGCAACGCTGACACGTCGCCTTGCTGCACTGGTTGACGCAGACGTGCTGTATCGCAAGGCCTACGGCACCGGTTCGCGGGTCGAATACCGACTCACGGCCACGGGGCAGGAACTGTTCGGTGCATCACTGCTGGCGTGGCAGTGGGAATCCCGCTGGGCCCACGGCGAACAACTGCCCGCGCGGTTGCGCCACAGTGTGTGTGGGAGCCCACTGCACCCCCGCGCCCAGTGCCGCGCCTGCGCCGAAGAAGTCACGCTGGATTCCGTCGACTGGGACCTGCCCGCAGCGGGGCTAGAGCCACAGTTTGAAGAGCTGCGCTCCATCGGCGGGCAGCGCCGTGTGCGCGCCGAGCCGGCGACGGGCAGTGACCGCGACCTCGCCACGGTGAGCAATCTGATCGGCGACCGCTGGACCCTGCTGATCCTGATTGCCGCCTTTTTCGGGGTGCGCCGCTACGACGACTACGCCCGACATCTCTCCATCGCCTCGAACATCCTGACCCAGCGCCTGCGCTTCTTGGTGGAAGCCGACGTGCTGGAGCGCATCCGCTATCAGCAGAATCCGCCCCGCTACGAGTACCGTCTGGCCCCACGGGGCAGGGACCTGTACCCGTTGGTCATGGTGATGCGACAGTGGGCGGAGCAGCGTTTGCCCCCAGATCAGCGGCCGCTGGCCTTGCGGCACAAGGGCTGCGGGCAGCCGCTGGTGATCGATGTGATCTGCGGTGAATGCGGACAAAAACCCTGGCCGCGGGACGTAACCCGGTCAGAGACCAGCTGAGCACCGATTGGCCGATACCAGCCAGGCCTTACCAGTCATCCACAATGCGGATTTACCTCGACTGACCGCGCCACTTGTGGATAAATATGCACATCCGCAATTTCGAACAGATTCGAGGTGAGATGTGCTCCGAAATGACATTTACAATGATGAGTATTCCATCGGTGTGGTTGCTGGCACCGCCACGGATACCCGTTTTGGGCTCGACTTTCTCGCCGCCCGCCAGGTAGCGGGCCTGGGCATCTCCCTGTCCGCCTCACCGCAAGCGCAGACCCAGCTGCAGGCGCTGGAACGGGGCGCCCTCACCCAGAAACTGATTGATGCGATTGAGTCCCTGCAGCAGCAGGGCGCCGCGGCGGCAATGATCTACTGCAACTCGCTGTCTGGCGCCGTGGACCTGGATACCGTGCGCAGCACCGTCGCGATCCCGGTGGTGTCACCGCTGGATGTGTACGCGGAATTGACCCAGCGCTATCGCAACTTCGGCCTGCTCGCCGCCAACTGCCAGAGCTGCGCCAACATCGAGCGGGAAATCCTGTTGCGCAACCGCAGTGCCAAGGTCATCGGCATCGGCAACCTGCAGATTGTGGAAGATATCGAAGACGGGGTATCACCGGCGGAACTGGTGCAGCAGCACGCGCTGGATGACCTGGCGGCGGCACTGGTGAAAAGCGGGGTGCAGATCCTGATCCTCGGCTGCACCCACTTTGACTACTTCTACACCGAGCTACTCAAGCACTGCGACGGCATCAAACTGTTCCTGCCGTCGGAGCGCATGCTGGCTCTGCTCAAGGCACAGGCACTGGAAGCGGCCTGAACCCTTGGCGCAAATGGCAGCTAGGCGATAGACGCCTTGCCGCACTCAGATTAAAGGACTTCAAACAGGGCCGCGGCACCCATACCACCGCCAACACACATGGTGACGACGACATATTTCACACCGCGACGCTTGCCTTCGATAAGCGCATGCATGGTCATGCGGTTACCACTCATGCCGTAAGGGTGACCAATGGAGATGGCGCCACCGTTTACATTGAGTCGGTCAGCGGGAATGCCCAGCTGATCGCGGCAATAAATCACCTGCACCGCGAACGCCTCGTTCAGTTCCCACAAACCAATATCGTCCATTTTCAGGCCGGTGCGCTTTAGCAGCTTGGGAATCGCGAATACCGGCCCAATTCCCATTTCATCGGGCTCACAACCGGCCACGGCCATACCGCGGTAGACGCCGAGCGGCTGCAGATTGCGCTGTTCGGCAAGCTTGCCATCCATCATCACTACCGCAGCAGCGCCGTCGGACAATTGCGAGGCATTGCCCGCTGTTATCACACCGTTCTCGCGCACTGCATTCAGGCTGTTTAGGCCCTCAAGGGTGGTACCCGGCCGGTTGCCCTCATCCTTGGCCAGCGTCACTTCCTGTTCGCTGATATCGCCAGTTTCCTTATTGGCCACCAGTTTGGTCGCCGTCACCGGAACAATTTCATCATCGAATTTACCGGCCTCCTGGGCCGCCGCGGTACGGCGCTGGGATTCCAGCGCGTATTCGTCCTGAGCATCCCGGGAAATGTTATAGCGCTTGGCGACAACCTCGGCGGTATCCAACATCGGCATGTAAATAGCCGGCGCTTTTGCCAGTACCGCCGGATCTGCCGCACGGTGCAGGTTCATATGCTCGTTTTGCACCAAGCTGATGGACTCACAGCCCCCGGCAACAACCACCGGCGCACCATCGACGACGATCTGCTTGGCCGCGGTGGCTATCGACATGAGGCCCGAAGCGCACTGGCGATCAATGGTCATGCCGCTGACGCTTACCGGCAGGTCTGCGGCCAGGGCAACCTGGCGGGCAAGGTTGGCACCCTGACTGCCCTGTTGCAGCGCCGCACCGAAAATACAGTCGTCAACTTCTGCGGGATCAATACCCGCACGCGCGACCGCGGCGGTTACCGCATGGGACGCAAGCGACGGGCTTTCCAGATTATTAAACGCACCGCGATAAGCGCGACCAATGGGCGTGCGCGCAGCTGAGACAATAACCGCTTCTTTCATAGATAAACGCTCTTCGAGCCTGCACCCACACGTATGCGTGGATGCGGCAGATAGGTTGAAATTACTGGGGCCAAATCAGGCCGGCTGAATGCTGGCCATCGCCATAGTGAGGAATTTTTCCGTTTGTCCCGCGCCCGAAGCGAGTTCACCCTGTGCACTTTGTTCGCAAATTTTGTCCCAGCTTTCGAGCACTGCCTCGGGGGTTTGTGCCTCCGCGGGGATAAAGGTGCCCGCCGTTTCAAACAGGCGCGTACTGGCATAACCACCCGCACCGGCGCATAGAATAAAGCGGTTGGGGGCTTCCTTATGACACAGGGTGAGGGCACCGGCGGTTACCGATTCCGGTGTCAGCATACCGAGTATCTCTGGAGGCATCAGATCTTCGGTCATGCGGGTACCGGCCGTCGGCGCCAGCGCATTCACGCGGATATCGTATTTCGCGCCCTCGAGCACCAGGGTATTCATAAACCCTAGCACTGCCATTTTGGCGGCGCCGTAGTTGGACTGGCCAAAGTTGCCATACATACCGCTGGAAGAAGTGGTCATCACTATGCGACCGTAATTCTGCGCGCGCATAATGTCCCACACCGCCTTGGTGCAGTTCACCGAGCCCATCACATGCACATCCATCACCATCTGGAAATCGCTCAATTCCATTTTGGCGAAGGATTTATCGCGCAGGATACCGGCGTTATTAATCAGGATGTCGACGCGGCCCCACTTGTCCATGGCCTGCTGCACCATGTCCTGCACCTCGTCAAACTTGGCTACGTTGGCACCGTGCGCGATGGCTTCACCACCGTTGGCCTCAATTTCCCGCACTACTGCCTGCGCCGCCGCTGAAGACGCACCGCTGCCGTCGCGGGCGCCACCCAGATCATTGACTACAACTTTCGCGCCACGTGCGGCCAGTGCCAACGCATGGGATTTACCAAGACCATTACCGGCGCCGGTTACGATGGCCACCTGGCCGTCAAAACGTACTGTCATTGTTTTTCTCACTTGGAATAATTGTATTGTCAGTTTTCACTGTGAATGGTTGCATTCATGCAACCATTTGCATGGTCAGCCACTCTGCCTTGAGTGCAGGTTTCTCTTCACCCTCAATTTCCACGGTTACATCAAACTTCAGCATGAACTGGCCAGGATTTTTTTCTTCCGCACTGGCAAGCTTCGCATGGGCGCGAATCCGGCTATCGACTTTCACCGGCGCGATAAAACGCACCTTGTCAAAGCCATAGTTAATACCCATGTAAGCGCCTTCGATGGCAAGGCCAAAGGTCTCTGCAAAATGGGACAGCATCGACAGCGATAAGAAACCGTGTGCGATGGTCGAGCCAAATGGCGTTTGTGCCGCGCGCTCGGGATCGACATGAATAAACTGGTGGTCCAGAGTCGCCTCGGCGAAGAGGTCAATTTGTTGCTGATTTACGGCAAACCAGTCTGTTGTTTTCAGCTCGGTACCGACGTGTTGCAACAGCACTTCTTTGGTAACGGTGGTCATGCTATTTCCTGGATTGATAACTGGCTTTTTTGTTTAAAACCAATCTGGCTTCATCTCAAAACTGGTAGCGTCGATATCGCGCACCAGTTTCGACCAGTGGTAAATTTTCGGGAGTTCTGAGCGGAAGAAATACTGCATTGCCTGTAGCTTTCCGCGGTAAAAGTGCTCGTCATCTTTATGCGGATTAGCCTGGAGTCCCGCATCTGCGGCGAGCCCCTGGCGCAACCAGATCCATGCGACCACGATATGTCCGAACATCTCCAGATAACTGACCGAATTGGAAAAAACGAGGTCGATATTTTTCTCGGCGGTTGCACCGAGCACGCTAGTCGTAGTCTGCTGCAACTCGGTTAGCGCAGCGCCTAATTGCCCAGCAAACAGACTCAATTCCGTATCGCGGGCTTTGTCGATAGTGCCCTGCATTTCATTGAGTATTGCCTGATAGCCGGCGAAGTTATTCATCGGCACCTTGCGCCCGAGCAGGTCGAGGGACTGAATACCGGTGGTGCCTTCATGAATCGGATTCAGGCGGTTATCCCGGTAAAACATTTCCACCGGATGCTCATTGATATAGCCGTGACCGCCCATCACCTGGATCGCCAGGTTGTTGGCTTTGGGGCCGTATTCCGACGGCCAGGTTTTGATAATCGGGGTCAGGAAATCCAGCAGGGTGTGCGCCTGCGAGCGGGCTTCTTCGGTTTCTGCCGTTTTTTCGTCGTCGGCAAGCTGGCAGCCGAGCAGGCACAATGCATAGGCGCCTTCGGCATAGGCCTTTTGTGTGAGCAGCATGCGACGCACATCCGCGTGCTCGATGATCGGGATGGGGGGGGATTCCGGGTCCTTGTTGCCGAGTAACCGCCCCTGGGGACGTTCACGCGCGTAGTCGAGGGAATACTGGTAGCCGGTCAGCGCCGTGAGGGCTGCACCGGTGCCCACCATGATGCGCGCCTCGTTCATCATGTGGAACATATACATCAGTCCCTTGTTTTCTTCACCCACCAGATAGGCATTGGCACCACCGTTTTCGCCAAAACTCAGCGCGGTGGAGGTATGTCCGCGACCACCCATTTTATGGAATAGGCCAGCGAGGGCCACGTCGTTGCGCTCGCCAATACTGCCGTCTTCGTTGAGCAGGAATTTGGGCACGATAAACAGGGAGATGCCCTTCACGCCCTTGGGCGCTCCCTTAACCCGCGCGAGTACCAGGTGCACGATATTTTCACTGAGCTCGTGATCACCACCGGAAATAAAAATCTTGTTACCGGTCAGCCGATAGCTGCCATCCGCTTCGCGGGTAGCAGTAGTAGTGAGGTCGGCAAGCCCGGAACCGGCGCCGGGCTCGGTCATCGCCATGGTGCCCATAAAACGCCCTTCGCGCATGGGGCGCACCCAGGTGTCGATTTGCTCTTTGGAACCATGAGCTTCAATCAAATTGGCATTGGCATCGGTCAGGGAGATGTATCCCAGTGTTGTGCTCGCCACAGCAAAAAGGTGCGCCTGAGCCGCACTGGTGACAATCGGTGGCAACTGCATACCACCACTATCAAAATCGCTGGAGGGCGCGGCGAGTCCAGCCTCAATCACCGCATCCAGCGCAGGCTTGATTTCAGGAATCAGGTGCACTTTTTTGCCGTCAAAGGTCGGCTCGTTGGTATCGACCTTCTGGCGGATTGGCAGGAAATGTTTCAGCGCAACCGTCTTGCCGGTCTCGATAGCTGCGTCAAATGTCTCGCGACTGTGGTCCGCGTAGCGCGCACGGGCCGTGAGAGATTCTGCATCAAAGAGTTCATACAGCATGAATGCCAGATCGCGTTCACTAAGTGCTTGGGCTGCCATGGGTCACCTAATATTTATTGAGCATTGGCGGTTATCGGAATTCTTCCACCCAGCTTGCGGGCGGTTGGGTATTGTTGACCCAGTTGATAGACTCGGCCATTACCTCTCAGGTCAAGTTTGGGCCAGGTCACGTTCGAGAGCCCCGCGGCATACGTTGCCGTGGCGCTGTTTGTTAAGGCGGGAATATGAGCGATACAGCCTATCCGGCGTTTGGGCATCTATTGCGGTTCTGGCGCAAGGTGCGCGGTATGAGCCAGGAAGCGCTGGCGCTCAATCTACAATCCTCAACCCGGCATATCAGCTTTCTGGAGAATGGCAAGGCGCGCCCCAGTGAAGCGCTGGTTGAGGCGATTGCCCAATCGTTGCAGCTCGGAGAGCGGGACAGTAGCTACCTGCGACTGGCAGCAGGATATCTCGCGCGCAGCCAGGCCGTTGACTTCGAAGCGCCAGAGTTCAATTGGCTGCGCAAGGCTACCCTGTTTTCACTGAAGGCGATGGACCCCTACCCAGCAGTGCTCATGGATCGCTACGGCCGCTTGTTGATGGTGAACCGCAGCTGGGTGGCCTTCTACAAAGAGGTGGTTAGCGCTGAGGAGCTGGTCGAGGTAAAAAATCATTTCGAGTTTTTGTTCCGGCGTCCGTCGGAAGGTGCGGCGCAAGAATCCTGGCGGCATAAGTTGGCCATGATCTTGATGTATGCCCAGCAGGAGGCTCTATTGACCGATGATCCCGTCTACCACGGGATGGTGCGTGAACTCGCAGCACATCCCGGTGTGCCGGACGACTGGGCCCAGATTGCTTCACAGCTCGAGCCCATGGCCAGTTACCGTGTTCAGCAACGCTACAAGGGCAAACTTCTGAGTCTTTTCAATGTCAGCCTGAACGTCGGTGCAGTGGGCCCCGCATCGTACGTGTCGGAACCGCGCTTGGCGATTAACACGCTCTATCCGGAAGATGAAGCGCTCGACCTAGGCGACGCACTGGATAGCGATCTCTCACACCCTCTGCTGTTTTATTAACAACAAGCAATCGAGGCGTTTCGGAGCACCCACACAGATTTACGCTGACACCTGCTGTGAACACAGCTCCAGTGCGGCCTCCCTTAATACCCTCTCAGTGGCAGTGCGGGCGGACGGGATGTTGCTCGCCAGCGTCAGGAATCCATGAATCATCTCCGGGTAACAGACATAATGAACGGGTACCCCGGCATGTTTCAGCTTTGCGGCAAATTCTGTGCCTTCGTCCCGCAGCACATCGAAGCCTGCGGTGATCAGATAGGTCGGTGGTAAGCCCTGAAGATTTACTGCGCACAACGGTGACACATAAGGGTCTCTGGTACTGCCAGTATCGGGGACATATTGCTGGGCAAACCACGCCATATCGGACTTACGCAAATAATAGCCATCGGCAAAAGCAGAGTACGACGGTGTTTCCAGACTGCTGATATCCGTGACCGGATAGAGCAACAATTGGTGACGAATACGAGGACCACCTTGATCGCGGGCCTTAAGGCTGCACGCAATGGCGAGATTACCCCCGGCGCTGTCACCGGCAATTGCAACCTGTGAACACCCCGGGGCAAGCGCTTCCACGTTGGCGCCAGCCCAGCAAAGCGCAGCATAGGCATCGTCCAATGGAATCGGATACGGGTGTTCCGGAGCCAGACGATAGCCAACGGATACCACTACGTGCTGGGTGCTGTGCGCCAACTGATCTGCGAATTCATCGTGGGTATCGAGATCACATAGCACCCAACCTCCGCCATGCAAAAAGACCAGTACCCCACGCGGGTTTCGCGGCCGGTAGATCCGCAGGGGTATCTGGCCGCCCGCCACGTCTAAAACCATGTCCTCCGATTGGCAGCGACGTACACC
This sequence comes from Microbulbifer sp. S227A, assembly GCF_049800935.1. Taxonomy (NCBI): domain Bacteria; kingdom Pseudomonadati; phylum Pseudomonadota; class Gammaproteobacteria; order Cellvibrionales; family Microbulbiferaceae; genus Microbulbifer; species Microbulbifer sp. S227A. The sequence continues at coordinate 23,648 of NZ_JBNAFZ010000007.1, read as the reverse complement.
GCCATCGTCTGGCGTCATTGTCTTGACGGCTGTGCGCGCCACTTCGGCACCAACGTCAGTCAGTGCCGGACGTTCCAGGCTCTCCACCAGCTGAAGAAACCCACGTATGTCTTCAGCTAGTTGCCGCTCGGTCGGGCTCATTCTGTTGCACCCGGTTATCGACCCGCGAGGACGTCAAAGTCCATATCGTCCAGCGCCATCAGACTGTCTGCACCGGCGCGCATCTGTTCCGCCAGGCTGCTGCAGCGTGGCAGTATTTTGTCGAAATAAAAGCGTGCCGTCACGGCCTTGGCACGATAGAAAGCATCCGCACCTTCCCGTACTTCGGACACACTGGCCATGCGCCCCCATTGCCAGCCCAGCAACACATAGCCGGAGTACATCAGATAATCCACCGACGCAGCGCCAAGCTCGTCAATATTCTCACTGACGGAATTGAATAGTGTCGCGGTGATCGCCTGCCATTCTTCAAGGCGCGCAGAAAGACGTTGGGCGTAATCTGCCTCCATGTCTTCCATGTCGGCACGAATGCGGACAATGACCGTCTCCAGTGAGGCCCCTTGGTCGCGTAGCACCTTGCGTGCCAGGAGGTCCAGTGCCTGAATACCAGTAGTGCCCTCATACATGGTAGTGATGCGTGCATCGCGCAGGTTTTGTTCCATTCCCCACTCGCGGATGTAGCCGTGGCCTCCGTAGACCTGCATGCCGATATTCGCGCATTCGATGCCCATTTCGGTCATGAAGCCTTTGGCGATTGGCGTATAAAATGCGAGCAAACTGGCAGCTTCAGCCGCTGCCTCGGCATCAGTACCCAGTTCGATGTCTACCAGCTGCCCGAGACTGTGCAGCAATGCACGGCTACCTTCAGTCAGCGCACGGATAGTCAACAGCATGCGCCGCACATCCGGGTGTACGACCAGTCTGTCCGCCGGGCGCGTTGGCGCTTTTGCGCCGGATAACGCACGCCCGGCTTCGCGTTCAGTCGCATAGCTGAGCGCACCCTGCAGCGCGACTTCGCCATGGGCAAGACCTTCCAGCGCAACGCCCAGTCGCGCAGAATTCATAAAGGTAAACATGGCCAATAGCCCACGGTGCGGCTCACCAATGAGAAAGCCCTGAGCACCGTCAAAATTCATCACGCATGTGGCGTTTCCATGAATGCCCATTTTGTGTTCGAGCGAGCCGCACTGGACCGCATTGCGTGCGCCAGGTTCGCCTTGTGGGTCGGGTAAAAACTTGGGGACAATAAACAACGAAATACCGCGAGTTCCCGCGGGGGCGTCGGGCAGTCGCGCTAGTACCAGATGAACAATATTTTCACTGAGATCGTGTTCGCCGGCGCTGATAAAGATTTTGGTACCACTGATGGAATAAGAGCCGTCTTCCCGTGCTTCCGCGCGGGTGCGTAAGAAACTAAGGTCACTGCCGCATTGAGGCTCGGTCAGGCACATAGTGCCTGTCCAGGCGCCACTGGTCAGTTTAGGCAAATAGATTGCTTGCTGGGACTCTGTGCCATGGGCCAACAGCGTTCCACGACAACCTGCACTCAAACCAGGATACATTGCCCACGCATGGTTCGCCTGACTCAAGCATTCGGACACCATAAAGTCGAGGGACTTTGGCAACGCCTGCCCCCCAAAAGCGGTGGGCATGCTGAGGCCCGGCCAACCACCATCAATATATTGCCGATAGGCGTCGGCAAAACCGTCGGGTGTTTTTACCCCATCCTCATTCCACAGGCAGCCCTGTTCATCGCCATTGCGATTCAATGGGTAAAGCACCTCTTCACTAAAGCGCGCCGCCTCCTCGAGAATGGCGTTGCGCAGTTCGCAATCCAGTGGCTCGCCACCTGCGAGACTTGCGTAGTGTTGCTGCGCGTTAAGTAGCTTGTCCGCGAGAAACTGGACGTCGCGGATGGGTGCTTTAAAGGGCATGGCGTTCTCACATCTGTTAGCCAAGGAAAATACCTGCGATTTTCAATCAAGCAGGCACTACCGGAGATTATTGGTCGACTCGGAAAAAATTCGCGTTGTAGCTATTTACGCAGGCTGCGGCGCAGTACCTTGCCCACAGCCGATTTGGGCAACGCATCGATAAATTCAATATGCTTGGGGACTTTATAAGGGGTCAGTAATTTGCGGCAGTATTCCCACAGTGAATCCATATTGCGTGAGTCACCGGCGGCAACAACGAATACTTTGATGGCTTCGCCAGTGCGTTCATCGGGTACGCCTATCGCAGCACATTCGAAAACATCCGGGTGAGCGGTCAATACATCTTCAATTTCATTTGGATAGACATTGAAGCCGGAGACCAAAATCATGTCTTTGATACGGTCTACGATTCGTATAAACCCATCTTCCTGGATCACGGCGACATCACCGGTGCGAAACCAGCCATCGCGGTCAATTGCCGCGACACTTTCCTCCGGACGATTCCAGTAGCCCTTGAGCACCTGGGGGCCACGTACCACCAGTTCACCCGCTTCACCGTCGGCGAGGATTTCTCCGTCGGAGTCGATGACCTTGACCTGCATCGCTGGCAACGGTTTGCCGACGGTACCTAATTGATGTGCTGTCGGCACATTACAGGTAAGTGATGAGCTGGTTTCAGACATCGCATAGCCTTCAAATAACAGCGTGCCCGTGCGGCGCTCCCACTCTTCCGCGACTGAGCTGACCAGCGCTGCGCCTCCGGCAATGGAGCCACGCAGTGCACTGAAATCAATGTCATCAAATTCCGGGTGCCGCATAAGCCCCGCAAACAAGGTATTCACGCCAGCAAACCCGGTGAAACGATGGGCTTTCATCGCCTGTATCAGACTGTCGAGATTGCGCGGGTCTGGAATCAACACCGAGTGCACGCCATTCATACAACAACTGATGACATTCCAGGTGAAACCGTAGATGTGATACAGCGGCATGGGAGCGATCACCACGCCGTCGTTGCGCTCGTTTTCATCCAGTGCACTAGTGGTCTGCCATGCACTTGCATACAAATTACCGTGCGTCAGCATGGCACCCTTTGATGGCCCAGTTGTCCCACCCGTGTATTGCAGCACCGCCAGGCTTTCCATGGCGCAGTCTGTCGGCTCGCAAGGCTGGTCGAGATGGCGCGCCAGGACATTACTGAGTGTCACATAAGTTTCCGGGCACTCGTCGGGCAGTTGCTGCCCGGCGTCCGCTTTCAGTGCGTTGGCAACGATTACCCGGGTAATGCCGAGTTCACCTGCAACCTTGGCGGTTACCGGCAGACAGGCCTCATACACCAATAGTGCCTTGACGTCCGCATCCTGAAACTGATGACGAATTTCTCGCTCGGTGTACATCGGATTGGTATTGACGATGACCACACCAGCCCGCAAAGCACCCCAAACCGCAATCGGATACGCCAGGATATTGGGCATTTGGATCGCCAGCCGGTCACCTGGCTGCAAACCATCCCTGAGAAGATAGGCTGCAAAAGCTCGGCTGTGGCGATCCAATTCCGCAAACGTCAGCGTTTGACCAAGGCAGGAAAATGCTGACTTATCTGCATATGCCGATATAGCAGCATCAAACGCATCCACCAGGTTCCGAAACCCCTGCGGATTAATTTTTTGCAGCATCGCCTGTGAATATTCGAAGGCATTCTCAGTCATTTTCTCTTATCTCAGTTTTTGGTCACAGGTTAGCTGGCCGAAATCGCGCGCTTGTCCATTCCACGAAAGGCTTCCCCTTCACGCCGGGAGCGGTAGAGAGAAAAAACGTAGACACTGCCGAGCACAACAAGGGAAATACCTGGACCATAAGCCCAGCCGAGACGGGCCAGCATATCCATCGTGACCCCAGAGGCGTCCACAGAATCGGAAAAGCCGGCAAAGTCGAGAATTAGACCGGCACACAGCGTGCCTGCGCCAAACGTCACTTTTTGAATGAGCATCAACGCGGAGTTCAGTGAGCCTTCCTGACGCAGACCCGACTCTGCCTCAACATCGTCGGCGACATCCGCGGCCATCGAAGCAGTGATACTCATGGCGCCAATAAAAAACGTCTGGTGAATAACGACAAACAGGCACACCAGGAGTAGTAGGTTTGCCGTTCCCGGGGCTGGCGTAAATCCGTAAATACGCGCAAGTACTGGAATCGGCCCCACCAGAGCGGCGGTAACGAGGAACAGCATTAAGCTGCGGCGCTTACCCATCTGTGCGCTGATTTTCATGGTTAATATCGTCGCGGGAATTAAGGCCACGAATACGCACAGCATGAAGGCACCTGTCTGCGTGCTGCTGAAGCCATAAAAGAAAGTGTTGACGTGCAATAACATGGTATTTGCGGTACCCATACCACACACCAGTATCAGGCTGCCGAAAAATAGGATGCGCGCAGAAGGAATTTTGAAGAACTGGATGATATCGGTAAACGCACAGTGCCAGGCGCGGCTTTTCTGTTCGCTTGTCGCCTGCTTCAAGTAGGGAATTCGCGAACGTGTACCCCATACAGCAATTGCCATCCCAACAGCGGACAGCAGCGCGGCCGCGAGCCCAATGTTCTGATAGCCACTGGCGATGTCACCGTTGCTGGTGGCAGTTGGAATCAAAATAAACCAGGCCAGGACCTGCAAGCTGATTCCGCCAGCGTAACCCCAGAAAGTTCGGTGTAAAACGATGTTGGTGCGTTCATGGTAGTCATCGCTGAGCTCTGCGGCCATTGCCATATGTGGCACGACAAAGAAGGTCAGTGCTGTACGCACCAGAATCGCACTGCCTATGTACCACGCAAATAAGCCGCCATCATCAAGCCCTGCGGGCGGGTTAAAAATCGCAAACAATGAAAGGGATACCGGGAGAATCGACAATGCCATGAAACCGTGCCGCCGACCCCAGCGGCGCGACTGTGACTTGTCGGAGAAGTACCCGACAATTGGGTCAGAAATGGCATCAGCGATAATGGACAGTAGCGCAGCCAGCCCCGCAATGCTCGGGGACATACCAAGTATTTGTGTGTAGTAAAAAAACAGGAAGTAGTGAAAGCAAGAATCCTTCGCCGCCCAGGCAAACTGTCCCATACCATAGGCATTTTTTGTCGACTTATTCAAAGTATTTTGCATGGCTCTTATCCCGCTGTGAGTCCACCATCGAGCACCATTTCGGTACCTGTCATATATGAGGAGGATGGATTGGCTAGATGAGTAATGGCTTTCGCAACTTCACCACTGCGCGCAAAACGCCGCAGGGGAATTTGCCGATGAAGATAGCGACTCGCGCTCTCGGTATCGGCAAACATTTGTTCGTTGACCAACTGTTCTACCAAGGCGTCACCCATATCATTTTCAATCATGCCTGGATTTACGCAATTAACACGCACACCTTGTGGTGCAAGCTCAAGAGCCAGCGACTTACTAAAGAGCTGCAATCCGCCCTTGGTCATGTTGTAGAGGGTTTGGTTTGCGACGCCGACCAGTCCGGCGATAGAAGAAACGTTGACAATGGCGGCATCACCACAATGCGCCGCACTTTCGCGCAACAGCGGAAGAGTAGTTTGGCAACCGAGAAAAACGCCTTTGAGGTTCGTTTCTACTTGCTTGTAGAAATCCGTTTCCGAACAATTTTCCAATGCACGAGCGATATGTACTCCTGCATTGTTAATTAAGATATGCAGGGCCCCATGGTGCTCCATGACATGTGCCACCAAGGCGCACCAGCTGTCTCGAGATGTAACATCGAGCTGGATAAATTCCGCATTACCACCATCGGCGCAAATTAATTGGGCAACGGTTTCGCCTTGTTCGCGACTACGCGCCGCCAGTATCACTGTTGCACCGCCGCGAGCCAGTTGACGCGCCGTTTCTGCACCCACACCGCGCGAGGCGCCGGTAACCAGTGCGATTTTTCCGCAGAGCTCCTGATCCACAGATACCTCCATCAGGCCGGGGCGGCGACAGCCAGGGCACCGCGCGCTTGTTGCTGTTGCGTTTCGCTAAGTAGCGACAAATCGCTGCGGGTCGAGAGTACCTCTTCTCGCAACACTTGGCTTGTGCCAGTAGTGACCAGCTCGAGTGGCGCAGTTTTTAAAGTGGTGCCTATGCGCCACGCGCGGTCGACTTCTTCCGCGCTGGCAGCACCATCGGCGACGATAAGTAGTCCAGCCTGCACGACACTTCCAATAAGCGCGGTAAAAATTTCCTCACATACTGGTTCGCTGCGAAGAAAACTTTCTGACGCATACGTGGGCGCTGGATAGCAATAAAATCCCTGGCCCGATTTCATACCAGTGTGCCCGGCGGCAACAATTGGCTGCAGACAGCGAATTATTTCCGCTTTGAACTGTGCGCGATGGTGGGTTTGTGCGGGTCGCCTCCAGCTATCCAGTACGACATTCAGGCCAAACAAATCCATCATGCCGAACGGACCCATGGTACCCCCCATATGACGCATCCAGGCGCGGTCTACTTGTTCGACCGTCGCCCGCGATCGACTGACCAGGAGCATGGCCGTCGTGAGCAGCGGCCCTAGCAGGGAATTCAGGATATAGCCGGGATACTCCTTGTGCAGCACCATTGGCACGCAACCGAGGCTACGTACGTATTGCTCGAGTACGGCTACAACCCGTTCGCTGGCACGTGGACCCGGGACAATATCCATCAGTGGCGCACCCAGATAAGAATGCAATGCGGCAAAAGTTTCGCCGTCTCGGAGCCCCACATCCATGTCCGATGGCAATAGCGCGGAAGTGTTACTGGTAAGTAGTGTACCGGGGCGCATCAGCGCCTCGAGCTGACGCAGTACGGTGCGTTTTATCTCAAGGGATTCCGTGACCGATTCACTGACTAGATCTGCGTCGCCAATGGCAACGGCGAGATCGGAGCATGTGCGCACACGCGCCCAGCAATTGTCGATAGCGACTTGCGACACCTTGCCACTGGCTATCAGGAGCCCGGCAATTTCCTGTTGGCGAGCGCGCACAGTAAGCAGAGCGTCTTCGTCCTGATCGAACAATGTCACCTGATAGCCGGCGATAGCTGCAATCAATGCGTTGTAGCTCCCCATGGTGCCCGCACCGATATAGCAGATTTTTTTTATCGTTTTCTGGTTCACTACTTCTTACCTAAACGTCGCAGGACTTAACGGATCGCGCGCGGCAATCGATCGGGTACTAGCAGGTTGACACTGCAGCGCGCGACCATCGCTGGGCGATACTCGATTACCGGCAACGCCTGAATAGCATTGACGATATGGAACTGGGTTGGGTTTTGTTCCCAGCTGAGCTGCTGCCAAGCCACACTGCCACTACCCACCTGCACATCGTGGTAATGGGTTTCCGAGGGAAAGGTGGTGGCTTCACTAACGCTGGATCCAAAGCCTCCGATCGCCGGCATATAGCGCCAAGCCATGGGGTTATCGCGGCCTTGTTGTGCCGCGGTCGATTCCGCAATCTCTTCGGCCGTTGGCGGTCGCAGGTCGTCCACCTGCAAATTAACAATCGAGTTGTCGAAATGTCGGGCTTCGGCGTGCCAGCAGCCGTTGTTTACGGTGTGTTCAGGGATATCGGCATAGATTTTGGGAATTCCCTGCAGCTCGCGCCCAGTCAGAATTGGATCCGTGAGGTTTTCCCACATCGCCAGGGTATAAGTGCCACGCAATTGGTCGTGCCGACCATCAAAGCGGGCATTGGCATGGACGCCGATCAGGTTATAGCCATGCCCGGCGAGCCAGTCGACCTGCTTGTTGCAGGCGTACACAACCGTGATCACAGGCTCGTCATCGAGAGAAAAAGGTTCCGGTAGGTAACGGGCGAGCTTTTCGCCATCGGTAACATAGGACACCACCATCATAGTGACATCGCGGTACCAGCCACTGGCGCGGGCATCGCTACCTCGCGGCCCGAAGTGCGCGGGCATGGCAAATGGTTGGTTTACAGGAAGGTCTCGCATGGGTACCTCAAAAAAAGTCCGGTAGCGGCAACGGAAACATGAACCGCATGCCGCAGCAATTTTCTATGGACCGGCGCGACCCCTTCTGGGGCCACACCTTAGTCCGCTTTAGAAGTTGTACTTCAAGCGGAGGCCGACAAGACGCGGATCGCTCAATGTCGACACAGCAGTCTGGGTCACCGTGCTCGGACGCTCGCGGTAGGTAACGTGGCGGTCGTCGCTGAGATTCTTGACGAAGCCAGTAACCTCCCAGGTGTCATCCAACGAGGCCACGTTCAAACGCAAATCGATGCGATCGCTGGAATCCAGCAGGTCGTAATCGTCGCGATTGAAGGCCGTCATATATTGCTCTCCGGTGTACAAGTAACTACCGGTAGCGCTCCACTGAAAACCAATGGCTTCCCAGCTGTAGGTCAGATTGGCTGAGGCTTTGTGCTCAGGGCTGAGCGGGAAGGCATTACCCGTAAGATTCTGTTCGGCTATACACAGATCGTCGAACACCAGGCCCTCTGCGCGTGGGCCCAACGCACAGGCGTTAAGATCAGCGGACGAGAAGTCTTCAAAGCGGGTGTTGTTGTAGGAGTATGTGCCGCTGAGCATCAAGTTTTCGGTCAGCAGGGCCACCAACTCGGTCTCGAGGCCTGTAGCACTGGCTTCGGCGGCATTTTCATAACTCGCCAGGCCAACGCCATTAATCACGGTCTGTTTGAGAACCTGCATATCTTCATACGCATAATGGTAAACCGACGCACTCAAGTTCACCCGGTTGTCGGCAAAGCTGCCACGGTAGCCAATTTCCGTTGAAGTCAGGGTTTCCGGCTCAACCATATCCACATCAGTGCTGGCGGTGGGCTGAAGGAAATTGAAACCGCCCGAGCGGTAGCCTGTAGCAACAAAGCCATATAGGAATTGGTCTTCACTGAGCGTGTAGTCGAGGCCCAGCTTCCACGTAGGCTGATCCCAGGACTCGGATTCCGAGCGAGACACAAACGGGCTTGACGGGTCACCAACGTACTGTGCGAACGTCAGATCACTACCGGACTTTTCGTCTTTTGAGTAACGCGCCCCCAGGGTAACTACCAGATCATCATTGACGCTCCAATCCATCTGCCCATAAACGGCGCTAGATGTGGTTTCGAGGTCGGCAGTAGCCTTGTAGAGGTAGCCATCCGGGTTCACCGTCTGGCCGATAAAGCTGCCGAAAACTCCGTAAACCGCCATCAGCTCCGCATTGCGTTCTTGGTAGCTGATGTCCTGAAACTCATCACTGCTGTAATAGTAGAGACCACCGATAAAATTCACCGATCCGTCCAGGTCGCTACTCAGCTGTAACTCGTGCGAGGTAAAATCCGCTTGCTGTTCAAATGAGAAAATCAGGTCGGAAGGCGTGGCGCCAATACCGGTCACCAGAGAAACTGGGAGCGGACCAAACTCAGTGGTTAGGAAGAGGTTGTTCCAATCAAGGCCTGAGTCGCCGGAAGCAGTGAGATCCGCATCGAGCGCACGACTGAAATCAAAGTTCGAATGTCCTGCGGTATATTTGAGGGTGAAGCTGTCGGTATCCAGCTCACTGGTAAAGAAGACAGCGTCACGTTCGCTGGTCTGGGTCGGTGTGAAGTCGATTGAAACTTGGCTGGAATTCTTGACACCCGGATTTTCCGCGGTCATCCCCTGATGCATATTGGCAAAATTCTGCCCCGGATACATACCCGGGAAATTCAGCACCGTGGTGCCGACATAAGCATCGCGTACTTCCTGCACGTAATCGGTCGCAAAAGGTTCCAACGTGTAACCATTGGAGGGATTGCTATCAGACTGCGCGCGCATCACCTTGACGGTATTGGTCCAGTTATCGGTGGTTTCATGGCGCAGGCTAATGGTGCCGTACTGGTTTTCCCGGTTGTCGTAGTCGTCACCGTTGTAGATATTTTCCTGAAAACCATCGCGGCGAATATCGGAGATTGCGGCAAGGACTGAAAGCTTTTCTGTGACCGGGCCGGTGGTCAGTACCTGGCCCACCGTGTGACCATAGTTGCCCAGCTCAGCAACGATGGAAGTACCCCATTCTTCGCTGTCTGGCTGCTTGCTGACGAGATTGATGGCACCACCAATCGAGTTGCGACCGTAAAGGGTGCCCTGTGGGCCACGCAGGACCTCAACACGCTCGATGTCGAGGAAGTTCGACATGGTGAATACGTCGGTTTCCGTGTTGTAGACGCCGTCCCAGTACAGGCCGACACCGGGGTCCGAGCCCAACGCCACGTTGGGGCGGCCTACGCCGCGAATACTGACCCGACTGGGCGCAATGGTCAGTGAGGGCGAACGCACCGCGAGATCCTGCGGGCCATCCAGACCCAGCTCATCGCGCGCCTTGCTGTCGAAAGCAGATACTGCCGCGGCAGTTTCCATCAGGCCGGTCTCACGCTTGTTGGCGGTGACCACGATTTCTTCCAAAGTAGTTTCTGCACCGGCTGGTACCGCTGCTACCAGTGCTGTCACGGCCGCACACAATCGGTGGGTAGGGAATCGCTTGTAGAAATTGGACTTCATGCCGGTAGACCTCCAGGCCTTTTTATCGTTGTAAATGCGGAAGCTCTCGGGCCGGAATAATTCCGACTGGGCATACCGCCAGTAGCACTAACATCAATCGCTGGTGCAGAAAAACTTGCACGCAAACAAATTTATTCACATTCATTTGATTGGTCAACAAGTTATTAGTCATTTTTTCTGCATCTAGGCTGTCATTCCCATGTTAAAATTAGCGTCTCCAGACTATCTTTCGGCCAAATACTGTTCAATCTGTTTCTTAATTGAACCACTCAGTCACACGAGGTTTCTATGTCATCGGTAACCGCCACCTCGAGCGGGGGGCGCACACGGCGTGTTCAGGAAAGGGCAGAGGCCACCAAGGCCAAGCTGGTCGATGCGGGAAAACTAATGTTCTCTGAGCGCGGCTTTGATGCAGTTTCCCTGCGTGATATCGAAAATGCCGCCAAGGTAAAACGCGGATTGCTGGCCTATCACTTTGGCGACAAAGAGGCTTTCTGGAAGTCCGTGGTGGCGACGGTGTTCAGTGGCATGCACGAAGAGTTCGAGCAGCGCCTGGGGCTATTGCGCGAGGTTTCCGAAAGCGAGCACTTAGCCTTTATTGTGCGCTTTTATGTGGGCTACCACGCACGCCACCCGGAGCTAAGCCGCTTGATGGCTCAGGAAGCAACCCGGGATAGCTGGCGCATTCAGTACTTGATTGAGCAGTACATTGCACCAGCCTGCGAGAAAATGCAGCGATTGGTGGGTGACTCCCTGCAGTTAGACCGGGATGCCTTTGTGCACTGGTACTACATCATGGTCAGCGCCTCGTCGACCATATTTTCTTTTGCGCCCGAGTGCCGGCGCCTATTCAATATTGACCCCTGTGAAGAAGTGCGCGTCGATAGACATGCGGATATGCTAGTGCAGATGTTGCTGCGGCTGAAACAGGAATAATTACTCATCGCGCAAAAAGACGTTTACTGCGGGAAGGGCTGCTCAAGTAGAAACGGCAACACCCGCTTCCGCAAAAGCGGTCGCAGTGTCTGCATAGGGATGCGCCCCACCAATCACCAGTGATGCCAAGCGCTCCCGCGCGTGCGCAGCCATTCCGAATCCTATCCAGCCACCCATCGAATAATCCCAATAATGCACACGGGTTAATCCGAGAGCATCGAGCACACAAAGCACATCCCCGACCCGATTGGGCAGATCATAGGCGCTTTGCTCGTGAGGCTTATCACTCTGACCATGTCCACGACCATCGATCATGATCAGTTGGAACTGGTCGCGCAAAGCATCGACATAGCCATTTTCGTCCCAGGCTTCCAGCCTGGAAGTACTGCCATGCTGTAGAACCAGTGGAGCACCTTAACCGGTAACACGATAATGAATATGCAGGCCTCGATTCATGGCGTATGGCATAGAAAGACCTGGTATTTTCTGGGGTATAAAGCGGAGATCAGAGCGGTCATGTTAGAGTAATTTCCTACTCGCCTGTACAAACTAATCGGGGGTTCCTGTGAACAAAGCAGAAAAAATTTCCGCGCTTGCGATACCGGTCATACTGGCGATTGCGGCAGGCCTGGCCGCGCTGCTGTCCTCGCACAGCGTCTGGCTTGCTGGTGCGCCCCTGCTGGTGTGGATGTTTGTACTGGCATTCGTCCTGCAGTGGCTGGTCTTCATTCCATCATTCCTCGCGCAAACCGAAAAGTTTTTTGACCTCACCGGCAGCGTGACCTATCTCAGCGTGGTGCTGGTGCCGCTGTGGTTAAACCCGCAGTCGTCGTCGCGCGCAATCCTGGTGGCAATACTCGTGAGTTTGTGGGCGCTGCGGCTGGGTTCGTTTCTATTTTCCCGCATTCTCAAAGACGGCAAAGACCGTCGCTTCGACGCCATCAAGCCATCGTTTTTGCGCTTCCTGATGGTATGGACGCTGCAGGGATTGTGGGTGAGTGTCACCGCCTGTTGCGCACTGGTAGTACTTACCAGTGCGAACGCGGAACCACTGGGTATTTGGGCGGTAGCCGGGACGCTTTTGTGGTTGCTCGGCATGGCCATCGAGGTGGTCGCCGATACCCAGAAATCGCGCTTCAAGGCCAACCCAGCAAACCGCGGCCGCTTTATTGATAGTGGCTTGTGGGCCTGGTCGCGCCATCCGAATTACGCCGGCGAGATATTGCTGTGGACCGGTATCGCTCTGATCGCGGTGCCGGTGCTGCAAGGCAGCCAGTGGGCGGCACTGATTTCACCGGTTTTTGTCTTTGTTCTGCTGCGCTATATCAGTGGCGTGCCGATGCTGGAAAAGCGCGCCGATGAACGCTGGGGCGATCAGGCAGACTACCAGCGCTATAAGGCCCGCACCCGTCTGCTATGGCCAGTGCCCGTGAAAGCGCACTAAGCAACACTCGTCGGACGCAATGCGTAACAAAAGGCGATGCTCGAGGAGTGCTAATCTGGATGAATAGCTAACCCTCCTCGGAACAAGCCCCATGCCCACCGCGGACGCCGCCACGGTCTTCACCCAACGCTGTCGCTTGCGAAGGCTGGAGACCTTTGTCGACGTGGCCTACGCTGTCCTGTTCGTCAATTTCATTATGTACCTGCCGGCCACCGAGGATATGACCTGGGTGGAAATGCCCTACGGTCTGCTCAGCCTGCTGGTGGCAGACCCAGAATTGCTGCTGCGCCTGGTAATTGCGGTGGGTCTTACCCTGATTAACTGGAACCTTACCCACAAGCTGCTGGGGCCGGTGGAGCGCTCCGACGGCCTACACACCTTGCTGGTACTGCTGCAGCTGGTGGTGGTTGGGCTTTACCTGTTCTTTGCGGTTGCAGACCCGCAATTGGTGAGTGTTTCGTCGCCGGTGGGGCAGAGCAGTTGCCTGGCCATATCCGGTCTGATTGGTCTTTTGGGCTGGAAGTACGCCTGCCGCAAGGGATTTGCCCACCCCGAACTGGACGCCCGCGAGCGGCGCGCGGTCGCACGGCGCTCGACGATCGAGCCGCTTACCGCAGCACTCACCATCGGCCTCGCGTTTATCGGCCCCACGGTGTGGGAGCTGGGCTGGTTAATCATTCCTCCACTGCTGATCGCACTGTGGCGCACATTGGGCTGGAAGTGAATACGCGGCGCCCGCGTTAACTGGCATAATCCCGCAAATGCTTTCCGATCCCCCTTTAAAACGCGCCCTGCTGATTGCCAAGCAGTGGCCCGAACCCGCCTCCACGGCTGCCGGCCGACGCACACTGGATATTCTCGACCTGCTCGCCGAGGCGGGCTATGCCGTGGAAATTGGCAGCCCCGCACAGCCCACGCCTTTTCAGGCAAAGTCCGGATACGGCGAACACCAGATCGAAGTGAACGAGTCCAGTTTTGATGACTGGGTGCGCCAGCTGGACCCGACGCTGGTGATTTACGACCGCTTTATGATGGAAGAGCAGTTCGGCTGGCGCGTGCGCGAGCAGTGCCCACAGGCGATGACGATTCTCGACACCAGCGATTTTCACAGCCTGCGCGAAGCGCGTCATCAGGCGGCAAAAACCGGTGACGCGCTCAACCTGTTCCATGCCAGTGCGGAACGTGAAATCGCCGCCATGGCGCGCTGTGATCTCACCGTTATGATTTCCCAGGTGGAGGTGGACCTGCTCCAGCAGCACTTCTGCCTGCCGGACTGGCAACTGCACTACCTGCCGTTTCTGGTGCGGGAAATGCCAGACCTCGACGCGCTGCCGGATTTCGAACAGCGCGAGCACCTGGCAATGATCGGCGGCTTCAAGCATGCCCCGAACCGCGATGCGGTAGCCTGGTTTGCCGAAACTATCTGGCCCCGGGTGCGCGCATTGCTGCCGGAAGTGGAATGCCACGTGTACGGCGCCTATGCCGATCACGCCATGCAGCGCTTCCACAAACCAAAGGCCGGGCTGCGCATTGTCGGGCGCACCGACGATGCACTGGCGACCCTAGCCCGCTATCGCCTGAACCTGGCGCCACTGCGGTTTGGCGCGGGGCAGAAGGGCAAGATTCTCGACGGCTGGCTTTCCGGCACCCCCACCGTGACCACCCCTATCGGTGCGGAATCCATGGCGAGTACGGATGCCTGGGGTTACCCGGTGAGCGACTGCCCGGATACCTTTGCCGCAACCACCGCCGAGCTCTATCAGAACAAGGCGGCGTGGCAGCAGGTGCGCGCTGCCGGCACTCGGGCTCTCGCCAGCGGGTTTACCTACGCCGATCATGCGCCGCAATTTCTCGCACGTATCGAAGCCATTGCCGCGGACCTGGAGGCGCACCGCAACCGCAACATCTGGGGACGCATCCTGCGGCGCACCGAACACCGCGCCGAGGAATTTATGAGCCGCTGGATCGAGGCAAAAAACACGTTAGCGAACAGCAACAAATAGGGCGTACCTCACTTCTCATAAGCCAACTGGCAGTCCATACACAGATTCACGCCCGCCACTCGTGCGCAAAACACACCAGCGATAAATACCCCGCCAGCGCGTGCGACCGCCGTCACACCTACTCCTCAACGAGAGACTATCGTACCAATTTCGACCTAATTTTGGCGCGAAAAGCAAAGAGTTATCCCTGTTTAGACATGAGGTCGAAATACACCTCCTCGTTAAACACTTGCCGCGGGGGCACACCGCAACACAATTGCGCACCCAATCCGCGGCCGCTGCCCAGGAGTCCCGCAGTGCATTTACGGCGGAGCCTACCAAGCCCCGACGATAAAAATAATTCAGGAGAAACTCGTAACAATGAAAATACTCAATCTACTGGCACGCAGCGTGCGCATGTCCGGCCGCGCCGGTGGCGCGCTCGGTGTCACCGCACTGCTGCTCGGCGCCGGCCTGAGCACCAGCTTTTCTGTGCACGCAGTCGAGCCCGAGCTCACCGCCACCAGCGTTGCCCCACAGGAGATGGTCACCGACCGCATCATCCTGAAATACAAGAACACGACGGCCGGCGCCAACAGTCTTGCCATGTCGCAAACCGCAATCGACCGCGTCGCGCGCACCGCCGGCCACCGCTTCAAACATATGCGCCGGCTCGCAACCGGTGCCCAGCTGATGAAGCTGGAAAAGCGTGCCAGCAAGGCGGAAATGAATGCGATTATTGCGCGCCTGCAACAGGACCCGCAGGTGGAATACGCGGAGCCAGACCGACTGATGCGCCCCATGGCCACCCCCAACGACACCAACTACAACCAGCAGTGGCACTACTTTGAGTCCACCGGCGGTCTCAACCTGCCGGCGGCCTGGGATGTAACACAGGGGGAGGGGGTTGTGGTTGCGGTGATCGATACCGGTTACCGCCCGCACGCGGACCTGAACGCAAACCTGCTGCCCGGTTACGACATGATTTCTGATACCACCGTGGCGCAGGACGGCAACGGCCGCGACAGTGACGCCAGCGATCCCGGCGACTGGTCGCCCGCGGGCGCCTGTGGTCAGGGTCAACCGGCGCGCAGCAGCAGCTGGCACGGCACCCATGTGGCGGGCACCATCGCCGCGGTAACCAACAACAACACCGGTGTAGCCGGCGTTGCCTACAAATCGAAGATCGTCCCCATCCGGGTGTTGGGGCGCTGTGGTGGTTATACCTCGGATATTGCCGACGGCATCATCTGGGGCGCCGGCGGCAGCGTGAGCGGTGTCCCCGCCAATGCCAACCCGGCACAGGTTTTGAACCTCAGTCTGGGTGGCGGCGGTGGCTGCGATACCACCACCCAAAACGCCATCAATACCGCGCGCAGCCTCGGTACCACCGTGGTGGTTGCAGCGGGTAACTCCAATGCCAACGCCGGCAATTACAGCCCAGCCAGCTGCTCCGGCGTCATCACCGTGGCCTCCACCAACCGCGCCGGTAGCCGTGCCTACTACTCCAACTACGGCAGCGTGGTGGATGTAGCGGCACCCGGTGGCGAAACCGCTACCAATAGTAACGGCGTGCTTTCCACGCTGAACAGCGGTTCTCAGGGCCCCGGCAGCGACAGCTACGCCTTCTACCAGGGCACCAGTATGGCGGCGCCACATGTGGCGGGTGCGGCAGCCCTGCTGTATGCCGTAGACAGCGGCATCACACCTGATGAGGTGGAAGCCAACCTGAAAAGCACCGCGCGCAGCTTCCCCGGTTCCTGCAGCCAGTGCGGCTCCGGTATCGTGGATGCGGCAGCAGCGGTCGCGGCAGCCAATGGCGGCGGTGGCGGCGACCCGGATCCGGGTGACGGTGCGCTGACCAACGGCGTGGCTGAATCTGGCCTGGCGGCAAGCTCCGGACAAGAACTGCGCTATACCCTCGAAGTACCGGCCGGCGCGAGCAACCTGAGCTTCCAGATTTCCGGTGGCAGCGGTGACGCGGACCTGTATGTGCAGTACGGCAGCCAGCCGACCACCGGCAGCTACGAGTGCCGCCCATATCTGAACGGCAACAATGAAACCTGTTCGATCAGCAATGTGCAGGCGGGTACCTATCACGTGATGGTGCGCGCTTACAGCACCTTCTCCGGCGTGAGCCTGGTGGGGAATTTTGACGAGCCGGGCAATGGCGGCGGTGGTGCCACCGGCTGGACCGAATCCAACGTATCCGGGTCGGCCAGTACCTGGCAGCACTTCACTCTGGATGTGAACAGCGGCATGAGCACGCTGGAAGTCTTGATGAGCGGCGGCAGTGGTGACGGTGACCTGTACGTGCGCTACGGCAGCCAGCCCACCACCAGCAGCTACGACTGTCGTCCCTATCGCTGGGGCAACGACGAAAGCTGCAGCATCAGCAACCCGCAGTCGGGCACCTGGTATATCAGCGTCCGCGGTTACAGCGCTTATTCGGGGGTAACCCTGCAGGCGGAGGCGGCCCCTTAAGGAGAATAAAAATACTGCTTAATTCGGAATCCCCCCCTTGTTTGGCCGGCATTTGCCGGCCTTTTTTATTTGGGTGCGTATACCGAACAGCGGATATCAGTGCAGTCCAGTTGCAACAAGGAAGATCAATCCTCGAATTCCACCTCCGCACAGGGAACACCATTCACATCAACGATGTTTACAACGTCCAGCGGCGTAGCGTTTCAGCAATTCACCTACTTTGCGGAACCGGGCGAAGTGGCGGGCCTGCCGCGCACCGGCAACTGCCACACCAGCACCGGCGGTCACCCCTAACAGCACCAGGGTAACCAAAACCTCAAAGGCGGCCGAGCCCGGCAGCTCCGTGAGGTCCGTGAGCTCCACCGCATGCTGCGCATTTACGTATTCCACACAAAAGCGACGTATATCTGCGCGCAGCGCCGGGTCTTGCCAGACCAGTTCGGCAATCTCCAGCGCCTGGTCGAACTGCTCGCGGGTGATACTGGACGGGTCAAAGCCGATGGCCTCTACCAGCTGGCGCTTTTCGGCGGTGAGCTGCTCCGATACAAAGGCATCCAGATACGACTCGCCGCTGACACTGGCGCGCTCACGCGCGCGCATGCCCGAGCGCAGGCTGCGCAAGATGCGCTGGGTGGGATTCACCACATCGTTGACTTCTTTCAGCCACTTGGCGAAATCCGTGCCCGCGTGCCACAGCCCGTTGAAAAACGCACCGGTATAAATAAGCCCGCGCATCAAGTGCGACTCGTTTGCCTGCGAACGTTCATGACCGGCGGCCTCTGCACGTTCCTGACTGACGATTTCAGCGAGCGCCAGGCGGATTTTTACCCGCAGCGCGTTGCGCTCGTCTGCGCTTTGGCTGTGACTGGCTTGGGCCGGATCAGCCGCCTGCAGTTCGAGCGTGCCGCTGCGAATGGCCTCGAGCAGGATCTGCTCTGAATCCTGAATTGGCCCCTGAACTGGACTCTGAACTGGACTCCGAACTGAATAGGGACCTGAAATGAGCGAAGACGCACCGGAGTGCGTGCGCAGAGCGGAAGGGAGCCCGAAACTCTCGGACCCGCCGAGCTGCAAAAGGGGGTAACTGCCGCCACCAAAAAAGTGCTGCTCGGCCATCAACAACTGGCCGGGCTCCGTATTCGCCAGTAATTCCCCGGCAATAAGAACCTGCTGTGGATCAATCCAGGGAACGGAGAAACGGATTGAGGCCGTCAAGCGATAATACTTTCCCTGTCTGTCGCTTAAATCAAAGTGGGGCATTTCCTTGTCCCGTAATAGTGATTGCGGCAAATGCTATCGCAAAACGGAAATCATCAGAAAGCACCAAGGTCGGCACGAGCGTGCCAGTCACCGGCCTGACGGGGGATGCGCGCGGGATGATTGGCGTTGCTCGCTGACGATCTTCGCCATGGGCGTAACGCCAAAAACACACGGATTTCGAAATCCGGTCTCTCAGGACATTGCCCGCACCGCGCCCTGTGGCAAGATTGCTAGCAAGTCACAACAAAGATAATCAAACCGACGATTCTCGAGGTGCCCGTGGGACTGATCACCGCCGCCATTCCGTTTTTCCTGCTCGCGCTTGTGCTCGAGCTGACCCTGGACCGCTGGCGCGGCTGGGGCCTGTATCGCCTGAACGACACCATCGGCAGCCTGGGCGCCGGCATCATGAGCCGGGTGGTCGGGCTGGTGCGCGTGGGCATCCTGATGCTCGTCTACATTCCGCTGTACCAGTGGTTGGAACCCACCTACCAGAGCCTGGGTATCCACTGGTCGCTGGATAACCCCTGGCACATGGTGCTGGCGATCGTCCTGTACGATTTCTTCTATTACTGGCGCCACCGCATCGCGCACGAGGTCAATATCTTCTGGGCCGAGCACGTGGTGCATCACCAGAGCGAGGATTACAACCTCAGTACCGCGCTGCGCCAGTCCAGCGGTTTTGTACCCCTGGCGTGGATGTTTTACCTGCCGCTGCTGCTGGTGGGCATGCCCCCGGAAGTGCTACTGACCGCCGGCGCCATCGATCTCATCTACCAGTTCTGGGTCCACACGCAGAAGTTTCCCAAGATCCGCTGGATGGAGTGGATCCTGGTATCGCCGTCCAATCACCGGGTGCACCACGCACAGAACAAGGTGTATGTAGACCGCAACTACGGCGGCGTGCTGATCATCTGGGACCGTATCTTCGGAACCTATCAGGAAGAACTGGACGACGAGCCATGTATCTACGGCGTGCGCAAACCGCTCAACACCTTCGACCCGTTCGCCGCCAATTTGCAGCACCTGAAGCGCATGTGGCTGGATGCGGTGTACACCAAAAGCTGGAAGGAAAAACTTAGCCTGTGGTTCCGTGCCACCGGCTACCGCCCGGCGGACGCCGAGGCGGCCATGCCCGTCCCCAGCGGGGATCTGGACAACTTCCAGCGCTTTGACCCACAGATAAACCGCGGCGTGCGCTGGTACGCTCTGGCTCAGCATTTGAGCTACACCCTGGCAACCGTGGGAATCCTGTTTATGGGCAGCGGCCTCGATTTTGCCACGACCGCACTGGTGGTGTTCCTGATCATCGCGGGCCTGATCCTGAACGGGCGTATCCTCGACGGCAGCAGCGCTACGCGCTACTGGGAGCTGGGCCGCCTGGCACTGCTCGCCGTATCGATCCCGCTACTGCCGCAATTGATCTGGACGGCGGTGGCAGGCTATTGCCTGATAAGCGCCGCACTCTGGTGGCGGTTGGTTTTTAATGACAAAGACGATACAGTCACATCCGTTAGTCATTAACGCAAGGAATCCGTGGTAGCCCGCCTTCCCCAAAGGCACGGTTGTGATTCCGCAGGCACCTCGACCGGGTTCGGAAACCCTGCCTCCCCGTGGCAGGCGGACCGGAAAAGCCCAACACTTTGCCCCCAGCCCCGGTCGAGGCTCGCCTGTTTTGCATTCGCTCCGCACTACGCATATTCGCTCCGCGGCCCCCGCATTCGTTATACTCCCCGCCCATCACCCCACTTACTCACACTGCAGCAAGGTTCGCCGTGTCCACAGGTACTCTCTATACGGTCTCCGCGCCCTCCGGCGCCGGTAAAACCAGTCTCGTCAAAGCGCTGATCGAGGCCGATACTCAGGTCACGGTGTCGGTATCGCACACCACCCGGCCCATGCGCCCCGGTGAGATCGATGGCATCAACTATCATTTCGTGGACCACGATGGCTTCGCCGGCATGCTGCAGGAAAGCGCGTTCCTCGAGCACGCGCAGGTGTTTGAGAACTTCTACGGCACCTCCAAGGCATGGGTGGAAGAAACCCTCGCCAGCGGTCGCGATGTGATTCTGGAAATCGACTGGCAGGGCGCGCAGCAGGTGCGCAAGCTGATGCCGGAGACGGTAGGAATTTTCATCCTGCCACCCTCGCAGCAGGCGCTGCACGAGCGACTGACCGGGCGCGGCCAGGACGATCAGGCGGTGATCGACAAGCGCATGGCACAGGCAATCGATGAGATGTCCCACTACGTGGAGACCGATTATCTGGTGATCAACGACGACTTCACCACCGCACTGAATGAGCTGCGCGCAATCATGGTGGCAGAGCGACAGCGGCTGGCGCGACAACAGGAGCAACACGCGGGTCTGCTGCAATCGTTACTGCGCAGTCAGTAAAAGCCACCAAAACGGCACAAAGAACCCATTGTTCGATTTGCGTACACCGCGCGGTCCGGTAGAATAGTTAACCCCGTCCGCGTCGGCCGTGACCGACCAGACAACAGAATTTGTCCTTTTTTGCCCGCAACCGGGCGAACCCACACTGGAACAGAGATTTTATGGCACGTATTACCGTTGAAGATTGCCTCGACCACGTAGACAACCGCTTTGAGCTGGTGATTGTTGGCAGCAAGCGCGCTCGCCAGATCGCTACCGGCGGCCGCGATCCGATGGTTGCGGAAGAAAACGACAAGCCCACCGTCATCGCCCTGCGCGAAATCGAAGAAGGCTTCGTTGACGCCAGCATTCTGGACGAGCCGGAAGAAGAGCCGGTACAGGCCGCTTCCCCGGCGCCGGTATTCCTGTCCGAGCAGGACCTGTAATCCCCACCCCACGTTTTGATGCAGGATATGCAGGAAATCTAAGAGGCGAGCGCGGCTTTGCACACGATCGATAGTCTGGCCCATCGCCTCTCGTCCTATCTTCCCCCCGATCAGATTCAGTTCGTCCGCCGCGCGTATTTTTACGCGGAGCAGGCCCATGAGGGCCAGACCCGGCGCTCTGGCGAGCCCTATATCACTCACCCTCTCGCAGTCGCCACCATTCTTGCGGGCATGCACATGGACGCCCAGAGCCTGGCCGCCGCCATGCTGCACGATGTCATCGAAGACACCGGTATCCCCAAAGCGGCACTGGCCGAGCAGTTTGGCGAGGAGATCGCGGATCTGGTGGACGGGGTGTCCAAGCTGACCCAGTTTGAGACCGACAGCCCGGCGGAGAAGCAGGCGGAGAACTTCCAGAAAATGGCCCTGGCCATGGCGCGGGACATCCGTGTGATTCTGGTGAAGCTCGCCGACCGCCTGCACAACATGCGTACCCTTGGCTCGCTGAAGCCCGGCAAACGCGCGCGCATTGCCCGCGAGACCCTCGAGATCTACGCACCCATTGCCAACCGCCTGGGCATGAACGATGTGCGGATCGAATTCGAAGACCGCGCCTTCTTCGCCATTTACCCGCTGCGTGCCAGCCGCCTGCGCGCGGCGCTGGTTGCCGCCCGTGGCAACCGCAAGGAGCTGCTGGAAAAAATCCAGAACGCCATCGAACTGCGCCTGGAGCGGGAGAACATCGATGTGCTGGTGATCGGCCGCGAGAAGCACCTGTTCAGCATCTACCAGAAGATGCGCTCGAAGAAGAAGTCGTTCAAGGAAATCATGGACGTCTACGCCTTCCGCATCATCGTCGACAGTGTGGACACCTGCTACCGCACCTTCGGGGTTATCCACAACCTGTACAAACCGGTGATCAGCGAATTCAAAGACTACATCGCCATCCCCAAATCCAACGGCTACCAGTCACTGCACACGGTGCTGCTGGGCATGCACGGGGTGCCGATCGAGGTACAGATCCGCACCAAGGAAATGGACGAGATGGCCAACAGCGGTATTGCCGCCCACTGGCTGTACAAGTCGTCCGGCGACGAGGTGCTGAATACCGGTGGCACCAGCCAGGTGCGCGCGCGCCGCTGGGTGCAGGGCCTGCTGGAGATGCAGCAACGCGCCGGTGACTCGCTGGAATTTATCGAAAACGTAAAGATCGACCTGTTCCCGGACGAGGTTTACGTATTCACGCCCAAGGGCAAAATCATTGATCTGCCCGCCGGGGCCACCGCGGTGGACTTCGCCTATTCGGTGCACACCGATATCGGTAATTCCTGTGTGGCGGTGCGCATCAACCAGCGCCTGGCGCCGCTGTCGCAGCCGCTGGAAAGCGGCCAGAAGGTGGAGATCCTCACCAGCAAAAACGTGCAGCCGAACCCGAACTGGCTCAATTTTGTGGTAACCGCGAAAGCGCGCAGTGCCATTCGCCACTACCTGAAGCACCAGCGCCATCACGATTCAATCGCCCTTGGCCAGCGCCTGCTGGAAAAGGCACTGACCAAGTTCGACCTCAAGCTTTCCGACCTTTCCGAGGAGCAGCTCAGCCGCGGGGTGAAAGAGGCCAATTACGAGAGTTTCGAGAACCTGCTGGAAGAGATCGGTCTCGGCAACCGCGCGGCCTTTTCCGCAGCCAAGCTGCTGGTCCCGCCAGGCACCACCGAGACGGAGGCGAGCAATATTTCCTCGCCGCTGACCATCGATGCCCAGGAGGGCATGATGATCAGCTTTGCCCGCTGTTGCCGCCCGATTCCCGGCGATACCATCATGGGGCATATCAGTTCCGGTAAGGGTGTGGTGGTGCACCGGGATACCTGCCGCAATGCGGCGGAGTTGCGCGAGCACCCGGAAAACATCATGGCGGTGAACTGGTCACCGGATGTAAAAGGCGAGTTCCTGGGGGATGTGCGCGTGGAGGTGGAATCCGAGCGCGGCATTATTGCCCGCCTGGCGACGCGCATTACCGAAGAGGGCGCGAGCATCGAGCAGATCCATGTAGACGAGAAGGATGCTCAGCACAGTACCATCGCGCTGACGCTGGAAGTGACCAACCGCGTGCACCTGGCCCAGGTGATGAAACGGCTGCGTAACTTGCCGGCGGTGATCAAGATCGCGCGACCCTGATTTTCAGACTCCTACATCCCTTTGCGGTCAGCATTTCGCTGGCCACCCCCCCACTTAATTGCTTCTGCTGATGGCTCCGATTTAG